>CBESNA010000027.1:0-49225 GCA_965530755.1 uncultured Acidimicrobiia bacterium | reverse complement strand
TCTTCGCCACCGCCTTCTTGGCCGGCGCCTTCTTCGCCACCGCCTTCTTGGCCGGCGCCTTCTTGGCCGGCGCTTTCCGCTTTGATGCCGCTTTCGACTTCGCCACCGCGTGGCCCCCGTTCACTGATCTGCCGCCCACGGGCGATGTCATGCCGACGTTCGAGGAATACTCGAACCACTCGGGCGGCAGAGTGTAGGTCGACCGGCGCCCAACATGACGCACCCTCCGCGACGTCGAGGCAGTGGCGGCCCCGGCTCGGAATCAGCGGCTCTCCAGCTCGGCTCACCGCTACGATTGCCCGTCATGTCTGAGCCGCTGTCGCTTCCCTATCCCGAGGTTCCTGCTCGAGCGGATTTCCCCGCCATCGAGCGCCGAATTCTCGAGCGCTGGGATCGGGACTCGACCTTTCAGGCCTCGGTCGACCAGCGACCCGTCGATGACGAGTTCGTGTTCTACGACGGACCACCGTTCGCAAACGGTCTTCCCCACCACGGGCACCTCTTCACCGGCTACGTGAAGGATCTCGTACCCCGATACCAGACCATGAAGGGCCGCCGGGTCGAACGCCGATTCGGGTGGGACTGCCATGGGCTCCCTGCGGAGATGGAGACGGAGAAGCAACTCGGCGTCACAGGTCGGGCGGCGATCACCGACTACGGCATCGGTAAATTCAATGACCAGTGCCGGTCCTCGGTGATGCGCTACGCGGGCGAGTGGGAATCAACAGTGAACCGCCAGGCCCGCTGGGTCGACTTCGACAACACCTACAAGACGATGGACTCGAGCTACATGGAGTCCGTCATGTGGGCCTTCAAACAGCTCCACGAGAAGGGGCTGATCTACGAGGCCTACCGGGTCATGCCCTACTCATGGGGGGCCGAGACTCCGCTGTCCAATTTCGAGATCAGGCTCGACGATGCCACGCGCCCCCGCCAGGACCCCGCCGTCACCGTGGCCTTCGACCTCGCCGCGAATCCGGGCGACCCAGACGAATCGAATGGTTTGGTGATCCTCGCATGGACAACCACGCCGTGGACGCTGCCGAGCAATCTGGCGCTCGCCGTCGGCCCCGACATCGATTACGCGCTCCTCCACGTCACCGACGGAGCTGAGGAACTCAACGGCAAGACCGTCGTCATCGGGGCGGCCGCCGTCGACACGTATCGAGCACAGCTGGGAACAGCCGAGATCGTCGCGACGCTGAAGGGCTCCGAATTCGTCGGTCGGACCTACGCGCCGCTTTTCCCGTATTTCGCCGACAGGGCTGCAGCCGACCACTCCTCCCCCGCCTTCCGAGTCCTTTCCGCCGACTTCGTCGACACCAGCGATGGCACCGGAATCGTCCACATGGCACCGGGATTCGGCGAAGACGATCAGCAGGTCTGTGAGGCCAACGGCATCGAGATCGGCGATGCCGTACCCGTTGACGACCAGGGACGGTTCACCGCTCCCGTCGTCGACTGGCTCGGGACCAACGTGTTCGACGCCAACCCCCTGATCATCCGGCACCTCAAGGAGCTCGGGCGCATCGTGCGCCACGACACCTACGAGCACAACTATCCGCACTGCTGGCGGACAGACACCCCGATCATCTACAAGGCGATCTCATCTTGGTACGTCGAGGTCACTGCGATCCGCGATCGGCTGATCGAGCTCAATCGCGAGATCAATTGGGTGCCAGATCACGTCCAGCAGGGCCGATTCGGCCAGTGGTTGGCCGGCGCACGCGACTGGTCCATCAGCCGAAACCGTTTCTGGGGTTCGCCGATTCCGGTCTGGAGGAGCGACGACCCCGACTATCCGCGAATCGATGTCTACGGGAGCCTCGATGAACTCGAGGCCGACTTCGGCGTTCGCCCGGACGATCTCCACCGCCCGTTCATCGACGAACTGACCAGGCCGAACCCGGACGACCCGACCGGGAAGTCCACGATGCGTCGCGTCGACGAAGTCCTCGATTGTTGGTTCGAGAGCGGCTCGATGCCGTTCGCCCAGGTGCACTACCCGTTCGAGAACGCCCAGTGGTTCGAGGAACATTTCCCCGCCGACTTCATCGTCGAGTACATCAACCAGACCCGCGGCTGGTTCTACACATTGCATGTCCTGGCCGGCGCCCTCTTCGATCGACCGGCGTTCCAGAACGTGATCTGCCACGGGATCCTCCTCGCCGAGGACGGGGCAAAACTCTCGAAGAAGCTTCGCAACTACACCGAGCCGAGCGAGGTGTTCGACAAGCAGGGTTCCGATGCTCTGCGCTGGTACTTCATGTCGAGCAACATCGTCAGAGGCGGTGATGCTCGCATCAGCGATCAAGCCATCGACGAAGTCACCAGACAGGTCCTCCTGCCACTGTGGAACGCCTATTCGTTCTTCGTGCTGTACGCCAACGCCAGTGGCCACACCGCGCAGCTCCGAACCGACTCGTCGAACGTGCTCGACCGGTACATCCTCGCCAAGACTGCTGATCTGGTCGAGACCGCGACGGAGCGACTCGACGCGTACGATCTGGCTGGCGGAGCGACGGCGATCCAGAGTTTCCTCGACGCGCTGAACAACTGGTACATCCGCCGGTCACGCGATCGGTTCTGGGGAACCGACACTGCTGCCACCGACACCGAAGTAGCGATCGACACGCTGTACACCGTTCTCCACACGCTCACGCGAGTCATCGCCCCGTATCTCCCCATGATCTCAGAAGAAATCTGGCTCGGGATCGCTCCGACCGGCTCAGATCAGCCGTCTGTCCACCTCCAGGACTGGCCCTCGGCCGACGACCTCGGGGTTGATCCGGACCTCGTCGCATCCATGGACCGTTTGCGCGATGCAGCGTCAGCGGCATTGTCGCTGCGCGAGGACCGCGGCCTGCGAGTTCGCCTTCCATTGGCCTCGGCCACGGTGGCTGGCCACGGAGCAGCCTCCATCACACCGTTCGTCGATCTCCTGGCAGACGAGATCAACGTGAAAGAGATCCGCTTCTCCGACGACGTGACCGAGTTCGGAACGTTCCGGCTCCAACCAGACGGGCGGGTGCTGGGACCGAAGCTCGGGCCCGACATGAAGACCGTCTTGCAGGGCGCCAAGAACGGAGACTGGTCGACCAACGACGACGGAACCGCCACCGTGTCCGGGCATCGTCTCGAGGCAGACGAGTTCACACTCAAGCTCGATCCGATCGAGGGTGTCGCCGCAGCCCCTCTTCCCGGCAACGATGCGCTGGTGGCGATCGACATCGATGTCACGCCGGAACTCGAGGCAGAGGGTTTGGCCCGAGACGCCGTTCGCCTCATTCAGCAGGCCCGCAAGGACGCCGACCTCGACGTGACCGATCGCATCGATCTCGTTCTCGAGGTCGACCCAGCGGCAGCCTCTGCCCTCACGCATCACGAGGATTTCCTGGCTGGCGCCGTGCTGGCGACCTCACTTCAGATCTCGTCGTCCGACGCGCCCGAAACGACCGCAGCGAGCCAGGACGGCGTGTTCAGAACAGACGTGAAACTCGACGGCTCACCGATGCACATCCGGTTGCAACGCTCGAGCTGAGCGCTACTTGCGTCGACCGAACCAGCCGCCCTTGCCATCGTCGTCGGCTTCGGAGTCACCAAGGAACTTGCTGAGCGCTTCGTCGTCGTCGTCATCCGACGTCACGCGGCGAAGCTCATCGAGGAAGGGGTCGCTCGTAGCCTCCTCGCTGTTCGCACGGTCCGCCATCGGCGCAAGATCTCGCATCGTGCGGCGTTCTTGCCCCGCAGGCGTGCCTGCGTCGACATCGACCACGGGGTGGGCGAGCGTTGGTTCGCCCACGTCGTCGTGATGGGGTGACTCCTCGCCAGGCTGATCGACCAAGAGTCCGACCGAGCGGGCCTCGTCGATGCCGGGCTCGTCCGCCCATGTCGTCTGACCGTTGGCCCAGGAGGTCTCGGTGTCGTCGCCCGCCGCCGAGATCGCCGTTTCGGTATCGGTTTCGGTTTCGGTTTCGTCCTCGGCCCACGGTCCGGTTTCGTCCGTGGCGCCGTCGGAGGAGCCATCCTCGACCGCTAAGGCGCCAACAGCCAGATCGGGGGCGAGCACACCCTCGGCCTCGGCGGAGTCGGCGACCTCGGCCGCCAACGTGTCCAGCGACGTGACCGTGATCGAGACCGGATCAGCGGAGCCGACATCGGGGAGATCAGCGAGGGGCGTGGGAGGCATGACGGTGCGGAGGCGCTCCGGGTCTTCGACCACCTCGGACAGCTCGGCGATGGCCGAACGAATGACCTCTCGACGCTCAGCGAGATGGCCTTCGAAGTTCTCGACATCGCCGGCCAGCGCATCGCGAGCAACCTGCAGCGACTCGATCTGGGCAATCAGATCGTCCCGCGTGGTCGCATGGGTCTCGGACAGCTCGGCCTCAGCTTCGGCGATCTTGCCGTCGATGGTGGTGCGGGCCGTGTCGACCATCGCAGCGACATCACGGTTGGCCTGGTCGATCGATTCTGCTCGTGTGGCTTCGGCACCCGCCCGCATCTCGGCCGCTTCACGCTCCATCGCCTCACGGGCCGAGACAGCGTCGGCTTCGGCTTCGTTCTTGATCCTCGCCGCTGTCTCCTCGGCCTCTTTCACCGTGGCATCAGCGGTGCGCTGCGCCAGCAAAAGAGTCTTACTCAGTGTCTCGTCGAAGTTCTCGGCTGTCGGCGGTGCGATCACGGGGGCGACAGGGGCGGCGGGAGTCGGCGCCGGACCTCCCCCTTCCATGACGCGAGCTTCCGCTGCGGCCGCTCGACGCTCGGCCTCGCTCAGCTTGTCGACGAGCGTGTCGACTTCATCGGCCAACGGCGCCAGGTTCTCCAGCACTCGGTCGACCTGATGCTTGTTGTAACCGCGGAGCTCCTCATCGAAGCGGATCTCTGGAATCCGGCGCAGGACGCGAAGCTTTTCATTCGAACCAGGCATGGCGTGAGACTACTCCCCGAAACGCCCGAGCCGATCGACCCGAAGCCGATCATTCACGAGTCAGCGATCGAAGCCGCGTTCGTCGATTCGTCGCCGCTCGTCGGCCGACACTTCCGTTCCCTTCGGCAGAAGGAGGAAGACGTTGGTGGCCAGCTTCTCCATCGAACCCCCGAGGGAGTAGCAGACGCCGCTGGCAAAGTCGATGAGACGCCTGGCGAGTTCGCGATCGACATCGGTGAGCTGCATGATGACCGGCGTCGATCGCTTGAATTCGTCGGCAAGGACCTTTGCATCGCCGAAGGACTGCGGGGCGATGCTCCGCGGCTTCGATGCGACGACGGGTGTGACGGAGTGCGTCACATCCGAGTCACTGCGAGAAATCGGTCGCACGGTGAACGACGGCTCGTCGTCTGCGCTGATCGATCGGATCGGGCGCACCGCTCCGACCGTTCCGGTCGTGCTGCGAGGTGCCGGCTCGGGCTCGACGGCACCGATGGGACCGTGCGACGCAGCGACCGGTTCGCCACGGCGACCGTCATCGTCTGGCTCGACCGCATCGTCGTCGAAGTACCGGTCTTCGTAGTCTTCGTCTGGTCCGAGGCCCAGCGCCACCATCACGTTCTTGAACATTGCGATCCCATCAGCCGAGTGAGATTCTCATCGTGGGCACCTCGAGGGTCGAGATGCCTGGTCAGAGGTTAGTCGGCCGAGAACCGAAGAGAGCAGTACCCACCCGAATCATCGTCGAGCCAGACCTGACCGCAGCCTCGAGGTCACCGCTCATCCCCATCGAACACCCACGAAGACCATGCTGGTCAGCGCGTGCACGCAGCAGCTCGAACGCCGGCGTCGGGTCGGCTCCATCGGTGGGGCCGATTGTCATCAGTCCTGCAAGCTCGAGCTCGAGGGTTCCGATGTGATCGACCAGCGGTGCAAGATCGTCGGGGTCGCAGCCCGACTTCTGATGTTCCCCGGTCGTGTTGACCTGGATGTAGACGGTCGCTCCGGGCGATCGCTTGGCGACCTCGGAGGCCAGCTCGGCCCGATCGATGGTCTGATAGACGATCTGGGCCACCGAACTCGCGGTTGCCTCGTCGGTGAGGAGCCGGACGAGCCGCTTGATCTTGTTGCGTTGTAGGCCGCCGATCATGTGCCACGAAGGTGCCGGCCGATCCGCGAGGTCGATCGAGGCCGCCTTCTCCACGAGTTCTTGGGCGTAGTTCTCCCCCACCGACGTGAAACCCGCCGCTACCGCCAACTCGACGGCACGGGGATGGAAGCGTTTGGTGACGGCGACGATCTCGACACGGTCCGGATCACCGCCGGCTGTTGCGATTCTGTCTCGCAAGGCGTTTCGGCGATCAATGAGAGTGGCCAGATCCGGAAGGCTCCGGGCCGAATCCTCGGCCATCGATCGACTCATGAGCTGCTGCTGACCTGGCCGTCGTCTCGCTTCTCGATCCAGGCGACGGTTGCCTGGCGACCGACATCTCGCCGGGTCCGGTGGCTGAAGTACCGCGGGTCGCTGGTACATGAAGATCGATCGGGCGCGGGCCAACCACTGCGAACACATGCGATCTGGACCACGTTCGTCATGTCGAGGGCGGGTGCCCCAGACGAGGTCGAGCCAATCACGTCGACACCGAACTCATCAACGATCGACGCAAGATCTGCTTCTCCGAACTCGTACGCACTTGGCTGGATGCAGGGGCCGAGCAAGCTCAGCACGGGAACACCGCCGCGTTCGACCAGCGCCGAGGCGGCAGCATCGATGACACCTGCAACTGCACCCTTCCATCCCGCGTGCACGACGGCGACCCCGTTGGTGCTCACGAGGACGATCGGCGCACAGTCGGCGGTGAGCACCGACACGGCGACCCCCGCTTCGGAAATGATCAACGCGTCACCAGTGGGCGCAGGCGAGCTCCGATCATCGTTGACGATCGCGTCACCGTCGAGCGCGTCACCATCGATCACGCGGCTCCCGTGGACCTGGCGGAGCGCCAGCCACGGACGATCGGTCACCGCGGCACGCCGCCCGTCGAGCGCCGAACGCTGCTCATTCAGGGCAAAGCTGCCATCAGAACGATCGGTCGTGACGATGTGCACGATCGAGCGTTCGAGATCGATCCGGTGGTGTTCCATCCGACAGTCGACCTCCTCGCTCGGGTTGTCCAGCGGGTGTTACTTCAGGAACGACGGGACGTCGAACCCGTCGTCGTCATCGTCGTCGGAGGCGAAGATGTCGACCGCAGCGCTCCTGCCGGGTTCATCGTCGATCATGTCGCCGAGTGGATCGCCTGCTCGCTGCGTTTCCCCGTCGGCGTCCCATCGATCAAAACCGGCAGCGATCACGGTGACCCGGATCTCATCGTCCATGCCCTCGTCGACGACTGTGCCGAAGATGATGTTCGCATCGGGATGAGCAACGTCGTGGATGATCTCGGCTGCCTCGTTGACCTCGAAGAGACCGAGTTCGCTCGACCCGGCGATGGACAGCAGGATGCCGCGGGCTCCCTCGATGGAGGCCTCGAGGAGAGGGCTCGCGATGGCGGCTCGAGCGGCAGCGAGGGCCCTGCCTTCGCCACTCGCCTTGCCGATGCCCATCAAAGCAGAACCTGCGTTGTGCATGATCATGCGCACGTCGGCGAAGTCAGTGTTGATGAGTCCAGGTGTCGTGATCAGATCAGTGATGCCGGCGACGCCCGACAGCAGGATCTCGTCTGCCATGCCGAACGCGTTGACCATGGTGGTCTTCTCGTCGGCGATGGACAGGAGCCGATCGTTGGGGATGACGATCTGCGTGTCGACCTTGTCCTTGAGACGGCTGATGCCGTTCTCGGCCTGGCTGGCGCGACGCCGACCCTCGAAGCCGAACGGACGGGTGACGACAGCGATGGTCAGTGCACCTTGGCTCTTCGCGATCTCGGCGATGACCGGCGCAGCGCCCGTACCCGTGCCGCCGCCCTCACCTGCGGTGATGAACACCATGTCCGAGCCGTCGAGAGCAGCAGAGATCTCGTCAGCATGATCCTCGGCGGCCTGCTGCCCGATCTCGGGATCGCTGCCGGCACCGAGACCCCTGGTGAGATCACGACCGATGTGGATCTTGGTCTCGGCATCGTTCATCAACAGTGCCTGGGCGTCGGTGTTCACCGCGATGAACTCGACGCCGCGCAGACCCGCATCGATCATGCGATTGATGGCGTTGCAGCCGCCGCCACCGACACCTACGACCTTGATGACCGCCACGTAGTTCTGGGTATTCATTCGGAATCAGTTTCTTTCCAGTTAGACGCGCGCGGCTGATGGTGTTTCGCGCGCCGCCCGGTGAGGCTAGGTGCAGTTGGACAGATCGGACAACGCTTGTCGAGTTTCGCCTGTCGCACTGATGCGTGTGATCGCGGGCGCAGCAGGGACTCGGAGATCGATTCGGTGGACACATCGGAGGTCGACTTCGGCTCGGATCGTGTCATAGCTCACCAGCTTTTCCGACAATCCGCTGTCGTTGCCGAGATCCACCAGCGAGCCGTCGACGCGGTCGAGGACGAGGCGACGATCGATCACGCTCACAGACTCGATCTCGGCGAGCTGATCGGCGGTGAGCAGACCGAGGAGCCGGATCACGCCGTGGACTTCGGTGGGTGCAGGTTGGCCCGGCACTCCGCTGGCCACCACTCCGTTGACCACATGGGACCAATCAGGACGCTCCGGTAGCGGCGCCAACTGACGACCCCCGGCGTCGACCAACACGAATCCCTCGCCGGTCGGCAGAGCCAAGACCGGGATCCGTTCGGTGAGGGTGATGGTCACCGTCCCGTTCCACTTCTTGGCCACCTCGGCCGTCGCCACCCAGGGCAGGGCTTCCACCGCCACCCTCGATGCCATCAGGTCGAGGTCGACCAATGGCGTGGCAACGGCGATGCCGGATGCAGAACGTACAACGTCCGGGTCAGTCCGGTCACCGCCGACGACCACGACCTCGTCGATGTCGAGCCAGCTGCTCTGCAGCAACACCAGACAGCCGATGGACACCAGCGTGATCAGCGACAGCGCGATCAGCAACCGAAGACGCTTTCGTCCTTCGGATCGCGCGACGTCTCGCCGCCTTGCTTCGATTCGGGGATCGGCTGCGGAGCGCCGGGCCGGCTTCTGCGGTGGTCGTTGCGGCGTGCGGCGGCGCGTCCGGGTCGAGGTTCCACTCATGTGTGTTCGCCTCCCGCCGGGTCCAACTCGAAACCGACCAGCACATTCTCCGGCCGTAGTTCGACGTCGAAAGTGTTGCGCACTCGACGCTGGACTTCGCGGATGAGGGCGAAGACGTCATCAGCCTTGCCGTCCGGATCGGCCTGGATGAAGTTCGCATGTTTCTCGGAGACTTCGGCACTACCGATACGAAATCCCTTGAGGCCAGCCGCGTCGATCAGGCGCCCGGCCGAATCCCCGGGTGGGTTGGCGAAGACACTGCCCGCATTCTGTCCGCCCGGCTGATTGGTCCGACGCCACCGCACGATCTCGCTGATCGTCGACTCGGCGGTCACCCGATCCCCTTCGGCGAGCTGGAGACTGGCAAGAAGAACGATCTCGTTCGCTCCGATCACCGAGTGTCGGTACGCGAGCTCGAGATCGTCCGCCGCTCGTTGCGTCGGTCCCCCCTCGTGGAGATCGAACGTGCTGACCGCGACCAGAGAAGCCGCCATGTCCGCCCCGTGCCCGCCGGCGTTCATCCGGACCGCTCCCCCGATCGAACCGGGAACACCAACCGCCCATTCGAACCCGGTCAGGCCGGCGGCCGCAGTCTTTCGGGCGACCACCGGGAGAAGCGCTGCGCCGCCAGCGACGACGGTGGCGGCCGATCGGTCGATCTCGATCTCCTCGAAGGAACCGCTCAGGCGCAGCACCAATCCGGCGAATCCGGCGTCAGACACAAGCAGGTTCGAACCTCGACCAACCACGAGGATCGGGACATCGGCCCCGACGTCGAGCAAGACCTGACGGACGGTCTCGAGCGTCTCGACGTCGCTGACGTCGACCAGGCCCGCACACACTCCGCCGACCTTGTAGCTGCAGAGCGGTCCCGTGGGAGCGTCCGGTTGGACCAGCGAACCGAGCTGACGGACAACCTCATCGATGGGCTGGTGGGTCACGCTCGCTCCTCGAGCGCGACGAGCACGCGATCCGGGATGGTCGTGAGATCGCCGGCACCGAGGGTCATGCAGAGATCACCAGAGCGGAGTTCATCGACCAGCACTGCAACGACGTCGTCGAGCTGTTCGACGTAGCGCACGTCTGCGTTCGGATGGGCAGCAGCGACGTCGTCGGAGATCAGCGAGCCGACGATGCCGGGACGAGGTGCCTCGCCGGACGAATAGATCCCGGTGACTATCAAGAGATCGGCGGCTCGAAACGCGTCTTTGAACGTCGACCAGAGCTGCTCGGTTCGGCTGTAGCGATGCGGCTGGAAGACGGCCACCAGTCGCTGCGGCGACGTACTTGCAGCACCCTGCAACGCTGCTTCGACCTCGGTCGGGAGATGGGCGTAGTCATCGACGAGGGTGACGCCGGCGGCGGTCCCACGAAGCTCGAAGCGTCGCCCCACTCCGCCGAACGCCGACAACGATGCGGCGACGGCCTCGCCATCTCCACCGAGTGAGACGGCCATCGCGAGGGCGGCCGTGGCGTTCCTCGCATTGTGCAGGCCAGGCTGACGGAGGGCGATGTGATACCGACCCCTACCGCTGACGACGTCGAAGGTCACGCCCATGGGGGTCGGCAACGGGTCGACTATCCGCCAATCTGCCCGCTCGGCGAGTCCGTAGGTGATGACGCCAGGGCGTTCGGCGAGCAGTTCACCGGCCCCTGGATCATCGAGGCAGATCACACATGGCCCGTCAGCCTGGTCGACGAAGCGAATGAACGCTTGCTGCAGGGGACCGAATCCGCCGTAGAACTCGAGGTGGTCCGGTTCGACGTTCGTGACGATCACGGCCTCGGATACCAGCTCGACGAAGGTCCCATCGCTTTCGTCCGCCTCGACCACGAGGAACTCACCGCTTCCGACCGCAGCGCCACGGTCGAGGTCGACGAGGTCACCGCCAACGATGAACGCCGGATCGAGCCCAGCCCCTCGCAGAGCGATGGTCAGCATGGCAGACGTCGTTGTCTTCCCATGGGTCCCCGCGACAGCAATCGTTCGCCACGCCCGCGTGATCGCCGTGAGAATCTCGGCGCGACGAAGAACGGGAATACCTCGTTCGCGGGCCTCAATCACTTCCGGGTTGCTGTCGGGAATGGCGGTCGAGATCGCGACGAGCTCTGCATCGCCGATCTGCTCGGCGCGGTGCCCCACGAAGGCTTCGACGCCCGCATCAGCCAGCCGCTCGAGCGGAGCGGACATGACGAGGTCCGAACCGGACACTCGATGCCCGGTCCCGACGAGGATCTCGGCGATCGCGCTCATGCCGGCGCCGCCCAGACCAACGATGTGCACCCGTCGAGGGTGCTTGAGATCGACCTGCTGGATGGTGCTCATGTCGTCGTTCACGGCGTGCCCTTCTTGCGGCCGAACTCGGCGACCTCCAGCACGAGTGCGGCGACGGCGTCTGCCGCGTCCGGTCGAGCGACCGACCGGGCCGCAGCTGCCATCGCTCGACGGCGATCGAGATCGTCGATCATCGGTGCGAGCGCAGCGGCCAATGTTGCCGCCGAGAGGTCGCTGTCGTCGACCAGCACCGCTCCCCCGGCCTCGACGATTTCGCGGCTGTTCGCTCGTTGGTGATCACGGGGCGCACCAGGCAGAGGCACGAGCACCGCTGGAATCCCGGCGATGGCGAGTTCTGTGACAGTCGATGCGCCGGATCGGCACACGGCAACGTCGGCTGCGACCAGCAAACTCGGCACGTCGTCTTCGTATTCGATCGTGCGATAGTCGATCGGCCCTTCGACGATGGTGCTTCCGAACTCAGCCCAGTCGCGTCGTCCGATGATGTGGTGGATCGTGAGGTCCGGTCGCTGGCTCCAGTCGGAGGCCAGCGCCCGCACCGCCCGATTGACGCTAGTGGCACCGAGCGATCCGGACAGCACCATCACCACGGTGCTGTCCTTCTTGAATCCACGGATGGCCCGAATCGTCTCTCGGTCGGCGTTGGCAACAGCTTCGACCACGGCGGGCCGCACCGGATTGCCCGTGAGGACCGATGACGGCAGATCGGTATCGGGAAAGGGGATGGCGCAGGCCCGCGCGAAGCGGCCGACCAATCGGTTCACGGCGCTGGCCCGAGCGTTCTGCTCGGTGACGACGACGGGGATTCGCAGCAGCAGCGCTGCGAGCGATGTTCCGAACGCTGCATAGCCGCCGAGACACAGAACGACATCCGGCCGGTGGTGGCGGACGAGGCGGAAGGCCTGGATTGCACCTCGAAAGAGATCGACGATGGCCCCGACGTTGTCCACCGAGAGCGATCGTTTGATCCCCCGACCGGGGAGGAGGTCGATGGTGAAGCCGGCCGCCGGCACAAGAGTTCCTTCGTTCCCGCGCCGACCCCCGATGAAGTGCACATCAGACGTGTCGAGCCCGCGGCTGACGAGTGCCTGGGCCGTTGCGATGCCCGGGTTGGTGTGTCCCGCGGTGCCTCCGCCGGTGATGATGACGCGCGCCACGGGTCAGGCCTTGGATCGTTTTGCGATGTTGGTCAGGACGCCAGCGGCGG
The DNA here is from genome assembly GCA_965530755.1 of uncultured Acidimicrobiia bacterium. Classification (GTDB taxonomy): domain Bacteria; phylum Actinomycetota; class Acidimicrobiia; order Acidimicrobiales; family SZUA-35; genus SZUA-35. The sequence goes on along the minus strand of CBESNA010000027.1, from coordinate 36,586 downwards.
CCAAAGTGGTGACCAGGCTCGAGCCCCCGGCAGAGACGAACGGAAGCGGCTCGCCGGTGATCGGCATCAACCCGATCGCCATGGCGATGTTCATGAACGCCTGGACGAGCAGCCACGACGTGAGACCGGCCGCGAGGAGCATGCCGAATCGGTCGGGGGCGTTCATGGCCGCTCGGATGCCGAGATATCCGACCAATGCGAAGGTCAACACGAGTGCGCCGGCACCGAGCAGACCAAGTTCCTCCGCAACGATGGCGAAGATGAAGTCCGAGTGGGCGTAGGGAAGAAAGCCCCACTTCGCTCGACCCGCACCCAGCCCTACTCCGGCCCAACCACCGGACGCGATGCCGATCCAGCTCTGGATGGTCTGCAGGCCGGCCCCGAGCGGATCGGCCCACGGATCGCGGAACGAGAGCAGCCGGGCGCGGCGGTAGTCGGAACCGAATGCGGCGATGGACGCTGCCACGGCTCCGCTGACGGTCCAGAGGAAGAGGTGCGGGAGCCGAGCGCCAGCGATGAAGAGCATGATCACTCCCACGGCGGCGATCACGATCGTGGTGCCGAGCTTCGGCTGGAGAAGGAGGAGTGCGGAGAGACCGGCGACAATCAGCATCACGGGTTTGATCGTGATGTCGGGTCGGTGCATCTGCTTACTTCGTCGACCGAGCAGATCGGCACTGAACAGCACGATGGCCAGCTTGGCGAACTCGCCAGGCTGTACGACGAACGGTCCGACGCCGAGCCATCGAGACGAACCGTTGATGCGGCGTCCGACACCGGGGATGAGCACCGCAACGAGAAGGATGACAGTCAACACCAGGAAGGGAACGGCGACGGGGCGAAGCCAGCGGTAGTCGATGCGACTGGCGACGACGAAGGCGACCGCACCGACGGCGGCCCACACGGCTTGGCGCTGGAACAGCGAGTATGGGGAAGCGCTGTCGTAGAGACTCGTCACCTGCGACGCCGAGAGCACCATGACCAATCCGAACAGCGTCAGCGACAGAAAGGCTGCAGTGAGAATGCTCGCGTTGCGACGACCGGCGTGGGTCGTGACCTGGCTGGCCGAAACCGGCCGCGACGAGGTGGATCGGGTCGATGCCCTCGAGCCCGAAGCCTTCCCACGACGCTGCGTCGATGCCGGACGGCGCGTACCAGCCGTGGTCATTGTGCAAACCTCTCGTTGACCAGTGCGACGAAGTCATCGCCCCGCTGGCCGTAGTTGTCGTACCAATCGAATGATGTACATGCAGGCGAGAGCAAGACGGTGTCACCCGCTGAGGCAGCGGCATCCGCGGCTGCGATCGCTTCGGCCATCGAGAGCGCCGCGACCACGTGCGCCGCCGTGCCGTCGAACGCTGCGGTGATCTCCGCCGCCGCCGTACCGATCGCGACGACGGTGTGAACTGGCGGAACGGTGGCAGCGAGCTCGGAGAGATCGAGTCCCTTGTTCGCACCACCGGCGATCAGGACAACGGAGTCGAATCCGCCGACTGCAGCCAGTGTTGCTTGTGGGACGGTCGCCTTCGAGTCGTTGAACCAGGCGACACCATGCCAGGAGCCGACTGGAGCAACGCGGTGCGGAAGCCCGACGAAGGATCTCAGCGCTGCCGCCACGCCGGCTTCGGAAGCACCGGCAGCGATGGCAGTCGCCGCCGCACACGCAGCATTGGCGAGGTCGTGAGGACGATTCCTCGACAGCTGATCAATGGCGATCAGCGGCCCGCCCGGACCGACCAACTGGCCATCGACGACACGCCAGTCGCCGACCTCGAGACCGAAGGTGACGACCTCGGCATTGGCCGGAGCGGCCGCCATCACGACGGCGTCCTCGGCATTGGCGACGACGATGGCGCCGGGAGACAGATGAGCCCAGATCGACGCTTTTGCCCTGCGATAGGTCTCCAGATCGGCGTGGGCATCGAGATGGTCGGGGGCAAAGTTGAGCCAGGTGGCAACGGTCGGTGCGAATCCATGGCTGTGGGCCAGACGGAATGACGACGCTTCGACGACGAACACCTCGATCGATTCGTCGGCGAGGGCCGCAACCAGCGGCGTCGGCGTGTTACCGACGGCTACGGCCTCGATGCCCGAGGAAACGAGAGCTTCGGTCACGAGCATCGTGACCGAAGTCTTTCCGTTCGTGCCCGTGATCGCCACGATCGGACGGTCGTCCCACAGGCCGGCGAGATCGAATTCGGAACGAACGGGCAGACCCCGCCCTGCGGCCAAGGCGAACGCGGGATGGTGGTCGGGAACGCCGGGGCTCGGCAAGAAGACGGTGGCTGAGCGGATGACGTCGCCAAGGCAGGCTGCAGACGGGGCGGAGATGATCTCGAGCCCGAGCAACGCAGCCTTTTGTTTGGCGGCCGCCGTCGGACGGTCGTCGACGACGAGTGGATGGTGCCCGCGCTCGACGAGCGCCTCGGCGACCGCTTGACCCGTGATGCCGAACCCGAGGATCAAGGCTGACGAAAGATCGATCTCATCCGAGCCGAGAGTCGCTGCCGGTACCGCGCTCAACGCACCAGCTCCGTGGCTCGAGCCCAGTCGGCGTAGAAGAGCCCCAGGGCGGCGGCGGTCAGGGCGCCTGCGATCAGCCAGAAGCGGATGATGATCTTGGTCTCGCGCCAGCCGAGCAGTTCGAAGTGGTGGTGAATCGGCGCCATCCGGAACAGTCGTTTGCCACCAGTGAATTTGAAGTAGCCGACTTGGAGCATCACCGAGACGGTCTCGGCGACATAGATGCCTCCGATGATCGGAAGGAGCAGTTGGGTGTTGGTCGTGAGAGCGAGGGCGGCGAGGCCCGTTCCGATGGCCAGGGATCCGGTGTCTCCCATGAAGATCTCTGCCGGTGCGGCGTTGAACCAGAGGAACCCGGCACACGCACCGAGCATGGCGATGGCGACAACCGCGAGATCGAGCGCATGGGACACGGCGTAGATCGATGCATCGCCGGCAGACTGGGACTGGCGGAACATCCAGAATGCCACGATCGCATAGGCCGCGAAACTGAAGACACCGGCCCCAGCGGCGAGCCCATCGAGACCATCGGTGAGATTGACGGCGTTGGACGTGGCGTACACCAACACCACGGCCCAGAGGACCCAGCCGACCGGGCCGAAGTCGAGACCGAATGTCCCGGGGCGAGCGAACGACAACTCGGTGCTCACATTCGTGAGCTGGCCGGTCGCGACTGCGAAGCCGACGGCCACGGTGAGCAGACCAGCCGTCTTCAAACGGGCGTTCAGCCCCAGGTTGCGCTCTCGACTGACCTTGATCCAGTCGTCGAGGAAGCCGACGAAACCGGCTCCGCAGATCGCAGCCATCACGAGCAAACCGCTGCGGGTGAAGACGCCACCGGCGATCAGATCTGACAACACGTAGCCGGTGACTGCGCCTCCGACGATGGCCAGGCCACCCATCGTGGGAGTTCCGGCCTTCACCTGATGCCCCTCGGGACCATCCTTGCGGATGGGCTGACCGATACGGCGGCGAGTCAGCAGGTCGATCAACACGCGTGTACCAAGGGCGCTGAACGCGAACCCAAGGAAGGCGGCCATGAGCAATCGGATCATCGGATGACCTCGCTCAACACGGCCGCCGCAACGAGCCGGTCGTCGAAGTCGATGACCTCGTCGCCGATGATCTGGTAGTCCTCGTGACCCTTGCCGGCGATGAGCACCACATCTCCTCGAGCTGCGGTTCGGACGGCGTAGGCGATCGCCTCGGCCCGATCCGGCTCGATGTGCGCGTTCGCCGGGTTCGTGAGTCCGGCTGCCATTTCGGCGATGATCGAATCCGGATCCTCGGTCCGGGGATTGTCCGAGGTGAGCACGACGACATCGGCCTTGACCTCTCCGATCGCCGCCATCATCGGGCGCTTCTCGCGATCTCGATCGCCGCCACAGCCGACGACGAGAAGTACCCGCGCCGCGCCCGCGACACTCCTAGCGGCATCGAGGACCGCCGCAAGTGCTTCGGGCTTGTGCGCATAGTCGACAACGACGTGGAAGGGCTGACCGACGTTGACGAACTCGAACCGACCTCGCGGGGCATCAACAGCGCAGAGTGCGTCGGCTATGTCCGCCGTATCAGAGCCGAGGTGCCGAGCCACAGCGGCAACCGCGAGAGCGTTCGACACGTTGTGCACGCCGGCAAGCCGCAGTTCGACGGGGAGACCCTGCCAGCGGAAGCGGGTGGATGGACCGTCAACGACGAGGTCGGTGACGTCTGACATGCGATACCCGATGACCTCGATGTCCGTGCGGTCGGCGAGTTCTCTGCCCCGAGGGTCGTCGAGATTGATCACAGACACATCAGTGAACTCGGAACTGAACAGCCGAGCCTTCGCCTCGAAGTAGGCATCCATGGTTCCATGGAAGTCGAGGTGGTCGTGTCCGAGGTTGGTGAAGATCGCAGCGGCAAATCGGGTGCCGTCCACTCGGTGCATGTCGAGGGCGTGTGACGACACTTCCAAGGCGACCACCTCTCGGGCTCGGCCTCGAGCCGCAGCGAGCTGGCGCTGGAGATCGGGCCCCTCAGGTGTGGTGCGAGCGCCGGACAGCGTGCCGATGGTGTCAACCCGGCGACCGAGTCTGGAGAGGACCACGTCGAGAAGGTGCACGACGGACGTCTTCCCGGTGGTGCCGGTCACGCCGAGCACTTCGAGGTGTTCGGACGGTCGGTCGTGGATGATCGATGCTGCGGGTCCCATGGCGGAGCGGACCGAGTCGACCATGATCTGCGGAGTGGAAGCGACCTCGGGCGGCGTCGCCAGCTGTCGCTCGACCAGCAACGCTGCTGCGCCGGCGGCGACTGCGACGGGTGCGAAGTCGTGGCCATCGAACCCCGTGCCGGGGACGCAGCAGAACAGACTCGCAGGCGACACGTCTCGCGAATCGTGGGTGGCGTCGAGGAGCTCCGACGCGAGCGAACCGTCCTCGGCGAGGACGGTCCGGATGGCGAAACGATCGGCCAGCTCAGCAGCCAGTGCCGCAACGGTCACTGTCATTCGGCGACCTCGGCCGACTCGGTCTCGAGTGGTGGGTCAGCGACCGTGAACCCAGGGCCTTCGGCCGGCGTACCCCGCACGAGCTCGCCGCCTTCGATCGACACGGCTGGCGGAACGGCCAAGATACGGAGTGCGTACTGAGCGATTTCCTCGAACACGGGAGCTGCCACCGTGGCGGCGGTCCGCCCCGAGTTTGGTTCGTCGACGGTGACCACGATGGAGATCTGGGGATCGTCGGCCGGGAGGAATCCGGCGAAACTCATCACGTACCGACGGTTCCCGTCGCTTCCGTATGTGAATGCTCCGGCGCCATTCTCGAACACCTTCCATGCCGTGCCAGTCTTGCCTGCCACCCGGTACTGGGGGATGGCAGCGCTCTGACCGGTGCCGTAATCAACGGTGCCGACCAGCATCTCGGTGACCGCATTGGCCGTTTCAGGACTCACGACGCGACGTGCCTCTTGCGGGGCGAGTTCGCTGCTCTCACCGTCAGCCCCGACGACCTCACGCACCAGTCGCGGCGCGACGTAGAGCCCGTCATTTGCCAGGGTGTTGTACGCCGCCATGATCTGAACAGTATTCGCTGTGACGCCCTGGCCGATGGCAATCGACCCGAGGTCGGACCCGTTCCAGTCTTCCCAGTCGTACAGACGACCCCGCGCTTCCGCGTCGAGACCGAGCCCGGTGAACTGACCGAAACCGAAGCGTTCGTAGTATTCGTGCAGGGTCTCCGGGCCGACGGCCATGGCGATCTGGATCGTGCCGACGTTCATCGACTTGGCGATTACATCGCTCATTGGATATGGCGCCGGAACGTGACCTGCGTGCTCGTTGAAGACGTAATCGCCCACAAGGATCGAGTCCGGGACGTCGATCGAGGTGTCCGGGCTCCAACCCAGTTCCTCGATCGCCGCTGCAGCGGCGATGATCTTGAGCACGGACCCGGGCTCGTACGTGTCCTGGATCGAGGCGTTGTATCCGGGCACGGTGCAGGTGCCGTCGTCCTGACGGATCACGTTGGCCATCGCCAGGATGTCGCCAGACGACGGGTGACTCACCACAGCCTGTGCGGCGTTGGCCTCGGTGTCCCGACAGTGTTTGATGAGCGCCTGTTCGGTGATGAACTGGATGCGGTGATCGATGGTGAGGACCAGGTCGAAGCCCTTTTCGGCGGGGTCGATCTGCCAGAACCCACCGGCGATCGATCCGAAGATGCCGCGCTCGGTGGTCTCCAGTCCTGGCGTGCCCTGAAGGAGATCGTTGAACTCCGACTCGAGCCCGAATATGCCCTGTTCGTAGTCGTCGACCCGACCGACCACGGTGCGGGCGAGCGTCCCTGCGGGGTACACCCGAGCCTCCTCGGATTGCATGAACACTCCGGAGAGTCGGCGATCGGTGCCGAGGTCGTTGTCGGCGTCGATGGTGTCAGCGATGTGTTCGATCGTTGCGTCGTCCGACGTGCGCATGAGCAGCTCGTAGCGATCGGTCTCGCTGCTCGGCGTGAGACGAACCGCCAGGTCGGCTGGGTCCATTCCGAGCACCGGTGCGAGCAACGCTGCCGCCGCTGCCGGGTCGGGAATCATTGTCGGGTCTGCGACGATCTCACGGCCAGGTGTCGACGACGCGAGGACGAAACCATTGCGATCGAGGAACGATCCTCGGTAACCGGCGAGCTCACGGGTCCGGATTCGCTGATCCTCACCCAACGCCCGGTAGCGATCGGGCCGGAGCATCTGGAGGTCGAAGAGGACTGCGACCAGCGCGCCGGCGACGAGGATGAAGGCCCCCAACAGCGCGAGGAGCCGTCGGCGAACGTCCGGCTCCGGCGTGGTGCGTCGCCGGGTCGAACGCGCCTGGGTCGAACGTGCCGGACGGCGTGGCGGACCGGAACGACGAGTCGTGGTCGTCACTGACCGGCCTCGAGGGGACGAACCGCGATCAGGTACTGGGGATCAACGGCGCGAACCATGCCGAGTGCAATGGCCCGCTGGACGATGGCGTCTGGGGTCGATGCAACGGCGACGTCGCGTTCGAGGCGGGCCCGTTCAGCTTCGGCCTGGGCGATCTCGGCCCGCATCGTGTCGACCTCCTGCTGTCCCTCGACCAACTGGCCGTAGAGGAAGGCGACGCCGAACAGCGCAGTGGTGACGACAGTGGCGGCGAACGTGAGGAGTGTCCGCTGCCTGGTACGGCGCCGCATCGCCGCCTTGTCGACGACGCGCAATTTCGGCTTCTTCGATGCGGTCTTGGTTCTTGCCTGCGGGCCGGGCCGTGCGGCAGCGCTGCCGTTCGCCGATCTCCGCGCATGCTTCGGTGCGGTCGCGACACTCATGATGTGACTCCTGTGGCAGCAACGGCGGCAGTCGACCGACGTCGGATGCCGCGCAACCTCGCGCTGGAGGCTCGGCGGTTCCTGGCAATCTCTTCTGCGGACGCAGTCCTGGCCATGGGCCGGAGTGCGACATGGTCGGTCGGTTCGGGCGCGACGGGGAGGCCGGGGGGCGTATCGACTTCGGTCCTGGCGCGGAACGCTCGTTTCACGATCTTGTCCTCACCGGAGTGGTAGGTCAGGACGAGCCCCTGGCCGCCGGGAGCGAGACGATCGATGGCAGCATCGAGCGCGGGCCCGAGCATCGACAGTTCCTCATTGATCTCGATACGAATGGCCTGGAAGGTTCGTTTTGCGGGATGACCGCCCGTCCGCCGGGCTGCAGCCGGAATCGCTGCGACCACCACGTCAGACAGTTCGGTGGTCGTGTGTATCGGACGGGCAGTCACGATCGCTTTGGCAATTCGACGGGCGAATCGCTCGTCGCCATTGCGTTGCAGCACGTTGGCGATGTCTCGTTCGGTGGCTTCGTTCACGAAGTCGGCCGCCGAGCGGGGGCCGTCTGGGTCCATTCGCATGTCGAGCGGGCCCTCGTTGCGGAAACTGAAACCGCGATCTTCCCAGTCCAACTGTGGAGAACTCACACCGAGGTCGAAGAGGAAGCCGGCAAGTTCGTCGACACCGAGATCGTCGAGGACCATGTCGAGTTGGTCGAAGCGGGCTCGAGCGGTACGGGCCCGCTCGAAGTAGCCGGCCAGGCGTTCGTCTGCGACAGCGAGGGCTTCAGGGTCGCGGTCGATGCCGACGATCTCGAGGTGGTCCCATGCGTCGAGCACGGCTCTGGCGTGTCCGGCACCTCCCAGCGTGGCGTCGAGCACGACGCCGGCCGGTGACTGACCGAAGATGTCGACGATCTCGTCGACCATGACGGGCTCGTGTTCGAACAGACGGCCCGTTTCAGGACGCGGAGCATCAGACATGGTGGTGACGGCGAGAGACAAGTCTCGATCCGGTCATCGGTAACCCCCCGGGAAGCGGGCGCACGTCGGGATTTGTCCCCCGATACGTACTAGAGGGGTAACGGGCGGAGTTGTGGGGCAGAAGTACCCTTCTCCGCTGCCCGAGAGGCAACCGATGATCGATTCGATTTTCCTTGGATTCGCCCTTTGCTCCTCTCCCTGCTCGCAGCTGTCGCCAGTTGCTGTGTGTCAGATACCGAGCCGGCGAACCGTCTCGTTGAACTCTTGTTCTTCTTCTTCGTTCTGCTCGGCGGCGAACCGTTCGAGCGGCCAGATCTCGGCCCGGTCGTAGCGCCCCGAGACAATTACTTTCGATTCGAAGTCGAGTGCGTCGAGCAGCTCCTTGGAGAGAGTGATTCGCCCTGCTCCGTCGACCTTCACTTCCAACACTCGCCCCATCAGCCGGCGAAACACTCCGGCCGTGATGCTGCCGCTGTCGAGCTCTGACTTCCATCGCTCGGCAACAGCCTTGAACCCTTCAGCGCTCCACAAGCCAATGCATCCATCGAGTTGGGTGACGTATCCCCGCTCCGCAACGTAGGAACGAAATGGTGCCGGCAGCACGACTCGCCCCTTGTTGTCGAGCGAATGCTCGTACTGACCAACAAACAATTGAACCCCTTGACAGGTGAAGCCTTTCGGCTTCGGGAGCAAGCCACCCTGGATGGGTGCTTGCCCCTCTTCGACCCACCGTATGACACTTCCCCCCACAACACAAGCGTTTCACCTGACATTCCGCGGTTTTTCTGCCACCGCGCGTGAACACGTGTTCGATCGGCCACCGAGGGTGACTGCCACCACAAGCCTGACCAGGAGCTTCACGCCCAGACCCGGGCGCGGGTGCAGAACCGAGAGACATCGGTACGCCCCGTATGCCCGCCGTCAACTCCTACGCTGTGCCCTCATGGGGGAGCAGCAATGGGCGGTCGAAACGTCAACCGGGCCCGCCGGAGCGTTCCACCACAGGCCTCCCCCGCACCCACTTCGCCCCACCGTGTGGATCCACCGAGTCGATCGACCGGCGCTCGTCCTGGGTTCGACCCAGCGTGAGCCACTGATCGACACCGAACGCGCCGCAGCGAACGGGATCGAGGTCTGTCAGCGCCGCAGCGGTGGCGGCCTCGTGTTCGTCGACCCGCAGACGTCGTTGTGGATCGACGTGATCGTCCCCCGCGGCCACGAACTGTGGAGCGATGACGTCGGACTCGCCTTCGACTGGCTCGGCCAGACCTGGTCAGAGGCGCTCGCTGCGTCAGGGGTGACCGGCACGATCGCCGTCCACCGCGGTCGCCTGCTCCACCCGGATCTGGGTCGCATCATCTGCTTCGCCGGCATCGGGCCCGGCGAGGTGCTGGTCGGTGGGCGGAAGGTGGTCGGGCTCTCCCAACGACGAACCCACGACGCCGCACGCTTCCAAGGACTCGCCGTCACCAACCTTCATGCCGACGTGTTGCGAGCCCACCTCGCGCCCGGGGCGCTCCCGGTCGATCTCGACCAGGAGTTCGACTCACTCGCCGTCGGCGTCCCCCTGGACCTCGAACGTTTGGCCGACTCGTTCACCGCTGCTCTACCCACGGACTAGCACCGCTCGTTCACTCACAATTCACCTCATTGTTGGTGGCTGGGTTGTATGTTTCCCCGATGGCTCGAGCGCTCGTGCTGAATGCAACCTTCGAACCCATCGGTGTCGTAGCGGCTCGGCGTGCGCTCGTCCTGAGCCTTGCGGGCAAGGTCGACGTCCTCGCTGCTTCGGACGAGATCGTCCACAGCGAACAACTCGAAGTGGCGTTCCCTTCTGTGGTGCGGTTGCGCTATTTCGTGCGGGTTCCGTACCAGCGGACCGTTCCACTGAACCGCCGCGCCATCTTCACTCGCGACAACCACACCTGTCAGTACTGCGGCCGGCCGGCCGAGAGCATCGATCACGTCCATCCCCGGTCGCGGGGTGGGCGCCACGAGTGGGCCAATGTCGTCGCATCCTGCCGGCGCTGCAACACGACCAAGGGCGACCGCCTCCTCACCGAATGCAGCCACCGGTTACGGAATGCCCCGACCGCACCCGGCGGCCACAGCTGGATCCGAGTCGCTGCCGGCACGGTGCCGGCCGCCTGGGCCGACTATCTCCCCGCCGCCGCCTGACGAGCTCTGCTGCCTTCTTCAGCTGTCGCCTCAGGGCCTCCGGCCGATCGCCTCTTGTCGGCGGAGCGTGCCTCCTCCGTCGGCCACGCGTGACCCACTCTGCTGCCTTCTTCAGCTGTCGCCTCAGGGCCTCCGGCCGATCGCCTCTTGTCGGCGGAGCGTGCCTCCTCCGTCGGCCACGCGCGACGCACTCGCCGAGATTCCCAAAACTTGACCAGTCGGTCTAGTCTTGGCTCCATGCAGCCGACCTACACCGCTGAAGCCGACACATTCCGCGAGAAGACCCAGGCGTTTCTCGCCGAGCATCTCCCGGCCAACTGGAAGGGCATCGGCTCGCTCGATGCCGAAGCCGCGCACCGATTCAGTACCGAGTGGCGCGAGATCCTTCGGGACAACCAGCTCCTGGCCGCGTCATGGCCGACCGAGTACGGGGGCGCCGGGCTCACCGAGCTCGAGGGCGTGATCATGGCCGAGGAGTTCGCCAAGGCCGGCGTCCCGACCGGCACAGCCAACGACACGTTCGGCATCCAGATGGTGGGCAACACGATCATCCAGTGGGGCACCGAGGAGCAGAAGAAGCACTTCCTCCCCCGGATCATCTCCGGCGAAGACCTCTGGTGCCAGGGATACTCCGAGCCGAATGCCGGCTCCGATCTCGGGAACCTGGGATGCAAGGCCGAGCTCGACGGCGACGAGTGGAGGATCAACGGTCAGAAGATCTGGACTTCGGCCGGCCATCTGGCTGACTGGATCTTCGTTCTCACCCGCACCGACGCTGACGCACCAAAGCACCGCGGGATCACATTCCTGCTCGTCCCGATGGACCAGCCCGGCGTCGAGGTTCGCCCGATCAAGATGATCAGCGGCGAGGCCGAGTTCAACGAGGTCTTCTTCTCGGACGCCAAGGCGCCGAAGGAGAACGTGATCGGCGAGATCAACGGTGGCTGGGCCGTGGCAATGACCCTCCTCGGTTACGAGCGAGGCGAAGCTGCGGCCACCACGCCGGTGGCCTTCAAGACCGAGATCGATCGACTACTCCAGTTGGCGAAGGAACGGGGACGGTCAGACGATCCGATCATTCGCCAACGCTTGGCCTCGTGCTATTCGCAGGTCGAGATCATGCGTTTCCTCGGGATGCGGACCCTGACCAAGTTTCTGGCCGGCGAGCACCCCGGGCCAGACGCCTCGATCTTCAAGCTCTACTGGAGCGAGTATCACCAGGTCGCGACCGAACTCGCCGTCGACATCCTCGGTGCCGATGGTATGCACTTCGTGGGAAAGCTCCCATCGAGTGCATTTTCGACCGACTCCAACGGCGCACCCAACGACTCCGGCAGCTGGCTGGGCACGTTCCTCAATGCCCGCGCCGGCACGATCTACGCCGGAACCAGTCAAGTCCAGCGCAACATCATCGGCGAGATGGTGCTCGGTCTTCCCAAGGAGCCAAAGGCCGACAAGGGTCCCTGGAAGGACATTCCGAGATGATGCTGGGGTTGCTCGGACCCCGTCCTTCTCAGCAGGCAATCGCAGGACATTCCGAGATGATGCTGGGGTTGCTCGGGCCATGAGCAGCGGGATCACGTGGCCGATGGTGGCGGCGGTGGCCATTCGACCTCGGCTGTGGTCGACCGCTGTCAAGGCCGGCATCGAACTGGCGCCCAAGGGTTGGTGGAAACGCAAACCTTTCCTCCCGCTCCCCGATCCTGAGTGGACCCACTTTCGAGCCGTCACGGCCTATGGCGGCGACGGCTCGTTGCCGATGCGTCCGCACGAACTGATCACCTGGCTCGACTGGAAGCACACCAACTGAGCCGCGGTTGCTCAGCGACAACGCACGAACCGGGCGACACCTGCGGCGCCGATCAGGGGGCCGCTGTCGCCACAACCAACGGGTTCGATTCGTCGGCCCCGGCTGTAGTCGAGCTGACAGATCCGGTCCATCTCCGTCTGCGCTGCCGCGAAGAACGGTTCGCCGAACCCGAGCGCCACTGACCCGCCGACGAGGCATCGCTCGAGGTCGAGCAGGTTGACCACCGATCCAACCGCTCGCCCGACCAGCCGCCCCGCGCGCTCGATCTCCTCGGTATCCGCCTCGTAGGAAGGGCGACCGATTCGGGCTGCGATCCCGGTGCCGGACGCTTCGCTCTCCAACACACCCCGCACGTGACCGGCAAGCTCGCTTCCCTCCGGCTCGACGACGATGTGGCCGATGTGGCCCGCGTTGCCGGCGACGCCGGCGAGAAGCCGGCCGTCGAGCACGATCCCACCGCCCACGCCGGTCGACACCACCATGGCCAGATAGTTGGCACACCCCACGGCCGCCCCCACCCATCCCTCAGCCACTGCGAGCGCCTTCGCATCGTTCTCGAGCCCCACGGTCAATCCGGTGAGTTCGCGGACTCGCGTTGCGAGCGGAAACCCTCGCCATGCCGGCATGTTCAGCGTCGACACCAACTCACCGTCTGCGGACATCGGACCGCCGCATCCGATTCCGCATCGATCGAACCGTTGAAAGGGAGCAAACCGACCAATCAACTCCGCCAGCACCCTGAAGAGATCGTCGCCAGCCTCAGCGGCACCGCTCGAGCCGGCCGAAGGTGTCGCCACCTGCGCTCGGTCGACCAGGACACCCTCCTGGTCGACAACCCCGACCGCCAGCTTTGTTCCCCCAACGTCAACGGCCAGGATCGGACGCGCCGGATCCGCTGATTCGAGTGGAACGAACAAGTCCGGGACGGTCGAGCGCATGCGCCGAACGGTAGCCCTGGACGTCTGGGTGGAGGTCTCTCCGTGAGTCCGAATCCGCCGACCGACCGGCACAGTTCTAGTCGAGCGCGACGGACTCGAAGGCGGTCACTGCCCCGACGGGAGCCAGGCTGAGAATCCCACTAGAGTGTTCGCTTTCGGAGCCGACCGAGGACACGACTTGACCGAGACGAATCAAGCGAACGCACACGACGCGGAGCCGACGCACCGGAACGGCGCCGCCGACGATGGCAGAGTCAGACAGTTCGCCGGAGCGTTCACCGCCATGGGCGACAACATCGAACGAGTCGTCCAGGGCAAGCGCTCCGTGATCGACCAGTCGCTCCTTTGCCTCCTGTCCGGAGGTCACCTCCTGATCGAGGACGTGCCCGGCGTGGGCAAGACCACGTTGGCGAAGGCAATCGCCGTGACCGTCGGCGCGCAGCTCGGACGTGTTCAGTTCACCCCTGACCTCCTCCCCGCCGACGTCACCGGTGTCAGCATCTGGAACCGCAACGACGCAACGTTCGAATTCCGGGCCGGCCCCATCTTCGCCGGGATCGTGCTCGCAGACGAGATCAACCGTGCGTCGCCCAAGACCCAGGCGGCGCTGCTCGAGGCCATGGCCGAGCGCCAGGTCACTGTCGACGGCACCACGCATCAGCTGCCGCGGCCGTTCATGGTCATGGCGACCCAGAACCCGATCGAGCAAGAGGGCACCTATCCCCTCCCCGAGAGCCAGCTCGACCGCTTCCTCATGCGACTCTCAGTCGGCTACCCACTGCGAAGCGACGAGCTCAACATCCTCAACACGCACGCCGTCGACGGCGCGGTCGACCTTCTCACACCGATCGTCAATCTCAGCGATGTGATCACGATGACCCAGATTGCGGCCATGATCACGATCGCCCCCGAGTTGCAGAGCTATCTCGTCGACATCGCCGAGGCCACCCGCCGTCATCCGTCGATTTCCCTCGGGATGTCACCAAGGGCGACGCTGAGCCTCCAGCGTGTGGCGAAGGCCCGCGCTGCGTCGAACTCGCGCACGTTCGTGGTCGACGACGACATCAAGGTCTCCGCCTCCAGCGTGATCGCCCACCGCCTCCTCCTCACTCCCGACGCCACGATCAAGGGTCAGAACGCCGACCAAGTCGTCGCCGACATCCTGCGAGCCATTCCGGTGCCCGCTGATCGGCTCTGATGCGACTGACCCGCAGTGGTCTGGCGATCGTCATCGTCGTTGTCGGTTGCATCGCTGCCGGCCGGATCTTCGGAACTCTCGAGCTCTACCTCCTGGGAGCGATCGCCGCAGTATCCCTGCTCATTGCCTTGCTCACCACGTCGAGCACCAAGCTCGCCATCGGCATCAGCCGAACGGCCACTCCGGTGCGTCTGCGGGTTGGGACGCCTGCTCGGGTCGACCTGAGGTTGCTCAACCAGTCCAAGCGATCCACCCCCGTGTTGCGGCTCCGGGACGAGGTGGAGGGGACACGGGCGGCCACACTCATGCTTGCCCCCATACAACCAGGGGCCGAGGCCACCATCGCGTATCGGCTCCCCACCTGGCGCCGCGGACATCTCGCCGTCGGACCGCTCGACCTGTCGTTCGAGGACCCCTTCGGGCTGACTCGCTCGGTGGTTCGTGCATCGCGTGCCATCACGCTCACGGTGCACGCCGAGCTCCTCGATCTCGAACCGCTGCAGGCACTTGCCGGCCGCGATCCGACCGCCGACCATCAGAAACGACGAACGCTGGCGAGCGGTGGCGACGAGTTCTTCGCCCTCCGGCCCTATGTCAGTGGCGACGAGCTCAGACGGGTGCACTGGCGGGCCTCCGCCCGCACGGGTGATCTCGTGGTCAAGCAGGAGGAACGGCCGCGAACGGGCCGGGTCACCGTCCTCCTCGACCGCCAGGCGCACACCTACCCGGACGACAGTTTCGAACGAGCCGTGTCAGCGGCGCTGAGTTGCCTCCACGCTGCGTGGCGGAGCGACGATGCGCTTCGGTTTGCGACCAGCGGAACGTCTCGTTTCGCCGACATTCGTAGCCGCAGCGAACTGGACGCCATCGACGAACAACTGGCTTTGATCGCCCCGACCGAGAACGCATCGCTCATCACGGCGATCGACGAGCTCGGAAGGATCGGCCATGGAGGGACGCTTGTGGTCGTCACCGGTCGCTCGTCGCGCGACCTCGGGAAGTCCGTCGATGCGGCGCAACGGTGGTTCGGCACCGTGCTCACCGTGGTGTGTGCCCCCCACTCTCCCGAGACACCGCCTGGTGCGATCGTCTTCACCGATCCGGTGGCGTTCGCCACTCAGTGGCGAGATCGCCTCCTTCAGAATGCGGCCAGGTGATGGCGTGAAATCCCCATCCGCTCTCAGGGAGATCACTGCCGCCGCGCTGGTGCCGGCGGGCATCTTCGGATTCGTTCGTGTGTTCGACCAACCGGGCGCAGTCGTGCCGATCATCGGGGCGAGCCTGCTGTCGACATTCGTGGCCGCCGTCCTCCGGCGTCGGCGAGTGCCACTTCCCCTGGCCGGGCTGATCTCCTTGGCCGTACTCGTCGCGGTGGTGGTGCTGCGCTACGCGCCGGGAACCACCGTGCTCGGCGTCGTTCCGACCGCCGACTCAAGACTCCCGCTCGAAGAGCTCGTGCGTCAAGGCGTCGAACAATTCCGAGAGCTCCGGGCCCCGGTTCCCGACCTCCCATCGTTCGTGGCGTTCGCCATGATCGGTGCGTGGGCAATGGCGTTCCTCACCGATTGGGGAGCACAGCGTCTCAGATTGGCCTTCGAACCCGTGCTGCCGGGCGGTCTTCTGTTCGTGTTCTCGGCCGTTCTCGGATCCGGAGATCGCCGCATCGTGGCGACACTCGTTTTTGCCGGGGCCACAATGGCGTGGGCCGTCGTGCAGCGAACAGAGCACCTCGCCATCGGGTCCGCGTGGCTCAACAGCGATCAACGCCGCGGTCCCGCCACCATTGCTCGCAACGCCTCTGCTGTCGCAGCAGTGGCGTTGCTCGTCGGCCTGACGGCCGGCCCGCGACTGCCCGGGGCCGATGCTGACGAGCTCTTCTACTGGCGTGGCCAGAGCGATCCCACCCGGACCGTCGTCAGCCCATTCGTCGAGATCGGCGACCGCCTCGTCGAGCAGAAGGACACCAAGCTCTTCACCGTCACCGCCGACCGGCCCTCATACTGGCGGGTCGCCGGGCTGGACACCTTCGACGAAGAAAACGCTGCCTGGTCGACCAGACTGACCTTCGAGAATGCCGATGGCCCGCTGCCCGGTGAGCGGAGCGCCACGGAGAGTTCGATCATCGTCACCCAGGACATCACGATCGAGAACCTGAGCGCGATCTGGCTGCCCGCCGCCTTCGCCCCATCGCGAATTCTCGCCTCGGACGAGGATGTGACGTGGAACACCGACACTGCGTCGCTCGCCATCAGTCGAGGAGAGGACGATGCCGATCGGAACTCAGATGGATTGAGCTACACAGTCGAGTCGGTGCTCCCGATCTTCGAGCCGGACGCGCTGCGTGGCGCCAGCCCGTTCGTGCCGGCCGCCATTGCCGATCGCTACCTCGACGTTCCCGCGTCGCTGAGCACCAGAGTCATCAATGAGGCACTGGAGGTCACGGCCGGTGCCGACACGAATTACGACCGGGCGATTGCGCTGCAGAACTACTTCAGAGGGTTCGACTACAGCCTGTCGCTGTCCCAGCGGACGGGTGATCCGATCGAGCAGTTCCTCGACGAGCGGGTCGGGTTCTGCCAGCAGTTCTCGGGCACGTTCGCCATCATGGCTCGATCGCTCGGGATGCCGACTCGGGTCGCTGTCGGGTTCACCTGGGGCGATCCCGTGCCGGGCGAGGAGAACACCTATCAGATCACGGGCCGCCACACTCACGCCTGGCCTGAGGTGTGGTTCGAGGACTTCGGTTGGGTGGCATTCGAGCCGACGCCGGGCCGAGGGGCTCCGAATGCTGACTACACCGGAATCGGCGAGCAACAGGATTCACTCGTACAGGAGACACTCGAATCCGAGGTCGATGGCTCCTCCCCAATCGCCGACCCCCTCGATCAGACGCCGAACCTCGAAGACGTGATCCCTGATTTCCGGGACGAGCAGAGCGCAGCTGCCGGTGGAATCGGCGATGACTCCGGAGGCGGGCTACCTGGCCCGCGCTGGATGTGGATCGGTCTCGCCATCGGCGTCGCCGCATCGGCGGTGGGTCCGCTCGCTCATCAGGTCAAACGACGCCGGCGGGCGGCAACGGCAGTGACCCCCGCCGATCGCATCGCTGTTCTCTGGGCCGACACCGCCGACGATCTGCTCGACGTGTTCGGCATCGCCCGCGGGGCCTCGGAGACTCGTACCGAGTTCGCCACCCGCCTACACGGCGACCAGCGACTTCCGGACGGAGCGCTCTCGACACTGGCCGAGGCGGCAACAGTTGCTCACTACGGCGGCCCCGTCGATCTCCTCGAGGCGGATGCGATATCAGCGGCGGCGATGATCCGCTCGGCCGTGGAGCTCCGCACGACGCGGTTCCATCGCTGGAAGAGTTTGAGCGATCCCCGACGTCTGTTCCGACCGCGTCGCCGGGTCGCGAGACTCGTCAGCGCCACCGGCTGACGTCGTCAGCTCGAATCAGGCGCTGTCGCTGTCAGGGTCGACGTCGGACGGTCGCCGCATGTTCGGATTGGCAGCCTTGAAGGCGGTGGACACCGAATGGAGACCGGCTCGACCCATGAGCCGCAGATTGCGCTCGAAGCCGAGGGCGGCGATCAGCATGAGAAGGAACCCGAGGAACCCGAGCATGAAGTGAATGGTGAGGCCCGAGATCATCACGCCGAGTCCGACGATGAATGCCGCAGCGATCCATTTCATGGAACCCAACGCATGTCGATAGACCGTTGTCTCGGAGACCTCTCGGGCGAGACGCGGATCAGACTCTTCGAGCTGCCGCTCGATCTCGTTCAAGATATTTTGCTCGTTCTCTGACAGCGGCATTGACGATCCTCTACCCCGGGTGAGAAAAGCGTTCGGCACCGGACAGTTTCGCGCAGTAAACGGCCGCAGACAACGCGAGCGGAAAATCGTTTCCTGCCGCACGTCGATCTACCGATGTTCTCCCTGGTCCGGGGCTGGAACAGCGAAGCTCATTCGCGTGGTTCCGAGCCGTCTGAATCGAACGCCGAGCCAGGTTCGTCCGGTGCAACCGGTGCGTCCGGCCCCCACTGATGCTGTCCGAATTCTTTGCGTTCGAGCCCGCGTCGGCCGACCAACGTGGCGGGGCCGATCGATGTTGGTCCGAATCGAGCGCGAATCTCATCAATGGCAGCATCGGCCGCGGCACCGGAACGTTGATCGATTGCGGCAGGATCCTCGACGCCGTGGCGCTGACCGCCTGGCGCCGGTTCGGTGACGATGTCGTCGAATGTCAGCTGGTCGGCGAACACATCAGTGAGCGCAGATGTGGCGACGCCGAGCAACCGCACCCCGTCACCGACGTCGACGGCATCGAGCAGTTGTGTTGCCTCGCCGAGGACCACCGCGCTGATGTCGGTCGGCCGATCGAGCGTCCTCGACCTGGTGATCGTCGAGAAATCCGGCGACCTGACCTTGATCGAAACAGTTCGACCTCGGAGGCCCGCAGCTCGCAGACGGGCGCTCACCGAGTCACTCATCCTCACCAGCTCGCGCTGGAGGACGGACCGGTCGAAGACGTCGGACGAGAACGTCTCTTCGTGGCTGATGGACTTGGTCGGCCGATGGGGTTCGACCGGGCGATCGTCGATCCCCCGACTGACGGCATGGAGGTGTCGACCGCTGGCCTCGCCGACTGCGCCGATGAGGAGGTCGAGCGAGAGTTCTGCGAGTTCGCCCACCGTCGAGATCCCGAATCGGTCGAGTCGTTCTGCCGTCTTCGGCCCGACACCCCACATGGCTCGGATCGGCAAGGGCTCGACGAACGCCCTCTCCTCCCCCGGTTCGACGATGACGACACCACGACCGGCCTCGACTCGCTGACCTACGACCTGAGGCTTGGCATGCTCGGTGGCCAGTTTCGCCACAAGCTTGTTGGTTGCCCCTCCCACCGAGACGTGCAGGCGCTCGCGCTGCCAGACTCGGCGCCGGATCTCGCTTCCGATGGCGGCGGGAGAACCCAAGAGTCGGACGGCGCCGGTCACATCGAGGAAAGCCTCGTCGAGGGAGAGCGGTTCCACCAGCGGCGTCAGGTCCCGAAAGATGGACATGATCTCGGCGCTGACCGCTCCGTACAGCCGGTGATTGCCAGGCAGGAACACCGCGTGGGGACACAATTGACGGGCACGACTCGATGGCATTGCTGATCGGATGCCGAAAACCCGGGCTTCGTAGTTGGCGGCGGCGACAACGCCGCGTCCGCCGGTGCCTCCGACCACGACCGGCTTTCCGACGAGGGACGGATCTTCCCGCACCTCCACCGACACATAGAAGGCGTTCATGTCGGCGTGGAGGATCGACCGAGGCGCGGCGTCAATCATCGATTCGCTCGACGACCCGATCCGATCCGCTTCCGACGATGCGGTAGGCGAACGTGCGACCGTCGTCGACGCCGTCGATGAGGTGGGCCATGAGCGGTTCGCGCACGAAGCGGGCGGCGCTTCCCAGTCGTCGGTCGGCATGCTCGAGTGAGTGGAATGATGCCGACAGCACGATGCCATCCGGGTCATCGATCGTGATCTCACCGGCCACTTCAGCGGCACCGTGGGCCTCGACCTCGAGGAAGAACCCGAGATCCGGAGCTGTGACCTCGACCCGATACAACGGGCCCTTCCACACGACGACGTCGAGACCGGTTTCCTCTCGGACTTCACGGCGCACCGCCTCCACGAAGGTCTCGCCGGCGTCGACCACGCCACCGGGAGTGCTCCAGTCGATGGAGCGATCCTTGCGTTCGTTCTCGACCAGCAGCACGTGGTCGTCGCCGCGGCGCAGGACGCCGCCGGCAACCTTCCAGTTCCGCAGCCCGGGCATGGCCGGACCACTCGACGACGACGAGATGGACATCGGCTCAGCTTGCCGGATGATCGCCCGTGATGCGAACACCACCACTACCCTCGCCTCGTGGCTGACGACCCGACCCCGGCGAACGGCGGACCGATCGACAACGAACCTCCGTATCGGGACAGCGGCCCGACGAAGGCGGCCGGCATCGAGCCCAGCCTCACGCGAGGACCGCTCGTGGCGTCGAATGATCTGCCGTTCGAGTCGCTCGACGCTCCGCTCCCCCTGCGATCAGCGCCGCCAACGAAGGCTCGGTGGCTCGGATTTGCCGGGATCCTGCTTGGCGGTGGGCTCGGAGCCATCATCGGATGGGGCACGGGCGATGTCCTGGGCGGAAGCGACGTCTGGGCTGCGGCCGGGGCCATGTTCGGTGCAGCTTTCTGTGCCATCGGAGTCGGGGTGGTCGTCTCCCTCACCCTGCGGGCCATGAACGAGTGGAACGCCGTACACCATCCCGAAGCTGATCGATCCAGCGACGTCATCGGTGAGCAACGGTGACCGGCTCGACGGGTGACGCAGCACCGTCCCTCGACGATCTCCTCGAGTTGGCACGATCGATCGCCGTCGACGCCGGCGAGCTGGTGCAGTCGATGCGCGACTCGGTCGATCTCACCGGAGACGCCAAGTCGTCGTCGGTCGATCTCGTCACCGCTGCCGATGTCGCCGCCGAGGCAATGATCGTCGGCCGGATCACCCAACTGCGACCCCTCGACGCCATCATCGGCGAGGAGGGCACCGCATCGTCGGGAACCACCGGCATCCGCTGGATCATCGATCCCATCGACGGCACGACCAACTACATCTACGGTGTCCCGGCGTACGCCGTTTCCATCGCAGCCGAGGTCGACGGCGAGCTCGCCGTCGGCGTGGTGTATGAGCCGGTCTTCGAACGGTGCTACACAGCTCGACGTGGTGGGCCGGCCACCAAGAACGGTGCCCCGATCGCGGTCAACCACGATCCGTCAGTCGAGACGGCGCTCGTCGGTACGGGGTTCGGGTACATCGCCGATCGTCGACGGGGCCAGGCTGAGGTGCTGCTCGAGCTGCTTCCGCAAGTCCGCGACATCCGCCGGTTCGGCTCAGCCGCCCTCGACCTGTGTTTCGTCGCAGAGGGCATGATCGACGCGTACTACGAGCGTGGACTCAACATGTGGGATCTCGCTGCAGGTGCCGTGATCGCTCGGGCGGCAGGAGCGACGGTCGGTGATCTCCGCGGCGGCCCACCGAGCGAGAACTTCACGCTTGCTGCCAATCCGGCCCTGTTCGACTCCCTGCGACCGATCCTTGCCGCATGTGGAGCCGACCAGAAACCCTGATTTGCAGGCACTTTTCGTTCAACACCCCACAAAAAGGGTCGTGGGTGACTGACAACAGGGTCCTAAATCGGGCACCATGCAGGTCGTGGGAACCCGAATCTTGACCGTTGAAGACGACGATCGCATCCGCCAGGCCGTCAAGCTCGCGCTCCAGGACGAGGGTTGGGACGTCGACGAGGCCGAGACCGGTGAGGTCGCGCTCGAGCGCTTTCGCGATCAACCGGCCGACGTCGTGCTCATCGACATCATGCTCCCTGGCATCGACGGCTTCGAGGTGTGCCGGTCGATTCGTCGCCAGAGCGACGTTCCCGTCATCATGGTGACGGCCCGCAACGACACCCACGACGTCGTTGCCGGACTCGAGGCCGGAGCCGACGATTACTTGACGAAGCCGTTCGCTCCGAAGGAGTTGTCTGCCCGCATCCGGGCATTGCTCCGCCGAGCCAGGAACAGCGACGGCGGCGTCATGGAACGCGTCACGGTTGGCGACCTCGAGATCAGCCCGGACGAGGGCACGGTCACCAAGTCAGGAGAGCAGCTCCATCTCACCAAGACCGAGTTCAAGCTTCTGGTGGAGCTCGCATCGCAGCCAGGCAAGGTCTTCAGCCGAGAGGTCCTGCTCGAACGAGTCTGGGGATACGACTACTTCGGCGACGGCCGTCTCGTCGACGTCCATGTCCGTCGGCTGCGCACCAAGGTCGAGCTCGACGCTGCGAACCCCCGCTACGTCGTGACGGCGCGAGGTCTCGGATACAAGCTGCAGCCGTGACCGGCTGGATGCGGCTGGGCCTTCGCGCCCGGATCACCGCGATGTATGCCCTCGGGGCGCTCCTCGTCTCCTCCACGGTCGCGGTCGTCGGTTTCGCCTTGGTTCAACGCGAGCTGCTGCTCGATGCTGAGGAGGCGGCCCGTTCTCAGGTCTACGTCAACGCCCGTTTCGTACGGGGCGCGCTCCAGAACCAGACCGCCGAAGCGATCTCGGCAGCTCTCGCCGATCAGGGTCTGGCCGACCCGACCGACATCGGTGACGGGCCGGCCCTCGACCTGAACAACGTGTTGGGCGGTCTGCTCAACCGCAACAATGCGAGAGACCTTCTCATCATCCTGGAACAGGGCCGCTCCTCAGCCGGCCTGCAGCGGCGTGACATTCCCGAGGACGTTCGAGCCTCGGTGGCGGCGGGCGGGGCGGCGCAGCAGCGCACGGTGGTTGGCGACCAACCTCGCCTGACGGTAGGCGTACACATCGCCCAGCTCGGCGCCGACTATTTCGAGGTATCGAGCCTCCAACCGCTCCAGGACACGCTGGTCAGCCTGCGTAACACGCTTATCGGCGTGGCGCTGGGCGCCGGGCTCGCCGGCGCAGCGCTCGGCTACTACTCGACACGCCGCGCATTGCAGCCAGTGGTTCGTGTGGCGCGGGCAGCACAGGCCATCTCGAGCGGAGATTTCGGTACCAGACTCGACCCGTCAGGCGACCCCGATCTCGCTCCGCTGACGGCGTCGTTCAACGACATGGTCGGCGCGCTCGAATCTCGTATCGAGCGGGATGAACGATTCGCTTCAGACGTCAGTCACGAGCTCCGTTCTCCGCTCATGACGCTCTCGGCATCGATCGGAGTGCTCGAGCACCGCCGCGACGAACTCTCCCCCGAGGCCGGCCAGGCCGTCGACCTGCTCGGCAAGGATCTACGACGATTCACCCGCCTGGTCGAAGATCTACTCGAGATCTCCAGAATCGACGGAGGCGGCGTCCAGCCGGATCAAGACCCCATCGTGTTGGCCGAGTTCCTCACCTTCGCCGTCCGTCAGTCAAGAACACCGGACGTCCCGATCGTCGTCGACATCGACGACCGGTCGACGGTGATCGTCGCCGACAAGCGGCGCCTCGCCCAGGTGATCCAGAACTTGGTCGACAATGCTGCCAAATACGCAGACGGCGCAACGTCC
Source organism: uncultured Acidimicrobiia bacterium (assembly GCA_965530755.1). Classification (GTDB taxonomy): domain Bacteria; phylum Actinomycetota; class Acidimicrobiia; order Acidimicrobiales; family SZUA-35; genus SZUA-35. Next base: position 13,017 of record CBESNA010000027.1, on the reverse strand, counting down.
GTCGGCTTCGACTCCGTCGGCGACACCATCCAGATCTACGTCGATGACGCCGGGCCCGGTGTTCCACCTGCCGACCGGGAGCGGATCTTCGATCGCTTCACCCGCGCCGGCGGAGATGCCGGCCGACGTGACGTCGCCAAAGGTGTGGGTCTGGGCCTGTCCTTGGTTGCCGAGCACGTGCGTTTGCACGCCGGGCGGGTCTGGGTGACCGACCGACCGGATGGCACACCGGGCGCACGTTTCATCGTGGAGTTGCCGGTCGGCGACCTCTCGATCCTCGACGAGGAGATGGCGTTGTGAACGCACGATCGACTCGGATGGGCATGGCGCTCGTCGCCGCGGCGGTCTTGTCGATGTCGTGCGGGGTCTCCGGTCAGGAGAGCGCCGAGCTCATCGCAGCCGAGAATGTCGACTACGAACTCCTGGGCACGACGTCATCGACCACATCAACGACCGTTGTCGACGAGCCGATGTTCGCTGTCTCGCTCTACTGGCACACTGCCGGTACCAGCGATCTCCGCAAGGTCGTGCGCGGTCGGGAGTCCGAAGCGTTGCCAGGTCAAACCCTCCTGGACCTCGCCGCAGGGCCAACCACAGCCGAAGTCGAAGCCAATCCCGATCTGCAGAGTCGGCTCGACCCGTCGATGGAACCAGAGCTCTTCGGTCCGGACGATCAGGGTCTGTACCGAATTCGGATCCAGCGGTCGCCTGAGGAAGCACTCACCACGGATCAGGCCGCCGAGATCGTGTGCACGATCACACAGTTCGAGACGATTGCTTCGGTGATCATCGTCGATGCGGAAGACACCCCGTTCAGCCTGTCTGGCGTGGGTGCCGTCGCGATCGTCGGGCCGGCACGCCCGGCAGACTTCGGCGACTGCGTCGAAACTGTTCCGCCCGCTGATGGCGAAGATTCGACGACGACCACAACCAGCTGATCTCAGTCCCCATCCCGATCGAGTTCGATGCTCGCGCCCGGCCCCGGCCTGGCTCGGATGGTCCAGGTGTCCACGTCGAGCTTGGTTCCCGGCTCGACGAGTGCCACCAGCGCTCCCCCGAAGCCGCCACCCACCATGCGGACACCGAACACCCCCGGCATCACCGCGACCCGTGCCTGGATCGCATCCACCAGCTCGGTACTGGTCTCGTAGTCCTCCGAGAGGCTCCGATGCCCCTCCTCGAGCAGCTCACCGCATGCGGAGAGATCGCCACGCTCCAGCGCCGCAACGAAATCGAGAACCCGCTGGTTTTCGCTGATCACGTGACGACCCCGGCGCCTCAACACCGGATCGGCCAGCCGATCGAGATCTGACAACGACGCCTCTCGAAGAGGGCCGATCTCGGACTCGATCGCCGCACAGGACGCCCTCCGCTCGTTGTACTCGGAATCGGCGAGCATCCGAGGCTGACCGGAGTGGAACACAACCACCTCGACCGCATCGGGAACGCGAACCGGGGTGATGTCGAGCGTGTGGCAATCGATCATTGATGCATGACCCTCGATTGCGGTGATGGAGATCAGTTGATCCATGATCCCGGACAACACGCCGGATGCCTCGGCCTCGGCGACCCGAGCGAGCTCTGCCACTTCTTTCCGTCGCTCCAAGGAGTCCTCATCGAGGGCTCCGAGCGCCAGGAACGCTGCAATCGTGAGCGCCGAGCTCGACGAGAGTCCCGTGCCGCCGGCAGGGAGCGTGCTGGAAACGGTGCCGACCAACCCCACGTGGGAGTCCATCGAACGAGCCACGGCAGCGACGTAACGACCCCATGACGGGTCGTTCGGCAGATCGACGCCGATCGGCAGATCGACGGTCAGTGACGACCCGAGCTGCTCGGAATGCAGATCCAATGTCGTGCCCGATCGGACACCCGTCATCGTGATTCCCATGTCGAGCGCCATCGGGAGAACGAGGCCGCCCGTGTAGTCGGTGTGCTCACCGATCAGATTGACTCTCCCGGGAGCGAAGGCCCGCACATGGCTCTTCATGCGAAGAACTGTTGGGCGACGTTCCACAGTTGCGGATTCACGTATTTGAGTTCGCGTACCGCGTCGGCCAGCGGCACTCGCACGACACGATCTGCCTGAAGGGCAACCATCTGACCCCACGCGTGGTCGTGCACGGCGTCGATCGCCTCCACCCCGAACCACGTGCTGAGCACGCGGTCATACGCCGTGGGGGTGCCGCCCCGCTGGACATGACCGAGGATGGTGACACGAGTCTCGAAACCGGTTCGTGTCTCGATCTCGCGGGCCACGAGATTCCCGATCCCCCCGAGTCGGATGTGGCCGTATTCGTCGAACTCGTCCGGCTTGATGTCGAACGAGCCCTCGGCCGGCTTGGCTCCCTCCGCGACGACCACGATGGACGCGTAACGCCCGCGCTCGTGGCGGCGCGCAATCGACTCACACACATCGGCGATGTCGAAGGGTTCTTCCGGGATGAGCGTGAGCGTGGCGCCGCCGGCGATACCGGCCCAGGTGGCGATGTGGCCGACGTGGCGGCCCATGACCTCGACCACCATTACTCGGTTGTGGCTCTCTGCGGTCGTGTGGAGCCGGTCGATGGCGTCCGTGGCGATCTGGACAGCCGTGTCGAATCCGAAGGTGCGCTCTGTGAGTCCGATGTCGTTGTCGATCGTTTTCGGCACACCGACGATCGGGATGCCCTCCTTCCCCAACTCACGAGCACACGCGAGTGTGCCCTCTCCGCCGATGGCGATGATGGCATCGAGCTTGTTCGCCTCGACCGTCTCACGGACACGGTCGACGCCATCGGCGAACATGTACGGCTGGACACGACTGGTGCCGAGGATGGTTCCTCCTCGAGGCAGGGTGCCTCGCAGCATCAGGATGTCCAGCATCTGGAAGTCGTTCTCGATCACTCCCCGCCATCCATCGTGGAAGCCGAAGAGTTCGTCGCCGAACTCCCGCTCTCCTCGACGCACGATCCCGCGGATCACTGCGTTCAGACCTGGACAATCACCGCCACCGGTGAGGATGCCAACGCGCATGGCCGACAGCCTAAGGTGCGGGTTCGCCCACACGGTTGATGGATTTTCACCCCTCACATCAGGAGTCACGATGGCACTGGTCATTTCCCTCGATGCCGGCACGACCGGTGTTCGCGCACTCGCCGTCGATGGCGACAGCAACATCGTTGGCTGGGCCTATCGGGAGTTCACGCAATTCTTCCCTGAGCCTGGCTGGGTCGAGCACGACGCAACCGAGATCTGGGAGGCGATTCGGACCGTGATCGCCGAGCTGGTACCCACACTCGATCAGCCGGTCACGGCGATCGGGATCACCGACCAACGGGAGACCATCGTTGCCTGGGACCGGCGCACCGGCGAGCCACTACACCGGGCCATCGTCTGGCAGGACCGCCGAACCGCCGCACGATGCGATGAACTCGAAGCAGCGGGCCACCTCCCCCTGGTGCGCGAGCGAACCGGCCTCGGCCTCGATCCCTACTTCTCAGGAACAAAGATCGCATGGCTCCTCGATGAGGGCGGGGTACCGAATGACGAGAACCTGGCCCTCGGCACGATCGACTCATGGCTGATCTGGAAGCTGACCGCTGGCACGTCGCACGTCACGGAGCCATCGAACGCCTGCAGAACGTTGCTGTTCGACATCCGCGAGCTCGCCTGGTCGCAGGAACTGTGCGACATCATCGGCGTTCCGATCACTGCCCTTCCGGAGGTGCGACCGAGCAGCGGTCGTTTCGGTTTGACAGCGGACACCACGGCGCTCGGCGCCGGTGTTCCGATCAGTGGTGTGGCGGGAGATCAGCAGGCAGCACTCTTCGGGCAAGCCTGTTTCGAGCCGGGAATGACCAAGAACACGTACGGAACGGGCAGCTTCCTGCTCATGAATGTCGGCGAGAAGTGCCCCGAGCCGGTCGACGGGTTGCTGACCACCGTTGCCTGGACGCTGGGCGAAGGTCAGCCGGCGACCTACGCGTACGAAGGCTCGATCTTCGTCACCGGTGCCGCGATCCAATGGCTTCGGGACGGCCTCGGCATCATCTCGGACGCGTCCGAGATCGGCCCGCTGGCCGAGAGCGTCGACGATACGGGAGATGTGTATCTGGTACCTGCGTTCGCAGGGCTCGGGAGCCCGCGGTGGGATCCGTATGCGCGGGGAACCATCGTCGGGATCACTCGTGGAACCGGCCGGGCCGAGCTGGCGAGAGCGACGGTCGAATCGATGGCGTATCAGGTACGGGATGTCGTCGCCGCGATGGCGGCCGGATCTGGGCTGCCGCTCGCCGAGCTGAGGGTCGACGGAGGAGCGTCGGTGATGCCTCTCCTCCTCCAACTGCAGGCCGACCAACTGGGCGTACCGGTGACGCGACCGACGATGCAGGAGACCACAGCACTGGGTGCCGCCTACCTGGCCGGCCTGGCCGAGGGCGTCTGGGCATCGCTCGACGACATCACGGCGGCATGGAAGGTCGACGTCACCGTGGAGCCGAACGAAGATCGAAGCGGCGCCGACCGCCGTTACGCCCGCTGGGGCCAGGCGGTCGAACGCTCCATGGGGTGGGCTCGTAACGACTGAGGGGCGATTTGGATGGGCCGCACCTTGACCAGCTGGTCAAGTTTCTGCCTACTCTCAAAGCCGTGGCACCCCATGACTCGTCGGACAACGGCGCGACACCAACGCTCGACGGAGGGCGAAAGCTGACCTCACGCGGTCGGAATCGGCGGTCGGCACTCATCGCGAAAGCGACCGAGCTCTTCGCTCAGCAGGGCTACCACCCGACCTCGGTGCAGGACATCGTCGACGCCCTCGGGGTCGGCAAAGGGGTCTTCTACTGGTACTTCCCATCGAAGGACGATCTCCTCAGCGAGATTCTCCGCGCATCGCTGTTCGACCTGAGAACCACCCAGGAACGGCACATCGGTGACACCGAGAACCCGCTGGAACGGATCGAGAAGGGCATCCGGGCGTCGGTCCGGTGGTATTCCACGAATCAGGATCTCCTGCGGGTCACGTTGTTCTGCTTCACCGAGGAACGGTTTGCCAGGGCGCTCCTGAAGGGTCGACGCGTGAGTGCGGCCGACGTCGCCAGGCACGTCGAGGACGCCATTGAGATGAAGCTGATTGCGCCTTGCGACTCGATCCTCGCCGCCACCGGCATCATCGGCGTGATCGACGAATTGGGAAGATCGATGGCGTTCGGCGGGCGTTCGCTCGATGACGAACTGGAGCAGTTCGCCGTCGACATGTGCCTACACGGCATCGTCGGATCGAACTGACCTCGTCGGTGATCGTCTTCGTCGACTACGAGCACGAGGAGGGCCGAACGCAGACGTGGGGTGAGAAGGTTCTGGCGGCCCGGACCTGGATCACGTATCGGCTCGAGGACGAAGCCGGTCTCCCCTGCCATCTTGTTCGCTACGACCGTCTGAGTCCCGAGCTGCTCACCCGGCTTGGTGCACGAGCGATGTTCATCAGCGGCAACGGAACGGACCCGTCACGCTACGACCCGGTCGCTCGAGCGTCCCTCCACTCGATCATCGCCACAGCCGACCTGCCGATTTTCGGGTTCTGCGGCGGGTTCCAGTGCATGGCCGAAGCCCTCGGAGTCGATCTTCGACCCATCGATGTCACGCCGGATTCTCCGAGTGACCTCCTCCGCCCGTTCGGTGGGGGCCGCCAGGGCGAGGCCGGCTATCACCCGATCGACCTGCTGTCAGATCACCCGCTCCTCGACCGCATCGAGCCTCGTCCCGTCGTGCGGCACGCCCACTATTTGCAGGTCCCGACACTCCCGACGGGTTTCGAGCGGCTGGCATCATCGGAGATCACCCAGATCCAGATGGCGGTGGACGACGATCGGCGTCTGGTCGGAACGCAGTTCCACCCCGAGTACTACACCGATGAGCACCCGGCGGGCCGCCAGATCATCGCGAACTTTCTGCGCTGGGCGGATGTCACTGCGTGATCGGCGCGAATCGTGTCACTGCTTGATCGGCGGTTGATCGGCAAGGTCCCGATCGACGACCCCGGCGGCTGCGAGCGCACCACCAACCGCTCCTGCGGCCTCGCCGAGGGCGGCGCCGACGACGGGCACGACCGGTCGATGATCGGCGCCCAGGACAAACAGCCGCATCTGCTGCTGCACGTCCGACAGGAAGAGGGCGTTGGCCTTGGCCAGACCGCCGCCGAGCACGATCAGGTCGGGGTCGAGGAGCGTCACCAGGCTTCCGAGCCCCTGGGCCACCCAACCGGCGAAGCGCTCGAAGATCTCGATCGCATCCCGATCACCATCCGATGCGGCAGCCGACACATGTTCTCCGCGAACGGCTGCCGCTGACCCGCCGGCCCGCTCGAGGATTCGCAGGCCGCGCCCCTCGACCCGAAGGTCGTGCCACAGGTTGACCAGACCGGCCCCGGACGCATACGCCTCCCAGCAACCAAGCTGGCCACAGGCACATCGATGCCCAGCCCTCTGCACCAGCATGTGCCCTGGTTCGCCGGCGAAGCCGTTGGCACCGGTGACGATGGCGCCATCGACGATGAGCGCACCGCCGATTCCCGTGCCCTGCGTGACCAACACGACGTTTCTCGATCCGACGGCGGCGCCTCTGTCGAGTTCGGCTCTGGCCGCCATCGCCGCATCGTTGTCGACCACGACCGGAACGCCAAACGCCGACTCGAGTGGTTCTCGAACGGCAAAGTCCACGACGCCGGGAACGTTCGGCCCGTACCGAAGCACACCATCGAGGTCGACCAGACCAGCCAGTCCGATGCCGATTCCTCTGATTGGCGGCCCGTCGGCGACGAGATCGGAAACCAGTGCCTCGAACGCAGTCAACAGGTCGGACTCACCGGTCCGAGGGTTGGCGACCTTGGATTCGGCGAGCACCTCGCCCGTCGCCAGATCGAGGGCGACCCCGAGGATCTTCGTGCCGCCTAGGTCGATTCCGACCGTGCATCCATTCGCCCCCTCCGACGCCCCACCTGTTGTCGACATGGAGCGAGACTACAGAAGGTCAGGCGCTGGCGTAATTGACCTGCGACCCCAGTGCCCGCCGAAGGCCGACGCCACCGGCCCAAGCGACCGCATCCGGGCGATCACAGAGCACGATCAGCTGGAGATCCTGAGCCAGAACCTCGAGTTGGTCGAAGAGCTCGTCGAGCGCTGCGGCATCAAGATCGGAGAAGTCACCATCGAGGATGAGGGGAACGGACCCACCTGCCTCGGCTCGGACCCGATCGGCCAGCGGCCGAATGAGTGCCAACGCCCGATCAGCTGATGTTCCGACATCGCCAATCGAGGAGTTCAGGCGTTCCGTTGCGTTGCCGAGGGCGGCGATCGCCGCCTCCGCCTCGGCTTCCAGGCCCTCGATCCGGGCCATCGCCCGGTCGTGGCTCTCGAGATTTTGCTCGGCCAGGGTGAGCGCCCCGAAGAGCTCAGCCCGGCTCGGTCCCGTGTCTTCGTCGTCGGCGGGGCGGTCGAGCTCATCGGCCCAGGCCTCCGCCCAGCTCACGAGCTGGGCTGGCTGCATCGAGTCCGGTACCGCGGCACCAGCTCGCTTCAGCTCGTCGTAGAGATCCCTCAGCGCATCGCTGTGCTCTGGGTTCTCCTGCTCGATCACCTGGAGTCGAAGCGCAGCGCCGAGGTCGGAGGGCAGCATCGGACCAAGGTGGACACGAGCCGTCGCCTTCACCGATTCGAGGACCTCGTTGAGTCGGCTCGGAACCGGACCGAACTGCATCTCGAAACGAGCCTCGCCGAGACGAGTTTCGACCTGTTCCAGATTGGTGCGCGCCCCATCGAGGTCGGCGAGAGACTCGGCCGAGGGAACGGGAGCCAGTCGATACATCACATAGTCGAGATACGACGTCTGTCCGACCTGTGCCATCAGACGCTGGAGCTCCAGGTGGTCGCCGTCGTCGGTGCGGCGGGCCTTCTTGCCGGTGGCTTCCGGGTTCGCCAACTCCTCGACTCGACGGTCCTCTTCTCGGGTGAGGACGACGGGAATGGCCCGGGCCGTCGCATCCTCCACTCGGCGCTGCGCTTCCTCGCGCTGCTGGAGACACGACTGGACCCGCTGGTTCAGCGCATCCAGCTCGGGCTGGGCGTCCAGCCGAGCAGTTTCGTAGCGTTCCCATTCGGTCAACATCTCGAGGATGTCGTCCGGCATGTGGCGAAGCGTCGCCGGCATCGACTGCACTCGTTCGATCAGTTGACGAACAACCGGCGTTGGATCTTCCACTTCACCAGCCGGCTCGAAGCCGGCCAGCCGGTTCTGGATGATCTGCACCCGGTGAGCGGCACCGGCGTCGATGTTGGCCCGAGCTTCTTCGAGCTTGACACGAGCGATCGTGGACGCACGCTTGACGCGGTCGCGATCGGCGATCAGCACAACCGGGTCGTCGCTGTTCTCGTCGTCGACCAGGGCGACGTAGATGTCCTCGAGCGTGAGCGGTCCGACGGGACCGGGACTCGATCGGAGTTCGATGAGTTCACCGTTGGATTCGACGAGCCCACCGTGTCCGGTGTCGGCGCCGCGGACCAAGCCACGGATCGCTTCGACGAGGTCGGCGGTCTCGGCTGCGTTGAGGCCCTGCACGATGGAAATGAAGGGATGGAGATCAACCGAGCCTGCGCCGGTATTGAGATCGAGTCGGAGGATTCGCATGTGAGGATCTACGGCCCAAACATGGCCTCACTCAAGACAAATCTGCAGAGAATTCCTCGACCCGCCGACGGAACTTCCCGAGGGCCGCTTCAACGATCTTTGCCTCGGCCCGGCGCTTGACGAAACCGGGCAGCGGAAGCACGAGTCCGATCGCGAGCTCATAGCTCACGAGGGTGGCACTGGGATCGTCTGGCGAAGGCGCGAACGAATATGCGCCGTCGACACTCGACGTGAGGTCCCCGGATATCTGGCTCCATGCCAGGCGAAGTGGCTCGCCGCTGTAGTCGTAGAGCAGGACGTACTGAGTGCGACGTCCGATGGCCTCGGCGGTGAACCGGGCAGACGAAACGCGCCCACGGTCGTCGTAGTCGAGGATCTCGACGGCCGAGATGGCGTGAGCCCAACCGGGATAGCTGGCGATGTCGATCGCCACGGCGTAGCACTCGTCCGGTCGAGCGTTCACCAAGGTGCTGACTTCAGCTGACTCCATGGGGCGGCTCGGTGTACTCGACGGTGCGGTCACGCTGTAAGGCTACTTGATCGGCTCACGGACTGGAAACATGCCGTGGGCGGCACCGAGAAAGGCGATCACCCCGAGGCCGAACATCGGAACGAGGATCCCGAACGCCATCGCTGTGTACGGATCGGCCGAGGCCGCAGCAATGCCGACCACGCTCTGGGCTGCGGCCAGTCCGTATGCCCACCTGCGGTCGGCAGACGGGGTCGATTGGTCGCCGAGGAAGAACGCTCCGATCACACTGACGTTCTCGTGCCGGCTGCGGCCCGCGGCCACGAGGAACGCCCAGCTGAAGAGGGCGGCACCGGCCATGAAGACCACGATGCAACCGATGGCGACGGCTCCCCTCACCTCATCGCCGGAGAACCAGGCCACCGTGAGGGCGATCACCTGGACAACAGTGACGAGTTCATCGGCTCGCCGCAGGCGAGCGATGGGCAGCACCCGCGTGGCGGGATGGACGGGGATCGTCGGCGGACTCTTGCGTCGCTTCTTCGAACTCACGAGAACTCCGGGTTCCAGTCGTCGATGGCTCGTTCGAGCCGGGCGGCGAGCACGTCGTAGTCGAACGCTTCACAAACACGGTCTCGGGCCACCGTCCCGAGGCGCTGTCGGAGGTCGCCATCGACGACGAGTCGCTCCAACGCATCAACGACAGCTGCCCGAGACGTTGGCTCATCGACGACGAGGCCGGTTCGGTCGTGCTCGACCGCCTCCGCCGCGCCCCCGCTGCGACCGGCCACCTGCGGCAGTCCGCAGGCTGCGGCTTCCAGGAAGACGATGCCGAAACCTTCCTGTTCGAGGCCCATCCAGCGATCGTGACAGAGCATGGCCATGATGTCCGCAGCACCGTAGAGACGGGGGACCTCATCGTCGTCGATCCGTCCGAGCATCTCGATGCGTGCACTCGATGCCGCAGCCTTGGACCGCAGATGGTCTTCGGAACGCCCGGTCCCCCCGATGAGGAGCCGGACGTCCGGATGACGAACGCTCAGATCGTCCACGGCGTCGATCAGCATCTCCATGCCTTTGCGGGGCACGAGCCGATTGACCGACGCAACGACGATGTCATCCGGTTCGATCCCGAAGTGTCGCCGAGCTCTCATCCGGGCCGCCTGGTCGAGTGGCCGGAACCGCCCGGTGTCGACGCCTGGCGGAACAACAACCGCTGGAAGCGCTCGACCCGCACATCGCTCTGCTTCCACCAATGCGTAGTTTCCGGCGGCAATCACGAGCGAGGCTTCGCGCAGGACGTGGCGGAGCGCCAGGTTCAGGCCGGGGACACGTCCGGGAATCGTGACCTCGGCTCCGTGCAGCACGACGCCGTATGGCCGACCGAGCCACGGGCCGATCATGCCGAGCGGCACCGCCGGGTCGAGCAAGATCAGCTCGGCTCCGACCTCGTCGGCGAGGCGGCGAACTCGGTCGGCCAGCCACGGGTATGGCACAAGAACCGGTTCTGGCGATCGTTCGATCCGAAAGGGCTGCGAAGCGTCGAACGCAGCCGAGTCTGCGTAGGGCGTGCAGTACACGACGGTGTCCTCGGGCGGCAGCCGGCGCCACAACTCCCAGAGGTATGACTGGATGCCGCCGACCTTCGGAGGGAAGTCGTTGGTGACCAAGAGGTGGCGCCGCACGGGATCAGGATGCCCCGACACCGAGTTTGGTGGCGGCCCACTCGGCATGCTCGGCGAGCATTGGGTTCTCCGACTGGCGGTAGCGGGCGATGAGAGCCGTCTGTTCCGGGTCGTCGGCGGAGCCGGTGTTGCCGAGGACGACCAGCGCCGTTCGGCGAACAATGTCGGGATCTCGGCCGGCAATGTACCAGCGGCCGACTCGGGCCATCAGTTGCTCGTCATCGGCGCAGAGGAGCCAACAGACGTCGATGGCGGAGTCGCCATCTGCCTCGAGCGGCGGGCCGGACGGTTGCGATTGGTTGGGAGGGCAGACGGTCTGGCAGTCGTCGCAGCCGTAGATACGATCGCCGATGGCGTCCCGATGTTCGAGCGGGATGTCGCCCGGCCCCTGCACCAGCCAGGCAATACAGCGTCCGGCATCGACCACCCCAGGTGCCACGATGGCGCCCGTCGGGCAATCGTCGATGCACCGACGACACGGACCGCATCCGTCTGCCAGCGGTGGGCCGGTCGACGCGAGCTCGGCGTCGGTGAGAATCGATCCGAGCACGAACAGGCTTCCTCGGCCGGGCAACAAGAGATTGGCGTTCTTGCCGTACCAGCCGATGCCGGCCCGGTACGCCACGTTTCGGTCGACGAGGTGGTTGTCATCCAGGTGGATGTGGGCGGTGAAACCTTGGTCGACGAGCAGGGAGGCGATGGGTTCGAGCGCGGTCCGAAGGTCGGCGTAGTGATCACGCCAGGCGTACTCCGCCACGGCTGCGATCGGCGACCCACCGCTGGCAGACCCAGCCGAAGGAGCGACACGTGCGTATGGCCAGGCCGCAGCGATGATCGACTCGGCAGCGGGCATCGAACGACGCGGTTCGGTGGAGCGATCCGGGTTGCGATACGTGAATTGCATCGTCGACGAGAGTCCCTGCGCCTTGCGAAGCGGCAAAACGGATCGAGCCGGCTCGAGCGGCTCGGCGGTCGTGGCACCGATCGCTGCGATTCCGCTCGCGCTGGCGAGCCCCTCGATGCGCTCCCAGAGCGGCGCCGTTGCCTGGTCGACCATGCAGTCAGCCTGCCACGGCCGTACGCCCGTCCGACATCGTCCGGACCGAGGCCGTCAGATGACCTCGTGGCGGAGTCCTGGGACCATTCCGGCCTGGTGCAGCCGTTTCAGCGCAGCGAACTCCATCACGTCGATCACGACGGCCTCGTCTGGCTCGCGGTTGGTGATGAAGCTGACGACACAGTCGTCGCAGGTGTCGGTGTGTTGGCGGACACACGTGCCGCAATCGATGGAGATGCTCATGTCCCGCATCATGACGGTGGGGTGTGACAGCGGCCGGAACCTCGGGCCTCATCCCGGTCTATGTTCTGCCAATGGGGAAACGAAGCGATTTTCGAATGGGCCGCCTCGACCATGTCCACATTCGGGTCCCGAATCGGGCCGAGGCCGCCGAGTGGTATGCGGCCCATCTCGGTTTCGAACCGGTCGCCAGGTTCGACTTCTGGGCCAGCGGATTCGACGGTGGTCCCCTGCAGATCTCCGCCGATGGGGGCGACACGATGTTGGCGCTGTTCGAGACGAGCGAGGGGCACCCGATGATCCCTCAGAAAACCGGTGTTGCCTTCAGCGTCGATGCCGACGCCTTCGCCTCGTTCACCCGATCGCTCCCAAGCGAGATCAAGAATCCGAGCGGTTCGCCGCTGGTGCCAAGTGATCTCGTCGACTTCGACATGTGCTGGGCGTTCGACCTCTGCGATCCCTGGGGCAACCAGTACGAGCTCAACTGTTACGACTACGACCGAACGAAGAGGGAACTCGTCGAGGCTGACGGCATCGAGCCCGTGCGCTACTGGCCGGTCGAGGTCTACACGGCGTACAACGAGCGACCTCACGCCAACGGCAACTGATCAGTCGTCAGCCCGTCACGAAGAGGTCGGCGTAGTGATCACGCCAGCCGTACTCCGCCACGATCAACGTTGGCGGCGAGTTTCATCAGTGCGTCGGCGTGATCGACCGAGATCATTCCTCGAGCGAGTTGGTCAGCGATCAAGGGGTGGATGGTGCAGAAACTGATGAGACGCACCATTCGGTTGGCTTCAGCCTCGGACAGGCCGGCGGCGTCGATCAACTGGCGTTGCGGAGTGAGATATCCCTCGGTGATGTGGCCGTTGATGGCTTCGAAGTCGACGAGGCCGGAGATGGCTTCG
>CBESNA010000026.1:0-54829 GCA_965530755.1 uncultured Acidimicrobiia bacterium | reverse complement strand
CCAGCTTCGCAAGACGCTCCTGGAGCTTCTCGCGATCCCAGTCGGAATCGGTGTTCTCGATCTCGGCCTTGATCTGGTTGACACGACCTTCGACGTCTGACTTCTCGCCGGCGCCTTCAATGATCGTCGTGTTGTCCTTGGTGACCGTGACCTTCCGGGCGGTGCCCAGCATGTCGAGGGTGACACCGTCGAGCTTCAGCCCGACCTCTTCGGAGATGACCTGACCACCGGTGAGGATGGCCATGTCCTGCAGCATCGCCTTGCGACGCTCGCCGAAGCCCGGAGCCTTGATGGAAACCGAAGCGAAGATGCCACGGATCTTGTTCACCACGAGCGTGGCGAGGGCTTCACCGTCGATGTCCTCGGCGATGATCATGAGGGGCTTGCCGGTCTGGCTGACCTTCTCGAGCACGGGCAGGAGGTCCTGGACCGAGCTGATCTTGCCCTGGTTGAACAGGATGTACGGATCTTCGAGGACTGCTTCCTGACGCTCGGCATCAGTGACGAAGTAGGGGCTGATGTAGCCCTTGTCGAACTGCATGCCTTCGGTGAACTCGAGCTCGATGCCGAAAGTGTTCGACTCTTCGATGGTGACGACGCCGTCCTTGCCGACCTTGTCGATGGCGTCAGCGAGGACCTTGCCCACGTTGTCATCGGCAGCCGAGATGGATGCGACCTGAGCGATCTCTGCCTTGCTGTCGATCTCCTTCGAGAAGTCGGCAATGGCCTGGACCGCAGCGGCAACTGCCGCCTCGATACCGCGCTTGAGGCCCATCGGGTTGGCGCCGGCAGCGACGTTGCGAAGGCCTTCCTTGATGAGTGCCTGGGCGAGGACGGTGGCGGTGGTGGTCCCGTCACCGGCGACGTCGTTGGTCTTGGTGGCAACTTCCTTGACGAGCTGGGCGCCCATGTTCTCGAAGGGGTCCTCGAGCTCGATCTCGCGAGCGATGGAGACACCGTCGTTGGTGATGGTCGGAGCGCCGAACTTCTTGTCGAGGACGACGTTGCGTCCCTTCGGACCGAGCGTGACCTTGACCGCGTTGGCGAGCTGGTTCACACCCGACTCGAGAGCGCGGCGCGCTTCGTCGTCGAATTTGATGATCTTTGCCATGGTGGCTTCCTTACTTCACGATCGCGAGCACGTCGCGAGCGTTGAGAATGAGCAGGTCTTCGCCGTTGCTGGCGATTTCGGTGCCTCCGTACTTGGAGTAGACGACGACGTCGCCGACGGAGACATCCATGGGGATGAGGTCGCCGTTGTCGCCTCGGCGACCGGCGCCGACGGCCAGGACTTCACCCTGCTGGGGCTTCTCCTTGGCGGTGTCGGGAATCACGAGGCCGCTGGCCGTGGTGGCTTCGGCATCTTTGGGACGGATGACAATCCGATCCTCGAGTGGTTGCAGGTTCATGCGTTTGTTGCCCTCCGGGCGTTAGCACTCTCAATGGACGAGTGCTAATGCTAAGAGGTTCTCGGGTCGAGGCCAACGTCGAGTTTCGTCAAACTTTCGAGGACGTTGGATTACCCGTGGTCGTGCTGCTCTGCGACCGCTCGACCAGAGAGGCCGTGCTGGCGGGCTTTGCGCTCGGAGAAGACGACCGCTGCAACCAACATCACCAGGATCACGGCCAGGCTGATGTAGGTGTTGAGGTGATACCAGTGGCTTGCCGCCATCTTGACGCCGACGAAGATCAGAATGCCGCCGAGCGCGTGGGAGAGGTAGTGGAACCGCTCCCGAGCGTTGGCGAGCAGGAAGTACATGGCTCGGAGTCCGAGAATGGCAAACGCATTCGAGGCGAAGACGATGAACGGTTCGTTCGAGACGGCCAGCACAGCGGGAACCGAGTCGAGGGCGAAGATCACGTCGGTCAGTTCAACCACGACGAGCGCTGCGAACAGCGGGGTCGCGGCTCGTTTGCCGTTCTGGACGGTGAAGAACTTGTGGCCATCGAGCTCGTCAGCGACGGGCATGATCCGCTCGAGCAAGCCGAGGCCGACGGTCGAGGTGTTCTCGCCTTCGTCCTCGCGGTGACGGATGATCTTCAGGCCTGTGAAGACCAGGAATGCCCCGAACACGACGAGCAACCAGAAGAAGGCATCGATCAAGGCGCTGCCGATGAGAATGAAGATCAGCCGCAGCACCAGTGCGCCGAAGATGCCCCAGAACAGCACGCGATGCTGGTACTTGAGCGGGATCTTCATCGCAGAGAACAAGATCGCCCAGACGAAGACGTTGTCGATGCTGAGGGACTTTTCGATCAGGTAGCCGCTGATGTACTCACCGAATGCCGCTCCGCCGTCGTCGCCGAAGCCGAACAGAACGACCAGGCTGAAGGTGAGGCCGACCGAGATCCATCCCAGCGTCTCAATCGCCGCTTCTCTGGTCGATGGCTCGTGGTCGTCACGGTGGCGGTAGAGATCGATGGCCAGCATGACTGCGATGGTCACGGCCAACCCGATCCACCAGTTTGCCGAGACGTCGAGATCGACAAAATTGTCCCGAGACGACTCGGCAGCGAACAACGCAGAAAGCATGGGCCGCAGTCTGCCCGAATCCGGTACGTTCAAACTGTATGACCCCATCGTCGAAGACGCCCGTGTTCGATCCGTCCACCGTCGAGGCCGCTGTGTTCGACATCGGGGGCGTGTTCCTCTATCCGCACCACACGCAGGTGGCGAGGGTCCTGGACGACCTGGGTGCCGAGCGGCCGCGCGATCTGTCGGAGTACCGGCGCGCCCACCACGCCGGTGTTGCTGCGCTGTCGGCCATCATCCGACCGACGGTCGAGCACGATCCGACGTTCTGGCACTCCTACGACAACGCCTACGCCGGTTCGCTCGGTCTGGTCGAGTCGCAGTACGAGGCCTTCCGGGCCGGGGTGGAGCGGCGGGAGTGGGACTGGCTGCACGAGGAGAACGTCGCCGCGTTCCACGCGCTGCATGCGTCTGGACTACCGCTCGCGATCGTGTCGAACAACAGCGGCGCCGCGCCGGAACAGATGAAGAATCACGGCGTCTGTTGGGTCAACGATCTGGTCGACTTGCCGCGGGTGGCAGCCATCATCGACAGTTCGCTGGTGGGGGTGGCCAAGCCGGATCCGGCGATCATGGCGCCGGCACTGCATGCGCTCGGCGTGCCTGCAGAACGCGTGGTGTACGTGGGCGACACGGTGCACGCCGACATCGTCGGAGCGACGGCAGCCGGGATGCAATCCGTGCAGCTCGACCCGTTCGACCACCATGCCGACTACGACCACGCCCGCTTGCCCGATCTGGCTGCCCTGAACCAAGCCCTCGGCCTCTGAACTGATCCGAAATGGGGTCAGGCGATTGCGAGGTTGGGGTGGGCGCCGTCGTCGAGGCCAGTGGGACCGTCGACATCGAGGCGCCAATGGGCCGCTGCTGCGATCATCGCTGCGTTGTCCGTGCAGTACTCGCGGCTCGGAATCAAACACTCGAAGCCGCGGGCCGCTGCTTCCTCGGCGAAGCGCTCACGCAGCCGGGAGTTCGCCGCCACTCCCCCGCCCAGGCACACACCGGACGCACCGACCTGCTCGGCCGCCCGCATGGTCTTGGTGACCAGCACATCCACCACCGCTTCCTGGAAACCGGCGCAGAGATCGGCGTTGTCGGCGTCCCGATTCTTGCGCACGTAGTTGATCACCGACGTCTTCATCCCACTGAAGGAGAAGTCGAGACCGTCGTCCATCAAGCCCCGAGGGAACCGGATCGCATCGCGATCGCCCTCCCTCGCCAGTCGGTCGACCACCGGCCCACCGGGATAACCCAATCCGAGGTAACGGGCGACCTTGTCGAAGGCCTCGCCCGCTGCATCGTCGATCGTCGAGCCGAGAATGCGATAGTGGCCAAGCGCTTCGAGGTGGACGATCAGCGTGTGCCCACCGGAGACGAGCAGCACCACGAGGGGCGGCTCGAGATCGGGCCGCTCGAGGAAGGTCGCGAACAGATGACCCTCCATGTGGTTGACGCCGACGTAAGGGACATCCCACGCAAGCGACAGTGCCTTCGCTGCGCTGACGCCGATGAGCAGCGCGCCGATCAGGCCCGGACCGTGCGTGGCGGCAACCGCGTCGAGATCCGACCCATCGACGCCCGCTTCGCGAAGTGCCTGCTCGATGACGGGCTCCAGCATCTCGAGGTGCGCCCGGCTCGCCACTTCAGGCACGACGCCGCCGAATCCTGCGTGGAGTTCGATCTGGCTCGACACGACATTCGAGAGCACTTCGGAGCCACCTCGCACCACCGCCACCGAGGTCTCGTCGCAGCTGGTCTCGATCGCCATCACGAGACGATCGGCAGCCTTCACCGTCATGCTGTTCGATTCCTCACTCTCCACCGTCATGGCCGGCTTTCCTGGTCTCGGCATTCCTGGTCTCCGCAATTCTGAAATTGAGGTGCGGCCCGAGCGTCCCGGCGCCGGCGCTCCACGTTGTCGTGGAGCCACATGATGAGGCCGTCTTCCCGTGTCCGGTCTGCGTTCGAGTAGTACCCGGGTCGGACACCCACCGGAGCAAAGCCGAGGTGTCGGTAGAGCTCGATGGCCGGCTGGTTCGATGCCCGGACCTCGAGGGTGAGCGCGTCGAAACCTTCGGCGGCAGCGTGATCGAACAGGGCGCGACACAATCTGCGACCGATGCCCCGACGCCGGGCTCCGGAATCGATGGCGACGTTCATCACATGCCCCTCGCCGCTCGCCTCCACGAGCATCATTCCGGCGAAGCCGATGACGGGACCCGCGCCGTGCGGGTCGCCAGTCTCCGCCACGAGCCAGTGTCGGGTGGCAGGGTCGACATCGAACTCGCCTTCGAACAGAGCGACCGACCACGGTTCGGGACTGACGGTCGACTCGATCCGGGCGACGGCGGGAATGTCGGCCCGGACCATGGTGCGAATCTGGACAACGTCGTTCATGAGTTCGTCGTTCATGAGGCGTCGTTCATGTGGATGGTCTGGTTCACGAGTTGTGCCGCGTCTTGATGTTGATCTGCACGTCGGCATCGCGCAGGTACAGCGGTTGAACATCCGGTCCGGGCACCGGGGTTCGACCGAATGCCAGCAGAGCCAGCGTGACGGCCATGGTCTCGCGTCCGACGATCACTTCGTGCGGGGCATAGACGTCGCCGTACCGGTCGGCGCCGTCACCCAGGACGGCGTCGCCGGCCTCGACTTCGGCGACGAGTTCGGTCGCCGGGCCAACGCGCGCCCGCCCGACCGCGACACCGTCGACGAACCGCTGCTGGAACACCTCGTTGCGTCTGGCGTCGATTGCGACCGTGACGGCGCCCGACTGATCCGCGGCCAGCAGTTCGAGGCTGCTGACTCCGACAAGCGGCGCGCCCACGGCGAGCGCCAGGGCACGAACCGTGGCGAGCCCCACACGGAGTCCGGTGAAACGTCCGGGGCCGATGTCCACGGCGAAGACGTCGATCTCAGCGACTGTCAAGCCGGCCGCCGACAAGACCCTTGCGATCATGGGGGTCAGTTCTTCAGCGTGTCGGCGATCCGTGACCACCTGCTCGGCGGCGACGACCTCGCCGTCGACCGCAGCAGCAACACCCACGACAGCCGTCGACGAGGTGACGGCAAGCACATTGGTCACTGCGTCCACCTCTCGACCGACGGCACGATGGCGCCGAGCCGATCCGTCCACTCGGGCCCTCCGGCCTCGAGGTCGATGATCCTGGCGTCGTCCGCCGCTCCGACGTCCGGATAGCGGAGCCTCACCGTGAGATGGTCGACCGGCAACACCTGGTCGATCTCCTCGCCCCATTCGATGACGGTCACCCCGACCTCGAGCAACTCGGGGAGGTCGAGATCCAGCGTCTCTGCGGTGTCGTCGAGGCGGTAGACGTCGAGGTGGTTCAACTCGAGGCGACCAGACTGATAGCGATTCACGAGCGTGAACGTCGGGCTGGTCATCCGCTCGTCGACACCGAGACCGCCGCCGAGACCCTGTGCGAAACAGGTCTTCCCGGCGCCGAGATCCCCGGCCAACACGAGCAGATCTCCGACCACGAGGTGGTCGGAGATGGCGGCGGCGAGCGCCTGCGTGTCCTGAGGACTCGAGGTGGCCAGGGTGATCACCGGGTCAGGCTATTCCGACAACCTCGGCTCGGCGGTCGCCCCGATCGAACGGACCCTTGTGCGAACGAGCCACTCCGACGAACGAGGAGATGGTCGAAAGCGGTCGGCCCAGGTTCTAGTCTCGCGACGATGTCGGCCGTCCCCCTTGCTCCTCGGAACCCAGACCCTTCTGATGGGTGACCGGCCCGCTGGCGGCCCACTCCGGCCAATCGACATCGAGCGGGCGGCTACCGTCATCCGACCTCACGCGCGCGTGACACCGATCATCGAGGTCCGGGCGGCCGACCTCACCGATCAGACATCGCTGGCCGACACGACCCTCGTCCTGAAGCTCGAACACCTCCAACACAGCGGATCGTTCAAGGCCCGGGGCGCCGCTCATTTCATGGCGACCCGGGACATCGGAGCAGCTGGAGTGGTCGCTGCCTCCGGTGGCAATCACGGCGCCGCTGTCGCCTGGGCTGCGAACCAGTTCGGCCACTCGGCGAACATTTTCGTCCCGACGATTGCTGCCCCTGCCAAGGTCGACCGTCTACGCGACAACGGTGCGGTTGTGCACCAAAAAGGATCAGTTTTCAGCGAAGCGCATGCTGCCAGCATCGAGTGGCAGTCCGAACACTCCGCCACTGCCATCCATCCGTACGACGATCCGACGGTGATGGCCGGAGCAGGAACCTGCAGCCGCGAACTCGAGCGCCAAGCCGGGCTGGTCGACGCAGTCCTGGTTGCGTGCGGCGGCGGAGGACTTGCCGGTGGCGCAGCGTCATGGTTCACCAACCGGGTCGAGGTCGTGGCGTGCGAGACCACCGGCACCGCCACGTTCGCGGCCGCCCTCCGTGATGGCGGCCCGACCGACATCGAGGTGTCCGGCCTGGCGGCCGATGCGCTTGGAGCGACTCGCCTCGGCGCTCACCCCTGGCACGCACTCTCATCCGCTTGTGCTGCCAGCGTCGTGGTGTCAGACGAGGAACTGGCGGCAGCCCAGCTGGTGCTGTGGGATCGGCTTCGCCTCATCGTCGAACCTTCGGCCGCAGCGCCTGTTGCCGCCCTGATGGCCGGCCACTGGCGGCCGAGGTCGACGCTCACCCACCGCCTCGGCGTTGTGCTCTGCGGCGCGAACACCGATCCAGGCTCGGTCGCCCGATGACCGCCGACGCGTTCCCATCGAACGATCCGGCGCTCGGCATCGAGGATCGGCGAGCGGCTCGGCTGCGCCAACTCATGCGCGACCAGGGCGTGCCCTTCGTCCTCACTGCCGACCCCATCAACATCTTGTACGCGAGCGGCGTTCGAAACATGAGCATCTTCTCCATGATGGGCGCACACCGGTTCTTGCTCTTCTCCGCTGAGGGCCCAACCGTGATGTGGGAATTCGCCGGCGCAGAACACTTGGCTGAGCCGTGGGTCGACGAGGTACGAACGTCACCGGGGGTCACAGCGCAGAGCGGGCCCGGATATCTGGACGCGATCCGGTCCTTCGCCGCCGAGATCGTGGAATGTTGCGACGGGGAAACCGAGCTGGCCGTCGAACGATGCGATCACCCGATCACCGACAGCCTCCGTTCCTGCGGTATGACACTCGCTTCGGCCACAGAACTGTTCGTCGAGGCGCGGCTCATCAAGACGCTCCCAGAGATCAACCTCATGAGCGAGGCCATGCGCCGGGTCGAGGCCGGCGTCCGCTCGATGCAAACCAAGCTGGTGCCGGGGAACACCGAGATCGAGATCTGGTCCGAGTTCCACCGACACCTCATCGCCACCAACGGCGAGTACGTGACGACACGGTTGGCACAGAGCGGACCGAAGACGTTCCCCTACTTCCAGGAAGCCGGCGAAAGGGTGGTCGAATCCGGCGATCTGTTCTGCCTCGACACCGACGCGATCGGCCTCGGCGGCTACGGCGTCGACTTCTCGCGTACCTTCCTCGTAGGCGACGGCCCGCCATCTCGGGAGCAGACGCTCCTCCATGGCCTGGCGCTCGAACAGCTCGAAACCAACAGCGCACTCCTGGCGCCAGGTCGCTCGTTCGAGGACTTCGCTCGATCAGCGTGGACCGTTCCGGAACGCCACGCTCCGTATCGCTACTCCTGCCTGGCCCACGGTCTGGGGCTGTCCGGCGAGTACCCATACGTGCCTGCGGTCGGGCCGGAGGGGGAATACGCCTTCCCCGGCGAGTTCGCCCCTGGCATGGTGATCTGTGTCGAGAGCTACATCGGCGACGCGACCACGCGACTCGGAGCCAAGCTCGAAGACCAGTTCCTGATCACCGAGTCAGGAGCGCTCCAGATGAGTGTGCTCCCGCACACCCTCGGCTGACTCTCTATTTCGGCCCCGAGCCCAACGCAGTGAATCGATCGATCTGTTCGGTCGCACCGGCCACGACCAACAGGTCCCGCTTCGAAATCTTCGTTTCGGCGGTGGCGTAGGTGAACCGCTTCCCTGCCGGCTTGATGCACACGACGGTCACGCCGTGCGTCTGACGGATCGCCGACTGCTCCAGGGTCTGACCGATGAAACGGGCCGGAGCTTCGAGTTCGGCGATCACGAAGCCCTCGTCGAGCGCGAAGTAGTCGACCACCGCACCCGTCACCGCGTGGGCCACGCGCTCACCCATCTGTCGCTCGGGGAACACCACGTGATGAGCCCCCACTCGTTCGAGGATTCTCCCGTGTTCAGCCGTGATCGCCTTGGCCCACACCACCGGAACACCGACGTCGACGAGGGCGGACGTCGTCAGGATGCTGGCTTCGATTCCGGTTCCGATGGCAACGACGGCTGCATCGAACTGTTCGATGCCGAGCTGACGAAGTGCGGTCTGGCTGGTGGCATCAGCCTGCCTCACCGCAGGAAGCACGTCGACGTACTCGTTCACCCGTTCCGGGTCGCTGTCGACGGCGAGGACGTCGACGCCGAGACCGACCAGCGTCTGTGCAAGTGCACTTCCGAAGCGACCAAGACCTACCACGAAGACGGACTCGGCCGAGCCGTCGTGGTCCTGAGGGTTGATCCAGTCGCGGAATCGATCGATGTAGGTCACGGACATTCTCCGGTGGAGGACTTGGTACGAACAACAGTGAACAGCATCAGCCGACGATCAGCGTGCCATCGGGATAGCGGAATGCGAGCGCCTCCGAGCGAAGCAGCACGGCAGTACCGAAGGTGATCGGACCCACTCGGCCAATGAACATCAGCGCCACGATGACGAGCCTCGATACTGTTCCGAGAGCCTCGGTGACGCCGGTGGTGAGGCCCGCCGTACCGAACGCCGAGGCGGCTTCGAACAGGAGACTCCCCAGTTCGAGGTCCGGTTCGAGCGCCGTAAGGAGGAAGGTCGCGGTGCCGACGGTGGCCAGCGCCGCCACGACCAAGGCCAAGGCTTCGCGTTGGAGCCCGACCGGAATGTTCCGCCCGAACATGTGCACGCTGTGGTCGCGTTGGAACTCGGCCAGCGTGGAGCGAATGACGACGGCGACGGTGGATGTCTTGATGCCGCCGCCCGTCGAGGCGCTGCTGGCACCGATCACCATGAGCAGGATCATCACCAGCCAACTGGCCGGCTCCATTGCCCCGATGTCGACGGTGTTGAAACCTGCGGTTCGGGCAGTGGCCGATTGGAAGAACGACGCGAGCATTCGCTCACCGAAGCCGAGCGGGCCGAATGTTCGATCATTGCCCCACTCGACCACGGCGATGAGGAAGGTCCCTGTGAACAGGAGGGCGGCGGTCGTTGCCAGGGTCACCTTCGTGTGCAACGACCAGGTCTTCGGTCGCCGCCAGCGCTTCCGCAACTCGAACACCACGGGGAAGCCAATGCCGCCCAGGATGAAGGCTCCAGCAACGACGAGCGAGACGAACCAATCATCGACGTACCGTTCGAGTCCGCCCTCGAAGATAGAGAAACCGGCGTTGTTGAAGGCAGAGACCGAGTGGAAGATCCCGAGGTGTATCGCGGCCAGCAGCCCCGTGTCCGGCTGCATGGCGAAGCGGATGGTCAGGAGAACAGCGACGACCGCCTCGGCACCGAGGACGAAACGGACGAGATCACCAATCAAGTTCCGGAGAATCCCGATGTCACTGAGGCCGATCTCGGCCGCCGCTCGAGCTCCGGAACTGAGAGCGAGGCGGCGATTGAGCGCGATGCCGACGAATCCGGCCAACGTCATGATGCCGAGACCGCCGATCTGAATGAGCGCGAGGATCACGAGCTCTCCGAAGGAGGTCCATGCGGTGCCGGTGTCGACGACGACCAGCCCGGTCACAGTGACCGCGGACGTCGCCGTGAAGACCGCATCACTGAAGCTCACTGCGTCTTTTGAGTGGCTGATCGGCAGCCAGAGCAGAAACGAACCGGCGGTGATCAGTGATCCGAACGCGGAGAGCACCACGAAGCTCGGCGTCGCGAATCGTCTGGAGACCAGGGAGAGCTTCATACGACCACGGTCACGCCGAACCGACACCGTCCACGTCGGCGGCTTTGTCGATCGCCCAGAGATTCTGACTGGTCTGCCAGAGCAGAATCGTGAGGGCGACGGCGTTGAGGACAAGGACGACCGGCACGCCCCACCAGAAGACCTTGGTTCCGATGAAGGCGACGAACGTGTTCAGAGCGATGTAGCCGATGCGTATCTCGGTTGGCCCGATGCCGTAGTACGCGATCTGGAATTGGTTGGTCGCAGCGAAGCTGAGAAACGATGTCGCCATCATGGCGCAGGTGATCAGCAGCAGCAGGAAGAAGAGGATGTCGGCACCGTCCGGAGCGAGGAACGAATAGCCGATGACGATGCTCCCGGCGAAGACCAGATCGAGAATGTGATCCATGAAGAACCCCCACCTGACCAGGCCCTGCTTCCGGAACTTGCCGAGCGATCCGTCGAAAGAGTCGGTCAGCCACTGACCAAAGACCATCACCGACATCGCGTGCATCCATCGCAGGTCCTCGGCGGCGAGCCATCCGAACAGGATGGTGCCTGCCGACCACAACAGCGTCACCATCGTGAGGTGATGGCTCATGATCGGGCCGGGGATCTTCGGTATGCCCCAGTCGATGAACCGGCGCTCGAGTGGGCCGAGGATCGACTGGCCCTTCTTCTTGTCCCCGGCAAACGCCTGAGGGGCAGTCTCAGTCATGGAGTCCTCGAATCGCGATGACAACGGCGTGTTGGATCAACACCCGAATGTGGGCCAGATCGGCCTCGACCTCACCGGTCGCGGCAACCACCAACGCATCTCCATCGGCCGAGGTGTGGGCAGGTTGGAGTGCTCTCGCGTATCCGTCATGGCCGCTGCGAGCCGCGAGATGACACGACGCCTTGTCGAGAATGGCGTTCGTCACGACCACGCCGATGGTCGTGTTGCCGAAGGCCTCGGATCCGGGCGTGGCGGCCTCGGGGGACCATCGTGGCCCGGGATCGGTGATCGTGGTGCCGTCATCGACCCATCCGACAGCGTTGACCGCGATCAGGGCACTCACGATCACCTCGCCCGATCGGATCGTCGCCGTCGCTATCCCTCCCGGCTCTGTGGTCTCGGGCCCGCCCCACTTGCCGATCGTGGCGCCCCGTCCGGCCCCCACGCGTCCACAGGGGTGCGGTCCGGCTGCCGCTGCCTCAGCGGCGATTCGGCCTTGCTCGGCCTGCGGCCGCACAGCAGCATCACCAACGGCGAGGTCATAGAGGCTCATCCCGACCACGATGGGAACCCGGCCGGCGTTGGTATGGAAGCCACGAGCCTGCTCTTCGAGCACGTCCACCACCCCGCTCCCCGCAGCGAGTCCGAACGCAGAGCCCCCGGAGAGCACGACGGCATCGACGTGTAACACGAGATGCAGAGGGTCGAGCAGTGCGAACTCGCGTGTCGCCGGCGCCCCGCCCCGGATCTCGCCGGATGCGACGGTGTTCGGCGGCAGCACGACGACCGTGCACCCCGTTTCGGCGACATCGTCGGTCCAGTGGCCGACGCGAACGCCCGGCACGTCGGTCAACATCGATCCGACACTAGGCCACACCGGGTGACCAACTCGTCCAATCGCAGGTCGTAGGCGGGACCGACTACATCCCACCCGAACCTCGCGAGCGCTTGGGGAAGGTCAAGGAGCGCTGCTCGGTGCGCCTCGAAATCGGTCACGATCTCGAGCAGTCTCGATCCGAAGTGGCCTCGCTGGTAGAGAACGACCGGTTGCATGGAATCCGGTATCAGCTCGGGGTAGCTCAACGCGTTCGGGAGCACGGGAACACACCCGGCCAGTGCTGCCTCGACCACGGCGACGCCGAAGAACTCGTGTTCGGCGCAACTCACGACGACGTCAGATCGATGGAGCCACCCCTCGTATTCCTGGCGCGAGAACGGACCGGTGGCGACGATGCGATCGCCGTGTCGTTCGATCAGCTCGTTCCGGATCGGTGAGCCGGCGGGGTCATCGCCGGCCAGCACCAAGGCGAAGTCGGCACTGGCCGCAACGAGCTTGTCGATCGCCCGGAGAAAGACGTCCGGCGCCTTGTCCGGCTCCCAGCGATGGGGCCACAGGATGATCGGAGTGCGCGTGTGGCCTTCGTCCGACTGTTCTGCGTTGAGCTGCTCTGCGTTCGGTGCCGGATCGACACCGACGGGGAGCACCTCGAACACCTTCGTCACGTTGCCGATGAGCTCCTGACCGATCGGTTCGGGGAGCGACGACGCCCACGCCGGTAGCGCCTCGACGACGGACCCACGATGGAATTCGGAGTTGAACCACACCGCATCAGACGCCAACCAGGAGTCCCAGTTGCGTTGCACGGCTTCACCGTCGACGTTTCCGTCAACCGTCGGATACACGAGCTGCGACTCGTGCATGTAGGTCACGACCATCAGGTCGGCGGGCGCCCGAAGGTGTCCGAGCAACGAGCTCACATCCACCAATCCGCTCACGATCATCGCCTCAGGCCAGGCCCCACGTCGGTCGATCTCCTCGGCGACCAGAGAAGCCAGTGGCGCGGCCCCCGCCCGAAGTCGCCACTTCCAGCCTGCGGGCTCGAGCCCGACGACCGTGACGTCGTGCCGACTCGACCGGCGGTATCCCTCCGCCCACGCTCGATGCGATCCACCGAACCAGGACTCTGCGACGAGCACGTTCATGTGCGTCTGTCGATGGCCGTCCGCGCAAGGAGAGACCGCAACATCGCGTTCACTTCGTCTGGTCGTTCCAACATCAACTGGTGACCTGCGCCGTCGATGATTTCCAGCGTCGCGTCCGGGAGCGCCCGAGCCAATCGCCTGCTCTCCCGCACCGGAGTGAGGGGATCGCGTGATCCGACGATCACGGCAGCCGGGAGGTGGCAATCCGTGAGTGCGTCGAGGACGTCGTGGTCGAGGATCGACGGAGCGGCTCGGAGAAACTCGTCCACCTCCAACGCCTCGAACGCTTCAGCGGTCTCTCGAACATCACGGATGTCCGGGCGCGCACCGAAGGTGGACCGGACCAGAATCTGTCCCAGGTCGCTGTCGGGTATCGACGCCAGCCGTCGCACCAACCGAGGATTCGCCGTGGCCAAACGCTGCGCCGCCGGAGCCATGCGCCGCAGCACGTCGTTCGCCAAGCCGACAGGGCTGCGACCTGCTGTCGAAATGAACCCGAGGCCGGCCACGCGCCCGTCGAGATCCGGGTCCGCGTGGGCCGCCAGATGATCGGCCGCAAACCGTCCGAGGACCATGCCCCCCATCGAGTGGCCGGCAACGATCGCGTCGCGGAGATCCAGAGCTTCGAGCAGAAACACGAGATCTCGTGCGTTGGCCTCGATCGTGGATCCCTCGCTTCCGGACACCGAGTCGCCGTGACCGCGGAGATCGATCGCGATCACGCGAGCCTCGTCGACCAGATCCCACTGTCGATGCCAGACGCGCGACGCCAAGGTGATGCCGTGCAGCAACAGAACCGGACGCCCTACACCCGCTTCGACGCCTCGCAGGATGCCCCCGTCTGGGGTGGCGAGCTCGATGTTCAGGGCCCCTCCCGGACGCGGCGTGGCGACCGACTCTGAGCGGCGATGAAGCGAGCGCGTGGCCAGCTGTTCGGCAGCTGCGCCGACGAGTATCCCGGTTCCCAGCGAGAGCCAATTCACTGCGATGTCCGAGTCGTCGACCGTCGGTTGACGTACCGGCGACCGACCCGGTCCGAGATTCCGCACGTGATCTCGTAGTTGATGGTGTCGAGGGCCGCAGCGAGGTCGTCGGCAGTGACCTGCTCGCCATTCTGCTCGCCGATCAGCACCACCTCGTCACCGACAGCGACGTCGTCGTCACCACAATCGACGACCATCTGGTCCATTGTGACCACACCGAGGATTCGCCGACGTCGACCACCGATGAGCACCAATGGCGGGCCTTCCCACAGCGCCCGTCGATACCCGTCGGCGTATCCGACCGGGATGGTCGCGACGTTGGCCGGCTCGGTGACTGCGGTTCGTTGGCCGTAGCTCACCCGGTCCCCTGGCTCGAGACGCTTGACAAAACTGACGCTGGACGTCCATCGCAGCGCGGGCCGAAGGTCGAGAACGCCGGCCAGCTGAGGGCTGGGCGGCAGCCCGTACAGCGAGATCCCGCACCGAATGACGTCTCGATGGGCGCGCGGCCAGGCGTGGACGGCCCCGGAGTTGGCCGTATGCACGAGCGGGACGTCGATGCCGGCCGACGCCAACTCGGCCAACGCTTCATCGAAGCGATCGAGTTGTCGGTCCGTGAACGGTTTCTCGGGTTCGTCTGCCATCGCGAGATGCGTCCAGACCGATCCCAGAGCCAACGTCGGTGCGTCGGAGATCTGGCCGGCCAATCGGACGGCGTCTGCCGGATCGGCCCCGACCCGGTGCATTCCGGTGTCGAGCTTCAAATGCACCGAAAGGGTGGGAGCGTCGATCGCCGCAGCTGCGGCTGCTCGGATCCCCTGCTCGGAGTAGACCGATGGTTGGAGGTCGAATGTCACGGCATCAGCGAACTCACGCTCACTCGGCTCCGACAGCACCCAGATCGGTTCGTCGAGACCGGCATTCCGCAGTCGGCAACCCTCGACAACCCTGGCCACGGCGAGAATCGTCGCTCCCCCGTCGATGGCAGCCTGGGCTGCGGCCACTTCGCCATGGCCGTAACCGTCGGCCTTCACGACCGCACAGAGCTCGGCGCCTGGCGCTGCGGCCTTCAAAACCGC
The DNA here is from genome assembly GCA_965530755.1 of uncultured Acidimicrobiia bacterium. Classification (GTDB taxonomy): domain Bacteria; phylum Actinomycetota; class Acidimicrobiia; order Acidimicrobiales; family SZUA-35; genus SZUA-35. Next base: position 39,554 of record CBESNA010000026.1, on the reverse strand, counting down.
TGCATTATGGCGTATCGCAGCCATGTCGATCGTTGCCGTTGAGCGACTCACTGGTCGCCAGCGTAGGCAACGTGCGCAACCGCTCCACGCAACCAATCAGTTGATTGGACCGGTGTTCGTGCCGATGACACCTACAATCAGAGCCGCTCGGGCGTTCGGGCAGGGGCACCATGACCAAGTCATCACAACCGAAGGGCCAGGCGGCGAAATCCCGATACGAGTACCGCGTCTGGGGTGAGCACCGCAAGGCCCGCAAGAAGCTCGAGCGTATGGCGACCAAAGAACTGCATCAGACCATCGAGGACTGTTATCTCCTCGGCGATGATCCCGAATGGAACGCCAAGGTTCGCAACGACTCGTTGAAGGTCAAGCAACTGGTCGGGACGGATCGAGGGTTCGAACGTTGGACCTCCGAGTGGCACGCCACCGGCGAAACCGCCCCCAAGCCCTACGACGACCTCTTCAACGAGCTCCACCTCGATCGGCCCCAACGAGGCAAGTCGTTCGACATCCTGAGAGCCGTCGCTCAGCTCGACCCCGACACCGGGGCCCGAGCCGTTTTCGTCACCAAGCACCGGACCCGCTATCGCATCGGCTCCGTGCGGGCCGAGGTCACCGATGTGGACATCCACGGCAGCGACGAGGTCCTGCGATCGCTGTCGATCGAAGGTGACGATCTCGACGAGCTCGTGTCGCTGCGTAAGGAACTCGGCCTTCGTGATGAGACGAACACTCCCATGCACGTCGCGATCGACGGCGAGAGCTGACGCCGCCGGTCGAGCCGCTCGCTCAGTCAGCCACTCGACGGCTCAGTCGTCGGTGTCGACGGTTCCACCTTCGAGATAGTCAACGAACGGCAGAGGCTCTGCGGAAGTGCGAACGACCCCTACCAGGTTCGCCACGATGCGGCGTAGGTAGCGATAGTAGATGGCCAGCGGCACGACCTCCCGGCCAGGACGCTCCGACGTCATGAAACCGTCGATGTGGTCCTGATAGCCGTCGACCATCGCCTGGGTCCGGCTCGAGAAAGCCTGGATCGCCGCATCGCTGGCGTCGGAATCCCCTAGCAGCTCGGCGGCATCCGCGAACAGCGTGGAGACATCTCGACGCTCGGCGAGCAACGTCTCGATTTCGGGGTTGTCGGCCAAACTTACACCGTGCTCGGCGAGATCGAGAATGTTCTTGGCCTGATCGCCGATGCGCTCGATCTTCTTGAGCAGCAGCGTGAATCCCAAGACCGATCCGATGTCGGCACTGCCCTGCACGCTGACGTGCACGACCAGTTCCGAGCGCAACTCCTGCTCGGCCACGTTGATTCGGTCGTCGGTGTCGCGAATGTCCTGCGCCACCGAATCAGCGCCGGCTCCGGTGAGGAGCGCGGTCGTTGCCAGATCGAACGAGTGTCGAGCGTCTCCCAACATGCCGATCGATTTCGCGACGATGTGGTCGAAATCGCCTTCACCAGAGCTCTTCTTGAAGAATGCAAGTACCACAGGGGTGCCTTTCAGCCGAGAACGACGACGCCGATGAGCGGCAGAATGATGAACGCCACCGCAACGTACACGACAGCCATGCTTCGACGCTCCACCGCGATGTCGGCCAGGCGTTCGGCCATCTTGACCGGAACGTCGCGAGCTATCGGAATCACGTAGAGCAAGGCGATGGCGGCCACATTGAAGGTGGTGTGAGCCAAAGCGACAGTGAGCGCCTCTGGGCTCGAAGCAGCAAGGGACGCGAGAAGGGCCGTGATGGTGGTACCGACGTTGGCTCCGAGCGTCACGGGATACGCATTCCGGAGCTGGATCACGCCGGCACCGGCGAGAGGAATCAAGATCGAGGTCGTGATGCTCGACGATTGAACGGCGACCGTGATCACGAGGCCGAGGAGGAGGGCCACGGCGCCACCGCCTCGGCTCAGGAGGGCGTTGAGGGAGCGTTCGACCCGATCGGCGACCAGGGACCGCATGTTGCCTGTGATCAAGGTCAGGGCAGCGAGGATGATCACCAGGCCGGTCAGGACCATGAAGACGCCTTGAACGTTCCCCGCTGTACCCACCGAGTCCCAGAAACTGGTCAACCAGGACACCGGCTCCTTGACCCATGCCTTGACCGGGCTCTTCCATTCGGTGCCCGCCGAGCCGACCAACCGCTCGCTGATCCACTCCGCAGTGCTGCTGACCACACCGAACATGAGCTCGAGCGGGAGCAGGAGGGCCACCGCGAGCACGTTGAAGAAGTCGTGAACCGTCGCGGCGGCGAACGCCCGGCGGAACTCGTTGGACTGCCGGATGTGACCGAGGGACACGAGCGTGTTCGTCACGGTTGTGCCGATGTTGGCACCCATCACCATCGGCACGGCGTCATCGACGCCCAAGGCGCCGGATGCGACCAGGCCAACGATCACCGAAGTTGACGCTGAAGACGACTGGACGAGCACGGTCCCGAGAATGCCGATGCACAGAGCGGCAATCGGATTGCTGGCCGCCGAGAACAACTTCTCCTGGGTGTCCTCCCCCATGATCTTGATGCCTGCCTCGAGCGACGAAACGCCGACGAGGAAGATGAAGATCAGGCCGACGACAATCGCCGACCGGAGCACTCCGGGGATCTGGACATTGGGCAGTCGTGGTCTAGTCACGCAGTTCGGAATCTAACTCGGCACCGACTGGGCGACACAGGGACCTAGGTCCCTGCGCCGCCCGATCATGCCAGCAGATGCGAGAGCAGATCCGACGCCACGATGGAGCGGCGACCGGTTCGTCGCGCGGCGCGCCCGTGAAGCTGAGCCCCCAACGAAGCAGCCTCGAGCGGCGACAACCCGCCGGCAAGGCCGGCCGCGATGACACCGGCGAGGACATCTCCGGTGCCGGCGGTGGCCAGGCGCTCATCGCCGCCGGTGATGATCCGAACGGCACCGTCGGGGTCAGCCACGAGCGTCGCCGGCCCCTTCAGGAGCACGACCGCATCGAACTCGCGCGCCGCATGTCGAACAGACGCGATCCGGTCAGGCGACGGGCGCCGTCCGGTGAGGCGCTCGAACTCACCTTCGTGTGGCGTGAGCACGACGGGCCGGCCCGCCACCATGCTCGGAGCCCTAGCCACCAGATCGAGCGCTCCGGCGTCCAGCACCGTCGGAGTCCCGAGCGACAACACACCGGCGAGATCGTCGTGCAGTGCCCCAGGATGCAGTCCCGGTCCGAGCACCATCGCTTGGAACCGGCCGCCGCGCTGCGAGACCGTGCTCATCCATCCTGCCTCGGGAAGGTCGACACTGACGGCCTCCCTGTGAGCTGTGGCATGGCCCCCCGGCGTCGAGATGGCGACGTAGCCGGCACCTGCTCGAGCCGCGGCTTCGGCGGCGAGTGACGGCGCGCCGGCCATGCCCGGTTGGCCGCCGATCACCCACACTGCGCTCTTCCACTTGTGCGCGTCGCGAGGACGCTGCGGCCAGCGCTCGAGATCGTCGTCGCCGAGAAGCATCGTGTCGTTCACGCTCTCGCCCGCTGGGGGGACCACGAGGCCGATGTCGACGACGACGACGTCACCGGCGTGGGCAGGGCCGGCTCCCAACAGCAGGCCGGGTTTCCAGGCCGCGAATGTCACGGTTCGGTCGGCTCGGATGGCCCTGCCCCTCACATCACCAGTGAGACCGTCGATGCCGGACGGAATGTCGATGGAAAGGACCGGTCCATCAGCGAACGGCGGCGGCTCGAACGGTCTGGCGAGTCCGGTACCGACGCAGCCGTCGATCACGAGGTCGGGAGCGTGGCGTGAACGGCCCCCCACCTCGAGGACCTCGCAACGAACACCCCGACAACGGAGGACGTCCGCTGCGGCCCGACCATCGGCGCCGTTGTTGCCGGTACCGACATGAATCGTGACCCTCCGACCGTAACCACCACCCAACATCCGCAGGGCCTCGCGTGCCACAGCGAACCCGGCACGGCGGATGAGCTCGGCCGTGGGAACGGGGGCTGCCGCGTCGACGTCGGACATTTCTGCAGGGGTCAAAACCGGATCCATCGACCCAGTGTGCCGATGCGATACCTCGGCCACCGACATGGCCCGCCTCAGATTGCGGTCCGGCCAGCCGATGATCACCTGATGAGCAAAGGCCAGGAACAACAAGCATGGGGGGCTCGGCCCCTTGCGGCACGTTCGATCAAGATCGCCCTGTTCGTCATCCCCTTTCTTGCCGGCTGGATCGCCATTCGTCTCACCGGAGCCGCGTTCTTCCGCCCGTCGGGAAAGCTGGGCATCGCGGTCTGGATCGTCCAAGCGATCTTGGTCAGCGCAGTGGCCTCGTCGCTCGTCGGTGTCCTCCTCCGGCGGTTGACACCACTCCCCGCGCTGCTTGGCATGAGTCTGGTGTTCCCCGACTACGCACCGTCCCGGTTCCGTGTCGCCCTCCGAGCCGGCACCGTTCGCAAACTGATCGAGCACGAGCACTTCGAACTCAGCTCCAACGAACAGGAAGCGGCCGAGCAGGCCGTTCACCTCGTCCAACAACTGGCAAGACATGAGCGGCTGACCCGCGGCCACACCGAACGGGTGCGGGCCTACACCGATCTGATCGCCGAGGAGATGGGCCTCGACGAGGACCAGCAGAACCGTCTTCGTTGGGGATCGCTCCTCCACGATGTCGGCAAGCTGAAAGTGCCGGCGGAGATCCTCAGCAAGGACGGCGCCCCCACGGCGGAGGAGTGGGAGATCCTCCGCCGCCACCCGGGCGCGGCAGTGCCGATGCTGGCTCCGCTCGAGGGCTGGCTCGGCGAGTGGCTGCTTGCCGCCTCAGAGCACCACGAGCGGTGGGACGGCACGGGCTACCCACTCGGACTCGCGGGCCGGGAGATCTCACTCGCCGGACGAATCACGGCCGTGGCCGATGCGTACGACGTCATCACTTCGCGGCGTTCATACAAAGCACCAATGAGCGCCGAGGCTGCTCGTCGGGAGCTCGTCGCCGGTGCCGGCACACAGTTCGATCCTGCCGTCGTGCGGGCGATGCTCGAGGTCGGACTGCAGCGGCCAAGACGAGCCACCCCCTTCGGGTGGCTTCTGGAACTTCCGAGTGTGGCGCGCATCGTCGACGGCGCCGTTGCGGCGCCGCTCGCAGCGGCTGTGTCGGTGGCGGCCCTCACGAGCCCGCTCATCTTCTCCGCGCCGCCCTCCCTGCCGTTGGAGGCAACCGCGTCCGCTGTGGTGCAGACAACCACCTCGGAGACTTCCACGATCGAGACCGCGACGACACCGCCCAGCACCGCCGGATTCGTCACACCGACCAGCTCGACCTCCAGCAGCACCACCACGCCGACGTCGGGCTCGTCGTCCACAGCACCACCCACCACGACTCCGCCCACCACTGCTCCGCCCACCACTGCTCCGCCGACCACTGCTCCGCCGACCACTGCTCCGCCGACCACTGCGGCCAGCGCATGTGAACAGCTCAAGGCGGGAGCGACCGATCTCGAGGGGGCCGACCTGAGGGGCTGCAACCTGTCCGGCCTGACCCTGGACGGCGTCGACCTCGGCAGCACCGACCTCACGGGTGCCAATCTCCGGAACCTCACCCTCACCAACTTCGGCCTCGCAAACGCCAACCTCACCGATGTCGACATGAGAGATGCCAGCTTCGCCAGCGGATCCATGGTCGGGGCGAACCTCGAGCGGACCAACGCAGAGCGAGTGAGGATCACCGCTGTCAACATGCGGAACGTCTTCGGATCCGATGCGAACTTCCAGGAGGCCGTGTTCGAGAACGTCAATGCGACCTCGGCCGTACTCCCTGGCGTGGATTTCGAGGCCGCCAAATTCACCGGTGTCACCTTGTCGAACGCCACGCTGACATCGGCCGTGTTCAGTGAAGCAAAGGTCGGGGGAACGACGCTGACTTCGGCCGATCTCACCAACGCAGACCTCGAAGCGGTCGACCTCAGGCTCAGCCTCCTGGATCAGACGAACCTCAGCGGCGTGGAACTCGGGGCGGCCAAACTCACCGGGGCGACCGGGACGCCGATCGGCCATGCGACAGCGATCTACGACGGAACGACGTGCCCAGACGGGTCGACGACCAGCACCGGTTGTTGGTAGCTCAGAGGATCTGGTCGAGAGCGGCGCTGAGCTGACCTTCCTCGAGGTGGACTCCACCGACGACGGTCAGGCCGACGACAACGGGCTCAGTACGACACCACGCCAGGATCTGGGACCGCTCGTCTGGGATCGGGGCCCACTCGGGCTCGGGGAGCCGACCGATCGCGATCTCGGCAAGACGGACTGCGGCCGGACCATCGAGATCGTCGAGCCAGGGTCCGAGCCAACGCACCATCGGAACGCCGAGGCGACACAGGCACGCCAGGACCAGCCCGATCGGCATGGTCGGCTCGACAGAGCCACGAACCCACCGCCACCATGTGTCGACGACAGATTCGAGCGCTCGCCGCTCCACAGCGGGCCATGTCGTCCATTCGGCCTCGCTCAGCAGATCGAAGGGTTCGGTGACGGACATGCGCACGGCCGAACCGCTGATCGCCAGCTCGAGCAGCCGAGGCATCGCCGCCTTCAGCTCACCGCCGCGAGCACGAGCCAGTGCGGCATCGTCGGGGAGCTCGGGAAAGAGGCTGTTCCGGTCACCCAGCACATCCCACAGCACGTCGATCGTGCGGCCCAACTGGCCCTCGAGCACTGTCATCGCGAGAGACCGACCACGACGGCGCAGGCAACAGTGTCGCTGTGGGACAGCGTCAACAACCATGACCCGATTCCGAGCGCCTCGGCTCGTTCCGCAGCCCGTCCCGAGACGATCAAGACCGGTTCGCCCGAAGCTCGTTTGTCGACAGCCAGATCGACGAAATCCGCCCCGCCCAAGCCCACACCGAGCGCCTTGAGCCCCGCCTCCTTCGCCGCGAACCGGGCAGCGAATCGCTCGGCGGAGTCGACGGCACGTTCGCTGTAGGAGCGTTCCGTCGATGTGAACACTCGGTCAACGAAGCGGGGCTGGCGATCGACAATGCGACGCATGCGGTCGATGTCGACCACGTCGACGCCGATCGACACGACAGTCCGCCCGATGATCTCCGGTACGACCGGGACAATCATGCGATCAGAGCCAGCGAGCAGCGACGTCGGAGATCGGTGCCGTGAGTAGCTCGACCGTCGGCACCTCGGCCAGGAGATCGTCACGGAACGTCGGGACCTTCTCGGTGACGACATCGACGAGTTGGCGATATCGATCGCGGTAGCCCTGGAGGACCGTACGTGCCGTGGCCGCCCCGAGATCGTCCTCGAGACGCAGATGGCAGAGCGTGACTCCGGTCGTTTCGCCGTCTTTCACCTCGGGGATGAGCAGAACGACACGCCCGTCCGACCCAACCGTGACGATCGGGCCTCGCTCGACCGCCACGCGGTGCTTGGTTCCACGAAGGGTCGGATCGCGATCGACCCGAGACGCGATTCCCGCCGCAACACCGCTGCGGTCGGTGACGAAAATCTGTGCATCATCGCGGGGATCGCCCTCGACCCGATACCGGGTGAACCCAATCGTCTCTGCGACAGCGGGAGCGATGGCTGCCAAGGTACGCAACGTGCGATAGCTCATCCGATCGCGCGGACAGCCCGCTTCGAGGATGTCCTTGATGAGCTGGGACTGCAGCAGGCTTTCGTCGGCTCGGGAGATACCGACCGTGACCGTCTTGGCCTGGTGCTTGATGGCGTCGATCGGACGAGTCAGTTCGTCGATGGCATCGGTGAGCACCGCAGCCAGATCCTCCACGATCACGCCGGGGGTGCCGACCTTGCCGAACTCGATCTGATAGCTCTCGAACCGCGTGGCGCCGGTGGCGAAGCGGTACATCGAGGCGAGCTTGGCCGCAGTCGACGCTTCGAGGTGGCCGTTGTACGTGCCCGTTCGGAGCGTCTCGAAGAACCGCTGTGCCGGAGCCTGCACGTCCCGGCTGAACCGACGGAACCAGTCGTCGTCAGTGGCGCCCACATACCGCTCGATCGTGGCTCTTGCCTCCCGCATCGGACGAGCGGACTCGTCGATTGCGAGCGCCGCTTCATACCCGAAGAGGTGGCCGACGACGGTCGAAAGCACGAAGGCCAACTGCGGGTGGGTCTCGGGCACGGTGATCACCTCGAGCGCTGCCGAGAAGCGATGCTCGCCCTCCGTTGCGATCACGATCGGCGCCGAGTTGTGCGCTCGGAAGATCGCAACCTCCTTGGCAACATCATCTGCGTTGGATCCGGTGAGACCGGCCGCGCAGATCAGGATCATCGGTTCGGAGGAGAGATCGATGTGTTTCTTGTCCTCGGTGACATCGCAGGCGATCGACTTGTAACAGAGCTCGGAGAGCTTGATCCGGATCTCGCGAGCGGCGACGAAGTTGAGGCCGTTCCCCACCATCGCCCAGTAGCGGCGGCTCGGCGCGTGGCGAGCGGCTGCGACACCGATCTCGGCGCGCTTGGCAATCGTGGATCGCATGGCATCCGGCAGGGCGCGGAGCGCCCGCAGCAGAGCCTGACGGTCGGCGCCTCCCGCCGTCGCCCCTGGTTGCAATGCGGCCACACCGATCGCCAGCAGGAAGCCGGCGGCGATCTGCGCGTAGAAGGCCTTCGTCGAGGCAACGCTCATCTCGACATCGCGGCCATCGGAGGTGTAGAGCACGCCGTCGGACTTGTCGACGAGATCGCTGCCTCGACGGTTCACGATCGCCAACACCACGGCGCCACGGCTTCGGGCGAGGTCGACGGTCCGATTGGTGTCTGTGGTCGTGCCTGACTGGCTGATCGCCACCACAAGCGTCGACGACATGTCGTCGTCGAGGCCGAAGCCGGAGAGTTCGGTGGCCGTGGTCTTGGAGACCTGGATGTCGGCCCCTTCGAGCGCCCAGGAGAACGCCGCTGCGACGGCCTCGCCGGCCACGGCGGCGGTGCCCTGGCCGATGACAACCACGCGATCGAATGCGCCGTCGGCGATCCGAGACCGCACCGCATCCGACAGCGTCTCGCTGCTCAGCTTCACTTCGAGTTCGTCGCCGACATCGATCAAGCGACCTCGCAGCGTCTTGGCGAACGAGTTCGGGGACTCGGTGATCTCCTTGAGGAGGTAGTGCCGGAAGTCGCCTCGGTCGATGTCGCGAGTCGTGACGGCCGGGGGCAACCACTCATCGTCGGCGATGGGGAGCAACGTTCCGTCATATGCGAAGCGGTGCAGACCGGCCCGATCGCCGGCGAGGCGGCCGCTCACACGGATGATCTGACCCCGACTCGCCGTGGGGTTGTCTGGATTGGCGGCCGACTCCCCATCCATGCGCATGTAGCTGGTCGCGTCCTCGACCACGCCATACGGCTCGGAGGCAATGACGAAGCAGTCCTCGGCCTGGCCGACGAATACTCCCTGCCCACTCCCCCGCAGAGCGAGGTGGACGTCGTCGGGAGCGACGCTGGTGCTGATCCCGATGGCGACCGAACCCTCGAACTGGGCGACGGTACGTCTGATCGACTCATCGAGGTCGTGGCCCAACTCGATGATGCGGCTGACGAGTGTGGGGATCACCTTCGCATCTGTGGTGATCTCACCGGCGATCTGGAGTCGCTCGACGGCGATGAGATCGGCGAAGTTGTCGACGTCGCCGTTCAACGTGGCGGTCACGTACGGCTGGTCACTGCCAACACGCTCGACTTCGTCGGAATTGACGGGATGCGCATTGGGCTCACTGATGATGCCGACCGACGCCCAACGGGTGTGGCCGAGGACAGTGACCTCAGCGGTCTCTGCCCGCAACGCGAGATGAAGAAGCTCATCATTCGTGATGGCGGCGCGCATCGCTGCGGTGTTGTCGCCAAGCTCGCCGATCTCAGCAGCCGCTTTGTACACGAAGCTGAGCTGTCCGTCCGGCGTGCGCACGGCACCATCGGTGAACAGTGGATCAGCCCGACGCTCGGCAACCACGCGAGCCACACTGGTTTCGTCGAGGTCGAGGAGATGATTGCGCACGAGCAGGTGCAGCCCTGCACTGTCACGACCACGAACCTCGAGACGGTCGAGTGCACTCAGCGCCTGCTGGATACTGAAGAAGGCTGCCACCGAGGCCGATGACGGTTGGCGATCAGCCAGCGCCTCGACGGCTCGAGCCGTGCGAAGCCGATCACGCTCGATGGACCACGTCGAATCCTTCGCCTTGATCAGCGATGCGTTGACCGCCTCCAGATTGTCGAGACCGGCGCCTACGACGTCGAGATGAGCCTCGATCGTGCTCAACGACATCTGAGCATCTGCCATCAGCGCATCGAGGCCCGAGACGAGTGCCCGATCTCCCAACATGGCTCGCAGGCCTGCTTCGCCTCGAAGCTCGAGGTCGATGGCGGTCAACTCGACAGCGACCTCGGCGAGCACCCGGCCGAGATCCTCGTCTGCGGTCCGCGGAAGGCCGGAGATCGCACCAGCGCAGCGATCGAGGAGATCTTGCCCATCGGGGAGGGCTCGGTTCGTCCGACGTCGGACGATGGCGATGATGCCGCACATAGGAGTTTCTCTCTTTCGGCAGGCCGGTTCGGGCCTCGAGCGAGTCTACGGAACCTGTCTCAGCGCTCCAGCCATTCTGCAAAGAGACGGCCGACACGCTCGATCGGTTGTCAGGAGGATTCCTTGACCGCTCCGACGCGCTCGGCAGCCACCGCGACGAGGTGATCACAGACTCGGTCAGCGGTGTCGGCATCGAGGTGCTCCACCATGATCCGCACCAATGGTTCCGTACCCGATGGACGGACCAGCACCCGCCCCTGGTCCCCCAGCTCGGTCTCGGCTTCGGCGACGGCGTCAGCGAGGAGATCAGCAACGTTCGGCTGGCGCTGCGCCAACCGGACATTCTTCAGCACCTGGGGGTAGGTGGTCATGGTGGCACGGGCGAGTTCGTGGAGTCCGTTGCCGGATCGCTCGAGAGCGTCGAGGAGCTGGACACCGGCGAGGACTCCGTCTCCAGTCGGAGCGAGGTCTCGACAGATCACGTGCCCGGACTGTTCACCTCCGAGCGTGTACATCCGGCCATCGGACCCGGCGTTCAGAGCTTCGAGGACGTAGCGGTCACCGACTTGGGTGGTGATGACGTTGATGCCACTGTCGGCCATGGCGAGCCGGAACCCGAGATTGCTCATGACGGTCACGACCACGGTGTCGGCGTGGAGCTTGCCGGTGGCTTTCCAGTCGTTGGCCAGGATGCCGAGGATGTGGTCGCCGTCGACCAACTGCCCGGTCTCGTCGACCGCGATCAAGCGGTCGGCGTCGCCGTCGAACGCCAGGCCGAGGTCGGCTCCTTCGGCGAGCACGCGCGCTTGGAGCGCGGCCGGGTGGGTCGACCCCGACTCGGCGTTGATGTTCATCCCGTCCGGCGATGCACCCATCACGACGACCGAAGCCCCCAGCGCCTCGAACACACGCTGCCCGTGCTCGGAGGCCGAACCATGGGCGCAGTCGATCACGATCGATCGTCGGGCGAAGGTGCGACCATCGACCGACCCGATCACCGCTGACAGCCAATCCTCTGCGGCGTGGGAGGTGCCGACGACCCCGACCTCGCCGCCGCGAGCGGCAATCGGATCCGAGGAGCGGAGCAGGTAGTCGTGCATGGCTGCCTCGACGGCCTTCTCGGTCGCATCGTCGAGCTTCAATCCACCGGGTGCGAAAAGCTTGATGCCGTTGTCGGCATACGGATTGTGTGACGCCGAGATCATCACACCCTGGGCACCACTCGCTGCGGCAGCGTGGGCGACCGCCGGCGTCGGCACGACACCCATCAGCTCGACATCGACCCCGCTCGCCGTGAAGCCGGCGGCCAGGGCCGCCTCGAGCATGAGACCCGAGCGTCGGGTGTCGCGTCCGATCACGACCGTGGGCCGTCCGCTGTCGGGGGAACGTGACCCTGCCGACCCCAGAACGCGAGACGCCGCCCGAGCCAAGGCAAGGGCGACGTCCGGTGTCAGATCGACGTTGGCGACTCCACGCACACCATCGGTACCGAACCGGAGAAGGCGCTGGGAGTCGACCACTGAAGCTGCGATGCAGGGCTCAGCGCTTGGAGTACTGCGGAGCCTTGCGGGCCTTCTTGAGGCCGTACTTCTTGGATTCCTTCTTGCGGGGATCTCGGGTGAGGAGACCTTCCGCTTTCACAGCGCCACGGGCCTCGGGGTCGAGTTCGATGAGCGCACGGGCGATGCCGAGGCGGAAGGCACCGGCCTGACCGGACAACCCGCCACCGTGAAGGGTGACGTCGATGTCGAAGGACTCTTCGCGGTCGGTGACACGCAGTGGCTCGGTGATGAGCTGACGGTGCACGCTCGACGGGAAGTAGTCGTCGAAGGCCCGGCCGTTGGCCGTGATCTTGCCGGAACCGTCCTGGAGCCGGACTCGGGCGACAGCCTGCTTGCGGCGGCCGGTGGTCTGCGTGACGGTCATGACTTCACCTCTCGGCGGGCGCCGGGAATCTCGAGAACGGACGGCATCTGGGCGCCGTGGGGATGCGTGGGACCGGCGTAGACCTTCAACTTGGTGGCCATCTGGGCACCGAGCCGGTTGTGCGGGAGCATGCCGGTGATCGACTTGCGCACGGTGTCGGCAGGCTTGCGGTCCATCGACTCCTGGTAGGTCCGGGTGGTGAGACCGCCCGGGTAGCCGGAGTGATGGTGGACGAGCTTGCGCTCGGACTTGTTCGAGCTGAGCACGATCTTGGAGGCGTTCACAACGACGACGTGGTCGCCCATGTCCATATGGGGGGCGAACGTCGGCTTGTGTTTGCCGCGGAGGATTCGGGCGATCTCGGTCGCCATGCGACCGAGCGTGAGGCCCTCGGCGTCGACGACGAACCACTGGCGCTCGATCTCGGACTTCTTCGGGCTGTACGTCTTCACTTCAGAACCTGCTCGGTTGCTCGCAGAGGCGAGATGGAAAAAGGGCGGCGTGAACCGACTCGCAATCATAGGTGACCACTATCAGCTTCCCACCTCCGATGGTGGGACCATGCCCAAACACCCGAATTTGGGGTGGGGGTGGTCAGTACTTGACTTCGACCAGGGTCAGACCGTGGGGCGGAGCGGCTGGTTCGGCGGGTTGGCGATCCCTCGCATCCAGCACGCCTCGCACTTCGCCGGCACTGCGTTTGCCCCGCCCGACTGCCACATGGAACCCGACGATGCTGCGCACCATCTGGTGACAGAACGCCGAGCCGGCGATCTCGAACACCAGCCGACCGTCGCCGAGGTCAGTCCATTTGGCTTCGTCGATCCGGCGGACGAGCGACAGCGGCTCCTCCCCCGGGCCCATCTTCGGCCGTTTGCAGAACGACGAGAAGTCGTGCATGCCCAAGAACGGGTCGCACGCCAGCTGCATCACAGCGACATTGAGCGGCTGGGGAACCCACCAAGCGAAGCGAGCGCTGAACGGATCAGGCACCAGTTGGTTGACGACCTGATAGCGGTAGCGGCGGCCGATGGCGTCGTAGCGTGCGCTGAAGCGTGGCTCAGCCAAACGGACATCGGTCGCGACGACTTCCGGCCCGAGACGCCGGTTGATCACCTTGGCGATTCCAGGCATGTGCACTTTGCCGGACTCGATCAGGTCCGCTGCCACATCGAAGCTGAGCACCTGCTCGGCTGCGTGCACACCGGCATCGGTGCGACCCGACATGACGATGGCAGGTTTGCGGCCGAGCAGCGGCGTGAGCACTCGCACCAGCTCACCCACGACCGTGCGGACATCGTTGTTCGGGGCGAGGCCCCGAAAGTCGGTGCCGTCGTAGGCAATGGTGAGGCGGACGCGAGCGAGCGGGCCCGAAGGCCCGCTCGGCTCATGATCGTGATCGTCTTCGTCGAACAGTGTCAACTCGTGCATCGAATCTGCCTGCACCGGACGGTCAGTCGTCGTCCCGGCACGCAGGACGACATTGGATCAGACCAGTTCGATCTTCGCCATCGGAGCGTTGTCGCCCTGGCGCTGACCGAGCTTGAGGATGCGGGTGTAGCCGCCGGGACGCTCGACGTAGCGAGGTCCCACTTCCTCGAACAGCTTGGTGGTCATCTCGACATCACCGAGATAGGCGAGGACCTGACGGTAGTTGTGCAGACCGCCCTTCTTCGCCTTGGTGATGACCTTCTCGGCGATCGGCCGAACGGCCTTCGCTTTGGCTTCGGTGGTGACAATGCCCTCGGCGGCGACGAGCGACGCGATGAGGTTGGCCATCATCAGCTTCTGGTGTTGGGCCGAACCGCCGAAGCGGGTGGCCTTTCTTGGACGTCCCTGCATCTCAGCCCCGCGATCCGCGCAGCGACAGGCCACGCTCGTCGAGCTTGACGATGACCTCGTCGAGCGACTTCTGCCCGAAGTTGGTGATCGCCAGGAGATCGTCTTCGGTCTTCTGGAGCAATTCGCCCACCGAGTTGACCTGCGCACGCTTGAGGCAGTTGCGCGGGCGCTCTGAGAGATCGAGATCCTCGATCGGCAGATCGAGATCGGGTGACCCCGACGCGGCGGCGGGGGCTTCACCGAGGGTGAGGCCTTCCGGCTCGTCGCTCATCTCCTCGACCAGCTGAATCAAGGCCCGAAGCGTCGCACCAGCCGAAGCCAGAGCATCGCGGGGGGTGATCGATCCGTCGGTCTCGATGTCGATGATGGCCCGATCGAAGTCGGTGCTCATCTCGACCCGCACCGGCTCGACGCTCACCGAAACACGGCGAACGGGCGAGAAGATGGCGTCGATCGGAATCACACCGATGGTGGTTCCGGGCGGCACGGTCTTCGAGTTGCGCCAACCACGACCCCGCTCGACAACGAGGTCGATGGCGAGACGGCCCTTGGCGTCGAGCTTGGCGAGATGGATCTCCTCGGTGAGGATCTCCACCTCTGACGGGCAGGAGATGTCACCGGCGGTGACGTCTCCGGGACCACGAGCGTCGAGACGCAGCGTGATCGGCTCGTCGGACTCCGACGTGACGACGATGTCCTTGAGGTTCAAGATGATGTCGGTGACATCTTCGATCGCACCAGCGATGGTGTCGAACTCGTGGAGCGCGTCATCGAAGCGCACCGAGGTGATGGCGGCGCCGGGGACCGACGACAGCAGGGTCCGCCGAAGCGAATTGCCGATCGTGTGTCCGAATCCGGGCTCGAGGGGGCCGATGGCGAACTGTCCGTGGCTGCTCTCACCATCATCGAGTTGCTCAACTGTGGGCCGCTGAATTACCAGCATGGCGTTCCTTCCAACTTCACGTCTGCGTTGTTCATGTAGGCGTCCGACTACTTGCTGTAGAGCTCGACGATGAGCTGCTCACGCAGCGGAACGTCGATCTGCTCACGGAGGGGTTCGCTGTAGACGGTGACGGAGAGCCCGTCGTCGCCCAGGTCGAGCCATGCGGGAGGCGTGCGGTCGAGCACGTCCTTGTTCCACAGGATGATGACGTTCTCCTTCGTCTTTTCACGAATGGAGATGACATCGCCTTTGCGAACACGGTACGACGGGATGTTGACCCGCTTGCCGTTGACGTTCACGTGGCCGTGGCTCACGAACTGGCGAGCCTGGGGCCGAGTGGCTCCGAGGCCGGCACGGTACAGCACGTTGTCGAGACGGAGCTCGAGCAGACGAAGCATGTTCTCACCGGTCACGCCGGGCCGACGGACGGCCTCGTCGTAGACGGTGCGGAACTGACGCTCGTTGAGGCCGTAGGAGAGGCGTGCTTTCTGCTTCTCCTGCAGCTGGAAGAGGTACTCGGTGTTGTTGTTGCCACGGCGGCGGGTGCGGCCGTGGACGCCGGGGGGATACGGACGCTTCTCGAGCGCAGCCGCTTCACCGCGGGTACCGAAGATGTTGGTGCCGAGACGGCGGGAAACGCGGGCGCGAGGGCCGGTGTAACGAGACATGTACGGCTCCTCTCAGACCCGGCGCCGCTTGGGAGGGCGGCAGCCGTTGTGGGGGGCAGGGGTGACATCCTTGATGCCGGTGACTTCGATACCGGCGTTCTGGATGGAGCGGATGGCGGTTTCGCGGCCCGAACCTGGGCCCTTCACCTGCACATCGACTTTGCGGACGCCGTGCTCCATGGCACGACGGGCGCAAGCCTCGGCTGCCATCTGAGCGGCGAACGGGGTGCTCTTGCGAGAACCCTTGAACCCGACGTTGCCAGCCGAGGCCCAGCAGAGCACGTGGCCCTCCTGGTCGGTGATGGCGACGATCGTGTTGTTGAAGCTCGACTTGATGTGAGCGACACCGTGGGTGACGTTCTTGCGTTCCTTCTTGCGGGGCCGACGGCCTCCGGCTGCTGGCTTCGCCATTACTTGGCCACCTTCTTCTTACCAGCGACGGTGCGCTTCGGCCCCTTGCGGGTGCGGGCGTTGGTCTGAGTGCGCTGGCCGCGTACGGGCAGGCCCTTGCGATGACGGATGCCCTGGTGGCAACCGATCTCCATCTTGCGCTTGATGTCCTGTGAGACCTGACGACGAAGATCGCCTTCGGTCTTCACATTCTCATCGATCACCGAACGGATCTTCATGACCTCGGCCTCGGTGAGGTCCTTGACTCGGGTCGTTGGGTCGATGTCAGCGCTCACGAGCACCTGCTTGGCGGTCGTGTCACCGACGCCGAAGATGTACGTGAGAGCGATTTGGACCTGCTTCTCGCGTGGAATGTCCACACCTGCGATACGTGCCATGGATCAGCCCTGCCTCTGCTTGTGGCGCGGATTCTCGCAAATGACCATCACGCGCCCACGGCGGCGGATCACCTTGCAATTCTCGCACATCTTCTTGACGCTCGGTCGAACTTTCACTTGCTGCACTTCCGTTTCATGGGATCCCAGTTCCTGGGCGGCGCGATGGGTCAGATCGCATGGAGCGGTCGATCGAGTCCATCTGCAAACCGCCGGGAGGCGATTGCGGAACGATCGGTGGCGCATGGACAGACGGGCCGGAGCCCGTGGAGCCGTCTACTTGTAGCGGTAGGTGATGCGTCCTCTGGTGAGGTCGTACGGGGTGAGCTCGACCTGGACTTTGTCTCCAGGCAGAATTCGGATGTAGTGGCGGCGCATCTTTCCTGAGATGTGCCCCAGCACGGAATGCCCATTCTCGAGTTCGACCCGGAACATGGCGTTCGGGAGCGACTCGATGATGGTGCCTTCCAGCACGATTGCATCTTCTTTCGACTTTGCGATGACTGACTCACTTTGTTTGCGGGGTCGTGATTGGCCCGGCGCACACGAGCGCGCGACAGGCCAACATCCAAGGCTAGACGCTGCCTAGCACAACTCCACCGGCATGTTCGTCACGGCTGGCACACTCTTGGCTGTGACCCTGACCCCCGATGCCGTGCTTGCTGCAGCGCAGGTGCTCCATGACACCCGCGACAAGCGCGAGCAAATCGCTCGTCTGCCGAACCACCTGACCCCCAGAACGGTCGATGAGGGCTACGCTATCCAGCGGGCAGGCCACGAACTCGCGGGTCGAGGACTCGGGCCCTGGAAAGTAGGGGCTACCACGGTCAGCGCTCAGCGCTTACTCGGTATCGACGGCCCCTTCGTTGGGCGGCCAGACGCCGACCGAGTCGTTCCGAGCGGCACCGAGATGGTCCTCGAAGACTGGTTCGCCGGCCCACCCGCAATCGAGACCGAGATCGGCCTCATGGTCCAAGCGGACCTGGTCGAGATCCCCGACGACCCAATGGACCTCGCCGAGTTGGTGGACGTCGTGCCAAGCCTGGAGTTGGTGAACCCGAGGTTCGCCGACATGACCGTGGTCGGGGCGCCGAGCCTGATCGCCGACAACGCCGCGGCGTCCGCCATCGTTGCCGGCGTCCCGCTCGGTTGGACTGCCGATCAGATTCGCCAGCTCGACCGTCTCACGGTCAGCGTCGACATCGACGGAGCCCGAGCTGCGGACGGAACCGGAGCCATGGCTCTGGGCCATCCGCTGAAGGTGCTGCAGTACGCAGCCCGCCTCGCCGCCGCGTGGGGATCGCCGATCGCCGCTGGTCAGCTGGTGATCACCGGCACCTGCACCGGTGTGATCGCGGGTGCTCCCGGCATGCACGTCGTCGGCCGATTCGAGGGGGCCTCCGTCGAGGTCTCCTTCCGCTGATCGCGGGCAGGGCCAGACTGCCCAGGCCTCACAGCTCGCCCCACTCCTCATCGGTGAGCTCCAACTTGACACCGTGAAGCTCGGCCGCCTTTCGCTTCTGAATCAGCCGCCATCTTCTAAGTCGAGACTTTCCCGCCGACGTGCGGTAGTCGGTCGTGTTCATCCCGGCGGTGAATCCCTCGATCGCCGCGATCAACTCGGGCGGCATGTCTGCCGCAGGTGACTCGTAGAGCATTCTGTTCCACGGGGGATCGACGCGTTCGGTCAGATTCCGGCTCAACGCCGCATCGATGATGGGCCGCAGTTCTGTCTCGAAGGCGTCTCGAACCCAGTTCGAGGGCACAGCGGCGAACGCGGCAACGAGCTCCTCTGCAAGCTGCACGAGTTTCGGCGGCGTCTCCGACGCTGGCAACAGCGGCGGACGGTCGTTGAGCTCTTCGTACTCGGCGTCGACCCACTCCAGCACCGAGATGAGATCCACAGGGAGTTCTGCTCGTCGCTCATTGTCAGCCATCATTTCTTCTCCTTGCCTCGAGTCGGTCATGGTCCCACGATTCCGGCGGGCATCGGAGCCGCTTCGAACACGTTGATCTCCGGGGCCGAGGCCGCAGCGGCCGCAGCGTCGGCTGCAGCGGGAGCGGCGAGACCCACGAACTCGAGGCTCGGCCCGGGGTTGACCACCGTGTCGACCAACTCAGCCCCTTCGAAGAGCTCACGATTGGGAACGATGTACTGCACGGCGCCACCGTTGGTGGTGAGCGCACCGGCGAATTCAGTGGTTGGGGCGACGCTCGAGCGGATCGCCACCGCTTCCGGACCGGGAGCAATTCGGTAGACGTCATAGACATAGGCCGTGCTCCCGGCCGGAAGCCCGAAGAAGTCCGACAGATCAACGCCTTCTCGGAGAGCCCGATCGAGCTCTGCTTGCGTCGTGAAGAAGGGAGAGTAGCTCTCGGGCACGACACCCTTCGGCACGATCTTGACCAGCGGTTCGGTGACAGTCACGAGTTCGGGGACGTCGGCACCAGACCGAAGCCAGCCGACGACTCGCCTCTCGACGTCGTCCAAGCTCGTTCCCAGCGGTGCCGCCTCCAGGGCCGTGTCGAACAGCCTCTGTCCAGCTGGCGTTTCCAGAAAGGCCATGGCAGCGTCGTCGGACAGACCGTGGGTGGTGAACTCCATGAACTCCCGGACGGTTGCGCTCCCGTCGGCTGCGTCGACAATGACATCGGCGGCCCGCGTGCCGAGTCGGGCCCGGATCGGCCGACTGACTGCGCCGACCCCGCCGACAACCGCCGGCACGCCCGTGACCAACGAAACGGTGTCGGCGAAGTCGTGGACGTCATCGAGATCCTCCTGATGCACCGCGTATTGAAGGCCGAGGTCGAAGGCACCCATACCGGTCAGGCCAGAGACGTCCGAGACGAGTCCGAGACCCGTGGCGATCTGCTGCGCCGTGCTCAGCGCCGCAAAGCCTTGGACACCGAGGACGGCTCCTCCACTCCCCGCACCGGCAATGAACCCCTCGGCCGCGTTGGTCACCAGATCGTCGTCCCAGTCGCTCTCGCTCGAAACCAGATTGATCGCCAACGTGGTCTGGGCTGCCGCCGTCGCTCCGACGCCGCCGGCAGCGACGACGGTGATGAGTGCCCCGGTCAAGCCGGCCCCGAGACCACCAGTGGCGATCACGAACACCGCCCCAGCCACGACGGCAGCAGCAAGTGCGAGCGCGTGCTTGTTCCGCTCGAGCCAGGCCTTGTCGTAGAACTCGGCCGCGATCACCGTCTCGAGAGCCCAGATCTCCTGCTCGGTCAGGTCGCCGCGATGCTCGGCCAGAAAGTCCTCGAAGTCGTGTTTCGACAGGAATCCGTCTGTCTCGCCACCCTCGTGTGCGATGTCGATGTCGTCGTAGTTCTCGCCTACCAGGAACGAAATGTTCTGTTTCACTTCGAACATCTCGAGATCATCCAGCGTGAAGTGGCCGTCGTCGGCCCTGGTCCCGCCGAAGCGTCCCTCAGCGTTGACGACGTTCCCGTTCTCGACTCCGGTGTCGAGCCGGTACTGAAGACCAGGCTGACTCAGCAACGCCGTTGCCGCGGCGACGACCTCCACGTCGAACTCGTCCGGATGGTCAACGACGTGCTGGAGGTCTCGCATGCTCACGCTGCCATCGGTCTCACCGCCCGTCGCGTTGTCGATGACGTCGAAGTGCTGCTTGAACCCCTCGAACGCCATCAACTCGTCCGGCGTCATTGCGTAGACCGCGGCGGCCATCGACATGTTGGCGGCGTCGAGCAGCGACAGCCCCTCGCTTCGAGCCAGCGCCGCGATCTCTGCAATGCCCAGATCGTTCGCCCCGGCCGCCGCCGAGACCATCACGACGTCCTCGATGGGGAAACCATCGTCGAGAAGGCCGCCCATGACCGACGCCGTCTCGGCATCGCTCTCCGACACTCGAGCGAGCAAGGCGTTGCGCTCTTCGATCATCGCGTTGGCGACCGGACCGGGGCCGACGGCGGCTATCGACCGGTTGAGATCGCCGATCTGGCCGAGGATCAGCAAGGCCTCGGCCTCGACGTAGGAGATGCTGTTGACTTGCGCAATCGCAGCGATCTCGGGGTCGAGACCGAGGTGGGCGTCTTGTCCGGCAAGATCGGCAACCAACGCGTCACGAAGTGCCCGCAGCTCCTCGATCTCAGGATCGATGGGCTGGGGGATGCGCCACGCAGCGTCGTGCTCGACGAGAATCGCATTGAGACGGGCGATGCTCACCGTGTTCGGGTGCCGTCGTTCGACGTCGACGATCTCGGGAATGGACAAGAGCGGCAGAACGACCGCAGCGATCTCCGGCGGAAACTCGTCGGCCTCCAGCCAGCTGTCGATCAGCGCCTGACGTTCAGCCATCATCGCATCGAGCACCGGGCCCGGCATTCCTGCCAGCCCATCGATCTGCACCGTCAAGGAGGCAATCCTGTTGGCGTCGAGAATCAAGGCCGCCTGGTCGTAGTCGAGGGCGTACATCTCGGCGAAGGCCGCTACATCAGTGTCGTAGTTCCACGTCTTCTCGTCCGTCGTCAGTGCCTCCACCAGAGCCCGACGCTCAGCGATCAACGCGTCGAGCATCGGATCGTTGTCGGAACCGGCCCAGTTCTCGATCCGGTCGTTCAGATCGGCGATGGAGTCGACCCCCGGGAGCCCCTCGGACCACGAGTCGGTCCGTGCCGGATCGACCACCGGCAAGAGCAACGCGAGCAGCGTGTGGCGTTGTCCTGTGAAGGTGGCGTAATCGACCACGGCTGCCAGTTCCTCGTCCGACATTTCGGCGACGGCAGCCGCCCGCTCCTCCTCGGTCATGTTCAACAGATCGGAGATGGCTGCACCGAGGAACTCGCGCTCGGAAACGCTGAAGGTTCGCGTCGGCGCCGCGGTAACCGGTACCGACGGCGCAGCGATCAGGTCGACACGGAAGGACTCGGCCAGGGTCGCCCTCGTGTCCAAGACCCCCGCCGACGATCTCCAGTTCTCACCGCGGCCGACGAGCTCGCCGGGCACGGCCGAGGTGAGCCCTGCGAGGACCAGCGCCGAGTTGATGCGTGCCGCCGCTTCCTCCGCCAAGTCCGCCTGCGTGCGCAGCACGAGCGCCAGGCCACGTACTGCTTCCGGGTCCATCGCCACCAGTTCCATCGCTCAACCAAACCAGTCGATGCGTCCGCTGGCGATGGGGACCGCTCCCCATCGCGACCGATGAGACGTTCTACGCCGAACTCCGGCCGCTGCCAGGCGCCGGCTCGGATCGGAGGCGCCGGCGGTCGGGCGGGCAGTCCTGGTGTCGGACAACCACAACGCGCTCGATGACGCGATCGGCAATGCAGGGGCGCTTCGCCAGATCGCCGACATGGGCATCAAGATCCCGACGGTCTGAGGTCTCGACCGCAGCAAGCGGTCGAGACCTGTGTGTGGTCGAGCTCAGAACTCGATCCAATTGTGCGGAGGAACAGGTCTGGGCGGCGCCGTCGGGGCCGAACCGGGGTAGGCGTGGGCGTCGGGATCGTCACTCCACCGTTGGTAGTCGGCCCGCCAGGACGACAGCGAGATGTCGTGGCGGGTCATTGCACGGTTCCAGAGTCGATAGTTCTCGGCTGCGCTCTCCACGAGGAGCGCTCGTCGCCGACATTCTTCCGCCAGCTCCCGCAGGCTGCCGGCGTTGGTGGCGTTGTCGAGCCCCGCGAGGTTCACGAGGGCGGACACGTCTGCGGTCAGCGCTCCCCCGGTCAACACGTCGGGGCCGAGGGCTCCAGACATCGGTGCATGGAGCCCATCGGCCTCGATGGCTTCGTCGTCGAAGGCAAGCGCCGCCTGATGGAATTCGGAGGCGTATGGCATCGAGACGTCTCTCAGCCGACGCTCATGCCGGTGTTCATGACCTGGTCGAGGTTGTCACGCTGGGCATTGACCGCCGTCGCCATCGAGCTGACCGACGCCTGCGCGTCGGTCAACGCCGTGGAGAAGGTCGTCTGGAACTCTTCGAGTTCGGAGCTCATCGTGTTGATCGACGTGTCGAAGTTGGCAAAGGTCTCGGAGGTTGCTGACTCTGCGTTGGACATCGCGGTGTTGAAATCGCCGTACGCCCCGATGAAGGTCTCACGGTTCTGACCGGTCCAGTTCGCGCCATCTGCGCTCGTGGATGCGGCCTCGACCGCAGTGCGAAGTTCGCCCATCAGGGTGTTGATCTGGTTGAGCGCCGTGGAGGCAGCGGTCCGAACGCCCTCGACGACGGTCGATGTCTCGGTCGTCGAGCTGGTCTGCACCGTTCCGATGTTGGTCTCAGTGGAACCCAACTGGGTCGAGAGGGAGGTGAGGTCTTCGAGTTGTGCGCCGAGTAGGGACATGGTTGCTTGCTCCTGAGTCATGGTCACGACCGATGTGGCCGTTGGAGAGCAACTTAGGAACACCGACCGAATCGAGGAATGGGGACCGGTCCCCATGTGGCGGGAGCGCTCGCGGTCTCACACTGCACGGGTGACCAACCAGAGCTCCTCATCGATCGCTGTCAGCCTTCGCCGCCCGAACGGCCAGCTCGTCGACCTCGAACTGCACATCGACGACGAAGCGATGACCATCGGTGAATTGGCACCGCTGATCCGTCTGCACGCGTGTGGTGAGGAGAGCGGCGACGGTGGCGGCTCACTGATCGTCGACGGCCGGCGACTGCCATCGTCGGCATCGCTCTACGAAGCCAAACTCTGGGACGGCGCGGTGATCTCCTACCGCGACGATGCCCCTGCCGGCGGCACCAACTGCGACTCGAACAACGGCGCAGTGGTGGCGATCGAGCAGATGGCGGGGCTCGCCGGCGGTGAGACCGTGGGGCTGACCCCCGGCCACTATCGATTCGGCTCGACCCTCGCCCCCGACGATCTCGCTCAGGACGGTGTGGCGTTCGAGCTCGACGTCGACAGCGAGGGTCGGTGCGTCGTGCATCCTCCGAGCGGCGACATCGGAGATGACACGTCCGCACTGACCATCGACGGACGACCGCTGACCGCTCCTCATCCGCTCACCACCGAGATACTCAGCATCGGCCCTTCTCGATTCGCGCTGACCGCAGTTCCCCCCTCGTCGCGCAGGACGCCGAAGAGTCGGGCGCTCCACCGCACGCCGCGGCGAATCGAAAAGATCCCGCAGAACTCGATCGATGCGCCCGTGCCGCCAAAGACCCCAGGGGACCCGCCGAAGCTCTCGTGGATCATGATGCTGGCGCCGATTCCGGCAGCTGCCGTGATGGCCTACTTCTTCAACCCGCGTTTCGCCATGTTCGCCGCCATGGGCCCGATCATGGTGCTCGCCCGATGGTTCGAAGGTCGACGGTCGGTCAAGAAGCAACGTGCCATCCATGCCGCCGAACTCACCGAGCGATCAGCTGAGCTCGCGGCACAGGTCCATCACCTCCGAAACGAGACGACGTCGGTCCTCCGCCGGAACAACCCGAGCACAGACGAACTCCTCCGCCGCGCCCGCCTCCAAGACGCCAGATTGTGGGAACGACGGCCGACCCACGACGACTTCGCATGTATCAGCGTCGCGGTGGGCGACGTCGATTGGCGAGCGGGCGAAGACGACACACAACGACTCGATCCCGTGTGGCGCCCGGTTGTCGACCGTTTCCTCGGGCTTCCATCGATCCCCGTGGTCGCCGATCTCAGATCGGGCCCTCTCGGCATCGTCGGCACTCGACAGCAGACCCTCTGCTGCGCCCGAGCCGTCCTCGTCTCGGCCGCGACGCTCTCCGGACCACTCGATCTCCCGTTGACGCTCGTGGCTGATCCCGAGGATCTGGACGACTGGGACTGGCTCAAGTGGATGCCGCATCTCGCCCGACCGGCGAGGGTTCCGAGCTCGGGCGACGAGCTCGATGCCATTGTGGAGAAGCAGCGCCGTGAGCCGTCGAAGAACGGTCTCGGGAAGGACCAACCGGCCGAACCCCTGCCGATCTTCCTCCTCGACGGTGTGAACGCACTGCAGCGCCACGGCTCGACCCTTCGCCGCGCCCTTGCTGAGGACGCCGGGGTCACGGCGATCATCCTCGCCCAAGACCCAGACGATCTCCCAGCCTCGTGCACCACGGTCCTCGAGATCGACGAGTCGGGAACGGCACGATTCTCGGATCTCGCGAACCACTCGGTCCTGCACGGCGTCACGCCCGTCGGAGCGACGACCGCAGTCGCGGCCGACGCGGCACGAGCGTTGGCATGGATGACCGACCCAGACGGGCTCGGGCTCGACGCCGACCTCCCGAGCCGTGTCCTCCTGCCGGAGATCATGAACGGCATCGGCTCGCACGCCACTCATGCTCGGTGGATCGCCGGCGGGATCGACCCGAACCCGCTTGCCCTCATCGGCACGGGCCCGACCGGCACGATGGCCGTGGACATCGTGCGTGACGGTCCGCACGGGCTCCTCGCCGGAACGACAGGTGCAGGCAAGAGCGAGTTCCTTCGTTCCTTTGTTGCGTCCGTGGCCGCCACCACGAGCCCAGACCACGTCAACTTCGTGCTCATCGACTACAAGGGCGGCGGGGCGTTCGACGTGTGTGCTGAGCTACCCCACACCGTCGCCGTCGTGACCGACCTCGACGAGCACCTCGGCGAGCGGGCGCTGCGCAGCCTCCAGGCCGAGCTCAAGTATCGCGAGAAGCTGTTCAGGGCAGCGGAGGTGCACGATGTTGGCGCGTACCGGGCGACCGGCCGGACACTTCCTCGACTCCTCGTGATCGTCGACGAGTTCGCCACCCTCGCCGCCGAACTGCCGGATTTCCTCGGAGCCCTGGTGGACATCGCTCAGCGTGGGCGAAGCCTCGGCATCCACATGATTCTCGCAACACAGCGCCCGGCAGGGGTGCTCGACAACAAGATCCGGGCGAACACGAACCTGCGCATCAGTCTCCGCGTGCAGGACGAGAACGACTCGATGGATGTGATCGGCATCGACGCTGCTGCGAAGCTCGCCCGCGACGACGTCGGGCGCGGTTTCATCCGTCTCGGCGCCGCCGAAGTGACGGCGTTCCAAGCCGCGTATGTGGGAGGCCACAGCCGCTCCGATGATCAGCTGTCCGCGACGACCACCCCGTTCCTGTTGGTGCCTCCGCCCGTGGAGGTGGACCGGTGGTCGACCCCTGCGCTTCCCGACCTGGAGCGGATGGTCGCGAACATCACCGACGCCTTCGTCGCCGGTGGATATGAGGCGCCTCGGAAACCGTGGCTTCCGGCACTGCCCTCTCACCTGCCGGCCGATCGCTTGCCGGCACATCCCTCATCGGGCACGTCCGTCGCCTTCGCCATGGCCGACGTGCCCGAGGACCAGGACCAGCGGCCTTTGTTCCTCGACCTGCACGAAGGCAACGTGGCCGTGTACGGAATGCATCGCGCGACGACCGCAAACACCCTCGCCAGCATCGCCCTCGGCTTTGCCGCCACCCATTCGCCGAACGACCTCCACCTCCACGTCATCGACCAGGGCAAGCGGCTGCTGTCCCCGCTCGGCGATCTCCCCCACTGCGGTACCTACGTCAGCATCGACGATCTCGACATGATCACCCGCCTGATCGACCTGCTCGAGGCCGACCTTCGTGATCGTCGCACGAAGGATCGGCCAGACGCCACGTTCACGGTGGTGATCGCCGAGGGCTTGGGAGCGTTGTTCGAGACGCTCACCGACAGCGGGAAGTTGGACCTGGCCACCCGCCTCGGACAGATCCTCCGCGACGGGCCCAACCTCGGATTGGTCGTCATCGGTTCTTCGTCCCACGACCGCGGTCTCCCCACCCGAGTCGCCAGCCAGATCGCGGTCAAGCTCTTGCACGAACTGGTCGATGTCGCTGCGTATGCCTCGTTCGGATTGCGGCCGAAGGAGGTGCCGGCGCTGCGGGGCAACGACGTGTTCGACCTGAGAACGAACCACCATGGCGTCGTTGCGAGCTTCGGCGACCTCGCCGCAGCGGTCGAGGCGATCGAACCGCCGGATCGGATCGAGCATCCACCGGCAACGATCCGCGTGCTCGGCGACCGGGTCGACGCCGCTGATCTCGCGCTCACACCAACTCGGGTCGGCGATCGGTTCATCACACCACTCGGGCTCAGCGTGGCGTCAGTGACCGACGTCGCCATCGAGATCGAGGATCGATGCCTGATCGTCGGCCCGTCCGGGTCAGGGCGTACCACCACCCTTTCCTTCCTCGCCGAACAGATGCGCCGAGCCGAACCGACGCTCCGCATCGTCGGCATCGCCCGGTCGGGCAGTCCGCTGCGCGATCACGTGGACACGTTTTTCGCGGCCAACGCCGACGAGGCCCCCGGCCACGTCATCGACCCCTCGACACCGACGGTGGTCCTCATCGATGACGCCGAACGGCTCAGTCCGGCCGTCGCGAAGGAGGCCGAAGAGATCGCCAAGGCGGCGGGACGGAACCTCTGGGTGATCGCGGCCACACGCCCGGACGCGGCCAAGGATCTATCCAGTTGGCTGAAGGTGATGCGAGGAGCTCGTAGTGGCGTCGCCCTCCAACCGTCACCAACCGATGGCGAGGCGTTCCGCATCGCCTTCCCTTTGCGGACACCACAGCGCTTCCCAGCCGGCCAGGCCTTCGCCGTGAGTGGCGGCATCGCGACCCTCGTGCAGGTGGCCGAACGATCCATCGACGATGGGCGAATCCCCACGACTGTGCCGAATCGCTCGGAGACTGGCCTACGGTCAGCACGATGAAGCGGGTCTTGGCGGTCTCCAGCTTGGTGTTCTTCTTGGCGACTGCCTGCACCAGCGGCAGCGACGAAGTGGCAACGACCTCCTCGTCGACTCAGGCTCCGACGACCACAGTCACGACCGAAGCATCGACCACGACAACCGAGGCCGAAACGACCACGACCATCGATCCGCTCGGTGAAGAGGCGGTCGAGGCGACCATGGACACCTACTTCTCGTTCGTGTGGGACGAGCCGAACTTGGGAATCGGACACATCTCCGATGAGCGCCTTCAGGTCCTCGCCCCGCCCGTCTCGGATCGGTTCGCCGCATCGCTCGCAGAACGGCAGGCCGACAACCACTTCGCTCAGGGACACGTGACAGGCGACATCATCTCGGTCGATGTGACCGGCACCGAAGCAACCGTGATCGCCTGCACGACCGATGCCCTTGGCACCTATGACGCCGCGGGTGCGGTCGTGATTGCCCCTGACGACTTCAACCTGCGGACCCGCTATGTCCTGCAGTTCGATGAACTTGCCGGCTGGCGGATCTCCCAATTCTTCCTCGGAGAGGAATGCGAACGATGAATGTGTGCTCGAGAAGGTTCTTGGCCATGTGCCTCATGGTCGTGCTGTTCCTCGCCGGTCTTCCCAACGGTGCTGCCGCTGGGGGCGTGAACGGGAGCGGCGACCTGGAGACGAACGGCGCCGACACGACGCTGACCATCGAGGACGTACTCGGCGGCGTCTCGGTCAGCCCAAGCGTTCCCGCATGGATGCTCGAGTGCACCTGGAAGCGCAGCACGCGGGTGGAGGCCGCCATCCAGAGCTTCTACTACGAGTTCTTCCATCAGAACGGAGCGGAGGACCGTCAGGTCATCATCGACCGCATGATCGCTCAGGATCAGGACCCCGAAGATCCGTTCTGGCTGATGTACTGCCCCAACAACGCGACGACGCGTTCGATCAATCCCGAGGTCGCCTTCATCAATCTCTTTGCCAGCTGGCAGGTCGGGGACTCGCCCCCGCAATACGTCATCGACATCCTCGTCGCCCAGACCATGGCATCGGTGGAAATCACGCCACAGATCGGCCAGGGTGCCCCCTACGGCGACGTCGACGCTCCGATGATCACCCAGCTGCCCACGTGGCTGTGGGTCGAGCCTGCGGTCTTCCAGCCGATCACGGAGACCTCGCCTGTCGTGTTCGACGTCTACAGCGTCACCGTGACCGGCGTCCCCACCGGCCTGACGTTCAAGACGACGGAAGGTGATGCGGCGAACTGTCCCGATGGCGGGAAGCCATACGACTTCGGCCGAAGCGACGACGCACAATCGACTGACTGCTCGGTGACCTTCCGCCACTCCAGCGCCGTCACCGACCACGTGCTCTCCTCCACGATCATCTGGACCTTCGACTGGGCCTGCAATCCCGGCTGCGGCGGAGCCCCGCTCGGCGACATCCCGATCACGGTCAACCGCGACGTCAGGGTGGCCGAACTCCAGGCCGTCGGAGTCGACTGAGCTCACGCGGTGGCGACCTGCCACCATTGCACGACGGCCAATACCATCGTTGCCCCGAGCAGATACGGCCCGAGAGGGATCGGTCGGCGATCTCGGCGACCGAGCCGGTAGACGGCGAGTGGAGCAGCGAGCAGGCACGCAACGATCGTTGCTCCCAGGCCGAGCCATGGGTCGAACCAGCCGAGATACAGCCCGAGGGCCGTCGTGAACTTCACATCACCGAAGCCGACGAGCGACGGTGAGACGAGATGAGTTCCCAACCACCAGGCGGTGAACAGAGCAGCGCCCGCCACCATCCACAACACGCGCTCGGGTTCACCACCGATCAACGCAGCGAGCGTCAGGCCCACGGCCCCGATGACACCCGTGGCCGCCACCAGCGGATTGGGGAGACGATGGTCCCGCCAGTCGACGACGGCCGCCTTCGTGGCCGGCACAGCGCCGGCGGCGAAGACCAGCGCGGCAATCCAGTTCATTCTCCGATGGCCAGGAGCGCGAGATCGTCGACAGACACCAATCCGGACGAGAGGGCATAGTCGACGAGCCGTTCACGTCGTTTCGTCGCTAGACCACCGGACCCGCCATGCAGCCCTGCCACTCCCATGCGGTCGAGCTTGCTGCACACGTTGTCGAGCTTTCGGTTGAACTTCGTCGACTTCCAGCCCAAGCGGGCGCCGGCCTCGCGATTGGTCGGAAGGGTCGTCACAGTGAGCCCCGGATCGAGCAGGCGCGGCTCGGCGAGTGCGACGATGCAGCGGAGCTGATCCGGAGTGAATGTGATGTTCGCGGCAGAGATGGTCGGCGGAGCATCTCCCACGTCGATCGAGCGGGGAGGCAACCCGGGTGGCGGCCCTTCGACGGACACCTCGTAGCTGGTCGGCCCTGCCTCGAATCGCAGCACCGCCTCCTCGAACGGGAGTGCCACGGACGAACCGGGAGCGACCGTGATCCTGGAGGTGCTGTTGCGGTCGACCACATCGATCGGGATCGCTGTCCCCACATTCCGCAACCACCAGAGATCCGCCGAGTGATCGAACACGCCGAGGTTCCGATGCAGGTGGCCATTGTCATCGATGATCAGGTCGCCAAGTCGTCCGAACCGCAGTACCTCGGCCGGACCGACGACATGTTCCTCACCGCAGAACTCGACGAACAGGCTTCGATCATCGCCCTCAGACACGGTCGACCAGTTCGTCGCCGCGGTCGATCGTGTCGTCGATCGTCCCGCTGACCAATGACGGAGCCGCGTCAGGAGCGAACGTCTCGGTCGCAGCTTCGTAGGCGTCCTCCCACTGCGAGCGGAGTCGATCTCCCGTCATCGGATCGGCGACGTCGGCGAGTTCGAGCTCCAGCAGCTCCTGGTTGAGCGGGGCCACCAATCGCCCCGTCGATACCGCTCGGTGAGACGCGACGAGGTCGCCAACCGCGTTCGCGTGGTGCGCCACCTCGATCGCCGCGTCGCCCAGCAAGGCAGATGCCTGGGTTGCGATCCCGAGGTACTGGTCGCTGACCCAACGCCATGACCGACCGGTGGTTCCGGCGAACGGCACTCCCGAGACCTGGTCCAGCGCTTCGCTCAAGAGGCCGATTCGGAGTTCACCCTGCAGGTCGGCAGCACTTCGCAGCGCCGCCCTGGCCCGCTCGATGTCAGCCGACACGCCCTCGATCGCGATCTTGCCGTCGCTGCGCTCCGGAATGACCGTTCGACCGACGGCAAGCCGAGTCTCCGACAGCAGCGAATGGAGACGGGCGTCGGATGGTTCCCGATGCGGCCACAATGCCTGCTGCACCTGAGCCGGCGTCGCCTCCCCGACCACCACCAGGTAGGCGATCAAAGAGAGCTGCAGATCGGACAACTCCACCTTTGTTCCCTCGATCGCCACCGGACCGAGAACCCGTACCTGTATCCCCTCGGAGCCAACGACCTCGTCTCGTGACCCAGCGTTGGCCGAATCGGCGAGGAGAGGCTCGGCACCGTCGCTCGTCGTCTGCTGCGCCTCGGCGATCGACCAACGAGCGGCCACGACCGGGTCGACCGAGATCGGCGAACGCAGCGGAGCAGCGACCACTCGATTCACGGCCGCCGTCACCCGTTCCACCACCTCGATCGCGAGCTGCTGCGCCGGCGCCTCGTGCCCGTAGGGAGCGAGATGGAGCATGCCGTCTGGATGAATCGACGCGGTCGCGGTCGCTGCGCAGCGGCCGAGAACCACGATCGCAAGTGGATACCGACGGGTACGGGTTCGATGGAGGATCGTCTCGACGTGGCCGAGTTCGTTGGCCGACAAGAACAGGACCAACGGCGTGATCGGGTCGCGATCACTCCCCGAGATTCGTAGTGCATAACCGCTCGCTGCCCCGGCGGCACCCAAGGTGAGATCGAGTCGGTCAAGCCAACGCTGGATCTCGTCGGCCAGATCCGTCACCTGCTCGAAGCGGACGTTCCGATGCAGCGCCGCACCGACGACCTCCATCGAGCAGCGAATGTCGAGCTGTCGTCGCGCCGGCCCGGTGGCCAACTCGTGGACCATGCTGCGGACGAGAGCTTCCGCGGCTTCCGGGGCACCGTCGATGGACAAGACCCCGATCGACTCGAGGTTCACAACGATCGAATCGGCGACGGTGACCAGAGCGGGTGACGCCCAGCCGTTCGCCGGCATCGTCCGCGTCGAAGCAAGTTCCGAATGGTCGAAGGCTTCACGGGGGTAGAGATGGGCGTCGCCGTGCGTGCGCCACGGTTCCGGGAGAAGGTCGGATCCGCTCATCACGACGTCGAGTCCCTGCGGCGTCGCCATGATGACATCGGGTTGAGCCACCGGCTCGCCGGGCCGGACGGTCCGCTTCGACAGCGAATCGACGGCGTTGTACAACTCGAGCGCGGCCTCGCTCTGTGCCGCATCCGCCAGCGACTGTTCCAATTCGAGGTCACCATCGGGCAGGCCTTGCCCACCGCGCCGATCAGAGAGACGCCTCGTCCGTTCCCGGTTGATCAACCCGAGCATTCCGGCCGCGAGCAAGCCGGCACCGGTGAACAGGATTCGCCCGCCGGAACCACTGGTGTCTGCGTCGCCCGCATCCGCGGAGCCGACAACGGCTGCAACGACCCTCGACCGCCCGGCCTCCGCCCCAGTCAGGGCGGCGTTCGACACAGCGGAACCGGCCACGGACGCCGCGTCGCCGTCGATCGGACCTTCCTCGCTTGACACGTCCTCCGCCGGTGCCTGATCCTCGGAGCCGACCACGATGAGACGAGGCGGAGCTTCGCCCGTGCTGGGCAAGGTGATGTCCTGACCGGGATAGATCAGATCCGGATCACCGGGCGGAAGCAGATCCTCGCGGTTCTCTTCGACCACGCCCGCCCAGTACGGGGTGATCTCGGCGTCGGTGGCTTCGCGACCCAAATCCGATTCCAGCTGTGTCTCGGCCAACTCCCAGAGATTGTCGCCCTCAGCAACGCGGTGCATGGTGGCGTCAGCGGGAAGCGTCAGCGTCCATCCCGGCTTGACCCGGGTGAACGAACTCGTCAACTCGGTGCCGTCTGGCATGATTCGACCGACGTTCGCCTCGCGGAGCTCGGTCCAGCGATCGGCCTCACCGAGATACTGCTCGGCAAGGCTCATCAGCGTGTCCCGTCTGCCCACCGTGGCCGACGCGCGATCGTCGTGGTCCATCTCGACCACGGACTCCGCCACGTGGTCTACGACAACTTCTTGCATCACCGCCGGAACCGAAACGGGGAACGATGGAAGAGGAGACGCCACGGCAACCGATGACTTGACCAGGAGCGATGCCGCAAGGGCGATCTGCGCC
Source organism: uncultured Acidimicrobiia bacterium (assembly GCA_965530755.1). Taxonomy (GTDB): domain Bacteria; phylum Actinomycetota; class Acidimicrobiia; order Acidimicrobiales; family SZUA-35; genus SZUA-35. Next base: position 6,876 of record CBESNA010000026.1, on the reverse strand, counting down.
ACGGTTCGAGCTGCGACCCATTGGGCCCCACCGAAACCCCACATCGGTGTGGCGGTCCTGCCGCGAACGACAGCGACGAGCTCGACCAGGAATGCCAAGGCAAGCTGTGCCCAAGCGATCCACGCGACGACGGCGATGCCCTTGATCCAAGTCTGCGGATCGATCGAACCGGTGCGGACGGCAAACGTGATGTCGCCCCACGAGGGAACCACCGTGGGAAGCGGCCAGCCCACGAGCCGGATCAGTGCATACGGGACTAAGAAGAGCAACGCAGCGGCCAGGAGCAGGGCGCCGAGCGAGCGAAGGAACGCCCCGATGGCGGTACGGCGGCCGCTGGTCAAGTGTCCGGCCCTTCGACGCCACGGACGATGCGGGCTGAACCTTCACCGGTGACGGTGCGGGAACCGATCCCGATGATCGAGAGGATGGACATGTCGACAGTGTCGGTCACCACCACGGTGACCTCGGTGCCGTTGACGGACACGTTGCCCGTTGCCCCGGCACGAGCGAGATGCTGATTGGCAGCCGCTACGACGGCGGCCCGGTTGATCACCACGTTGCCTTGTCGGACCTGCGAGAGGTCGACGCCCTGCGCGCCGGCGATGGCCGCCTGCCTGGCCGTGTCGATCGCTTGCCTCCGGCCGGCGAGGATCTGCCCGCCATCGAAGGTCAGCCCGATCACGAGGAGGAGCGACGTCACGATCACCACCAGAAAAACGCCGCCGGACCCTCGTTCACCGACAAGGCGCTTCTCGACGAAATGGTCCCTCTGCGGTTCGATGCCGCTCATCCGTCGCCTCCCCGATAGTCGTCGACCACCACGGTGGACGTGGAGGTGATGGTTCGGGTGCCAGGCATGCCGAGCCCGGCGAGATCGCTGTTGTTCATCACACAGGTGACTGTGGCCGAGACCTCACTGCGGTCAACGAGCCCGGCGGCGTCGACAGCCACGGTGAGCGATGCACACGAGACGCTGCGGCGCCGGAGTGTGGCCTCTGCTGCGGCACGACCATCGGCCACCGCTGCTGCCGGATATTGGCGAACCGACGCCGCTCGAGCCGCGTCCTGCGACGCCGAGATGACCTCCTGCTTCGTGGACGAGAGACGGCCAGCGAACACGGCGAACACGAGCAGGGTCGCCATCATCGGCGTGAGCAGCACGACGCTCAGCGACGTCGAGCCTCGATCCCGTTCGCAGCGGTGTGCAACCGTCGTCTCGTCCGCCATGTCGATCAGCGCTCGTTCTCGGGACGGAACCGTTCCACGGGGCCGACCACCACGCTCTCGACGGTCGGATTCCAGAAGGGCACCAAGGACGTGACCTGAGCCGTCACCGTCGTGGTGACCTGGTCGACGCCGCGATTGACCGAGATCGACTCGTTGATCAAGAGATTGGCTGAGCCGGCGAGGATCTGTCCGCCTGCGGCCTGCCCAGCGGCGCCGGTCCCATTCTCGACCTGCGCCGCGCGCGTCGCGTCCTGGGCGGCAGCGGTAACCACCGAACGGGCATGGAAGATCAGGGCACCCTGGATCACGAGCAGAACGAGCAGCAGAATCAGCGGTGTGAGGACGACTGCCTCCACCACATCTCCACGCTCGTCTCCCACGGCGCTCCGCTCGTCTCCCACGGCGCTCCGCTCGTCTCCCACGGCGCTCCGCTCGTCTCCATCAGTCGACACTGATGGCATTCGCCTTTCCCGTGACCTTCGTCGTGATGATGCCTCCGACCGCCAACGCCAAAGCGGCGAAGATGAAGACCATGATCGTGCGAGGCGTGACGTCTCCGCGCTCGTCGCGGAACTCTGTGCGCTCTGCAATTGCTTCGCTCAATCGGCCAAGTCGGCTGCTCGAATGTGCGTGGGCCAGGACGGCTGCCTGACGTGCCTTGGTGTTCATTTTGATGTGCTCCATTGTGTCTGTTGATGTCGAGTAATGATGTCAGATGTTGAGAATCGCGTTGAATGCCGGATAGCCGATCAACACGATGAATCCTGCGACCATGAAACTGGTGGGGCCCGCCATGGCCAGCGTCCGCGATGACGCTTCCCGCTCGATGTTATTGATCTGATGGTTGCGAAGCGCGCGCGCCTTGGTCAAGAGCGATTCCCGGATGTGGGCGCCGGACACCCCTGCGAGCTCCATGGTCGAAGCCAGATCGATGAGACTGTCGAGGCCGTAGCGGGTACCGGCGGCGTCCAAGCTCACCCACGGTGAGACTCCACGAGTTCTGGCATCGGTCAGTGCGCTGCGCAGCACTTGGAACGACCACCCCGATCCGTAGTCGGACGCCGTGCGTAACGCCTCGTCGATGCCCGAGCCTCCAGCGAGCTGGATCGACATGAGCTGGACGTAGCTCACGAGGGCCGACTCGAAGTCCTGTCGCCGGTCGGCCGCGGCACTGCTGACCTGACTGTCGGTGACGAACCAACCGAAGACCGCCATGGCCAGCGCGATGAGCATGGCCAGCGCGAGCGGTACGAAAGCCAGACCGAACGACGTGAACACCAGCCACATGGCCAGCGGCACGATGCCGTAGACGAGTCCGGTTCGGAACCGCTGGATCAGGTGGTACTCCTCGGTTCGCTCCATGACCGCGAGGTCCTGACGCAGCATGCTCAGATCGGAGTCGGTGACGAGCATCACCCACGATGCAAATCGTTCGCTGAACGAGTCGAATCCGCCGACGCCGTCGAGTTCGATGCCATGGCGCGGCGTGTGCAACGCCTCGAGCGCAGGGCCCAGCGGGCGACGCAGCGGCACCAGGCCGCGCAACATGCACCAGAGCCCGAGGCCTCCAATCAGTCCCAGAGCAAGCGGTTCGAGCATCAGGCTGCCCTCTGCGGATCGACTGACAGGCTCAGCATCCGATCAGGTCGACGCACATACGAGAGCTGGATCAACGTGTAAAACGCGGCGCCCCATCCAACGCCGACGACACCGAGGACCGTCTGCCCGATCAGCGAGTCGAACGCATCGAGGTACGCCCGGTTGAAGATCAGCATGCCGATGAACATGACCAGCACGATGGACGTGACCGCCAGCGACTCGTTGTAGGTCTGCGCTCGCGAGGTCTCGGTTCGATCCATCATCGTGGCTTCTTCACGCGCCGCGGTGGCCACGTCGTCGAGCACAGCGGCGAGGCTCTGCCCTCGGCGCTCGGCGGCAAGCAAGAGGGCCAGCGAAACCTGATCTGCTGCCGGATCGTTGACCGAGTCGGCGAAGTGACGGATGGCGTCACCGAAGGAGAGCCGTCGTTGCTCGACAGCAAGGGTTCGGACTTCGCTGCGAATCACCGCAGGAGCGACGCGAGACGATGCACTGATCGCCTCCTGTAGGCCAGACGATGTACCAATGATGTCGCGGAGCTGTTCTGCCCACGACGCGATGGCCTCGGTCTTGGCGATCGCTGCCAACCGGCGACGCTTCGCCCCAGCCAGGGTCGGAGCCGTCAACCCGCCACATGCCGCCAGCACGACGCCGACCGGCCAGCGGGACAGGATCCAGACCACGACCACAGCGGCCACGGCCATCACGATGCGCAGATTCAGGTCCTCGACGCTCTCGCTCAGCGGGCGGTGTGACGACCGCTCGGCCACGGGCTTCGGCTCGATGCCCCGCAAACCCAGCACGACGAGCATCGCGCCGACGCCACAGGCGGCCCCGAGGACGAGGGAAAGGACCAGACTCACGACGGCACGCCGATCAGCGCCGTCCGGTGGTCGTAACCGGCGGCACGCATCCGCTCCAGCATGCGTTCGGTGAAGGGGACTCCGGTCGGGACTGCAGCACCGTCCGGTCCCGGCGCGTACACCTCGTTGGTGACCAGGTGGCCGTCCTTGACCCCGATCACTTCCCGCACCGAGGACACGACGCGTCTGCCGTCCGGCGCCTTGCGAAGGTGGACCACGAGATGGACCACGAGGGCGATGAGATGCCCGGACGCTTCCATCGACAGCGGATGGTCGGCCCGCAGTGCATAGGTCTGCAGTTTGGTGAGAGCGGAGAGCGAGGAGTCGGCGTGAATGGTGGTCAGCGACCCGTCCAGTCCGGTGTTCATCGCATCCAGCATGGCGACCGTCTCGTTGCCACTCCGGCACTCACCGACGATGACCCGGTCCGGTCGCATGCGGAGCGACTGCTTGACCAGCACGTCCATCCCGATGCCACCGACACCCTCGATGTTGGGCTGGCGGGCCTCCATCTCCACGACGTGATCGGAACGAGCCGGATCTTTCTCGAGCTGCAGCTCGGCGTTGTCCTCGATCACCACCAGTCGCTCCTCGGGGTCGATCTCGGAGATCAGACCTCGGAGGTAGGTGGTTTTCCCAGTGTCGGTACCGCCGGCCACCATGATGGAGCAGGGCATCGGAGCTGACACGGCACACGCGAGCGCGTGGGCCAGCGCCGGGTCGTGCGTGCCCAGCCGCACGAGATCATGCATGGTGATCGTCTTGTGCCGGTGGACACGAATGGAGACCGAGAGCCTCGACGAAACGGACTTGATCGCGTGCAGCCGGCTGCCGTCGGGTAGGCGCAGGTCCAGGTATGGCTGCGCATCGTCGAAACGGCGTTCGGTACGACCGGCCGTGGCGGCCAATCGACGGATGATGTCCTCGAGCTCCGCCTCGGAGTCGGCGAGAGCCGGGCCCCGCTCCATGCGCCCACCCGTCTTGAGCAGCCACGTGATCCGGTGCCCGTTGGCGAGGATGTTCTCGACATCGGGATCTCGGGTCAGCGTGTCGAGAACACCGAAGCCGAAGACCTTCTGGCGCACGACCTCGATCGCGAGATCTTCCTCGGCCTCGGTCAGGGGGCGCTGACCAGTGGAGAGTCTGCGTCGTATCCCAGCCTCGAGTGAAGAGACGAGCGCCTGCTCACCCCAGACCTCGACCTCCTCGGTCGAAGGTGGGCGACCGTGGTCGGCCCGATAACGATTCTCCCAGGCCGACCACGCATCGGCCACTGTTTGGCGCATCGTGTCGGCGAACGATCGCAGGTCCCTGCTCATCTCCGTTCCGATCGGTGCGTCAGGCATGACCGACCTCGGTGCGCGCCTCGAGGGCGGCTGCGCGGGCGACTCGGGCATGGACCGCCGAGGCGACGTCAGCCGAGGTCCTGGCCAATCGGCTCCGGCGAAGCGAGCGAGCCGCAAAGCCGTCGCGGTTGATCGACGCCGCAGCATCGGGGTCGTCGGCGACGACGCCGACGAGCGGCAGACCGATCCGTTCGGCGACCTCGGCCGGGTCGTATGGACTCGAACCGACGCACACCAGTCCCAGCGTGCAGCCGGCACCGCCGAGTTCAGCGACCGCGGGTCCGAGGATCTGTGCTTCGTCGAGCGTCGGGCGACAGACGAGGATGGTCAGCACGGCGCGGCGCGCGAAGGCCATGGACGGCGAGGATGTGGTCAGGCGACCCAGGTCGGCGAAAACGGTGAGGTCGGGAAGCGCTGCCAGCGTCGCTGCCCCACGGTCACCCAGGCCCGAGAGGGCGGCCGTGGTCTGGTGCGGGACGGGAGGAGCCGTGACAATCCGCAACTGGTCCGAGAGAGGTTGGCTGAGGTGGCCGAGGGAGTCTTCGTCGAGGCGGCCCTGCGCGGCCGAAAGATCGATCAAGCCGGGGTCGAGCGTGATGCCGTGCGACGCGTGCCAGCGAGCGGCGAGGCTTCCACCGGAAGGGTCAGCCTCGAGCAGGAGCCGGCGCTGCCGCTGGTCTGGCCAGTTCCAGGCGAGGAGGCTCGCCAAGGTGGTGGCTCCAGGACTGGCCTTGCGGCTGGCAACAGCGACGATCATGACCCAGGACCGACCAACACGAGCCGGAGTCGACCCTGGCTCTCGAGATTGGCAACCAGGGGAACATCGGCCTCGGCGACGAGCAAGGACACGAACAGACGAGGCTCGTTCGAAGTGAGAAGCTCCTCGACGGACCACACCGTTGCCCGACCCACCAGCTTCGGTTGTTCACCGCTCTGGGTCGCCAGGCCGTCGAGGGTCTCGATCAACATCACTCGATCACCGGCGCGGAGCTGACCGGTCGGGTACTCGCCGGGAGACAGCGAGGCTCCGAGCACAGCCTCACCAGCTGGCACGGCGCCCACCTGAGTCACGAGATTGGTCGACAGCGGGGTGCCGGCCGGGATGGGACCTCGTGCCACCTCGCCGATCACCAGCGACGCGTCCCGAGCATCCAGAAGCACCGCTCCAGCGTCGGCGCCGATGGAAACAACCGCGAGGTCGGCCTCCTCGACGATGCTGCCGGCATCGATGTCGCGGGCAGCGACCAGCGCTGGCGTGCGTTCGCCCTGCGACACGCTCCACAGTGCGAATCCGAGCATCGAACCGGCAACCAACAGGACACCGAGGGCGACCCATGGCAGCTGTTTTGTCCTCTGGGATGTCCCAAGTGAACTGCCGACATCGCCGACGTCCGGGGGAACCGTCATGGTCGGTGAGGCGGACGACGTTGTCCCTCTGTCCATCGTGCTGCTCATCGTTCACCACGCTCCTGAGTGCTCGGGCGTGGCACCACAGATCGGTTCGCCCGACCCGAGAACCCCACCGTGGTCCGACAAGTATGGCGTTCCAAGTCAACCCCTGTCATGGCAAGCGAGAATCGCAGGAGTTCCACCGCGGGGTGGAACCAGCCAGACGGTACGACGCTCTGTACGACGAGGGCGTGAGGAGACGTGCTCAAACCATGGGCCGGAAGGCTCATGCCGCCTCCAACCAGCGAACGCTCGAGCGCCCGAAAACGATCTCCAGCCCGGATGCCAGGGAGACATCGGTCGAGATTCGGCCTCGAACGGCGGATTCGGACACCAGCCACGAGCCGTTACGGCTCCCCCCGCCTCCGACCCCCCGGGGGCGCCGCCCCCCC
>CBESNA010000025.1:0-54923 GCA_965530755.1 uncultured Acidimicrobiia bacterium | reverse complement strand
TCGACACTATCTTCCCCGGGTCGCCCCGGCCTTCCCCGGGTCGCCCCGGCCTTCCTCGGGTCGCCCCGGCCTTCCTCGTGCCAGGGCGCGAGGAGTCAGGGCGCGAGCGAACCGTCGAGAATCTGCTCGGCCACCTCGCGCATCGTCGAGCGTTTGCCCATGGCCGATGTCTGCACGAATCGGAACGCTTCCTGCTCGGTGAGTCCATGGGTGTCCATGAGACGGCCTTTCGCCCGGTCGACCAGCTTGCGGGTCTCAAGCTGCTCCTCGAGGGATTCGACTCGATCCTTCGCCTCGCTGAGCTCACGGAAACGAGCCCGGGCCAGCTCGATCGCAGGCACCAGGTCGTTGCGATGGAACGGCTTGACCACGTAGGCCAGCGCCCCAGCGTCTCGTGCCTTCTCGATCAGGTCGCGTTGGGAGAACGCAGTGAGGATCACGACAGCGGCGAGTCGCCGATCGATGATGGCTCGAGCGGCGGTGAGCCCGTCGGTCCCCGGCATCTTGATGTCCAGGATGGCGACATCCGGTCGGAGCTCGTCCACGAGGTCGATGGCGGCGTCGCCATCTGCCGCCTCGCCGATCACTTCATAACCCTCCTCGATGAGGGTCTCCTTGAGATCGAGGCGGATCAGCGCCTCGTCCTCGGCAATCACGATCTTGGTTGGCGAGACAACGTCGCCGATCGCGGCATCAGGATCCTCGGCCATCGTCATCGTTCGCCGTCCATCATGTCGTCGAGCAAGCGGTCCTGCTTGGTTTCCATTGCCGTCAGGCGATCGGCCCATTGCCGACGGTCTCGTGTCAAGTTGTTCACGGTCTTCGACGCCTCCCGATAATCCCGATCTGCCAGCGGTGTCTCGGACACCATCGCGCGGAGCCGAGCGTCCTCTGCGGCATCGCTGAAGTGCGCGATCTGTTCATCGAGCATGGCGATCTCGCTGCGGGTGGCTTGGAGGTCTGCGCTGAGAGCAGCGAGGCGGCGCTTGATGGCATCGGTGGTCATCGTGGGATTCCTGGCCGGATCGTCGGTCGGTCGATTCGAGAGTGCGGAACGGCGAAGTGATTGCTGTGAAACCGAACGATTTCGATGATTCGATCGGTCGAACAGAAACACGTGCCCGGGGTGGGATTCGAACCCACACGCCCTTTCGGACAGTGGATTTTGAGTCCACCGCGTCTGCCGTTCCGCCACCCGGGCGGGACGGAGATGGTAGCTGGTCGTCTTGCGAACACGTGCGATCTCCATCTGCAGATTTGGATTCTCGTTCCGGCGAGGGAAGTTTCCTCCGGGTAACTTTGCGATTAGGTGAAACCTCCCGACCCCGACGGTGGTCAGACCCTGCAATGAGCCCCGTCACGATCGCGTTCACCTTCCCAGGACAAGGTTCCCAGGCGCCCGGAATGGGAGCTGCTTGGCAAGAGCACCCTTCATGGGAGTTGGTCGGCGAAGCATCGGAGGCGTCCGAGCGCGACGTCGAGGCACTTCTCCTCAAGGCTGACGCCGACGAGCTGAGGCAGACCCGCAACTCCCAACTGTCGACGTTCGTCATGAGCATGGTCGTTCTCGATGCGGTCGAGCGCACCGGTGTCGAGCCCGCCTTCCACGCTGGCCACAGCCTCGGTGAGTACTCTGCGCTCACTGCATCGGGGGCTCTTGCCTTCGACGACGCCGTCCGTCTCGTCACCGAGCGAGGCAATGCAATGCAAGCGGCTGCCGACTCCGAAGCAGGAACGATGGCGGCCGTCCTCGGACTGGACGACGACAAAGTGGAGCTCGCCTGCAACCGAACCGACGGCGACGTCTGGGTGGCGAACTACAACGCTCCGGGTCAGGTCGTGATCGCAGGCAGCCTCGAGGCCATCGAAGCCGCCGCCGCGAGCGCCAAGGAACTCGGCGCCAAGCGCGTCATGCCGATCAAGGTCGGCGGTGCGTTCCACACTCCCTTCATGTCGCCTGCTCGGGAACGACTGCGCAAGGCGATCATCGACGTCGACATCCGTGATCCCAACCGGCCCGTCTTCGCCAATGTGGATGCGCTCCCGCATCCGTCTGGCGAGGAGTGGGGCCAACTCATGGGCGCACAACTCACCAGTCCGGTTCGCTGGCGTCAGACTCTTCATGCGCTCGACGAAGCAGGAGCGACCGTCTTCCTCGAGCTCGGCCCGGGCACCGTCCTCACCGGCATGGCCAAGCGCACCCTCGCAGGCTCGACCAACATCGCCGTTTCGACTCCAGACCACGTCGACCAATTGCTCGAGCAACTCCACGGCGTGTCCGGCCCGGGCCCTGCCCAGGACGGAGAGCACCTCTACGCCGCCGAACGCCTCGTCGTGAGTCCCGCCACCGGCGTGTTCACTGCGGTCGACGGCTTGTCAGGCACTGCGACCATCGCCCGGGGTCAACTCGTTGGCACCGTTGGCGACGTCGAAGTCCGTTCGTCGTTCGAGGGCTCATTGCAGGGCGTCCTGGCCATGGACGGCGAACGAGTCACCACCTCCCAACCCATCGCCTGGCTCCGCACCGCTTGATCTACTCGCTCGCGAAGTCGGCAACGCCCCGATCGAAGGCAACGACATGACCTCTCCCACCAAAGGTGTCGGCTTCCGGTTCGCCGGAGTCGGCGCTCATCTGCCCGAGAAGATCGTCACGAACGACGACCTCTCGAAGAACATGGACACCACCCACGAGTGGATCTTCGAGCGCACGGGGATCGCACAACGCCACGTGGGAGGTTCGACGTCCGAACTGGCGACCATCGCCTGCCAGCGGGCCATGGATCGCGCCGGCGTGGGGCCGGACGACATCGACCAGCTCCTGCTCGCCACCACATCACCGGACTTCATCTGCCCCGGTACGGCGCCGGCTGTGGCCCATAATCTCGGCCTCGACTGCGGTGCGCTCGACATTCAGGCCGCATGCTCCGGCTGGGTGTACGGACTGGTTCATGCCAACGGGTTGATGCTCCAGGGCATGAACCGGATTCTCGTCGCCGGCGCCGAGGCGCTCGATCAGATCACCGACTACACCGATCGAGGCACAGGGATCCTGTTCGGAAACGGCGCCGGCGCCGCCGTCGTGGAGCCAGACCCGAGTGGGGGTGGCGAGCTGCTCGGCTTCGATTTGGGTGCTGCCGGCGAGTTCGTCCGCATTCTCTACGCCGAACACGGCGGGGTGCTCCAGATGGACGGCAAGGAGGTCTTCCGCCAGGCGGTCAAGGCCATCAACCGGTCGGTCACGAACGCGCTCGATCGGGCCGGACTCACCGTCGCCGACGTCGATCTGATCCTCCCCCACCAGGCCAACATCCGGATCGTCGAAGCGGCGTGGAAGAAGCTCGGGTTCTCGATGGAACAGACTGTGATGCGGCTGCACGAGACCGGCAACACCTCCGCAGCCTCGATTCCGCTCGTTCTCGACAAGGCACTCGACGACGGCCGCATCGCCGAGGGTTCGATCGTGGTGTTCGTCGGATTCGGTGCCGGCATGACCTGGGCGACCACCGTGCACCGCTGGGCCGGAGAGGTTCGATGAGCGTCCTCAAACGCGACGACGATCCCGCTCCTCGATCGTCTCGAACCCGTCCAACTCCGCGGCCGCGGGCGGAGCAGCCCGAGAGAGCCGAGCGCATTGCGTTCGTCACCGGCGGGACGCGCGGCATCGGCCTCGCGTGTGCAGAGCAGCTGGCAGAGGACGGCCATCGAGTCGTCGTCGGCAGTCGGACACGACCTGATCGGCTTCCGGAGGGCCTGGCGTGGGTCGCCTGCGACGTCACCGACCCTGCGCAGGTCGATGCCGCGTTCGATGCGATCGAAAAGGAAGTCGGACCGGTCACGATCCTGGTCGCGAACGCCGGGATCACGAACGACGGTCTCGTCCTCCGAATGAGCGATGATGACTTCACCGGCGTGGTCGACGCCAACCTCGGCGGCGCCTTCCGTGTCGCCAAGCGATCGATACGACCGATGATGAAGCAGCGGTGGGGGCGAATCATCCTCATCTCGTCCGTCGTCGGAACGCTCGGTCAGACCGGACAGGCCAACTACGCAGCGTCCAAGGCCGGCCTCGTCGGCCTCGGCCGATCCTTGGCCCGTGAGTTCGCTTCGCGCCAGATCACGGTCAACCTCGTCGCCCCTGGCCCGATCGACACCGACATGCTCGACGCACTCGGCGACAAGGCACGATCCGCCATCGTCGACAGCGTTCCACTCGGCCGAGTCGGTACGCCTGAGGACGTCGCTGCGGCCGTGAGTTTCCTGGCGTCGGACGGCGCCGATTACATCACCGGCGCCACAATTCCTGTCGACGGTGGCCTGGGCATGGGCGGCTAGCCCACCAAGAGCGACCAAGAACCGTCTTCGGGCGGGTCTCCCGGATAGCGTAAGACAGTCCAGCGAGTCTGCTGGCAAACGGTTCAGGAGGAACCTACGTGAGTGATGAAAAGAACTTCGAGCGATTCAAGAAGTGTGCGATCGAGGTGCTCTCGGTCGAAGGTGACAAGATCACCAAGGAGTCACGTTTCGCCGAGGACCTAGATGCCGACAGCCTCGACCTCGTCGAGCTCGTGATGGCACTCGAAGAAGAGTTCGACGTGAGCGTCGACGAAGAGGAACTCGACGGTGTCGAGACCGTCGGCGCCGCCTACGACTTGGTCGTCGGCAAGCTCTGATGGACGGTCGGCGCGTTGCGATCACTGGGATCGGTGTCGTTGCCCCCTGTGGCATCGGTGTCGAGGCGTTCTGGGAGGGTCTGCACCATGCACCCCCAACCGGCGACGAACGGCACATCGAGGGCTGGGATCCAGCTCCGTTGTTCGCCAACCCCAAGGAGGCGCGACGCTCCGACCGGTTCGCCCAGTTCGCGCTGGGCGCTGCTGCCGAAGCGCTGGCTCAGGCCGGCGACCTCGGTCTGGACCATCAACGCATCGGCACCTGGATTGGTACCGGTATCGGCGGTATCGAGACCAACGAACGCGAGATCGTCAACCAACACGAGAAGGGCTCACGTCGAGTCAGTCCGTTCCTGGTTCCGATGATGATGCCAAACGCCGCTGCCGCGTCCGTCTCGATGAAGTACGGGTTCCAAGGGCCGTGCGAGAACACCGTCACAGCATGCGCCGCTGGCACGCACTCGCTCGGTCGCGCCGCCGAGCTCATTCGTCATGGACGCGTCGATGCGATGATCGCCGGCGGTGCCGAGGCGCCGATGACACCGACCGCTCTCGCCGGATTCAGAAACATGACGGCGATGACCAAGGCGGGTGTCTCGATGCCGTTCGACGAGCGGCGCGACGGTTTCGTGATCGCCGAAGGCGCAGGAGTCCTGGTGATGGAGGAGTGGGATCACGCAGTCGCTCGTGGCGCAACGATCCTCGCCGAGTTCATGGGTTCGGCCAGCACGGCTGACGCTCACCACATCACGGCTCCCTCACCGGGCGGCGTTGGAGCCATCCAATGCATCCGTCTGGCCCTCGAGGACTCCGGCCTCGTAGCTGGCGACGTCACGTACGTCAATGCCCACGGCACGTCGACTTCGCTCAACGACGCCGCCGAGGCAGCGGCCGTCGCGAGCGTGTTCGGCACTGATCCAGGGCCGGCCATGACCTCGATCAAGGGCGTCACCGGCCACTCGTTCGGTGCTGCCGGGGCAATCGAGGCGGTGTCGGTCGTGCTGTCGATGCACAAACGCTCCATCCCACCCACATTGGGTCTGGAGACCATCGACCCTGAGCTTCCGCCGGTTGACATCGTCATGACAGAGGCCCGCGACTGGGAGCCAGCGCCCACGATGTCGAACAGTTTCGGTTTCGGCGGTCACAACGGCTCGCTGGTCATTGCTCCGACGGCCTGACACTCTTCGCTTCCGTACTCGGACTCAGTTCGGCGTCGGAGCCGGCGCCAGAACGACCATCAGCTCGGCCGAGCACGCGATCTCGCCGTCGACGGTGGCCCGCCCGACTCCCCTGCCCCCTCGGGCCGAGAGCCTCGAGAACTCGACCGAGAGCAGCAGGGTCTCCCCCGGCACGACCTGGCGCCGAAACTTCACCTTGTCGACCCCTCCGAAGAACGGGATCTTTCCGGCATGTGCGGGGTCGGCCAGCGGCGCGCAGGCTCCGACCTGAGCGAGCGCCTCGACCATCAACACACCGGGAAGCGTCGGGAGGCCGGGAAAGTGCCCCGGCCAGAAGTACTCGTCCCCGGTGAGATGCCATGTTCCGACAACGCGCTCCCCCGGCACCAACTCGACGAGTTCGTCGACGAGGAGAAACGGCGGGCGGTGCGGCAACAGATCGATGGGCCGGGGCAGCTCTGTCATCCCGCCAGTCTGCCAAATCCCCGGATGGGAACGCGAAACACCGACCGGGTGACCCCGGTCGGTGTCAACGTGTTCAATTGATGCAGTGTTCGTTTGACGCAGCCGAAAATCAGCTTGGCGGAGTCTGCGTGCCCTTGGCGTAGGCCTTGAGCTTCGCGCCGGCCGTGATCTTCACGGCATTCGACGCCGGGATCTCCAGCGGCTCGTTGGTCTGCGGATTGAAGCCCTTGCGGGCCTTCCGATGGACCTGCTCGAACGACAACATGCCTGGAATCACGACCTTGTCGCCGCCCTTGGCAACCGCCCGCGAGATCTCGACGAACATGGCGTCGATGACAGCCCCGGCATCTTTTTTCGACACGCCAGCCCGCTCTGCGGCTGCGTCGACCAGTTCGGTCTTGTTCATGACCACTCCTACTCTGTGGCTCCCGCGACTCGGGAGTACCGACTCAGCAGAGCAGTGTCAAATGACAAAGTCAAGGATTTCGCAAGGTTCTGCCTCTCGGAACCCGCTCGACCAGTGGCCGGCGACAGGCCGGACAAATCACACACCGACGTTGATCATGGCCGAGCTTGCCCGCTCGAAGTAGTCGACGAACATCAATCGAGCCGCTGATGCGACGGCCTCGCCCTCGGTCGGATGTGCGAGCAACGAACCCTCGGGCGGAACGCTGAGCACAGCGTCGATGCCCGCCATCATCCGCGCCAACCAAGCGTCGCGTTCGGCTTGGCCGATCGCGAACGGGAGGTGCCGCATCCTCAGCCGCGGATGACCGCGCTCCTCGCTGTAGGTGCCCGGACCGCCCCAGTACTGAATGAGGAACAGCGCCGTATGACGACGGGCGTCGGTGAGATCCTCGGGGTACAGCGGCCTGAGGATGACGTCGTCGAGCACAGCGTCGTAGAAGCGGTCGACGACTCGTTCGAAGAACACCGAACCACCGACGGCGTCGAACAACGACACTTGCACCGGCTCGGCCGGAGATTCGTCGTCACGAACTGCTCCATCACCCATGGCATGCGAGGATAGGGGAATGCCGATCGCGTTCTCCCGGTTCCCTGGCCCATGGTGCTTCTCATGACCTCGCCATCCAACGCCACCCAGCGGGCGAAGTTCGACGAGCACGTCGTGCCACAGCTCGACATCCTCTACCGCACGGCCCGGTCGCTCACACGCTCGTCGAGCGACGCCGAGGATCTCGTCCAGGAGACACTGCTGCGCGCCTACCGAGCGATCGACCGATTCGACGGCCGCTATCCGCGAGCCTGGCTCCTGACCATCATGCGCAACGCAAACATCAACCGCGCTCGCAAGAAGACCCCCGATCTCCTCGACGACCCCGAACGCACCTTCGAGCGGTCCATGCGTTTCGCCGACACCACGACTCCAGAGGACGATGTCGTCGATCCCATCTTCGATGAGGTGGTCCAAGACGCTTACGACCGGCTTCCCGACAACTTCCGCAACGTCGTCGAACTGGTCGATCTGAACGGCTTGGCCTATGCCGAGGCGGCAGAGATCCTCGATGTGCCGGTTGGAACGGTGATGAGTCGGCTGCATCGAGCGAGGAAACGGATTCGCGATGAGATCACCGAGCGAGGGCTCGAAGCACTGAGGAGCGACTCATGATCATCAGCCGGATCCTGGACCACTTCAGAGGTGGCCCGACCTGCGCCGAGGTCATGAACGTGCTGCAGAGCTACCTCGACGGCGAAGTCGATTCCGGCACGGCCCGCGACGTCGCTGGTCACCTCGAGTCCTGTCAAGATTGCGATGTCGAATCCGAGACGTACCGGCGCATCAAGTCGACGCTCGCCAGCCGGGCCGAACCCGTCGACCCCGACGTCATGGCGAGTCTCCATGCGTTCTCGGACCGGCTGGTCGCCGGCGAGCTCGATGGCTCCGTCTGACCGCAGTTGCCCGCCCCGACTCCCAGCAGCTCCTCGGCCCGATCAAGGCCAGGCCGGAAACGGTCCGCCCGCGGTCGTCGTTGATCGTGTTACGATTCCGGGAGTGTTTCTCCTCCTCGACCTTCGACTTCTGACCCCGGCCGCCTGATCCGGCGCGCCGGGATTCCAGTCAGAGCAGAGAACCAGCGGCTGTCAGAACCTCGCTCAGCGAGCGATCCGGCCGGCAGAAAGCACAAGGAAGCCAACATGAACAGGCCCGCCATGAAGAACGTCGTTTCGACCAACAATGCTCCCGGCATCATGCCGATCCACAAGTACGCCCCGTTCCCGATGATCGACATCGAACGAACGTGGCCAACGAGAACCATCACTCACGCACCGCTCTGGTGCTCCGTGGACCTCCGCGACGGCAACCAGGCGCTCATCGAGCCCATGGATCCCGACCGCAAACGGATGATGTTCGATGCACTCGTCGCCTACGGATTCTCCGAGATCGAAGTCGGATTCCCGTCAGCATCCGACACCGACTTCGATTTCGTGCGCAGCATCATCGAAGACGGCGCGATTCCGGACAACGTCACGATCCAGGTGCTCACCCAGAGTCGAACCGAGCTGATCGACCGGACCTACGAGAGCATCAAGGGCGCCAAGAACGCCATCGTCCACCTCTACAACTCGACCTCCACCGTGCAGCGACGGGTCGTCTTCGGACTCGACGAAGCCGGCATCATCGACATCGCAGTCAAGGGCGCCGAGGACTGCAAGCGCAACGAGGCCCAGATGGGCGACACCCGGATTCGCTACGAGTACTCGCCCGAGAGCTTCACGGGCACTGAGCTGCCGTTCGCGAAGCAGATCTGCGAAGCCGTGATGGACGTCTTCGAACCGACCCCCGACAATCCGATCATCCTCAACCTCCCCGCCACCGTCGAGGTGAGCACGGCCAATATCTACGGCGACATGATCGAGTGGATGCACACCAATCTCGACCGCCGTGATTCGATCATCCTCTCGCTGCACCCTCACAACGACCGGGGAACCGGCGTCGCTGCTGCCGAGTTCGGCGTGATGGCCGGAGCTGACCGGGTCGAGGGCACTCTCTTCGGCAATGGCGAGCGGACCGGCAACGTTGACGTCGTCACCCTGGCGCTCAATCTCTACAGCCAGGGCGTCGACCCCGGTCTCGACTTCGGCGACATCAACGATGCTCGGCGCATCGCCGAGCACTGCAACCAGCTGCCCGTCCACCCCCGTCACCCCTACGTCGGCGACCTCGTCTACACAGCGTTCTCCGGCTCGCACCAGGACGCCATCAAGAAGGGGTTCGACGCGATGGCCGAGTCTGGCCAGACCTTGTGGGAGGTTCCGTACCTGCCCATCGATCCGATGGACGTCGGCCGGAGTTACGAAGACGTGATCCGGGTCAACTCCCAGTCCGGCAAGGGCGGGGTCGCGTACCTGCTCAAGACGGAGCAAGAGCTCGACCTGCCGCGTCGGCTCCAGATCGAGTTCACCCGCACGGTGCAGTCGATCACCGACACCACCGGCAAGGAGATCACGGGCAACGAGATCTGGACCGAGTTCCAGGATCACTACCTGGCGATCACCAAGCCGTACGAGCTGGTCTCGTTCACCACGTCACAGAACGCAGGGGGCCAGGACCGCACAACGCTGAGCGTCGTTGTCCGCAGCGATGGTGTGGAGCAGACGCTCGCCGGTGAGGGCAATGGCACCGTCGATGCCTTCACGAATGCCTTGCGGAACGGTCTCGGTCTGGAACTTCGCGTCCTCGACTATCACGAGCACGCCATCGGAGCCGGCGCCGATGCACGGGCAGTCTCGTACATGGAGATGAAGATCGACGAAGAGGAGCTGTGGGGGGTCGGAATCCACACCGACATCGTGTCGGCTTCGCTGCGGGCGATCGTCAGCGCCGTCAACCGCAACGCCACCCCCACGACCTAACTGTCAACGGGGTCGCAAACCCGAGGTTTGGGGCCCCCAAAAACAGGGGTCATAGCCTCGGGTTGGGGTTCGTCAGGGCTCGATGAGTTCAGGGCTCGACGAGAACGTGGTCAGGCTGATAGGTCGACCAGGAGAACCAGAACGTGTCGACGTGGGCCACGGGCTCCAGCCGCTCCCCGACGAGAGGGCCGGCCACAGCATGACCCGCCACCGTCCAGGTCGAGCCCGTCTCGACATCCCGGAACCCGTCACCTTCGGCCTCGAAGGTCAGCGGGGCACCCTCCGGACCCGCCGCGACGAACGCCCCGGTCTGCCCGACATCGCGCCCATCGGCGACCGCCGCCGTGTCCAGGGATGACCGAAGCCCCGGTTCGTAGAACACCACCAGCGAACGGTCATCCGTATCGATGCCGACCACACCGACTTCAGCCAGACTGTCCAGCAGGATCCCGTAGGTCTGCGCACCATCGATGACGCCGACAACACGATCCTTCGGCCCGAACTGATCGTCGATCGGCTGCGAGATGAAACCACCGATCGGATTCGTCGATGCGTCGTCGTATCCGACATAGGGGTTCTCGCCGTACCGCCGGCTCACGCCGGTGTCCCGCGTCAGCACCGTCCCCTCCGGATACGCCTCGACGAACGATCGATATCCGAGCGTCTGAGCGGGAATCAATTCGAGCTGCGCACCTGCGTAGTGCCCCACCAGGCCCTGGCCGGTGAAGTGCGCCCAGAGTGACTCGGTCTGCCGGTCGTACATCACCAACGCCGACTGGTACAGCTCACCTGAAGTGCCGAAGTCGAGCACTCGATCACCGAACTGCCGCTCGAACGCCAGCGCCGAATTGCACAGCGGGCAATAGGTCACCGTCACTGGCACGCCGCCGACCTCGTCGTTGACGATCTCGTGCCAGATCAAGATCTGTATCGGGTAGGCCTTCGCCTCCCCATCGATCTCCACGACGACCACTCCCTCGTCATCGCCGAGGAAGTCGATCTGGTCGATCGGCAGGAAGACCGGCGCATCGATTGGCGGGATCCCATCCGGCGGAGGCCCCCCGGAGACGATGTCATTCGGGTCGATGACTGCCGGCGGAAATCCGGGATCGGCTCGGTCACCCCGCAACGCCGATGCCGACGACTCGCTGTCATAGTCGATCGAGCTGTAGTCGAACGCCGGAACACGAGGTGCAGCCTGCTCGGCCGATGCGAGCTCCCCTTCGGATGTCGTCGTCGAGGCTGCTCCGCCCGTCGAGGAGTCCGGGTCGGAGGCACACGCAGCGACGACGAGCGTGGCGGTGATGAGGGCGGCTGCGATACGCATACCAAGCGAACCGAGCTGCACCGCGCATTCTTCCCCGCGCGTCGATTGGGGTCGTTTGTCAGACGCTGTCGAGACCAGCCCGAAGCGCGGCGACGAACTCGATGGCCTGATCAGTCGACCCGCCATCGAGCATCCGCCGGATGATCGCCGAAGCGACAACGACACCGTCGGCGATTTCGGCCACCTCGGCCGCCTGCTCCGGCGTCGACACGCCGATGCCGATGATGACCGGCAGGTCAGTGATGTCCTTCAGTCTCCGAGCGATTTCCTTGGCACTCGACGCCAGCGCAGCCCGCTCGCCGGTGATCCCGACCAGACCAACGCCGTAGACGAAGCCGCGGGAACGTTCGACGATGCGGGGCAGTCGTTCATCTGGTGCTGTCGGGGCTGCCAGCATGACGGTCTCGATGCCCTGCTCGTCGGCGACCGCCGCCCATGGTCCGACTTCCTCGAGCGGAAGATCCGGGAGGATCGCCGCTGCCATGCCCGCTCGCTTGAGTTCGGCAGCAAACCGCTCGTGGCCCATGTGGAAGGCCACGTTGTAGTAGGTCATGCCGATCAGCGGGACCCCTGGATCGGTCTTGGCCACTTCGTCGAAGACCGTCGGCGGGGTGATACCGGATCCCAGTGCGATCGCCGAGGCCTCCTGGATGGTCGGGCCATCCATCACGGGGTCGGAGAACGGGATCCCGATCTCCATCGCGTCGGCCCCGGCTTGAGCGAAACCCTCGATCAGTCGGGGCCACTCGGCCAGTGGGTAGCCGCCGGTGACGTAAGGAAGCAGGAGCTTGCGGCCCTCATTCCGTTTGGCCCTGAGATGCTCCTCGAGCGTGCCCGTGTAGCCATTCATGAGCGCATGGTCTCCAATGCTTCTGGATCGCCGTCGAGGATCGCCTGCACCTGGGCAACGTCCTTGTCTCCGCGGCCGGAGAGGTTGAGCAGAACAGTCTTTCCCGCAAGCTCGTCCTTGGCCTTCACCATCCAAGCCAGACCGTGTGCCGGCTCGAGCGCCGGGATGATGCCCTCTGACCTCGCCAGCAGCTGGAACGCCTGGATCACCTCGGTGTCGGTGACCGACTCGTAGCGGGCTCGGCCGATCTCGGCCAGGTGGGCATGCTCGGGTCCGACGCCCGGATAGTCGAGGCCGGCCGACACAGAATGCGCTTCCTGGACCTGGCCGAACTCGTCCTGCATGAGGTAGCTGAGCGACCCGTGGACGACGCCGGGCACGGCGCGACCCGTCGCCGCTCCCCCGCTGGGTTCTGCGCCAATCAGCTCTGCGTCGGTGTCGACGAATCCAGAGAAGATGCCAGCCGCATTCGAACCACCGCCGACGCAGGCAACGACCACGTCGGGGATACCGCCGAGGAGCGCCTGACATTGCTCCCGAGCCTCGGAACCAATCACTCGGTGGAACTCGCGCACCATCCACGGGTACGGGTGAGGACCCATCACCGAACCGAGGAGGTAGTACGTGTCCTCGACAGTGGCGACCCAGTACCGCATCGCCTCGTTCACGGCGTCCTTGAGCGTGCGGCTACCCGACATCGCAGTCCTCACCTCGGCGCCGAGGAGATTCATCCTGAAGACGTTGAGGGCCTGCCGCTTGATGTCGACCTCACCCATGTAGACGATGCATTCCATGCCCATCAGCGCAGCCGCCGTGGCCGTTGCGACGCCATGCTGACCAGCTCCGGTCTCGGCGACGAGGCGAGTCTTGCCCATCCGCTTGGCGAGGAGCGCCTGACCCAGCACGTTGTTGATCTTGTGCGAACCCGTGTGGTTCAGGTCTTCGCGCTTGAGCAGCACACGGAACCCGAGCTCGGCCGAGAGGTTGTGGCATTCGGTGAGCGGGGACGGGCGGCCTCCGTACTCGACCAACAGTGTCTCGAACTCCTCGATGAAACTCGGATCGGACCAAGCCTTGCGGAACGCGGACTCGAGTTCAGCGCAGGCAGGCACAAGCGTCTCGGGAACGAACCGGCCGCCGAACTGGCCGAAACGGCCAGACGGGTCAGGTTCGCCCATGATTGAGTCAGTGCGGTCATCGGTCAGGGCCATGGAGTGGGGTCCTCCCAATCGAACGGTGAGCCGGCGGTCGACTCGTGGTAGTCGCCCGAGGGTGCCACGGATCGCGCCGCAGCGATGAACCGCTGCAGTTTCACCGGATCCTTGACGCCGGGGCGGGACTCGACACCGCTTGCGAGATCGACGCCCCACGGACGCAAGAGCTTGATCGCATCGACGACGTTGTCGGGGTCGAGCCCGCCGGCGAGCAGATAGGGGCGGTCTGGAGGATCGGCTGCGAGCCGTTCCCAGTCGAATGGCTTACCGCTTCCCGGCTCCGGGGAGTCCACCAACAGCCGGACCGGGCCGCAGGCATCCAAGTCGTATCGACCGAGGGCAGCGGCCGGCAGCGCTCGAATGACGTTCGGGATTCGCTCACCGATCCATGCCACGTCGTCCGGCGGCTCATCGCCGTGAAGCTGGACGGCCCGAAGCCCGACCTCGTTGGCGATCTTGACCACCCGCTCGCGTCGCTCGTTGCGGAACACCCCGACCGTGAGCACCTCGGGTGGCAAGCGACGCACGATGTCGGTTGCGAGACGTGGCGTGATCAATCGAACCGAAGCCGGGACGAAGTTGAGGCCAAGGGCATCGGTCCCGAGGCCGGCAGCCAGGAGGGCGTCGTCGGGAGTGGTGATACCGCAGATCTTCACGAACACGAGCCGAACCGTACTGTCGACCGAGGCGGTTCAGAGCGGATTATCGAGTCCACGGCGAAGCTCACGCTGCCCGAAGCGCAGCGACTGCTGCAGCCGGATCTCCCGAGCGGACCAGAGCCTCTCCCACCAGGACCGCGTCGTATCCCGCCTCGCGCAGCAAGGCAGCGTCTTCCGGCCCCTCGACACCGGACTCAGCGACGCGTATCACCGACGACGGAATCACAGCCGCGACCCTCACGGCCCGCGCCGTGTCGACCTCGAAGGTGACGAGATCGCGCTGGTTCACACCGATGAGCGTCGCCCCGATGGCCAGCGCCCGCTCGACTTCCGCCTCGTCATGCGTTTCGACCAGGGCGTCGAGGCCAAGCTCGGCCGCAAGATCGTGGAAGTCACGCAGCTCCACGTCATCCAGAGCCGCCGCGATCAACAACACACAATCAGCCCCCATCAATCTCGCGTCCACGACGTCAGAGGCAGCGACGGTGAAGTCCTTGCGGATCACGGGCAGCGTGACCGCCAAGCTGGCTTCGGCGAGGTCCTCAGCCGACCCACCGAAGTGCAGTTCGTCGGTCAGGACCGACAGGCATGTTGCTCCGCCCGCGGCGTAGGCGGCGGCCCACTCGGCAGGGTCGAGGCCGACGTTCAGCGCACCTTTGGACGGCGATCGCCGCTTGATCTCGCTGATCACGGCCAACCCGCCCGCGGATCGGATTGCATCGCTGAACCCTCGGGTGGCCTCCATCGACCGCGCCTGTTCGATCAGCCGATCGAGTTGGCGAGTGTCGGCCGCAGCCCGTGAGCGGTGGACGTCGAGGATTGCGTCGAGATAGGTGACCACCGAACAAAGGCTATCGGCGCTGTATCGGTCGGATCGAGGTCTCCCCCGTCCATTTGCTCAGAGTTCGAGACCCTTGGCTACGACTGGCGCCAAGATCTTCACATCGGGTCGGCCCCCGAGAAGGCCGCCGAGCGCACCCATCGCCGCCTTCATCTTCTCTCCCTTGCCGTGCACGGCGAAGGCCTCGTCGTCGGTGTACATCTCGAAGAAGTACAGCGTCTTCGAGTCGTTCGGGTCACGATGCAGGCTGTAGATCTCGAGGCCCGGTTCCTCGGCTGCTGCGGCAACTACCGCTTCGAGCCCGGTCACGAGCTCGTCGGCCTTTCCTTCAGCGGCGGTAAGGGTGGCAATGATGCTGATCTTCGACATGGCCGGAACTTACCGGACACCGCCCGACACATCACATTCCCCTCACACAGACCCACTACGGTCGGCGTGCAATGAGTGATGTGCGATGAGCGAACAGGATCCTACGAATGGCGGTCGGAGCACCCGTCTCCGTGTGGTTGTCGTCGAGGACGAACCCGACATCGCCGACCTCCTGACGCTCTACTTCGAGCGCGAGGGGTGGACCGTGCATTGGTGCCATGACGGTGAGCGCGGCCTCGAGACCATTCGAGCCCGGCAGCCAGATCTCGTCATTCTCGACATCGGACTGCCGGGCATGTCCGGGCTCGACGTTTGCCGAGAGTTGCGGACGACGAGTGATGTCCCGGTCCTGTTCTTGACGGCGCGTGATGACGAGGTCGACCGGATTCTCGGGCTCGAACTCGGTGCGGATGACTACGTCACGAAACCCTTCTCTCCCCGCGAGGTCGTCGCCAGGGTGAACGCGATCCTCAGGCGTGGACGACGCGAATCCGAGATGATGGTGATCGAGTTCGGGACGGTGAACATCGACCTCGACCGACATGAAGCGACGGTCGCCGGCCAGCCCGTCCCGCTCGCCACACAGGAGTTCCGGCTCCTGGCCCACCTGTGCGCCAACCAGGGAGCGGTGCTGAGCCGTCAGCAGCTCCTCGACGGTGCGTGGGGCGAAGGCTGGATCGGCGACATCCGCACCGTGGATGTGCACGTTCGTCAACTTCGTCGCAAGCTCGGTGACGACCTACCCCTGGCCACCGTTCGCGGCGCTGGGTACCGGCTCGCCTGATGCAACGTCGCCTCACGCTGGCGTTGCTCGGCACTGCTCTTGCCGCCATCGTCCTCGTTGGCGCCGGCGTCTTGGCGCTCGCCCGCATCGGAGCCGAACGCGAAGCCCGAGATCGAGTCGCCATCCAGCTCGCCGCCGTCGTGGAACTCGTGGAACGCAACGGCCGCGCGAATGACATCGGGCCCATCGTCGGCAGATTCGGCGACGCGTTCGACGGGGTGACGATCGACGTCGGCCTCCTCGGTCCGACCGGAGACCTTCTCTCGCTGCGGCGAGATCGCAATGGCGCGGACATCGGGCCCGGGCTCGATCCCGACACCGTCAGTGCAGCCCGTGACGGTGTCGTGATCTACACCCGGATCGGCGATCGCATCCGCGGCATCCGCACCGTCGATGTCGATCTCCCACGGCAGGCTTCAGGAGCCACCGGGGTCGTGATCGTGCAAAGCCAGGTGGCGACCATCGGGGCCAGGGCCCGCCTCTGGTTTGTGTTGAGCGGCGCCATCGTGCTGCTGGGCGCTGCGCTGGTCGCCTCGCTGTTGGCGCGACGGTTCGTCCGCCCGATTCGACAGGCCACGGCAGCCGCCGCTTCCATCGCCGACGGCGATCTCGGCGTCCGAGTTCCCGTCGTTGGCACAGACGAGATCGCCGACCTGGGCGCCGGCATCAACAACATGGCTGCCGAGCTGGAGCGGGGGCGCGCTGCCGAGCAGCAGTTCCTGCTATCGGTGTCCCATGACCTCCGAACTCCACTCACGGCGATCAGAGGGTTCGGCGAGGCCTTGGAGGACGGCACTGCGGTCGATGCCAAGAAGGCCGGGGCGGTGATCACCCACCATGCGAATCGCCTCGGACGCCTCGTCAGTGATCTCCTCGACCTCGGCAAGCTCGAGGCTCGCCAGTTCCGTTTCGACATGCGCCCCATCGACGCAGCACCCGTGGTCCGAGCGACCGCCTCCGGGGCCGAACTGCAGGCGCAGGAGCGGGGCGTCGTCATCTCTGCGACAGCTGACGACCCATCGATGGTCCATGCCGATCCAGACCGGCTCGGACAGATCGTTGCCAACCTGATCGAGAACGCACTCGCCTTTGCCGACAGCTCGGTCGAGATCACCGTGGCCACGAGCGATGGGTTCGTCACCGTCACCGTCGCCGACGACGGCCCCGGCATCCATTCTGCTGACCTCCCCCACGTGTTCGAGCGCCTGTACGTCACGAAGCTCGTCCCTGAACGGAGCGAGAGCTCGAGCGGTCTCGGCCTCGCCATCGTGCGCGAGCTGACGTTGGCGATGGGCGGGTCCGTCCAGGCCGCGTCGCGTCGCGGAGGGGGAACAGCGATGGTGGTGCGACTCCCCGCTCTCCCACCGGGCCCGCCAGCCCCGGCGTGACCGCGGTGATCTGCGCGGTGATCTGCGGCGTCAGGTCCAGTGCGGTGCCTCGACCGACGCCATCACCGGTGCGCCGTCGACCTCGAGGGTCAGCTGGGCCGGCACCTCGACGCCTCGCTTGATCGACGCCAGAGCGGCGACGTGGTCCGTGGCGACTGCAACGCTCGTGATCAGACCAACCGGTTCACCGTCGAGCAGCAACTCGTCTCCGACCCGAGGCACATGGCCGGGCGCCAGCCGGGCAGAGTTGACCGAGCGTGGCGTGTTGTTTCCTCGAGAGTCGATTCGAGCCACCAATTCCTGGCCGACGTAGCACCCCTTCGTGAAGTCGACAGACCGCTGGACAACGCCGGTCTCAGCCGGGATGGTCTTCTCACCGAACTCGTGACCCATGGCAGGGCGGCCGGCCTCGACCCGGTCGAGATCGACGATCGCAGCGTCGCCGAGCGCCAGTCCAGCGGACGCAAGCGCATCGGCAACCTCGGTCACCCAGAGGTCGAGGCCCAACAGGTCAACCCCCACCGACGTCGACCAGTCGAGTTGGACGGCGACCACCCGATCGAGGTCCGATCCCGTCGACGCATCGGCCAGCGCGTCGCTGACTGCTGCGTAGAGATCCGACGCCGACGGCGTCTCGGGACCTCGAACGACCACGGTCGGCACACTCTCGTGGAGGGCGAACGTCGCTTTGGTCCTGAGCTTGAAGCGTTCGAGACGTTCGAGCGTGACCGATCCCGCCCCCTCATCGGTGTCGAACCAGAAGGTTTCAGGGCCGACTCGGCTCAGGCGCCCCCAGGCCGTGACCCGCCCGTTGGGCTCGAGCAGGAGTGTCCACGCCGACGTACCTTCGTCGAGCCCCTCGGCATTCTGGCTGATCTGCCCCTGGAGATAGCCCGCTGCCTCGGGCCCGTCGATCACGAGAACATCACGTCGGGCGGGGGCGGCAATGGCCGCCTCGCGGAACGCCTTCTCCGACTCTTCGAACGACAGGGGCGTTGGCGTCAACATTTTCTGAGTATGCCTTCTCATCGGGTGGGACCGAGAGCGAATCGAGACAGGATGTTCCGTCACTGGAATCGGGCGTCGGCGGGCCGCCGTCCGAAGGTGACCACACGTGCTCTTCCCCACCTTCACCTTCGCGCTCTTCTTCTCGATCGTCTACGGCGTGCACGTGTTGTTGCGCGCCCGCCCGACGGCGTGGAAAGTGGCGATGACGATCGCCTCGGCGGTGTTCTACGGCTGGTGGGACCCACGCTTCCTCGGCCTGATCGCCGGCTCGATCGTCTTCAACTGGTGGGCGGCCCGCCGAGTCGACCGTGTGGTCGGTCGGCGCCGACTCCGAAGGATGCGCTTCGCCGTGCTCGTGAACCTGGTTCTGCTCGGGTTCTTCAAGTACTGGGGTTTCTTCGTGGCATCGCTGGTCTCGGCGTTCGGAACCGACCAACCAGTGCCCTTCATCGAGGTGATACTCCCCGTCGGTATCTCCTTCTACACGTTCCAGGCGTTGAGCTATGTCATCGACGTCCACCGCCGCGACGTCCGACCGGTCGGCCTCCTCGATGTTGCTGTGTTTCTCTCGTTCTTTCCTCAACTCGTCGCCGGCCCCATTGTCAGGGCGAAGGAGTTCCTTCCGCAGCTCCAGCGCCACCGCTTTAACGACGAAGTGGACTCCGCCGACGCCGCATGGATGATCGGTCGTGGGCTCTTCAAGAAGGTGGTGATCGCCACCTACCTCGCCGAGCACGTCGTCGACGCTGCGTTCGCCGCGCCGACCGAGGCGACCAAGCTCGAGCTTCTCCAAGCGATGTACGGCTACGCGATCCAGATCTACGCCGACTTCTCCGGCTACACCGACATCGCCATCGGAGTGGCGTTGCTGCTGGGATTCCGGTTCCCGGTGAACTTCGACAATCCCTACCGATCTCTCTCCATCCAGGACTTCTGGCGCCGATGGCACATCACGTTGTCGAACTGGCTCCGCGACTACCTCTACATCCCGCTCGGAGGCAATCGAGTCGGTTCGCTCATGACCTATCGCAATCTCATGCTGACGATGATCCTCGGCGGGTTGTGGCACGGCGCCGCTTGGACCTTCGTCGCTTGGGGTGGACTACATGGGTTGGCTCTGTCCGTGGAGCGAGGGGTCGGCGTGTCATCGAACGCCCCGATGTCCTGGCTCGGCGCTGTCATTCGGTGGCTCCTCACGTTCCACATCGTGTGTTTTGCTTGGGTGCTCTTCAGGGCCGAGAGCTTCGAGCTGGCCACCGACTTCCTCGCCGGATTGATCACGGCTCCACTCGGCTCCGGCGTTGAATGGGTGGCCGTCGGGGTGATTCTGGTATCACTTGCCGCCCAACTGGTACCGACCGACATCGTGGCTGCCGTTCGCGATCGCGCGGCCGACACGGATCCCCTGCTCCAGGGTGCTCTACTCGGTCTCTGGATCGCCCTGGTCGTCTCCCTGGGTCCCGAAGGTGTCGCCCCGTTCATCTACTTCCAGTTCTGAGGTGCGCGCCCGCTCACACCGCCGACCCCCTCCCCCTGTCCGCTGTCCCCCCAACCATCTCCATACGCTCGAAACGCACCCTTCTTCTTCCATGCTCGACTCCCTTCGCACGATCATCCGACCTGCTCGCAAACAGAGCATCTTCCGGACCGATCGCGGCGGCGCGTCCGGTGTCGGGCGAGTGTTCGCCGGCCTGGTGGTGTGCTTGGTGGTAGCGGGACTCCTGAGCTCGGGCCGACTGGTGTCGATGGCCGAGCGGCAGGAGTTCGGTTCTCGCCGAGATCGTTGGATCGCCGCAGCAGAGACCGTCGATGCCCTTGCCGGCATGCTCCAACTCGATCGGCCGGCGGGAGCGATCGAGGCTGCCCTCGGTCAAAACGACGACGAGCCCATCGACGTCGTCCTCGGCGAACTCACGCCGATCGCGACAGTGTCAGAGACCACGTCGACGCCGTCTCCGGAGACCGCGATCGACGAATCAGCAGCGCAGACACCGGACACGTTAGCCATCGAGCCGGCGCCAACGACAACGACCGCTGCCCCTCCGACGACCACGACCTCCGCCGCTCCAACTCTCGGCGAGGCCTCGGCCAACGATCCGCTTCGCATCTGGGTCGGTGGCGACTCGTTGGGCGAGTACATCGGATCCCAGCTCCTCAACAAGGTCGCCGATCGAGATCTGACCGAAATCGAGCTGGACTTCTCCATCAGCACCGGCCTCGCCAGACCGGACTATTTCGATTGGCCGGCACGACTCAGCGAGATCATGCAACGCGGCGACCGTCCCCAGGTCGTGGTGTTCATGGTCGGCGGCAACGACGATCAGGACGTGATGGTGGACGGCCGGCGAGGGGTCATCGGCACCGACGAGTGGCGCACCGCCTACCAGCAGCGGGTGGCCACGATGATGGACATCGCCGCCTATGACGGCGTCCAGATGTTGTGGATCAATCTGCCGCCGATGCGGGACGAATCGCGGCAGGCAATCGCCGGCGACATCAACGCAGCCCTCGAAGCCGAAGCAGGCTCGAGACCGTGGGTCGATGTCGTCGACATCGTCGATCTGTTCACGGGACCGGGCGGGGGCTACGACCAGTTCATCGACGAGCCTGGTGGAGCAGCGACCCGAAAGGCCAGAGCGAGCGACGGCGTACACATCACCAGATCTGCAAGCGAGTGGGTGGCCGATCTGGTCTGGCAGTCGGTCAGCGATCGATGGAGCTTCGACTACCTCACGCCGCCGACGGCACCGCCCCCCTCATCGACGACGGTGCCTACCGAAACGAATCAGCCGGCCACAACAGCTGGTTCCTGAGCGTCAGCGATTGCGTTCGGCAGTCATCCTTCTCGCCGGATCGACTGCGGAGAGCAGCGCCCTCGCCTTGTTGGCGCACTCCAGGTCCTCCAACGCGGGATCGCTGTCCGCAACGACGCCGGCCCCGGCCTGGACGCTTGCCGAACCATCGGGCAGACAGATCATCGTTCGGATGGTGATCGCGGTGTCCAGGTTGCCGGAGAAGTCGAGATAGCCGACAACACCGGCGTACGGCCCACGTTTCACCGGCTCGAGCTCGTCGATGATCTCCATGGCCCTGACCTTCGGCGCGCCGGACACGGTTCCCGCAGGAATGGTCGCCCTCAGAACGTCGATGACGCCGAACTCGGGACGGAGGTCCCCGGCGACTTGACTCGTGAGGTGCATGACGTGGCTGTAGTTCTCGAGCGTCATCATCTCCTCGACCTCGAGGCTGCCATAGGAGACCACGCGCCCAACATCGTTGCGAGCGAGATCGACCAGCATCACGTGCTCGGCCCGTTCCTTCGGGTCCTCGGCCAACTCGGCCGCCATGCGACGGTCCTCTTCATCGGTCCTGCCGCGCCGCCGGGTGCCGGCGATGGGTCGGGAGATCACACGACCATCCCTCACTTGGACCAGGGGTTCAGGCGAGCATCCGACGATGGTGACCTCGGGCTGGCGGAGGAGGTACATGTACGGGCTGGGGTTGATCTGACGGAGAACGCGGTACACGTCGACCGGGTCGGCGTCGAGGTCGAAACTGAACCGCTGCGACAGCACGACCTGGAAGATGTCGCCGGCTCGGATGAAATCCTTCGCTACCTCGACAGCGCGTTGATAGTCGCCGCTGCCCATGGACGAGGTGACCTCCGGCAGCACCGGATCGTCCGACGGAGGGGCGAGCATGGGCTCGTTGATCGGTCTGGCCCCAGCAGCGGCGAGGTCATCGAGACGATTGACGGCATCGAGGTAGGCCTGATCGATCTGATCTGGTGTGGCGTCGACGGGCAACAACGCCACCGCAACGAGCGTCACTCGCTGCCGCCAGTGGTCGAAGACGGCCATGTCGCCGATCACGTCGAAGACTGCATCCGGCAGGTCGTTCTCGGCCTTGGGAACGTCAGGGAGCCGTTCGACCTCACGCACCACGTCGTATGCGAAATAGCCGACGAGGCCGGAGATGAGCGGCGGGAGGTTCGGCAAACGTGGGGCGCGGTAGCGCTCGATCAAGGCCTCGACGAGGGTGAGGACTCCCTGGTCGAGCGGGAGATCGTTGTCGGGCAACTCACCGCGGATCTCGATTACACCGTCTCGTGAAACGATCGTGGCGTGGGGTCGGCGGCCAACGAAGCTGAACCGGCTCCACCGCTCGCCGTTCTCCACAGATTCGAGGAGGAACCCGGCGTCGTCGGACACGGTCCGGAGAAAGATCGACACCGGTGTCGTGAGATCGGCGAGAAGCTCGCGGGTGACGGGCACCGCACGGTGGCCGGCGGCGTGCGCCCGGAAGTCGGCGAGGGATGTGGTGCCCGTGGGCTCTGCGTCTCCACCCGTCGTGGTCGGGTCGGTCATGGCTTGGTCTCGACGAGTTGGCCGGTGTCGTGACCGAAGGGGTGGTGGAAGCACGACCGCTCACCGGTGTGACAGGCGCCCTCGCCGACCTGTTCGACGCGAAACAGCAGCGCGTCGCCGTCGCAGTCGTAGGCGGCTGAACGAATGTTCTGATGGTTGCCGGAGGTGTCGCCTTTGCGCCAGAGCTTCTGGCGAGATCGACTCCAGAAGACGGTGCGACCCTGCTCGAGGGAAGCGACCAGCGAGTCGGCGTTCATGAAGGCGAACATGAGCACCTCGCCGGTGTCGTCGTCCTGGATGATGGCGGGTACGAGCCCGTCCTCGTCGTAGCGGATGGCCGCCAACTGCTCGGCTGTCACGTCGATCACATCACACCCCACTTCACCGCCGCACCCTACCAACGCCACCCCGCCGCAAACCTCGGGTTTGAGCCCCACAGAATCGGGGGTCATAGCCTCCGGTCGGTTGCGGTCATGCTGGATGGAGCGGCTCGACAGCGCCAACGACGAACCTCAGGTGCTCCGCCACTTCGCCCCATCGTCGGACCACCTCGTCCCATCCGAATCGGAGGACGCGCCAGCCATGCCGTTCGGCTCGCCGATCTCTCCTGGCATCCTTGACTCGGGCGTCGACGCTGTCGTGCCACGCACGACCATCGAGTTCGATGATGAGGCGATGCTCGACCAAGGCGAAGTCGACGACACCGGTCACCCCATCCGACCAGGGCGGCCGATACTGGGAAGAGAGCGGCGGTAGACCGCAGGCCGAGTAGCGGCGGAGAAACTCCCTCTCGAGCACACTCAGCTCGACGGCCGAGCCGGTGAGCAACGGGGCAAGCCGCTCGCGTCGGACCTGGACCCCCGGTCGTCCACGACGCGCCATCGACATGTCGCACGCGATCAGCTCACTCTCCGACAAACCGGAGCTGCTCAGCGCCCGCGTCACGAGGCGTTCGGCTGCCGGACTCGAAAGCAGAGGTGTCAGTTCGCAGACGGTTCTGGCCAGCGTCAAAGACCGAACTCCTCTGGCCTCGCAGAGATCCACCTCCGGCAGATGCTGCGACTGGCGGACGGAGGCCAGTCCGGAACGGTTCGTCCCGCCGTGCGGCACGACGAGCCGGGGAAGACCCGGGTGCTCGCCCCATAGACCGTGCAACCACGCTGCCGTTTCGAGATCGGCAGCGCTGTGACGTAGAGCCAGGACAGCGACGGTCACACGCTGGAGTTCCTCATCGCCGCTGAACAACCGATAGAGGCCCGGGACGATCACCTCCACCGATCCCGCTTGGAGCCATCGATCGATCGTGTTGCCAGACAGACCCGCTTCTCGCAGCAGCCGTCGGCTGACGATTCCGTGGTGACGTGTGGCGATCTCGGCCACTCTCGCGTGAACTTGCATGTCCTTCTCCTCAGCAGCCGCTGTTACGGCCCGTCGATTCAGCGTCGGGAGTCGTGAACTCCGAGCGAACCGGAGGTGATCACCCCCGCTTTTGGGGGCTCCAAACCTCGGGTTTGAGGGAAGGCGTGCTAGAGGTAGAGGCCGGTGGGGGAATCGTCGAGGCGCTTGGCGGCAACGGCGTGGATGTCGCGCTCGCGCAGGATGATGTAGTCGCTGCCGCCGACCTCGACCTCGTAGCGATCTTCGGGGTTGAAAAGCACTCGATCGTTCAGTTCCATCGACCGAACATTCGGCCCGATTGCCACCACGAGAGCCCAGGTCAGCCGCTTGCCGACCTGCGCCGTCGCAGGAATCAGGATGCCGCCGCTCGACCGTCGATCGCCGTCCGCCCCTTCGAGCTCGACCAGGATGCGATCGTTCAGCATCTTGATCGGCAGCTTCCCCTTGGCCGCACGATCGGCGTTGCCCGATGCGGAACCTGCATTTTCCTGTGGCACTCGCCGAACGGTACCGTGCCCGAACATGTCCGCCGACGCTGCTGCCCGACACGAGCGTCTCGCTCTCACCACCGCAGACGGACTTCGGCTTCGGGCCGAATGGTGCGACGCCGCTGGGTCAGACGGCGCTACCTCGACCCTGCCTGAGGAGCTTGGGCCTCGGCCGACGGCCGTTCTCTGCCATCCACACCCGCTCCACGGCGGCAACATGTATGCATCGATCATCGACGGTCTGTTCCGGGCCCTACCGGCCGTTGGCGCTCCGTCCCTGAGGTTCAACTTCCGGGGCGTGCAGGGGTCGGACGGACGCCACGATCACGGAAATCGGGAGCGCTACGACGTCATGGCCGCGATCGACTTCGCCGAGGCCAGGCGGCCCGGGGCACCCGTTCGTCTGATCGGCTGGTCTTTCGGAGCTGACGTTGCCCTGGCGACATCGCACCCGGCCCTCGACGGCTGGATCGCCATCGCTCCCCCGCTTCGGGTGATCGAACCCGAGGAGATCGCCGCCGCTTCAGATGACCGCCACTCGCGCCTGCTCGTCGGTGAGCACGATGCCTACCGATCACCCGCCGATGCCCGAGCTGTCACGGCAACATGGGCGGCAACGACCGTCGCCGAGATACCGCGTGCCGATCACTTCTTCACCGGAACTCTCGATGCCCTGGTCAAGGAGGTCGTGGCCCTCGTCGTTCGCACCTGATCTCGAGCGGAATCACGCGCCCGCTCAGCGGATCGGTCGCCATCGATGGCGACCGAGTCCGGTGGGATGGCCGACCCGTCCTTGAGCCTGCGCTCCATGCTGAGCACCAGATACTGGTGCCGCTCGCAGGGCCCACATGTACCGACCCTGGTTCGGTCGAACCGGAGGCAATAGCCCCCGATTCTGTGGGGCGCGAACCCGAGGTTTGCAGGGACGGTCAGAGGCGGGGTGGGGAGAAGCCGTCGGGGATCAGAACGTCGTCCGGCGTGAGCTCGCTGATCGACGACTTCCCGAGACCAAGCAGCGTCGAGTCCAAACCGCCCCGCAGCACGTCCAGCACGTTCTCCACCCCCGCCTGACCGTTGGCCGCCAGACCCCACAGATAGGCCCGCCCGATCATCACCGCGTCAGCCCCGAGAGCCAGCGCCTTGGCCACGTCGCTCCCCCGGCGAATCCCACCGTCCATCAAGATCTGCACCTGTCCACCGACAGCGTCGCGAATCTCAGGCAACACTCGGATCGGTGCAGGCGAGCCGTCGATGTTGTTGCCGCCATGATTCGACACCGAGATGGCCGAAGCACCCGCGTCCACAGCGCGGCGGGCCTCGTCGGCTCGACCAATGCCCTTCACCATGAACTCGCCGCCCCACTCCTCACGGAGCGACGCAACGTCGTCCCAGCTCGGCGGCGGTGTTCCCATCCAGGCTCCGTACGCCTCGAAGAAGCCGGGCGCCGGTTCACCGCGCACGCCGAAGTTCGGGACACCGAGGCCGGGCAACGCTCCCGACTTGACCCAATCGAGCAGCCACGCCGGTCGAGTCATCACGTCTGGGGCGTGAATGAGAGCCGTCTTGAGGTCGATCCGCTCGGGGATGGCCGGACTCCCCCAGTCCCGTCCGTGGGAGAAGGACCAGTCGAGGGTCAGGATCAATCCCGTGGCCCCGGCATCCTTGGCCCGCTGCATCCGGGCCGACATCGAGTCGCGATCACCAGCCCAGTAGATCTGGAAGAAGAGACTGGGGTTGGCCTCGATCACGTCCTCGATGGGCTTGCTGCCGAACGAACTGAGTCCCATCGGAACCCCGCGCGCGGCCGACGCCCGTGCCACCGCGACCTCGCCGTCCGGGTGGACGGCCTGCACACCGGTCGGTGAGATCGCCACCGGCATCGACGCCGGTTGACCCATGATCGTGGTCGACATGTCGCGCGTCGCCGACTGCCCAGCAGTCACGGGACGTAACCCGAGCTCGTCGAAGGCGGAGAGGTTGTCGTTCATCGACAGCCCGGCCTCGGAACCGGCGACCAACGCTCCGTACACCGAGCGAGGCAGGCGCTTCTTCGCCCGCTTCTGGGCTACGGCTACGGTCTCGAACCAGTCGTTCGCCACGTGGATCTCCTACTCAGGCGGAAGCAGCAGACGATAGACCTCTTGCCCGAGCAGCGACAATGCCGACGGATGAGTTCAGGCCGCCGGTCAATCAGGCGGGCGAACGGCAACGCCGGCTGCCATCAGCGCCCGTTTGGCGTCGGCGACCGTCGCCTCCCCGAAGTGGAAGATGCTGGCGGCGAGAACTGCCGTCGCCCCACCCTCGATCGCGCCGGGGGCGAAATCGTCGACCCCGCCTACCCCGCCCGAGGCGATGATCGGTACCCCGACCGCATCAGCAACAGCTCTGGTCATCTCGAGATCGAAACCATCGCGAGTGCCGTCGCGGTCGATCGAGTTGACCATGATCTCGCCGGCCCCGAGCGCGACGACCCGTTCGACCCATTCGATGGCGTCGATTCCGGTTGCTTCGCGGCCGCCCTTCACGAAGATCTCGAAGCCGCTGGCCGTGCGGTCCGATCGCTTTGCATCGATCGCCACCACGCAGCACTGTGATCCGAACTCAGCAGCAATCTCGGCCACCAGCTCCGGCCTGGCAACAGCGGCCGAGTTGACTGCGACCTTGTCGGCCCCGGCACGAAGCAGCGTCCTCGCATCGTCGACGGTGCGGATGCCGCCACCGATCGTGAACGGAATGAACACCTGTTCCGCGACGGCTCGCGCCATCTCGACCGTGGTGTCGCGTCGCTCGTGTGATGCGGTGATGTCGAGGAAGACCAGTTCGTCTGCTCCTTGCGCGTCGTAACGGGCCGCCAGCTCTACGGGATCGCCGGCATCGCGAATGCCGACGAAGTTGACACCTTTCACGACTCGGCCCTGGTCGACGTCGAGGCACGGAATGACTCGTATGACGATTTCCGGTGCTGCGGTCACTTGGCATCTCCCGCATCCAAAGCAGCGAGCGCGTCCAGCGCCTCGCGCACCGTGAAGGCGCCCTCGTACAGGGCGCGGCCGGTGATGGCGCCGGCGAAACGTCGACCCTCGACGGAGATGGATGCGAGCGTCGTCATGTGCGCCACCGTACCGATCCCGCCGGAGGCGATCACGGGAATTTCGGTTGCGGCCAGCAGGGCCGACAGTCCCTCGACGTCGGGACCAGCCAGGGTTCCGTCGACCGAGATCTCGGTGACGACCAACGCCTCGACACCGGCGTCGGCGAACTCGAGGGCCAAGTCCTTGACCGTGCGGCCACTTCGTTCTGTCCAACCGTGCGTGGCCACGTCGTCGCCGCGGGCGTCGAGGCCGACTGCGACGGAGTGCTCCGCCGCCACCTGCCTCACGAGCTCCGGGTTCTCCACGGCCGCAGAACCGATCACGACCCGCGCCACCCCCAGATCGAACAGCGCCTTCGCCGCCTCGAAGGACCGCACACCGCCACCCACCTGGACTGGAACGTTCACCGCTGAACAGATCTCGGCAATGACAGGTCGATTGACCGGATCGCCGGACTTCGCAGCATCGAGGTCGACGACATGGAGCCACTCCGCACCCTCGTCGACAAACGCGAGCGCCTGAGCTGCGGGATCGGTCCCATAGACCGTCTCCTGGCCGTAGTCCCCCTGATAGAGACGAACCGCGTTGCCACCGCGAAGGTCGATTGCCGGGTAGAGGATCATGCGCCGTCCGCCGCCAGGGCGACGAAGTTGCCGAGGAGGGCCAGGCCTGCGCTCGCCGACTTCTCGGGATGGAATTGCGTGGCCCAGGTGGTCCCGATCCGCACAGCCGCCGTCTGCGGTCCGCCGTATTCGCACGTGGCCGACACCTCCGGAGCAGGCGGGCCGACGAAACTGTGCACGAAGTACATCCAGGAGCCATCGAGGCCGTCGAGCAGCGGATCGCCCGCGCCGACCTCGGGGGTGACGTCGATGCGGTTCCACTGCATCTGGGGCCGAATCGTGGTGGCCGGGAGCCAGTCGACCGTACCCGGCAGGATCCCGAGCCCTTCGACGTCCGGGCTCTCGACCGAACGCTCATACATCATCTGCATGCCGACGCAAATCCCGATGAACGGCCGCGGATCGGCGGCCGCTTCGATGGCGACCTCGGCCAGCTTCGCGTCGTGAAGTGCGCGCATGCAGGCCCCGAATGCGCCAACACCGGGCAGCACGACGGCCGCGGCATCGGCGATGAGTCCATGGTCTGCGGTGAGGCGAGCATCAGCTCCGACATGGCACAGGCTCTGGTGCGCTGAGTGCAGATTGCCGATGCCATAGTCGAGGACAGCGATGAGTGGGCCGGCGGAACTCACAGACTCGTGGCCGTTGCATCATCGGCCGAGACGGCGAGCGAACCCTTGGTCGACGGTACGCCGCCGCCCTGGATGGAGACGGCGTCTCGCAGGCACCGTGCCAAACCCTTGAACGACGCTTCGATCACATGGTGCGTGTTCCGTCCGGCCTTCATGTTCATGTGCAGCGTGATCCCGGCTGCGGTGGCGAAGCTCTGGAAGATGTGCTCAGCGAGTTGAGGATCGAACGGCGGCGTGCCCAACGGCAGCGACTCCGGCATGTCGACATCCCACACGAAGAAAGGTCGGCCCGAGAGGTCGAGCGCCACCTCCATCAGTGCTTCGTCGAGTGGATACAGCCCGCTGGCGAACCGACGGACACCCGCCTTGTCGCCGACGGCTTCCTTGAAACACTCGCCGAGCAGGATCGACGTGTCCTCGACCGTGTGATGTGAGTCAACCTCGAGATCGCCAGACGCCTTCACGGTCAGATCGAATCCGCCGTGCCGTCCGATCTGATCGAGCATGTGATCGAAGAACGGGAGTCCGGTCTCGACCGATACCTGACCGGTGCCGTCGAGGTCGATCGAGATCTCGATCGAGGTCTCGCCGGTCTGGCGCCGCTTGCTCGATCGACGGGGAGTGTTGGTGGTCATGTGAGGGCCTCGCGAAGTGCGGTCAGGAAACGGGTGTTGTCGTTCTGGGTGCCGACGGTGACGCGGAGGCAACCATCGAGATGATCCCAGCTCGCCGTGTTGCGAACCAGCACCGAAGCGTCGACGAGCTGTTGCCAGACGGCGTTGCCGTCACCCCCAGGTGGCCGGAAGAGAATGAAGTTGGCGCCAGATGGCCACACCGTGGCCCCCATCTCGGTCAGTGCGGCCTCGATGCGACCGCGTTCCTCGACGGTCTGAGCCACCCGCTGCTCCATCTCGTCGAGGAAGTCGAGAGCAGCGAGTCCTGCCGCCTGCTTCATGGCGTCCAGGTGGTATGGCAGGACGACCTTCTCGAGATCATCGACCAACCATGCAGGGGCAAGAAGGTATCCCAGCCGTGCAGCGGCCATCGCCCAGGTTTTCGAGTAGGTGCGCGACACCACGAGCGGCGTGTCGTCACCGAGCAGTGATTCCCCGGCGAACGGCGAGAACTGCCCGTAAGCCTCGTCGAGCACGAGCAATCCACCGACTTCCGCCACGGCATCGAGGACCGCCAAGATCGTCTCGGTCGGTTCAACGATCCCAGTCGGATTGTTCGGAGAGCAGAGAAACGTCACTGCAGGCTGGTGCTCGAGCACCTGCGCCGCGGCGTAGGTCGGGTCGACCAGGAATGCGTCGTCACGGTCGGCGGCGATCGTGGTGGCACCAGTGAGGCGAGCGATGTGTCCGTGAAGGGCGTAGGTCGGTTCGAACGTGAGCACTTTTCGTCCCGGGCCGGCGAAGGTGAGCAGAACCGTCTGAAGGACCTCGTTCGATCCGTTGGCGCAGAACACCTGCTCAGGGCCGAGACCGTGGAGGCCCCCGATGGCAGTGCGCAACGCCAGCGCCGACCGGTCGGGGTATCGGTGCCACGCGACGTCGTGTGCTGCAGCGGCGACCGCGGCGCTGAACCCGGCCGGCGGCGGACCGGGCGCCTCGTTGGTGTTCAGCCGAACGTCGACATCAACTTGGGGCGAGTGATACCCGTCGAGCGACGCGAGATCGTCGCGTATGCGCGGCCGACTCATGAACGGTCGAGTCGCATACGCACTGACTCGGAGTGGGCGTCAAGGCCCTCACAATCGGCGAGAGCGATCACGTGTGGACCGAGCTCGTCGATGCCATCGGGATCGATCGTGACGACGTGGTGATCCTTGCAGAAATCGCCCACCGTGAGCGCGCTGGAGAACCGGGCCGAACCGTAGGTCGGCAGCACGTGGCTGGGTCCGGCGACGTAGTCCCCGACCGATGCCGGCGAGAAATTGCCGCAGAAGATCGCACCCGCGTTGCGGACAGAAGCTGCCAGTTCCTCCGCTCCCTCGATCTGGAGCTCGAGGTGTTCCGGAGCGATGGCATCGATCACCGCCAAGGCCGCCGCTCGATCGTCGACCAGCGCCACGTAACCACCCGCTGCAAGCGTCGCCCTGATTTCGTCGGCCCGGGGGGCTTCCGCCAGCAGCTTGTCGCCGGCATCGCACACGGCATCAGCGACGTCCTCGTCCCACGTGACCAACCACGCCAGCCCGTCGGGGCCGTGCTCCGCTTGCACCATGACGTCGATCGCGGCGTACGCCGGCTCGGCGGTGTGGTCGGCCACGACGACGACCTCGGACGGTCCCGCGAACGCAGCGGCGACACCGACGTCACCGGAGACCTGCTGCTTGGCGATGGCGACATACACGTTGCCCGGTCCGGCGATCACGTCGACCGGGGCGATCGATTCCGTGCCATATGCCATGGCCCCGATCGCCTGCGCTCCTCCGACGGCATAGACCTCTGAGGCTCCGGAGAGCCGAGCGGCGGCGAGCACGGACGGTGCCACGCCGCCGAACTCGACAGATGGTGGAACGCACACGATGACGTCCTCGACGCCGGCGACGCGAGCGGGAACCACCGTCATGATCACGGTGCTCGGGTACTCGGCCCGTCCACCTGGAACGTACATTCCGGCCCGATCGACGGGTCGTTGGTAGGCCTTGATCCGTATTCCGGGCCGCTCGATGAGTTCGGGCGACCGACGCTGATGCTGGTGGAACGACTCGACGTTTTCGATGGCCACGTCCATTGCTGCACGTAACGCTGGATCGAGCGACTCGACTGCGGCGTCGAGGTCGGCGTCTGCGACTCGGATCGAGTCGAGGCGAACGCCGTCGAAGGTCTCGGTGAGCTCGAGCAGTACGGCATCGCCCTCTGCTCTGACCCGAGCCAGGATCTCGCGCACCGTGGCGACGGGCCCTTCACCGGCAATCTCTGGACGAGGAAGGAGGTGAGCGAGGTCCGTCCCTCGACCACGCAAGTCGAGCCGATTCAGCATCGCGTTCCCGTTCGCATCGTGTCACCGTTCATCGCTCGAAGTCCTCACCCGGACCTGTCCGATCCGGGTCGTTCGCAAGTGTGGTGGTCGCCGGCAGGGCGAGCCACATCGCTCAAACGGTACCGTGCCCGTCGAGCCGCCGTCCGGGCGATTTCCCGGGCAACGCAGCATCCATCGCCCCCCATTGGAGCCTCCATGCCCCTCGACAGCAGTGCACTTGGTTCGGTCTCGCTCACACTCGACGATCTCGTGAAACGACTCCGAGAACTCACGGGCGACACCGCAGAGGATGACGAGATTGCCAGCGAGCTGCGAGAGGTCGAGCGACAACTGCACATGGCATCGCGCCGATTGCAGAAGGCCTTGCGCAGGCTGTGACGACTGGGCCCAAAATCACGTCGACGCCCCCGAAGGGGCGCCGACGGAGCGACAGGGGCGGCGGATCCCCACGTCGCGTTAACCAGGTGGCGGGAACCTGGTTAAATCACAAACTACAACTGGCGCGCGATCGGTTGGGGGACCCAACCCAAACAATCGAGAACGCCCGCTGTTCGAGCGACGAATTGTTTCGACATGCTTCGACAAACAGCGCGACTCAGCCTGAGACTGTGCTGGCCTCAGCCCGAGACTGTGGCCTCAGCCTGGGACTGTGCTGGCCTCAGCCTGGGACTGTGCTCGACGGGCAGAACGAGGCGAGCACACAATCCTCACACCGAGGGCGCCGGGCGATACACACCCGGCGCCCATGCAGAATCATTCGCAGCGAGAACTCACCGCGCTCCGATGCCGGCACCATCGGGTTCAACTCCATCTCGACCTTGACCGGGTCGGTCTCGGTCGTGAGCTGGAGAAGGTGGCTCAGCCGGAGCACATGGGTGTCAACGGGCAGTCCCGGCAATCCGAGCGCCACGCTTCGTACGACATTCGCCGTCTTGCGTCCAACGCCGGCCAAGGCCGTGAGCTCCTTGTAGCTGGTCGGAACCTCGCCATCGTGGTGCTCGATGAGTTGCTGTGCGCAGCGGGTGACGCTCTTGGCCTTGTTCCGGAACAGACCCAGCGTGCCGATCAACTGCTCGACCTCGGCGATGTCGGCATCAGCGAGCGACTCTGGATCCGGGAAGCGGGCGAAGAGACCCGGCGTCGCCTTGTTGACACCGACGTCGGTCGACTGGGCCGACAGGATCGTCGCGATCAGGAGTTGGAAGGGCGAGTCATGATCGAGCTCGCACTCGGCGGCGGGGTACTCCCCCGCCAGCAGTTCGTGCGTCCGGCGAGCTCGGCCATTGGCGGTACGTGGTCGTGCCATCACCGGCGAGACTAGCCCCGAGCAGCTCACCGTAGACTCGTCCGGTGATCGAGATCATCGACGTGACTGCAGCCGACCCGTTGACGGTCGACGCGGCGCGCCACCTCCTTCACCACGCGCTGCCCCTCGACCTCAGCGACGATCGCTTCAACCGTCGTTGGGTCGAGTCGCTGCAGGACGCACCCGAGCGATTCGCCGGGGTCGTCGCCAGTGGGGGCGGTCACCCGATCGGATACCTCGGCGGTCTTGCCGTCGACAACACGCTGTACCTCGAAGCGTTGGTGGCCGACCACCACAGTCGGAATCAGACTGCCGTGCTCGACGCGATGCTTCGGCGAGTGCAGGATCAGGATCTCGCGAAGGGCCGCAAACTCGAGATCTGGGGGAAACCGGCGATGTCCTGGCACGACGAGGTCGCCGCCGACCACGGCCTCGTTCAGGTCCGGGCACTGCACCAGATGCGCTGCCCGCTACCGCCAGTGATCGAAGGTCTCCCGACCAGGGCATTCGAACCCGGTATCGATGACGACATGCTGCGACAGCTGAACAACGCCGCCTTCGTCGGCCATCCCGATCAAGGTGATCTCGACCCGGAGGCGTTCGCTCACAAACTGGCCGAACCCGGGGTCAGTGCAGACGGCATCAGGATCTTCGAAGACGAGGGCACACCGGCCGGATTCTGTTGGACCAAGATCCACCACGATCGAGGCCTCGGCGAGATCTACGCCATCGGCTTGCACCCCAGGGTTCATGGACGTGGTCTCGGATCACCAATGACGGCCTCTGGTCTCGAGTGGCTACACGACCAGGGACTCGCGACCGGAATGCTCTACGTCGAAGCGGACAACGTCCCTGCGATCCGTACCTACGAGAAGCTCGGATTCTGCATCGTTCGCACCGACAAGGCATGGTCGACCGATCCCGGCGGATCGTCGTCGTGAACGCACCGACCACGGGGTCGCCCTGGGATCTCGATCGCGACGCTCTCGGAGAACTCCTCGACGACCAGCCGAAGTATCGGATCGATCAGGTCTGGAAGGGAATGCACGACCAGGGTCTCGCGCCAAGTGAGATCACGACCCTGCCCAAGGAACTGCGGGCACGCTTCGCCGAATCGCTGGCACCGGCGCTGACACCCGCAGCGCGTCAAGAGACCAAAGACGGGCTCACGGTGAAGCGCCTGTGGGAGCTTCCCGGCGGCGCTCGCGTCGAGTCGGTGCTGATGCACTATCCCGGTCGGTCGACCGTGTGCATCTCGAGTCAGGCCGGCTGCGCGATGGCATGTGGATTCTGCGCGACCGGTCAAGCCGGATTCGAGCGCCACCTCAGCGTCGGCGAGATCCTCGAGCAGGTCATCGTGGCCAGGAACGAAGCGACCCCACGACGGCTGTCCAACGTCGTGTTCATGGGCATGGGCGAACCCTTCGCCAACTACGACCGGGTCATGACTGCCACGCGTCGCATCATCGACGACCTCGGCATCGGGGCCCGCAAGATCACGGTGTCGACTGTCGGGCTGGTTCCTCAGATGCGACGGTTCGCAGACGAGGGCCTGCAGGTCGGTCTTGCGGTGTCCCTGCACGCGGCCAACGACGAGCTCCGCACCGAACTGATACCGATCAACAAGCGACATCCGATCAGCGAGATCATCGACGCCAGCCAGCGCTACCGCGAGAACACTGGCCGGCGAGTGTCCTTCGAGTGGGCGATGATCGACCAAACCAACGACCGCGACTCCGATGCCCGTGAACTCGCCACCGTGGCCAACGCTGCGCGCGCTCACGTGAACCTGATCCCATTGAACCCGACCCCGGGATGGCCGACCGTCGGTACTCCGCCATCTCGGATTCGGGCCTTCGCCGACCTGCTCGAAGCGAGTGGGGTCAATGTCACCGTCCGGGCCAATCGAGGCACCGACATCGACGCCGCCTGTGGGCAGCTGCGAGCCAACCACGAGGCGAAACCGGTGACACTGCGACGCAAGCCGAAGTCCTGACTGCCCACCACCGGCGCAGGTGCAGCACCAAGTAGCATTGGTTTCGTATGCGCTCCTTTGGCTCTGGCTCTTTCGGCCGCTCGGCCGACCCATGGTTCCGGGTCGGCAACATCGACGTGTCCACGACCGTCGCTGTAGTCGGTTTCGGAATCTTCTCGCTTTTCATCTGGCTGGTCGAGGGGCCCGCTCGGTCGATCTCGGTCAACTTCTGGTTGACATCGGCAGTCCAGAACGGCGAGATCTGGCGGATCTTCACCTGGCCGTTCTTCATCGAGCCCGGGGCGCGTGTCTTTTGGACCATCCTCCTCTACGCCATCTTCTTCATGCTGGGATCGCAGCTCGAAGCCCGCATGGGACGGCGGCCCTACACGATCTTCCTGGCTGCGCTCACCATCGGCGCCGGCGTCGTGATGACCGTCATCCAGTTCGTGACGTCCGTCGGTGGCGGGGCCGGCGGCCTTCGCTACGTCGAACTCTGTGTGCTCGTCGGTTTCGCCCTCAGCTGGCCCGAGGCCCGCTTCTGGCCAGGTATCCCGGCTTGGGGCATCGCTGCCGGCATCGTGGCCATCGATCTCCTGCAGTCGATGGCTGATCGCGACACCTACGGCATCATCATGCTGGTCGTCATCATCGGAATGGCCCTGTTGCTCCTGCGAGGCATGGGATTCGCCGAGGGTTCCGATTGGATTCCCCGGCTGCCTCTCCCGGCCGGCCTCGGCGCGGACGTGCCGCGATCGGCTCGACCCGCGAAGCCGAGCAAAGCTCGCAAGAAGTCAAACCTGCGCGCGGTTACTCCCGATCCTGTCCAGAACGATCTGGCCGACATGGAGATCGACGCGCTCCTCGATCAGGTCGCGAACGAGGGTCTCGACAGTCTCACGAAGGCACAACGCAAACGCCTCGAGGACCACGCTAAGCGCCTCCGCAAACGCAACGAATAGTCGAAGGAGTAATCGTGGCCGAAGCTGAACAGCGCCGAGTCGTGGTCATTGGGCAGGGATACGTCGGCTTGCCGGTGTCAATGCGAGCCGTCGAGGTCGGACACAATGTGGTGGGCTTCGACGTCGACAAGCGCAAGATCGACGGGTTGAAGCGCGGCGAAACCCACATCGACGACATCACGGGCGCTGACGTCGAAGCGGCCCTCGCCACCGGCCGGTTCCTTCCCACCTCGTCGGAGTCCGACCTTCATGGCTACGACATCGCCGTGATCACGGTGCCGACACCACTCCGCGATGGCGCTCCGGACATGTCCTACATCGAAGCCGGCGCTCGGGTGTGCGGTGCTCATCTTCGCACCGGCGCAACCGTGATTCTGGAGTCGACCACCTATCCGGGAACCACGGACGGGTTCGTGCAACCGATCCTCGAGGAGGTGTCCGGTCTGACCGCCGGCCGCGATTTCAAACTCGGGTTCTCGCCGGAACGAATCGATCCCGGCAACGAGACCTGGAACTTTCAGCGGACGCCGAAGGTCGTGAGCGGCATCGACGCGGCATCGCTTGAATCCGTTCAGTCGTTTTACGACGGGCTCGTCGACACGACGGTTGCGACAAAGGGAACTCGAGAAGCCGAGCTCACCAAGCTGCTGGAGAACACGTTCCGACACGTGAACATCGCCCTCGTGAACGAGATTGCGATCAACGCCCGCGGGCTCGGCATCGACTTCTGGGACGTGATCGAGGCGGCAAAGTCGAAGCCTTTCGGTTTCATGCCGTTCTTCCCTGGCCCCGGCGTCGGCGGCCACTGCCTGCCGATCGACCCGAGCTACCTGAGCTGGCAGTTCGAACGGGAGCTCGGCACCGTCAGCCGGTTCGTCAAGATCGCCAACCAGATCAACGACGGGATGCC
Source organism: uncultured Acidimicrobiia bacterium (assembly GCA_965530755.1). Classification (GTDB taxonomy): domain Bacteria; phylum Actinomycetota; class Acidimicrobiia; order Acidimicrobiales; family SZUA-35; genus SZUA-35. The sequence goes on along the minus strand of CBESNA010000025.1, from coordinate 17,550 downwards.
GGCCGAGGTCGTGCGCAGAGTCCAGCTCGGGCTGAACGATCAGAGCAAGCCCGTCAAGGGCAGCCGCATCCTCGTCATCGGGATCGCCTACAAGAAGAATTCGAACGATGCACGAGAGACCCCAGCGACGGGAATCATCGAGGGCTTCCTGAAGCTCGGAGCTGACGTACGAGTCCACGATGGGCACGTCGGGGAGTACTTCCTCGATTCCCGCATGACGCGAGTCGACCTCTCGTCGGACGAGGTGAAGGGAGCGGACGCGGTGGTGCTCGTCACCGACCACGACGACCTCGACTACGACCTCCTCACCGACCACGCTGCGTACATCTTCGATGCTCGGCATCGCCTCAGCTCCGACAACGTCGAGCACCTGTAGCCAGCCCGGCCTGTCGTCGCTCCGGCTGCGACCGCTAGCGTCTAGCAGCATGGCAACCACAGTCGAAGGCATTGCAGGGCTCCAGAGCGTCGTTGGCGAACACCTCGGCTACAGCGACTGGATCACGATCTCTCAGGAGATGGTGAACACTTTCGCCGAGGCAACCGGTGATCACCAGTGGATCCACGTCGATGTCGAGCGAGCAAAGGCCGAGTCGCCGTTCGGCGGGCCCATCGCTCACGGCTACCTCACTCTCTCGCTCACTCCGACGCTCCTGCCCCAGGTCATCAATGCGACCGGCTTCGTGATGGGCGTCAACTACGGATGCGAGAAGGTGCGCTTTCCCGCCCCTGTCCCGGTCGGCTCGAAACTCCGCTTGGGGGGCAAGGTTCTCGACGTGACCGAGATCGCCGGCGGTGCACAAGTCACGTTCGAAGCGACGTTCGAGGTCGAAGGCTCCGCAAAACCGTCGTGTGTCGCCGCCGTGGTGTACCGCTACTACGAAGGCTGAGCTCGCCTTCGCCCGGAGTTCACGGCTTGAGGTTGGTGAAGAAGCCAGTGACGAGATCTTTGATCTCCTCAGATGACTCCTTGTATTTCCTCGTGCTTCGCTTGTACGGGTCTTCCACGTCCCACCGCTCGTCGAAGTAGCTGGATGCCTGGCGGTCGGCAATCGATGCGAGGAACTCATCGAGCGACATCGGTCGATCGATGAGCGTGACCGCTTCTTTGAAGGGGATCGTCTTGTCGAACACGTCCCGATCCTTGACCGTGAGGTCACGAAGGTGACGGGACTCCATGGTCAGGATGAGTTCCGCCCCGTGCATCGTGTCGGCATCGATGATGTGACTCGAATGCTTGTGGGCGTCGGTCACGCCGAACTTCTGGATCGCTTCATCCATCTTCTCGGTGATGGTGCGACCGTCATACATGAAGCCTGCCGACCGGAATAGGTAGTCCTGTTCAGTGACGAAGTGACGGGCCAGGTACTCAGCAGCTGGGCTGCGGCAGATGTTTGCCGTGCACACGAAGAGGATCCGACGCTGAGTCATCATCTGAGGGTAATCGGCACCAGGTGGACGGATCTGTAGGTCAAACGACCCCGGTGCAACAGCACCGAGGTCGTCCGTACGTTTAATTCGCGATCAGGCCGCCGAGGCGCTCGCTCGATCAGGCAGCGGATCGGTTGGAACGCCACACGAGTGCTCCACCGGCGGTGACCAGCACGAGGCCGCCGAGGGCCAGCGCCGTGGTTTCCGAGCCGGTGACCGGCAAGGTCTGCTTTTTGACGACAACCGTGGGCCCGGCAGGAGCCGGAGCCGGAGCCGCCGTGTCAGGGTTGGACGGAAGCACGCCGACGCCGTTGCATTCGTCCGGCAGCGGCGATGCGCTGCAGTCCGTCTGCGCACCAGCGGTTGCGCCGAGTCCGAGCACCATGGCTGCAGAGAAGATGAAAGTAAGTGCGGAACGCTTGATCATGCTTGCCATCCTGAGAGAGGTGATGTGGTGCACCGTAGTCGTATTCCCGGTACTTCGGAAGGGTAATGGCCGCAAACTTGATGAGCCATTCGGCCCAAATGATTCGGTCGTGTCAACCGAGGTCCCGAACAACGCTGTCAGTGAACGTTTCGCCACTCCACGTCCAACTCGTTGCCGGGAAACGAGCAGATGGAATCAACCGCAGTGGCACGCCTGTGTCCGGCACGGTGAAGTGGAACTCGAAGGTCCGCGACTCGCCCGAGGCGAGCTCGAACGGCCGGGTGACGTTGAGGAACACATCTCCGTCTGGGCCGCTGGCCGAGAGACCGGTCGGCGTGTCGAAGCCGGCCTCCGACGCGTAGCCCGGAACGTAGACAGCAAGGTGGCCCCGATAATCTCCCGGACCGGCAAGCCCCACCTCGCGCCACGGGCCAATGGTGTAGCGCGGGAGCCCTTCGGACGGTGCCATGTTCGAGAGCTGAATCGTGTAGGAGATGGTTTGTGTCTCGCCGTCTGAGTCGACCGATGCGTCGACGTCGACGGAAAGGAACGGATCCAGCTTGGATCCGCCGATGTTGATGAGCGCAACACCGGTGCTGTTGGAGGGAATCGAACCGTCGATGCCGAGCGCAGCCCACGCTGCTTGCTCCGCTGGACGGTCGCTGTAGGCCAACAGGTGGCGCCCACGAGCCAGAGGGCGCAGGGCTTCGATGAGCTCGATCGGGTCCCACGAGGAGGTCGAGAGCTTCTCGACCGCGGCCTCGGCGATGAGTGACAAACGGTCTTGGCGCTCCTCGACGAGATCGCCGGCATCGTCGTCTCCGTCGTCGAACACCTCGTATTGTTCGCGGAGCAGGTAGAGGAGCGTGTCTCCCCCGGCGTAGATCTCGCCCTCCACCTCGACGCTGCCGACGACGCTCAGGATGGCGTCGAGCACGAACGGGTCGATCGACAACACCCCATCGAGACGTTCACCGGTGTCCGCCTCCCACATCTCGAGGGCCTGGGGCCCGCCGAATTCGCCAAAGCGAACCGAGTAGTTCAGTTTGCGATAGTCGTTCGTCAACTGGACGAAGTCCCATCGATCCTCGACATCGGAGTCGACCACCGCATTGGCGGCAACGGGGAAGAGACTGGACGACGGCGCGAGTCCAGGGAGCTCGAAGTCGCCATCGACGATCACTACCCGACCCACCGACAGCGGCATTCCCCCGCCGATCTGCATCTCGGCGTTGTTTGCACCCAGTACCAGGTAGGTGGACTCGGAGAAGAAGCTCGCCAGCCCACGGGTGATCACCTCGTACGAGGCGGCGTCATCATTCACGTTGGCCAGGCGTTCAGCCAGTTCCAGCCTCGCATCGGCGAGCTGACCGACGAGATGGTCGGATGGGCCGAGGTCAGCCCCGTCGATGACACGTCGGAGTTCGGCGAGATCACGACTCGTGTCCTGAAGGAAGGCCACACGGTCGAGTGCGTTCGGTTCCTCCTGTGCGATTCGCGCTGAGGCCACCAACGGTGTCAACGCGTCTGCCAGGTCCTGGGACGTCGTGATCAATGCTCGGGCCGACGCGAGCTGACGACCGACTATGGGCAACGGCCCGAGGACGCGGACCACTGGCGACATGATCGAGCGACGACCCGCCGAGAGCTCCTCGCTTCCCGCAGCCAAGTCGCTCTGAACCGCAGCGAAGTCAACGCCGCTCAGATCTCCCCCGGCAACGTCGGCCACTCGTCTGAGCGAGTCCTCTGCGTTCCTCGCATGCCGCTGCGCATCAAACACGAGATAGCCGGCGACGAGCAACCACAGTGCCAGAGTCACCAACAACCAACGGGCGATCTTGGACGTGTTCAACCGGGGCATCGACGATCGTCCGACTTCGCCGTCCGATGCTGCGCCCGGATCGGATCCGCCGACATCGGGGTCGGCAGACTGGTGCTGATTCGCCACCCACGGAACGCTAGAGGACGAACGGCGACCACCGACCGATGCTCCAACCGTCGACGCCTCACCTCTGGTCTCGGGCAGCCGATGGAAACAGGTGTCGAGTCGACCCATTCCTCCGCCCCCACGCGCTGCGAAACCTCGGCCAGCAGTGCCCCCTACGGTGACCGGCAGGGCCACGGTGGCCCGCTACGACCGGCGCTCCTCGACAACGCGGGCCGTGTCAGTCGTGCTTCCGACCTACAACGAAGCAGCGAATCTTCCGGTCCTACTCGATCGCCTCGTCCTGCTTCTGAAAGACCTCGACTACGAGATCATCGTCGTCGATGACAACTCGCCGGACGGGACCTGGGAGATCGCCGACCGGTACGCCGCTGGGTCGTCACGGATCGCGTCGATCCGACGCATGAACAACCGTGGCTTGAGCTCGGCTGTCATGGCCGGCATGGAAGCGGCCTCCGGTCGGGTCCTGGCCGTGATGGACTCCGATCTCCAGCACGACGAAAATGCGTTGATCGACGTGATCACGCCCGTACTCGATGGCGAGGCCGACGTGTCGGTGGGTTCCCGGGAGGCCGAGGGCGGCAGCTACGGCGAGTGGTCGAAATTCCGCCGCTTCGTCTCATGGGCCGGCGCACAACTCGCCCGGCACCTCCTCGGCATACCCGTGTCAGATCCGATGAGCGGGTTCTTCGCCGTCAGTCGTGAGCGATACGTCGAAGTCGCCGATGTCGTGAATCCCCGTGGGTTCAAGATCCTGCTGGAGTTCGTGGCGAGAGGTCCCCGGCCGCGCGTCACCGAAGTCGGGTACCGGTTCCGAGAGCGCGTGGCCGGCGAATCCAACCTGACCTCGAGCGTCATCGGCGCATACCTCGTGGCGCTGATCGACCTGTTCATCGGGCGCGTCGTGTCGGCGACCTTCACTGCGTTCGCACTCGTCGGCCTCCTGGGCGTCGCTGTGCGATTCGTCGTGCTGCTGGTGTTGGGTGCCGCCGGCTTCGAGTGGGCTGCGATCGTCGCCTTCCAGGTGAGCGTGATGACGAATTACGTCTTCAACAACTCATTCACCTTCGCGCCGGAGCGACGAAGAGGCGTCCGAGGCTGGACCGGCTTGGTCCCGTTCCAGATCATCGCTCTCCACGGGTTGATGGTGCAGGCAGGCGTTGCTGCGTTCGCCGGCTACGAACCGGCCGACCTTCCCACTGCGTCGATCGGGATCCAGATCGTCGGCATCGTGCTCGCCACCACCGGCAACTTCTACCTGAATCGTCACATCACCTGGCGTCGGTGAGCTGGCCCGGCCAGAGCGACAACCGGTGCTTGCGAAACCCAACGAACGCTGCACATACTCTGCGGGTCGGGAACGTCGCTGAACGGGACCGGACTTGTTGGAGGGACGAGCACGAAGCATGCGACAGCTCGAGGTCGACACGACCGCCCATTCCAATCGCGAGAAGTCGACAAAGGGCTCGGCCATGGGCATTCTCAGCCGCGTCACGGTCCTCGTCGCGCTCGTGGCTGTATCGCTCGTCGTGCTCCATCAGATCGGACGAGCGTTCGACGTCCCATTCATCGACAACACGATCCGGGCCGAGTGGGTCGTCGCGATTCACGTGGGACGAGCCCCGAATGAGGTGTCGGGGGCCGAACCGACCGTTTTCGTCACCCGCGACGACGTCCCGCTCGACGATGTCCTCGGTGTGGCCGATCCATTCCTCTTGAACGTCGGTGGTCGCCTCGTGCTCCTAGCCGAGATCATCGTTCGGGATCCGGACGGACGGTTCGGCGAGCGAGGACTCATCGGTGCGTTCGAGAGCCGTGACGGTGGAACCTCGTGGCGCTGGTTGGGGCCGGCCATCGAATCGTCCGACCACTTCAGCTATCCGTTCCCAGTTCACACCGAGGACGGGTGGTTCCTCGTTCCCGAGTCCGGCGACACCGGCGAGACTGTGCTGTATCGAGCCGAAGAGTTTCCGACGAGTTGGGTCCGGGAGCGAGTCCTCCTCGAAGGCAACTGGGGCGATCCAACGATCTTCGAACACGAGGGAGCCTGGTTCCTCTTCGCCGTCGACACAACCGGCGAGGGGTACGGCGAAGACTTGCACCTGTTCACGAGCGACTCCCTTTTGGACCCTTGGGTCGAACACCCGGACAGTCCGATCGTTCGTTCCGACGCATCCAAGGCCCGCCCCGCAGGGCCTATCTTCGCAGATGCGGAGGGCCGCCTCTGGCGACCAGCCCAACAGAATGCGAACTCGTACGGCGAGCAAGTGCGAGCCTTCGAGATCCTCGAACTCAACCCCGATCGCTACCGCGAGGCGGTGGATGGCCAAACCATCGCTTCGGCAACCGGCGAAGGCTGGAATGCTTCAGGAATGCACCACATCTCGATGATCGACGATGGCGAAATCCTGGTGTCGGTGGTGGACGGCTTCCGCCTCGTGCAAGAGCGCACGTTCGGGTTCTGATGCTCGAGTACGCCCGTACGGCCGCCGGAGTCGCAGCAGTCGCGCTCGTTTGCCTTGTCGCTGCGCTGGAGGGGTCGGACTGGCGGTGGCGGAGGGCGCTCGACGGGATGCTCTGGTCGACTGCGGTCTTGGCTGTGGCCCGGGCGGGGATGGTCGGCTGGGGTTCGGCAACGACCCCGAGGCCGTGGGACAGCCCCGCGTTCTACACCGTTGCCCGCTCTGCGGTGGTCGAGGGCTCGTTCTATGACCCTGACACGTTGCGAACCGTGTTCGACACCACCAACGGATACTTCCCCGACGACTGGCTCGCCGAGATCGGATACTGGTACCCGCCACCTTCTATCTTGACCATCTATCCCGCCGGACACTTCTCGGCCTCGACAGGACTGATCGTCCATCATGCGCTGCAGGGCACGATCCTCATCGTCGCGATCGCGCTGCTCGGCCGGTGGTTCCCCATCGTCGATGGCGCTCGGGCATACGCTGCTGCAAGCGTTGTTGTGTTGTCGCTCCAGCCCACCATCGACGCCATCCACCTCGGACAGATCGTCTTCGGGAGCATGCTTGCAATCGTTGTCGCCGTTCGACTGGTGTCGGCCCGGCCCGCCCTCGCCGGAGTCGCTCTGGGCATCGGCACGCTGTTCAAGCCGCTCGTCATCATTGTCGCGCTCTTATGGGCCGCGATCGGTCGACCTCGGGTCTTCCTCGGAGCGTTGGTGGCGCTAGCCGGTAGCGCAGCGGTAACAGCAGCCATGTTCGGCGTCGGCGTCTACTCCGACTTCATTCGGTTCGGCCCGAGCGATCGATCTGCTCAGCTTTCGCTCAATCCCGTCATCCAATCGCTCAATGGCCAGCTGCGCCGATTCTTGGACCAACCCCCCGACTCTCAGGGCGCCATGTCCTCGATCCTCCACCCACCGACGATGGTGGCCTCCTTCATCGTTCTTCTCGTCACGCTCGCTGTGCTGGTTCACGCTCGCGGCCGCGCCTCCGACATCGAAACGGTCGGGCTCACGCTCACGGCCAGTCTTTTGTTGTATCCGAACACGCTGGTCAGCACCTTGAGTCTCATAGCAGTGCCGATCGCCATCGTTCTGCATCGTGCCCGTGACCCGCGTTCTTCGATGGGCGCTGCCTCACTGCTGGCGATCGGCACCGTCGCGTTGACCGGCGGCATCGTTGCCCCGTTCTTCGGACTCTTGTTCTTGTGGGTCGCGTCGATCGTCGTGGTGCTGCGAGAACTGGCTCCGCTCGAACGAGCCGATTCTTCCTCACTCGGTGGTCACTGGCGCCGATCCACCGGAGCTCGGCAAGAAGCCACGAGCGTTGGACACGTCGGGCGATGAACTCTCGGCTCCGGCATTTCTGGCGGCTCTACCGGCTCGAGGCCTTGATCGCGGTGCTCGTCTTCGTTGCCGTCGCTCCCTGGATGGGGAATGGATTGTCGAACGAATCACCTCGAGTCGCGCTGGCTGCTGCGCTGGTCGAGGACCGATCGGTCGAGATCACGACGTATCAAGAGATTCTCTTCGACGACTATTCGATCAAGGATGGCCGCTTCTACTCCGACAAGGCCCCGGGAACATCCCTGCTGTTCGCACCGGTCTACGCAGTCGGCAAGGTGTTCGGCCTCGACGTCGTGGACTCGACTGGAGAGGTGAAGTTCGTGGCGAAACTCATGCTCTCGGCGCTACCGGCCGCCATCTTGGCCGGCTTGATCGCCCGGAGAACGCGAGACCGAGGAACGAAGGTGAGCACGGCGGTGGCGCTCGTTCTGACCTTCGGAACCCTCCTCCTACCCTTCTCGACCGTTGCGTTCGGCCACGAACTCGCTGCGCTCCTCGGCTTCAGTGCAACGATGGCTGCGTTCCCTGCTCGCCCGAGGCGCTCGACCGCCGCGCTGTCCGGAGCCCTGGTTGGGCTGGCCGTCGTCGTGGAGTATCCGATGGCCATCGTGGCACTGGTTCTCCTAGTGGCAGTGGCAACGACCGACGGTCGACGCCTCGGATGGTTCGTGGCCGGCGCTGTGCCGTTTGCCGTCGTGCTTCTCAGCTACCACTGGGTGGCGTTCGACAACCCGTTCCACACGCCCTATCGCTATGCCGCCGTCTTCGAGGGAGAGTTTCCCGGCGTCGGCATCGGATGGCCAGACTCAAGTGTTCTGGCCGGGACGCTGATCGGCGAGCGAGGACTGTTCGTTCTCACACCCGTCGTCCTCCTCGCCGCCATCGGCTTCTTTCTTCGGCACGAGGGCGCAAGGTCCGAGCTTCGCTCGTCGGTCGTCATCGTTGTCGCGTTCGCCATCGTGCCGTCCGTGTGGGTCGACCAAGCAGCTGGAGCGATCGGCGGCTACTCCCCTGGCCCGAGATTCGTCATTCCTGCGTTGCCCTTTCTGGCGATCCCTCTCGCTCAGGCCTTTTCGAAGTGGCCGCGAGTCGCCATCGGCGCCTCGATCATCAGTATCGCCACGATGACGCTCGCAACCCTGACGGATCCGCTGGCGCCCGATGATCAAGGCACGACCGCGCTCGAGCATTGGGTGACTCGGGCGTTCGACGGTGACTTCCGCCAGAACGTGCTGGTGGAGGCACTCGGGCCGGCAGGCCTTGCGATCCACCTCACCCTCGTCGTGATCGTCGGCGTGCTGCTGTTTCAGGCGGTCCGTGCGGCCGACGGCCGAGAATCCCTGGCATCCGCATCGGCTTGATGGCTCCCGACCGGCGTTTCAGCTCCGCCTCAATCCCGCCTACCTGCTGGTAGAAAGCGCTCCGTGGACGCAACCGTGCTTGTTCATCCGCCGCCCGACAGGCCGACCAACTCGCCGTACGTTCGCGGACTCCATGAGGCTCTTCGTGCAGCTGGAATCGAGCCCGTCGCTGCCACTGTTCGCAACGCCATACGACACCCGAACGCAGCCGTGCACATCCAGTGGCCCGAGCACCTCCTCGGTCATCCGCAGCCGGCCGGCAGACTTGCGAAACTCGGCATCGCCTGGTTCCTGCTGCTCGACATAAGGCGTCGCGGCCGCCAGTCGATCTGGACCGCGCACAATCTCGAGCCGCACCGCGGCTGGAGCCCGCTCCAGGCCCGCTTCTTCGCGCGCTGGAGAAACCACCTCACCGATGTGATCGTGCTGTGTAAGGGGCAGGAGATCGACGTCGTCAACGCCTTCCCTGATCTCCGGGGAACCAGGATCACGCACATCCCCTCGGGATCGCTTCACGTACCCCTCGTTCGTTCACGTGCCCCGCTCGGCGCAGACGAGCCTGTGTGCTTCCTGCATCTGGGAACCATTGCGCCGTACAAGCGCCAGGTCGACGTTCTCGCTGGACTTGCTCCCGCGCTGCGAGCCGGACGGGCACACGTGACGATCGCCGGCTTTGCGGCAGACCTCGACTACTTCTCGTCGGTGGCTGCCCTCGCCAACCAACTGCCGAATGTCGACCTCATCGAACGGAGGGTTTCCGAGGACGAAGTCGCTTCACTGGCCGTCAACCACAGCGCCGCTGTAGGTATCCAGGACGGATTCAACACGGGTCTGGTCGCGGCCATGGTACCGCTCGGACTTCCCGTCGTCCTCTGCCCAGGGCGCCAAGCGAGCTTCTATCGTCAAGAACTCGGAGGTCAGTGGATCACCGAGCTCGCCGGCGCAGACTGGGATCCTGTTTTGGAATGGGCCCGTGCTCCTCGCACACAGTCTCCTGACCTCTCCCTCTTCGATTGGCATCAGATCGCAGGGAAGCACGCCCAACTCCTAAATTTTCGGTGCTGAGCTAGCCGCAGAAATCTCTGGCGACGATCTTCAGGTTCCTTGGTCACCCAGGTTCTTTGGTCACGCCGACCGCACTGAAGAAGCCAGTCGGCGCGCAGCAACCCGTAGAATCAAGAGGTTGACCAATTCTGTTGCGTACGTTGTCGCCGCAGCACCTTGCCAGCCGAACTTCGGAATGAGCCACGCATTCAATCCGACATTCACGAGAACGGCGAGCATTCGGATTCGAACGCGAAGCATCTGATACCCGGCTCCCGTGAGAGCATCAGCGGAAAGGATTTGCAGCCCTGTCAAGACCGGAACGCCAGCAAGTACCACGACAACGGTCGTGATTCCACGGAAGCTCGAGCCGAACGCGATCGCTGCGAGCGGTGACACCGCAACGCCCAACACTCCAGCCAAGACTCCGAGGCCAATGATCCGAGTCTGAATTGACCTCCGCAGATTGCTCGTTCCCTGAACACCCTCGGCTTCACCGATCCGAAAGAATTTCGGATAGGCAGCCGAGAGCGCAGCCTCCATTGGGAGGCCTGCATAGCTGAGGACCCGGTAGCCGGCTGCGTACAGCCCGCTCTCAGCCTCGAGTGAAAAGCGAACCAGCATCGCCTTGTCGATATCTGCTTGAGCCCTTGCCGTGACCTGACTCAGAGAATACGAACGCGACTCCCGCAGCACGGCGAGCACTTCTAGACGTCCAGGGCGATCCGGATCGAACGAGCGACGGATCGAAATCGCCGAGGCCGCGCTGGCCAGACCGATCGTCAAGAGAAGCAATACGGCGTAGACCTCCAGCGTCGTCGGAAAGACCCCGAGGAACAGGACCGCTGCCGCTGCAACGCGTGCCGCTCCGTAGAGCACATGCTGCCGGGCTGCAATTCTGAAGTTGCCCAGTGCGATCCAAACCTTTGTCACACCATCGACGAGACCGGCGGCCATGAGCTCAGCTACTGCCAGGCAGAAAAGGCCCGTCGAAGGGCTCCTTCCGAGAATGGCCGAACCCGCCAGCCATACTGTTACGGATCCGAATGAGATGACGACGAAGGCGGCTCCAGCCACGGCAGACAAGGTTGGCGAGGGCTCGTCGCCAGCGGAGAGTCGTCGAACGGCCACGTCCCCCAGGCCCGAGGCCAATGGGCCGCCAAGGGTGGCAACCGCCATCAGCCCGCTGAGCAAACCAAACGACTCGATGCCGAGCCCTCTCGTGAGCATCACCACAGCGGCGGCACCAAAGACAGCCCGAGCCCCGAGGCCGAGGCTCAGGACAGCTGCGGGACTCCCGGTCAGTCGATTGACAAGTCGTTCAAACAACGGATTCCACTCTGACGCTCACGGTTCCTCGCGCTCGCCTCACAGCCGATTGCCTCCACGATGCCGCGCAGCTCACGACTGTATGCTTGCCGAGTGGCTAACGCGCAGAGGTGTTCCTCTGATGTCCCAGGCTGGGCGAAGCGTCAGTTCTATTTTGATTCCCAGGCCTCGGCTCGCATCCCTGGGTTTCACAGCCTTGCGGTCAGGGGCGGAAACGTCCTGCATCACGATCCGCGGCTGCCAATTGTGACGGCTGAAGAGGAGACCGTGATCGGGGAGCAAATGGGCGACGGCGAAGGCGGCAGGTTTGTCCGCGCTACGTCCGACGGCTTGACCGCTGATGCTTCCGGCCTCCGAGGGCTCTTCTACTCCTCGGACGGGGAGTTTGTCGCTTCCTCATCACCGTCGGTCATTGCCGAGTTGTGCTCGTCGTTGCGGCAAACGCGAAAGTTGGGTTCCTACAGCTTCAACTGGTATCCGCCTCCGACGTGTGGATTCGAGGGAGTTTCGGCCGCTCTCCCCGGAGACATGATTCGGTGGGACGGCAGCCGGGTTCCCAGCGGACTCCCGTCGAACCTCGGCGCCGAACAGAGCCTGGCAGATCGCACCGATGTCGTGGCGGCGTGTCTCGTTTCCAACATCCTCGACATCGCCGAGACCGGAAGCGAGATCTGGGTCCCGCTCACGGCAGGACTCGACTCACGAACTGTCCTGGCGGCAGCCCTGGCTGCTGGTCTCCGTCCTCGAACATTCACTCTGAGCTTCGATGCATCAAGCAGGAACGAGGCTTCGGTCGCACAACGAATCGCCAGAGCGGTCGGCCTCGAACACGAGGTGATCGAACGCTCGAGTCGGACGAGACGCTCTCTGGAGCTGCCCTCACGCCATCAAGCGACGAACGCCGATCAACGACAGGTGCGACAGGGCTACTACGACCGTTTCAGCGAGGACGCCGTTCTGCTGCGGGGTGGGTGCTTTGAAATCGGGAGGCGCTTTTTCGCTTCGGTAGCCGGAGCGCACTCCTGGGCCGACGTGCGTGACGATCCCGGTCTCGTCGCAAAGGGCTCGAGGTTGGGGCGTCGCGCCAGAGAGCAATTCGACGCGGGTATGTCCGAATGGGTTTTGCTCCGAGAAACCGAGCAGTTCTCTGCCAGCTGGCTTGACCTCTTCTACCTCGATCAGCGCCTCGGTGGGTGGCTTGCCGGGATCGAAATGACACTCGACGCGATCGATGCGCGCTCGATCCACCCGGCCAACGACATCCGAATCCTGTCTGCGCTGACGGTCCCAGAAGCTCGACCGCAGATCGGTGAAGCGGTCCAGTTGGAAGTCATCCGGCGTTTCGACGGTCGCCTTCTGGGCGACTCCATCAACGACCTCCCGCCTCTGTCCATGCTGGCGCGCCTCCGCTCGCTCGGGGCGGTCGCCGCCGCCCGAATCCTCTCGGAGGCGACCTCGGCCTAGGCCGATGCGACAAGGCGGGATCCCACGGGCGCGAGGGCAGTCAGTCGACAACGCGGGTGGTGCTCCAGGCGCCTGTTCGGACGCCGACCAGGGATAGCCTGATATAGATAGGACTCCACGTTTGCGATCATCTGCCGTTGCGCATTCGATCGCGACCACACCGCACGGGAAGCACGCCACTTGTATTCAATAGTCACGTCGGTTTGCGTCGATCCCGATTCGGCCGGAGGTTCCGTCGTCTACCCCAATCTTGGCCGGCAAACCCCGGAACGCAGGTCAGTGTATTGGCAATGCGTCTTCACGTTCTGCTGGTCTTCCACACGGACAAACCCCGGGATACAACACCTCGTGTACACAAACGACGAGGAGATCTGCACTATCGCCGGAGTGAGCATCCAGGGCGCCCTCGAGGACATGGGAGTCGAGATCGTCCACCTGCCCTTCGAGGAATTTGATCCGGGCGACAGATCAAGAAAGTTCCGGAACGCGTTCTACAAGCTCGAGGTTGTCAAAGGCATGAGTGGATTGGCCGCACCGAGCCTGCTCGTAGATTCCGACTGCCTCTGGCACAAGGCTTCAAGTGACTTGGACGACTCCATGTTGCAAGGCGACCGCCTGCTTCTCCAAGATACATACCAGCGTTCGAGTTCGCCAGAACTCCGAGAGCCCCACAACGTGAGCATGTTGGACTTTGGAGATCTGTACCGCAGGATCGATCCCGCATATTCGACTGACAGGCCAATCTGGTACGGGGGGGAGATTATTGGAGGTACCCCCGAGATCCTTGCTCGCGTTTCTGGTTCGTACTCCGCCCTATTCTCTGAACTGATGTCTCGCCCGGCAGCCGATCTGAACCTGGCGAACGGAGACACGATATTCGACAACGACGAATACTTCTCGTCTTTCGTGTTCAACAACGGCGACTACGACATCCTGGACACCTGGGGTCGATTTTCAGCACGTGTAGAGACTCGATACCCGAGACGTCGGACCAACTCAGGCCTACGCGACATACCAGTCTGGCACTTGCCCTACGAGAAGACGCGTGGCCTATCCGCTCTGTTCTCTGCAGTCATCCATGGACAGCTGGATGACGCGCGTAAGGAAGATCTGACGAGCACCTTGGGTGGATACGTCGGCGCCCCACGTCGGACCATTTCAAGACAAACTGATGCCGTCGACTTGGCGAAGTGGCTTGCTCGAAAAGTGCTTCGTTCCTAGGTACGCCCTACCCCGGAGGCGCCACCTGGGAATCGATACCGGGCAGCGACCGCACTGAGAACCGCAACGCCAGCCAGACCCACCAGCACCGGCAAAGTCCCTCCTGAAGATTCCTCAGCGTCTCCTTGGATCTCAACCATCGCGAGTTGATCCGGAGGAACGTCTTCGGCGTTCGCTGCTTCGTCAGAGCTGTTCGCGCTCTCGTTCGGCGCTGGCTCAACACCAAGGCCACCTGGTCGGGCGTCGACCGAGCCAAGATCCTCCGAGCTGCCGACCTCCTCCGGAACGGAGTCTTCTCCTGCCGCATTCAAGGATCCGTTGGCGCCACCGCGCTGATCGGTAGGTACTTCACCGGAAGCCTGAGCCGACGAAGCGACGGTTGAAGCCAGGCTTGTCGGCCCCACGGCGGTGGTCGGTGGAGGGCTTGCTGCTGTCGACGCCGTTCCAGCGGCCGCTTGGCCGGAGGCTGTGGAGGTAGCCGTAGGGGATGTCGTGGATGGCGTGGGCGGGACTGCCGCACGCGCGCCGCCCTCCGTCGCATTCTGTGGCTCGACGGGCGGCGCACTCGTCGTGTTCGTCGTGGCTTGCGCGCCTTCGGGTGCAAACTCGAGAGCTCCTGCATCGGGAGATGCCCCCATTGAACGCGGGCGGCGAGCGTAGTCAGTGTCAATTCCCGCCAGGGCGGTCACGCTGTCAATGGCCCCGGAGCCAGCGGCCAGATCGAAGACGCCAGATCCCGCGTTGGCGAAGTCACTCGATGTGGGAGTCCGATTCCCCGACCCTTCCCATGGCCCGAGAATCGGCAGCTGACTCAGGTTGTTGCTGAAATCGACATCATGCCGGTCTCCGCGAATCTCGACATCTGTCCGTCCGTTGTTGAAGAACGTGTTGTGTCTCACCAGCACCTCGCCTGGAGCGCCAGGCGTGAAGAACTGTTCGATCAGCAGCGCACGATGTTCATTTCCGAAGATGATGTTGTTCTCGATAACGCCGGCCCCGGACATGACGATGCCGTTGCCGTCCGCCCACTGAGTGTTGCTTCGGATATTCCAGATCATGTTCCGTCGAACGATGAGATTCGGGTGGAAGGATGGCCCCTGTTCTCCGAGGTGCAGCACGATTGCGCCCGATTGCAGGGTCGACAGGTCGTGGACGAGGTTGTCTTCGATCGTGATGTTCCAGGTGCCAGGTTTGACGTCGATGCCCTCGCTCGCCGTGTCGAAGATGTCGTTGTCGTGTATGTACACGTCGTGGACCGGATCGACGCCAGTGGATGTGCCCACATAGATACCGGAGCCGCCGAGCGTGTAACCCGGGCGGTTTCCGGTATCGCTGATTGAGTTGTTGTCAATCTCGACCGCATTCGATTCTTCACGTAGGCGGATCGCCTCTTGGCCTATGAAACTGATCGTGTTGCCCGTCACCCTGATGTTGCTCGAACCGCGCACGTCCATCGCCCACAAGGACTTCTCGAGCTTCAGACCCGAAATGACGACATGATTCGAACCGACCACCCAGATAGCCGCGTCCGAGTTCCAATCATCGTCAGAAACCACGACGCGGCCTTCAGCCCCAGGGGCTGGCTGGAGGGTAATGGGCGAGACCGCCGAGCCTTGCCAACCATCCACGCGAAATGATGGGTGTCGGCCTGCGAGGAAGTAGACAACGCTTCCGGGTTCGACGAGTTCCCCGGCCCGCCAATCAGACCGTACCGGCGTGTCGATCGTGCGCCCGTCGCTGGTGTCTGATCCCGACGGCGAAACGTACACATCGATCGACACCACCGTCGGGCCGAGGAGCATCTCGCCCGGCTCGGACCGATCGATCGAGCTCGGCGACCCGCTTGATATCGACTCCTCAGCGCGATCGGACGGCGACGCGTTCTCGGAAGACTCTTGGTCGCCTCTGGGGCCGTCTGAAAGCACAGCGATGGACAGAAACCCAATTGCGACGAGCCAGAGGATGGTGACGCCGGCAGCCAGCAGGCTGAAGCGATTTATCTTCGATGTCATCACTTCACCTCCTTGGCCCGAAGCCACACGTAGCTTGAGATCGCCGCAATCCGATTCTGCATGGCATCTCAATCGGCGACCATGAAGTCGGACTTGAGTCAAAGTGCCCATGCCGGTTAGACCGCACGGACCTCGCCGCCAACCGATTCACGCTTGGATGCGCTCGATTTACCCTCTCGTCAAACGACTCCAGGTGTAGTTGGTGTGCAGGAAGTAGTTCCCGACGGCTGCAACTCCAATGCCGATCGCATTCGAAGCGAGACTGGAAGCCGTGCCCAGAAAATCGAACCAGGCCCACTCTTCAATCGTGAGGAAGACGCAGAGCTGGACGAACAACCCGTGCACACTCACCAGCTCATAGAACCCCACTCCTTTCCAAATCGAGCGGCGGTCGTAGCGCAGGGCACGGAACGTCAAACGATTGTTCATGAAGAAGTTCCACAAGATAGACGCCTGAACTCCTAGGAGTACGGCGGGCACGCTCGACATCCCTGCGAGCCTTGCGATGACGTAGCCCAACAGATTCACGACGATTCCGGACGAGCCAACCAGGGCATACTTGATGAACTGCGGCGAAACGACTCGTCCTAGTCGTAGGTCTACGAGGGCAAGCAGGTACTGACCGATGACGCCGCCAGACATCTTGGTCTGACCTCGTTCGCGATTTCGGAAGACGTATCCGACCTCTGCGATCTTGGCACCCGGGCCCGATCGCGCCAGGAATTCGAGGAGAATCTTGAACCCGCGCGGATTGATGCTGTCCTCGGCCGCAGCAAACGCATCGCGGGAGATCGCGAAGTAGCCAGACATCGGGTCCGAGGCGACCGTGTCGAGCACTCGCTGCGCCAGGACGGTCGCCGTCCAACTGGCGAAACGGCGGCTCTTCGACCATTCGCCATAGCCACCACCCTCAGCCTTCCGGGATCCGACGCAAATATCCGCGCCCGCGAGAATCTGCTCGATCATCATCGGCAGGACCGTCTCGTCGTGCTGGAGATCGGCGTCGATCACGGCGAGGATATTGCCGCGAGCGGCGCGCATGCCTGTGAGCACTGCCGAGCTGAGCCCTCGATCGTCGGTGCGCCGAATCACATGAACTGGGCTGGCAGCCAACGAGGCATGTTCCCGAGCCACTTCCCACGTACGGTCCGGGCTGTCATCGTCGACAACGACTATCTCATGAGTGACATCGGAGAGCACAACGCCAAGAGCGTCGATCAAGACCGTGATGTTCTCAGCTTCGTTGAACGTCGGAACCACCACCGACACCATCGGGGGTGCTGTTCCAGGACCATCTCGCCCCTGAATCGAGGCCAGGGGCCTGGCTCCGGTCTGGCCGCTCGCCGTCATTCGGTGTGCCCCCGGCCAATCAGCCGATGTCCGAGAGGATCAGCTCGCTCATGAGCGCCCCATCGCGAACGGCGTAGTTCGTGCCTCGATCCATCGGGAAGATTTGGGAGAAGTTGGCCAAATAGACACCTGGACACGGGGTTTGATGTGGCGCGAGC
>CBESNA010000024.1:0-56096 GCA_965530755.1 uncultured Acidimicrobiia bacterium | reverse complement strand
CGCCGTTCGCTCTGCTCACTAACTGAGCTTGCTCGCTAGGGCTCACAACTGGGAATCGGCTCCGGCACGGTCACCCGGTGAACCAACCACCATCCGGATGGATCAGCTCACCGGTCACGAAGCTGGACTGCTCGCTGGCGAGGAACAGTGCGACGTTGGCGATCTCCTCCGGCGTGCCTCGACGGCCCATCGGCGTGTTACCGAGGATGACATCGCGCATCTCGTCCACCTCGTTGAATGCCGCAGTCATATTGGTGTCGATGAAACCCGGACCGATCGAGTTGACCCTGATGCCGAGGGGGGCGAGTGTGCGAGCCGCGCTCTTCGTGAGCATCCAGACACCTGCCTTCGACACCGGGTAGCTCGGCGAACCCCAAAGGGGATCGCGGGCGGCAACCGATGCGATCGTGACGATGGCGCCCGGCTTCTCCTGCGAGAGCATCACCGACGCGGTGGCCTGGATCGCCAGAAGGGTGCCCGTGAGGTTGACGTCGAGGACTCGTCGCCAGTCGTCGAGATCGAGGTCTGTGAGCGCGGCAGCGGGGTTGACCTCGGCCCGCTCGGCGGCCTGGGCCATCCGCTTGAGGTTGCCCTCGAGGTCGCCGGACTGGTAGTCGGCACTACTCACGCCGGCAGCAGTCACCACGACATCGACCGAGCCGAAGTGCTCGACTGCGGCGGCCGCCATGGCCTCGTTGCTCTCCTGGCTGGCGGCTTCGAGCTCGACGAACCGGGCTGATCCGCCGGCGGCGACGATGGCCTCGGTCGCGGCCTCACCCGGCGCTCTCTGGAGGTCCGCGATCAGGACGTTCGCTCCCTCTCTTGCAAACCGCTCGGCACAGGCGCGGCCGATGCCATTGCTTCCCCCGGTGATGACGGCGGTTCTTCCCTCGAGTTGCCCAGTTGCGTTGGCGGTCATCGGCCGAAGCTACTCCCCCGACCTCGATCGGTGAAACGGCAGGGGCGTCTGCATCATGTGGCCTCTATGATTTCGGCGCGTGCCGATCGACCGTCGGTTCTCGGCGACGCACACACGACCGTTCTCCAGGAGTTCCACCATGGCCCAGCCCCCGCCCAAGCAACCCGAGAGTCCCCAACCCTGGTACGCCGGGTTGATCGGTTTCATCGTGGCTGCACTCGTGTTGGGTGCCGTGGCCGCATCGACCGCAGCCTCATACGACAGCGCCGGCAGCCAGGGCGATGAACACGCCGATGAGGACGACGCCGACCACGCCGAAGACGACAGCGCTGACACCGACGACGACCACGCCGACGAATAAGTCCGCCTGATGCCACACACGGCATCCCCATGAGCTCTCGACTCGTTCTCGCCACGATCGGCCTCGTTGCGATGCTCATCGGAGGCAACTTCAGCGCCCTCAAGTTCGCGCTCGACCACACGACGCCCTTTCTGCTCGCAAGCATGCGAACCGTCATCGGTGGTTCGTTTCTGATTGCTTTGGCGCTGCTTCGAGGCGAGCGGCTGCCGCGGCGGATCGACGACCTGGCTCGAATCTTCGTCGTCTCGATCAGCATCACGACCGTGTCGAGCGCACTCCTGGTCTTCGGCGTGAACCGCGTGCCGGCCGGGGTGGCATCGCTGATCTCGAGCACGATGCCGCTCTTCACCGCCCTGCTCTCCCTCGTATTGCTCGGCGTCACCGTCTCGAGAAAGGGGATCATCGGCATGGCGGTGGGATTCGGAGGCACTCTCGTACTCGCCTCACCATCGCTCGGTGGCGGAACCGAGACCGTCGGCATCCTTTCCCTGGTCCTGTCGGCCGTGGCGTGGGCGTTCGGCACCGTGTTCATGAAGTGGAAGGACTTCAGCCGGCTGAGTCCGATCATGCTGGTCGGTGTCCAACTGGTCATGTCCGCAACCGTGTTGGTGCCCTTTGCTCTGGTCGTGGAGGGCACGGCGGACACGGACTGGTCAGCCGGTCTCTTCGTTCCGCTCCTGTACGCCGCCATCCCGGCCAACGCGGTGACCTTCGCCCTGCTCGCAACAGTCGTCAAACTCGCCACTCCGACCCAGGCCGCATCGACGGCGTATCTGATCCCCGTGTTCGGCGTGTTCTTCGGGTGGCTCATTCGCAACGAGACGCTCGGTGCCATCGAACTGTTCGGTGGAACGCTCGTGGTCTCGGGCGTCTACCTTCTCGTGAACTCGACGAACTCGAAAGTTGCTGTGCGTTCATGAACGAGGAGACCGTCGCTGAACGCCTCACACTTCGTCGAGCCATCGCCGCTGACGCTCGGTCCGCCGACCTGTTCCGCGGTGTCGCCCTTGTCGTCGTGTTGGTACTGCTGTTCTTCGAATGGGGGGCAGGCAACGAGACCATCCAGGTCACGGCGATGGCTTCGACGTACGACCACAACCCCAACTGGCTCGGTGTCGGGCTCGTGTTCATCGTCGGATTCGCCGTTGCCTTCGCCATCCAGATCATCGCCGGCGCGATCTCGAGCGTCGGTTACGGGTCGCTCTCGAACGTCACGACGGTCGCCCGCAACTTCCTCCTTCGCCTCAGGCCCGATCTCGAGGGCACCAATTGGTGGACGCTTGGATGGGGACCCCGGTTCTTCCTGTCCTTCGCGGTCGGTGCCTCGGCTGTCGTGCTCCTACAGCAGACCACGACGGGCAACACCGGCTTCGGGGCCCATCGACG
This sequence comes from uncultured Acidimicrobiia bacterium, assembly GCA_965530755.1. Lineage (GTDB taxonomy): Bacteria > Actinomycetota > Acidimicrobiia > Acidimicrobiales > SZUA-35 > SZUA-35. The sequence goes on along the minus strand of CBESNA010000024.1, from coordinate 53,430 downwards.
GGTCGTGCTGCAATCGGCGCTTCTGACCTCGACCGGTGTCGGCGTCGTCGGAGCGCTGCTCACCGGAGCAGCCCAGATCGGGCGCCTGATCCCGTCGGTCGAGCCCGCCGTGGATGCATTCGTCGGCTTCGCCTCGTCACCAGTGCCGTGGTTCGTGTTGTTCACCGCCATTGCGGTGTGGGCCTGGTATCGCTCACGACCGACCGAATCGTGAGATCGCAGCTGCCCATCGCAGCCGTCCCCTGAGTCTCGTGTCGCAGGAGTTACGCTCGGCCGATGCACTCGGGCATCGTCGCGATCGGTAACGCCAAGGGCGGCGTTGGCAAGACGTCGATCGTCGCCAACATTGCCGGCATCGCCGCAGTTGCCGGCTGGGAAGTCCTGGCGGTCGACCTCGATCCACAGGGCAACCTCGCCACAGACCTCGGCTACACCGAACACCCGGACAACGATCGCGGACGCTCGATCGCTGCCGGAATCCGCTCAGGTTCACCGCTCAACGTGATCAACCGGGTTCGCAGCGGTCTCGACGTCGTGCCCGGCGGGCCGGAGTTCACCGGTGTCCTGGCTCACCTGGAACAGTCCCCCGGCATCATCACGAGACTGCTGGATCCTCTGGCCGACAACTACGACCTCGTGCTGATCGACTGTCCACCTGCGGGTGGTCCCGTCGTCGATGCCGCGCTGATCGCGAGCAAGTGGCTCGTCGTGCCCGTACGAGCCGACGCCGCTTCACTCGACGGACTCCAAATGATCGCTCGACGGTTCGCTCCGATCCGACGCTCATTGAACCCCGACCTCGAATTGCTCGGCGTCGTGCTCTTCGACTTCGCCCGCAACGCGACTGCGATCCTCGACCACGTGCGAAGGCTGCTCGAGACCGATCTCGACGGCGTCGCACCGATTCTGCCCGGACCCATCCGACGCTCGGAACGCAGCGCGTTCGACATGCGTCAGGCCGGCCTTCTAGCCCACGAGTACGAGGAGCAGTTCCTCGAGGCAGAGCGCGTCCCGCTGAGCCAACGCATCGCTGCCAGCCGAGCCGGTGACGGCCCACGCCGGTACTCGGCTGCGGCCCCTGGTCTCGCATCCGACTATCTCCATCTGGCCAATGCGGTCCTCGCTCGCATCAATGCCTATGAGCCGATGGCCACCCGCTGACGCCCAGAACGGACCCGTCCCATGACCACCACTGACGAACGACGAGCCGAGCTGCTCGACCTCATCGTGATTCGCGGTCTCATTCGTCTCGACGAACCCGTCGAGCTCTCGTCCGGCGCCCGAAGCCGATACTTCCTCGACGCAAAGGCAGCTCTCGCCGCTGGGCGCGACCTCGCCCTGGCGTGTCGTTGCATGGCCGATCTGGCCGCCGGCGCCGGTGTCGAATTCGACGCCGTGGGTGGTCTCACGCTCGGCGCCGACCAGTTCGCCCACGGCATCGCGATCGTGGACGATGCCGACTGGTTCGTTGTCCGAAAGCAACCCAAGGGCCGCGGCACCGACCGCTTCGTCGAGGGCGCCGATCTCGACGGCAAGCGGGTGCTGCTCGTCGATGACGTCATCACGACGGGCGGATCCAGCCTCGTTGCCGCCGAGCGGATCATCGCCGAGGGCGGACAGATCGTGATGGCCACGACGCTGGTGTCCCGAAGCGACGAACCAGCTGAACGGTTCGCCGCCGCAGACATCATGTTCCTTCCACTGTTCACCTACGACGATCTCGGTATCCCGGCCGTCGGCACCGAATGAAGGCGACGCATCGATGACGACCGCTGACACCTCGGCAGGACAAAACTCCAGCAGTATCGAACGTGTGCGAGCGGCTGCAGATGCCGCCGGTCTCAGCGAACCCATCGTCGAGCTCGCCGACAGCGCACGAACCGCAGCCGATGCCGCCGCGGCTGTCGGATGCGACGTCGACCAGATCGCGAAGTCGATGATCTTCGACGCCGACGGCCAGCTCGTGCTGGCCCTCACCAGTGGGTCGAACACGGTCGATGGCGCCAAGCTCGCGGCCCTCGCCGGAACGAGCGAGTGCGGCAGAGCCAAACCCAACGACGTGCGCTCCACCACGGGATTCGCCATCGGGGGCGTGTCGCCGCTCGGCCACCTCCAGCCAATTCGGTGCTGGATCGACCCGCACCTCCTCGACTTCGACACTGTGTGGGTCGCGGCTGGAACCCCTCACCACGTGCTCGAGATCCCGACCGAGCGGCTGGTCGAGATCACGGGCGGCACCGTCGCCGACTTCGTCGCGTGAACGCGACCGAAGGTCCCGCACCGAACCGGGAACCGTTCGAACCGGTCGGTGTCGGTCCGCATCCGGAGCCGTGGCCGGATGACCCGAGGCTCGATCCCGAGCTCTTGGCCGAGGGTGATCGTCGGAACGTGCTCGACCGCTACCGCTACTGGACGGTGGAGGCGATCGTCGCCGACCTCGATCCCAAACGACATGCCTTCCACGTGGCGATCGAGAACTGGCAGCATGACCTCAACATCGGCACCGTGGTCCGCACGGCCAACGCGTTCCTGGCCGCCGAGGTCCACATCGTTGGAAAGAAGCGCTGGAATCGGCGCGGGGCCATGGTCACCGATCGCTATCAGCACGTTCGCCACCATCCGACGATCGCCGACTTCGTTTCCTTCACCGACGACGGCGGCCTCACCCGGATCGGCATCGACAACACGCCGGGTTCCGGTCGCCTCGAGTCTGACCCGCTCCCCCATCGTTGCGTGCTGGTCTTCGGCCAAGAAGGGCCGGGGCTCTCCTCCGAGATGGCGTCCGCTGTCGACGACTGCCGCTCCATCGCCCAGTTCGGTTCCACCCGATCGATCAACGCGGGCGTGGCCGCCGGCATTGCAATGCACACCTGGATCCGTCAACATGCCGACCTGACGTCGGCCGACTGAGTCGAGTGATGTGAGTCGCGCCATCCAGGCCTTCATGAACGTCAGGCTCATGGCCGGTGTTGCGGTCGCCGTGGTCACCTCGATCATGCTCGCGCCGTACATCGCTCGTCGACTGCGAATCGTTCGCCCTGCCGCGTACCTTGCGGCCCTCACCGTGATGATGATCGTTGCGGTCACGATTCTCGAGCGTGCCGAAGGTCTCCCAGGATTCGACGTCGGCACGGCGCTCACGTGGTGGACCACGCTTCGACAGTCGCCTCTGGAAGTGGCCCGTACCGAGGCGGCCTGGTGGCTCAACCTCGCACTGTTCGTACCGGCAGGGGTGGTCTGGGCGGCCGTGACCAGACGACCCTTTGCCGTTGCGGTTGCGTTGTCGGGCTTCTCGATCGGAATCGAAACAGTCCAAGGACTGACCGGCCTCGGGGCTGCGGACCTCACCGACGTGGTCGCCAACTCCCTGGGTGGAGTCATCGGGGTGACGGTCGTCGCACTCGCTCTAGGGGCCAGCCCGCATCTGGTTCCGAGCTTCATTCGAGTCGAAGCCGGCGCCGACGAGCAGCGGTTCGATCCGAAATGGATTCTGGGGTCGTTCGTCGCAACGGTTCTCGCGATCGGCGCAGGATTCGGTGGAGTGGAAGGAGCACTCGCCGCCCGCCAACGGACTCTCCGCGAAGAGGTCGAGGCAACCTATGAAGGAATGACGGTCGGGGACATCAATGCGATTCTGGAACAGGACACCATTGGTCTCAACCCGTTCCTCGTCCTCGAGGCGGGTTCACCGGACAGCTACCGGTTCTACGGCGACGACCGTCCGGTCGAAGTCCGATATCCGATCGACTTACTCGGCCGCTATCGCTGCGTATTCGTCACCTTGTCAGACGCACCACCGGTGTTCGCCAACGCAAGCGGGAAGGAGTGCACCGAGGATCGCTACCCGGAGTGACGTCGAGCGTCCGAACCCAGGTCTCAGCTTTGCTGAGCGGCCTCGAACGCCTGGCGCTTACGACTCCGCTTGTACTGCCGAATCATCTGCTCGCCAACAGCGGCGGCCACGAGCGCAGCGAGCAGGATTGCAATCCATCGCACGAGTGAGTTGATGATGGCCGGGCGCTCGCGCACCGGATCTTCGAGCAAGCCGGTGAGGAACGCGTCGGCCTTCGCCGAAGGCGACACCGCTTCTCGTGCTGCATTGACAGCTCGGATGGCGCCGTCTTCGTAATCCTCGGCGACGAAGCTGCCGAATTCGCCCTCCGGGCCGAAGACCAACACGACGTCCAGCTCGCCGGCCTCCTGGACCCGACGAGCAAATGCTGATGTCGTTGGTTGTGGCTCGGACGGCCACAAAACGCTCATGGTCAGACCAGCGGTCTGCGCCCGCTGGATGACGGGGATGACAGAGCTCGGATCGGCATCGCCGGCGCGTGAAGATGCGATGTACACACCGTCGTCGACCAGTTCCGGCATGACGTCGACCGGGTTCTCAGCTGAAACGGCATTGGCGAGCACCAAAAGACCCGTGAAGAGCGGGACCACTCCCGCGACCATGACCATCACGACACGCCTCATCACGGGGACAGTGAAGCACCTCGGACGGACACTTCATCGTCATCGTGAGTCGGCGTGACCCAAACGGCGACTACTCGAGCATCCAGGCTCGGGCCTTGTCTTCGACGATCTCGGCCTCGAAGAACTTGTCGAAAGCCGATGCTTCCTCTTCGTCGCTGCCGATGACGGTCTCGAACTCGGCTCGGCGAGTCAACTCGCCACCAAGCGCACTGACCTCATTTCGCAGCGCCTCGACCTTCATCTCGAGGGTTGCCTTCTCGCCCAAGAGGCGAACGGCATCGGCGCGGATGGACTCGAGTTCGTCGATCATCTCGGCCATCTGATCGACGATCGACGTGTGCTCGTCGAGCACGATGACGATCTCGTCTCGTAGCTCGTCCTTTTGCTTCATCAACATGTCACGTTCCTCCACGTGTTGTCGTTGGTCTATTTCGAGATCTGCCAGGTCGGCTTCGAGCTTTTCGAGCGCTGCCCTGCGCTCGGCTTCATCGGCGACGAGAACGTCGATCGACGCTTGGAGGGCGATGGCCTCCGGGGTCTCGCCTCGTGATTCCGCAAGCGCTTCCAGATGCGCGAACGCCTCCAGTCGGGGTGCGGCATCGTCGAGTTGTCGGCGAAGGTGCTCGATCGTCGCATCGCCCGATGCAACGGTGGTTCCTGCCTCAGTTGTCACTGATTCCTCAGCGATTGGATCGGTCACTCCGGTCGCCTCCTGTCTCCAGAGCATTCGGCACATCGGCCGAGGAACTGAGGAGCTGTAGGAGGAATTCGCAGCCGATCAGTGACCGAACATCGTCATCCACTGCTCGAGGGACGATGGCTTGAACACCACGTTCTGGCGGCGGGTGTCACCCATGGATTGATGGGACTCGTTGGAGTACCGGTGGCCTGGATAGAGGACCGCCGAATCCGGGACCTTGTCGAGTCGATCATGAAGCGACCGGTAGAGCTCGGCCGGGTCACCACCGGGCAGGTCGGTTCGACCGCAGGAATCGAGGAAGAGCGTGTCGCCGGCGACCAGACGATCGTCGACCAGGAAGCACTGGCTCCCCGGTGTGTGTCCGGGGGTGTGGATCAACTCGATGTCGACGCCCCCGACGGTCACGATGTCGCCGGATGTGTGCGAGACAAGGGACCCCGCCTCGACTCCGGTGACCTTCTGCACGAACTCGGCTTCGGCCGCCTGCACGTGAATTGGCACGTCGACCCGCTCGAGAAGTTGAGCGATGCCGTTGATCTCGTAACCCATCATGGAGCCGCCGACATGATCGGCGTGATAGTGCGTAGCGAGCGCGCCGGTGAGTGTCATCCCATCCGCCTCGAGGATGTCGACCAAGGCGTCTGCGTCATAGGCCGGATCGATGACGACGGCCTCGCCGGTCGATCGGTCGCCGATGAGGTAAGAGAAGTTGACCATCTGCTGCGCGATCGGGTCGGCGGTGGCGAAATCTCTGCCAGACAGCAGCTGGCGGAAGTAGATGCGATCGTCCATGAACGCACCGTAGTGGCCGGAGTCGGCTGCACTAGCCTCTGCCGGGTGCCCAAACCACGACGCATCGCCTACCTCGGTCCGCGCGGGACCTACAGCGAGGAGGCCCTCCGATCCCAGGCCGATCTCATCGCCGACGCCGAGTTGGTCCCGATGCGGACCTTCGTCGACATCCTCACCGAGACCCAGAACGGATCGGTCGACATGGGTCTCGTCGCCATCGAGAACGCCATCGAAGGAACAGTGAATGCGTCGCTCGACACGCTCGCGTTCGACACCGATCTACTGATCCAACGCGAGGTCCTCCTCGACATCACGATGAACCTGATGGCGCGGCCCGGAACGTCGCTCGACGGCCTCCACACGATCACCTCCCACCCCGTCGCAAACGCACAGTGCCGAACGTTCCTGCGCCAGAAGCTGCCCGAGGTCGAGGTCGTTCCGGCCAATTCGACCGCGGAGGCCGCTCAGAACGCAAGCCAGCAAGAAGGCGTCGGTGCACTCGGCCCAGCGCTCGCCGGCGAGATCTACGGCCTCGACGTCCTGGCCTCTGACATCGCCGACATGTCAGGGAACCAGACCCGGTTTCTCGTTGTTTCGCCGTCAGGGATTCCCGCTCCGTCGGGACACGACAAGACGACGGTCGTGATCGCTCAACGCGCCGACCGGCCTGGTTCGCTCGTCTCGATCCTCAACGAGTTCTCGGCCCGCAACATCAACCTCACAAAGCTCACATCCCGTCCGGCCAAGACCCAACTCGGTCAGTACTGCTTCATCGTCGATTTCAACGGCCACATCACCGACGACGTCGTTGCCAACTGCCTCCTGAACGTGCGGGCCAAGCACGCCGACGTGAAGTTCCTCGGTAGCTACCCGGCGGCCGGCGCCGAAGCCGGCCAGCTTCGGGCAGACAACAACGAGGCGTGGCAGTCAGCCACCCAGTGGCTCCAGTCCCTGAGGGACCAGGTCGACTCGTGACGGTGGCGAACGACCTCCGCTGCACGGTGCAAGCCGCCGAGCTCGGGGAGTCACCGGGAGGCAGCGCCGGTTTTGCGAGGCGAGTCTTACTCGTCGAGCTGCCGCTGCCGTGGCCGAAAAAGATCGACCAGCACGAACTCTTGACCGGGATCGATCTCGGGCTGGTCGCCGACGTCAAGATCCTCGGTGTCCGGGCAGGCGATGACGCCATGAGCGACCACCACCGCATCATCTGCTGGGAACGGAGCGAACCGTTCCGCGGGTTCGTGGCCACCGAGACCGTGGTCGAGCGGGCCGACCTCGCGGCTCGGGTCGAGGACATCGGACGACGGGGCCGGGAAGCAATCACCAAGCCCCTTGCTCTCGATGCCGACCACCAGGACCTCCTGATCTGCACCCACGGCACCCGGGACCGCTGCTGCGGCCAGTTCGGCACGCTCCTGCATCTCGAGCTCGAATCGACTTTGCCGCCGAACGTGCGGTTGTGGCGAGCCAGCCACACCGGCGGCCACCGCTTCGCACCGACCGGTGTGCAGTTCCCGGCCGGGGCGACGTGGAGCTTCCTCACCGCCGATCTGACCTCGGCCATCATCAACCGCTCGTTCGCCTCACACGCGCTCGACGGCCACTTCCGTGGCAACCTCGGCATCGAGGGCCGCCCGGCGCAGATCGCCGAGGGCCTCGCATTCTTCGATCAGGGCTGGGACTTCCTCGACAACGAGCGAACGGTTCACACCGAGATCGACCGTGACGGCTTGGTGACCGCAACGGTGCACCATCATCGAGGGACACACACCGTCACGATGCGCCCGGTCGACGCCATCCCGGTCCCTGCCTGTGGTGAGCCGATCGATGCGTCGACGAAAGCGACGCCGCAGTTCGAGGTCGTTGCCCGCACAGTCGTCACGAGCGAAGCGCTCTGACCGATTCCGTTCGGTGACCAGACGCTCCCGATCACCGGCCGGGCCGTCAGGGTTGGGTCGTCGTGGTGGTCGACTCGCCGGTGCCGAGCTCGTCGTCGGGTGGCACCGTCGTCGTGGTCGTCGCCAGGCGGACCCGCTGCGTGAAGTAGATCTGGGTGAGGATCCGATCGGCCCCATCGAGGTCGGATTCGGCGATCGCGTCGAGTAACGGTTCGATGGGCGGCGGAGCCGCACCCTCGACATCGATCGCCAGCGTGACTCCATCGAATGTCATGCTCGTGAGAACGAGCGAATTGGGGCCGGTCCAGGCGTCGACCAGTACCCGCAGCTGCGAGCGAGTGACCTCGAGCGGCGTTGGCGCTTCTTCACCCAAGGGAACCTCCTCCAGCTGGCTCCACTGCACCGTCGGCGTGATGATGTCGTCCGGGCCGGCGGCTCCGAGGCGATCGATCAGGTCGAGAATCGGCGGCTGGTTCCCCACACCGGACACCGTGAGGATCAGGTCGGAACCCTCGAGGGAGAACGCGTTCAGCTGGTAGTTGTTGTCCCGGTCGTTTTCGGTCAGCCATGCCTCGACGACGGCGCGGGTTCGATCGGTGCGCAGCTCCTCGTCCGAAGCTGGAATCGTCGTCGTGGTGGTCGCCTGCTTCGTCTCATCGACGAAGACGGCCACCTGCGTGTCCTGGCCCAGCACGACTGCCAGCCGCTCCTCGAGCAACTCCTCAGGCGGCGGTTGGGCCGGGCCGTTGAGCTCGAGGACGACCGGATTGCGGTCGAGGTCGAGAGACACGATGTCGAGCGGGAGGTCGCCGAGCCAATCGCTCACCGCCGCCCTGGCGTCGCGCTCGCGCCGTGAGGCGTCGGCCGCCCCGAGACTGGCCCGGAGCAGCGGGACCGAGATCAGCACGACTGCTCCGACGGCAACGGCCATCGCACCGACGATCCGCGGCACCGTCGTCGCCAACCGTCGAGGTGGCACGAAACCTGTGACGAGGAAGACGACGATGCTGGCGAAGACGATGGCGACGAGGTTCGTGAGATAGAGGAGCAGCGCGCCCCTGGCGAACACCATGTTGCCGGCCTCGAGGGTGATGCCGACGGTGGCAAGCGGAGGTACGAGGGCCACGGCGACAGCGACGCCAGGCAACGAGCTGGAAGTGTCGGAGCGCACGGTCGCATACGAGCCGGCGGCACCCGCAGCCAGTGCAACCACGAGATCGCGGATGTCCGGCCGTGTTCGCGAAACGATCTCGGCGGAGAACGTGTCCGATCCCGTCAGGGCCAACTTCGACGCCAGGTAGGAGAGTCCGATACAGCCGACTGTCGCCACGACGACCCGAGCGATCGAGACAGATGCCTTCTTCGGCAACCCCATCGCCAACGCGGCGGCAACGCCGAGCACCGGCGTCATGAGTGGAGCCAGCAACATCGCGCCGATCACCACCGCAGCCGACCCGGCCAGCAACCCCATCACCGCGACCACCACCGAGAGCGACAACATCACACCGAATCGCCAGTACCAGTGCGTGCGCTTGATGAGCGCCAGGTCATTCATCACCCGACGCCGCTCCTCGGGCTCGAGGTGGCGGTGCCAGAAAGGTCGCTTGCGGCGCAGCGGCTCGGGCATCGGAGGACCCTACTTGGTCAGCGGTGCCTCGAATGGCACGACGGCAACCACCGCTGCCAACGCAAGCGGACCGTACAGGTGCGGGAATCGCTCACCCGAACCCGTGGTGTCCTCCCACACCAGCGGCGCATCGAGACGATCCGTCCGCACCGTCACGAGCACCAGGTCGTCACGTCCCTGGTAGTAGCGCTCGACAACACCGGCGAGCTGATCCCGGCTGCACAAATGGACGAATCCGTCCTGTTCCAGTCCGGCCGGTTCGTAGTGATCACCCGTCCGCTGCTCCCAATCGCTGAGCGCTGCGAGATGAAGAATCTGATCGATCATGGGCTCAGTGTCGCTTCTGCGGTGGGCCGAACGAATTGTTTCGGCTTGATGACGTCAAAGGTCACATTCATGAAACGCGGGAACTCGGAAGACAAACCGAACGTCAAGGTGTTGAACTACACGTGTTCGACCCACCGGTAGAACCCAGATCTCCGCATCCAGGCTCAGGCTCCGACCGAAGGACTCCACATGACCTCCACTGAAACCACCAAGATCATCGCAACGATCGCTGCGGCTCGTGCCGAGATCAACGGCAACGAGTACGTGCCGGTTGCCGACTGCGTCGATTGGTTGCTGGATTGCCACAACGCCGCCGAGCGTCTCGTGGTGAAGGATGTGGTCGTGACCCTTCTGCCGAAGTTCTCCAACGGCAATCTGCGAACGGCCGACGACATCACCGGGGCCCTCGACCAGATCGAGTTGGCGCTTTCGGTCGACCGTGCATTCGAGGGTTCGGGCCTCGAAACCAGCGAGTAGACGCCTTCGAACCGGCGCAGGCGACCGACACGCACCGGTCTCGGCGGTGCGGTTAGCGTCTCCGGGATGCGCATCGCCATCGGGGGCATCGAGCACGAGACCAACACCTACGCCACCGAGTCGACCGGGACCACAGGCCTCGACGACTTCCATCGTCTCCACGGCGATGCCATCTTCCAGATTCGGGGGACTCGAACGTTCGTCGGCGGCTTCATTGCCGCAGGCGAGGCGGCCGGCCACGAACTCGTGCCGACCTTCTGGGCCATGGCTGGACCATCGGGCTACATCGAGGCCACTGCCTACGACTCGCTGAAGAGCGCCCTGCTCGACAGCCTCAGGGCAGCGCTCCCCGTCGACGCCGTTGCACTCTCGATGCACGGGGCAGGCGTGGTCGATGGCATCGATGACCTCGAGGCGGACGTCGCCGCAGCTGTGAAGTCGGTGGTGGGTGAGCACGTTCCGTTGGTCGTGCCGTTGGACCTGCACGGAAACATCACGGCGGAGATGGCAACACACATCGATCTGATGCTCGGTGTCCACGAGTATCCCCACGTCGACTGTTTCGAGCGCGGGGTCGAGGCCATCGACGCCATCCCCGCGCTGGTCGACGGGACCCGGAGACCGACCACGCACGTCGAACGGTTGCCGATCCTTCTCCCCACGTCGACCACCGACGAAGCGCCGGCCGCCCGCATCCGGGATCTCTGTCTGGAAGCCGAGCAGCGAGAGGGAGTGCTTGACGCCACCTTCTTCCATGGATTCCCATACACCGATGTTCCGTCGACCGGTGCCTCGATCGTCGTGACCACCGATGACGATGTGGCACTGGCTCGAACCGTTGCCGCCGAGCTTGCCGCAACGGTCTGGGAAACGCGCCAAGACTTTCTGAACGAGTCGATCCCGCCGATGGTCGCCATCGATCTGGCCGTACGCCATCTCCGAACCGACGGCGGGCCGGTCGTGATCAACGACACCGCAGACAACCCGGGCGGCGGCACACCCGGCGACGGGACGCACCTGCTGCGAGCCATGATCGAGGCCGACATCGTTGGTTCGTGCTTCGGATTCGTCTTCGATCCGCCGACGGCGGTGGCGGCTCACAAGGCAGGAGCCGGCTCAACAATCGAGGTTCGCATCGGCGGCCGCCACGGCCAGCTTCACGGCGAGCCAATCGTGGCCAGTGCTCGCGTCGCCGCCATCACGGACGGTCGTTTCGTCCACACCAGCCCCATGCTGGCCGGGGTGAGGGCCAACCTCGGCCCCAGTGCACGACTGACGATCGGCAACGTCGACATCATCGTCACCTCCGGACGCAGCCAGACCTTCGATGACGAGGTCTTTCGCGTCCACGACATCGACGTGCGCCGGCGATCCATCGTCGGAGTCAAGGGCAGCCAGCACTTCCGAGCCGGATTCAGAGACCTGGCGACAGCAATCATCACCGCCGACAGTCCCGGGCTCACGACGCTCGACGTCACCGTCTTCGAGCACCCGAACGCCGACGGCCCCCTCTGGCCGATCGACCCGCTCCTCGACTGGTCCCCCACGGCCGGCATCAGAAGGCCGACCGAGAGCTGAAAGCGCCTGGCTCATACCTCTTTCGATGCCTCCGATGCTCCCGGAGTGTCCGACTCGACGAAGCAAGGGGTGATTGATGTGCCATCAATGAGCGAGCACGCCGCGCCGTCGTTGCAGTCGCTGCTCGTCGACATCGACTCGCTGCCATCACCGCCGGCCAGCGTCCTCGAGGTCGTTCGCAAATCCGAAGATCCAGAGATCACCATTCAGGCTCTGGCGAAGCTGATCGAGCTCGACGTCGCTCTCGCCGTTCAAATCGTGCGAATGTCGAACTCGGCGCTCTATTCACCGGTCAGCGAGATCACGACCGTGGAACGAGCGCTCACCACGCTCGGATTGCGTTCGGTACGTCTGCTGGCGCTGTCGACGTCGCTTCGCATGCTGATCCCAGACGACTCCGAGGCTTTCAACACCACAGAGATTCGACGTCGCATGGTGGTGAACGGCAGCCTCGCACGGCGCTTCGCCGGCAAGCTCGCACGGTCGCAGCAGGACGAGGCATTCCTCGCCGGCATGTTGACCGGCCTGGGTCCAGTCGTGCTCGCCACGAAGTGCCCTGACAAAGCGCAGGAGTTGTTCCAAGAGGGGTCTGTCTGGCCGAGTGCGGAGTTCGAACGTGAGCTCCTCGGTTTCACCACAGACGAGATCACCACGAACCTCATCCGAGCGTGGCACCTTCCCGATGTCATCTGCACAGCGGTCGCCACCCGCACCGAGAGTCCGACATCCGAGCACACACCGCTACAACGAAGCCTCCAGCTCGCGCTGCTGGCCGAGAACGTGCTGTGTGGGAGCGACTCGTCCGCCGCTCTCAAGAAGCTTTCCGACCGAGCCGCAGACGAGCTCGGTTTCAGCCTGGACGAGACCAACGAGTGGTTGATCGAGGCCGAGCCTCTCGTGTCCGAGACGGCCCAGCTGCTCCAGTTCCAATTCCCTCAGGTACCGGCGTATGCCGAGCTTCTGCTCGAGGCGACGCGAGGCATGCAGCAGCTGACGCTCGAGGCCAACACGGTCATCGTCGAGAGCACCAGGAAGCTCGAGGCCCTGTCGCGGCGGAACGACGAACTCCAGCAGGAGGCCGACACCGATTCGTTGACCGGCCTGGCCAATCGAGGCACGTTCGACCGGGCACTACAACGTCGGATCGAAGCCAACGTCCTGCTGCCGTCGGAGACCCACACAGTGGGTTTGCTCATGATCGACCTCGACCATTTCAAGGACGTGAACGACACACACGGTCATGCCGTCGGCGACGACGTGCTGCGAGCCCTGGGCAAGATCCTCGACCGCCAGACCAGAGGCGACGACCTCCCAGCACGCTATGGGGGCGAAGAGTTCGTCGTGATCCTTGCCCAGGCCAATGAATACGAGATCGGCATCGTCTCCGAACGGCTGCGCATCGCCATCGAGAGTGCCGAGGTCACGCTCCCAGATGGAAGCCTGGTTCCTGTGAGCGCCAGTATCGGCGGCGCGTTGTTCGGCGAGGTGGCCAACGACACTGCGGCCTCGCTGCTCGCCCGCTCAGACCGTCGGCTCTACCTCTCGAAGGCCAACGGTCGGAACCGGGTCACGCTCGGCGACGAATGACCATCGCCGCCACCTCATCAGACCGCGATCTCCGAGGAGCCGACCTCAGCGGTCAGGATCTCCGTGGTCGGAACTTCGCCGGAGCCGACCTCACCGGAGCACGACTCAACGGGTCGAATCTGCAGTCCTGTTCCCTGCGGGGGTGCAATCTCGACGGCGCCCAGTTCCTTGGTGCCGATCTCTCAGACGCCGATCTCACCGAGTGTCGCGCGCCCGGGGCGACCTTCGGCCAGGCCGACCTCACCCGCGCGGTGCTCTTCGGCGCCGATCTCACCGCTGCCAGCCTGTCCTCGGCGATTCTTCGCCATGCAGACGTTCGGGCGGCCAATCTCCACGGCGCTCGCATGCTCGAGACCGACCTCACTGACGCCGACCTCTCCCGGGCGACCGTCACGGAGGCCGATCTGAGCGGGTCGCGATTGAGCGGCGCCCGATTCACCGACGCCGACTTCAGCGGGGCGACCCTGCGGAGCCTGGCCGACTTCGACCACGCCGACTGGATCGGGGTCTCCGTCCTGGACATCGACTTCTCCGGCGCATACATGGTGCGACGAGAGATCATGGACCAGAACTACCTCTGGGAGTTTCGCAACCGGGACCGGCGACACGCTGTCTTGTTCGCGATCTGGAAAGCGACCTCGAATTGTGGCCAGAGCATCGCTCGATGGGCGGCAATGACCGTCATGGTCGCGCTGGTCTTCGCCGTGCTGTTCACCGTTGTCGACATCGACTACGGACCGAATCAGACCGCCGTCTCACCCCTCTACTTCTCGGTGGTGACGATCACGACGCTCGGATATGGCGATGCGCTGCCGACGTCGGCAGCGGCTCAGGCGCTCGTGATCCTCGAGGTCGCCGTCGGCTACATGATGCTCGGCGGCGTGCTCAGCATCTTCGCAACGAGAATGGGACGGAGGGCGGACTGATGGTTCGACGACTCCTCGGAAGGAGCCGGAAGAAGCCGAAGGGCCTCGACTTCAAGAAGGCACTCGGTGGATACGAGCCACCGAGCTTCCCTTCGCTCGTTTCACGCTCGCTCGATCTCCTGTCCGATCCAACGATCGACATGGCGCGAGTCGCCGAGGTCATCGAACTCGACCCCGGCACCTCGGCCCGCATGCTGCGGCTCGTCAACTCAGCAGCGCTCGCGCCTCGATCGAAGGTGTCGAGCGTTCACCAGGCAGCCGTGATGCTCGGTCGCAATCAACTCGAGTCACTGCTGATCTCCGTCGGCGCCGGAGCAGCGATTCCGGCACCGACGAGCCCGGCCTACGACCACAGGCGTTTCTGGACGGCGGCGGCCAAACGAGCGGCGATCGCCAGCCGTCTCGCCGGTCACGTCGACCCCACTCGTCGATCGGAGAACTTCACCGCTGCGCTGCTCCAGGACATGGCAGTCCCCGTTCTGCTCACGCAGACCGATCGTTACCACGACGTACTCGACTACTGGCACCACACCAATGAGGATCTGACCAATCTCGAGATCAGCAGCTTCGGCTGGCATCACGGCGAGGTCGCCGGCTGGATGGCTGGCACGTGGGGGTTCTCAGACGACTTCACCGAGTTCATGGGAAGGCACCATGAGGGCTCGGGCGATCTCCTCCTGCCGGCCCACCTGGTTTCCCCCATTCGCGAGACAGACGTCGACGGAGACACCCTCGTCATCGAGAACACCACCCAGGTCCTCGGCCTGTCGAGCGACACGGTCATCGCCATGATCGACGAGGCGACGATTGAAGCGGCAGCGCTCGCCGCACTGCTGTCCTGACCCCGTCGGCCAGGTAGCCGGTCCCGAGCTTCGATGTGTCAGCCATGACAGATACTCTCACTCGGTGGGCGCAATCCGAGACATCTGGCCGTGGCTCCGGCCCTACCGTGGCCTGGCCGCCCTTTCGCTGACCGGCACGCTCGTGTCGGTGCTCATCAACCTGAGCATTCCACTCCAGACGGCACGCGTGATCGACGATGGCATCGCCGCCGGCGATTCCGGTGTCGTGCGTCGGGTCGTCATCCTGATGGTCGTGTTGATCATCAGCGGCATGGCGGTGTCGGCGCTGACAACCGCCGTGGCTGTCCGGTTGGCCTTCGGCACGATCACCGACCTGCGCCGCGATCTCTACGACCACGTGCAGTCGCTCTCGTTCGGCAACCTGGATCGGCTGCCCTCCGGCGACCTGCTGACCCGCCTCACGAGCGACATGACCAAGGTCCAGACCGTGCTCACTATGGGTCTCTCGTTCATCGCGCAGGCCCCGATCATGTTCATCGGTTCGCTGGTGGCGATCGTCGCCCTCGATGCCGGACTCACGGTGATCGTCGCCGTCATGGTGCCGATCATCGCCGTGATCGTCTGGTACGTGGTCCGCCGATCGAGCGTGCTCTACGACGCGGTCCAAGGTCGCGTCGATCGGATGAACGGCGTGCTCTCGGAGAACATCACGGGCAGCGAGGTCGTGAAGGCTTTCGTCCGTCAGCGACACCAGATCGACCGGTTCGATGTCGTTGCCGACGAACTGGCCGACCGGGCAACGCAGGTGAACCAGCTGGTCGCATCGCTCATGCCGACACTGATCGCCCTGTCGAGTCTCGGCGTCGCGGCGGTGGTCTGGCTCGGCGGCAACAACGTGATCCAGGGTGACCTCAGCGAGGGCGAACTCGTTGCGTTCATCAGCTACCTCGCCATGGTCGCCATGCCGCTGATGATCTTCGCGTTCGTGCAGCCGCTGCTATCCGCAGCGAGCGCCTCCATGGCCAGGATCGAGCAGGTGCTTGCCCAGTCCCCTGATGTTCCGGACGCTGATGGCGGCATCAGCCTCGACACGGTGGCGTCGCCCGGCGACATCAGTTTCGAGAACGTTCGCTTCAGCTACCACACCGACAACAACGCAGACAACACAACAGCCGCCGACTGCGCTCTCAACGGCGTCAACCTCCACATCCGCCAAGGCACCACAGTGGCCATCCTGGGCGCCACGGGGTCTGGGAAGAGCACGCTCGTCCATCTGATCACCCGCTTCTACGACGCCACGGCGGGAGTCGTGCGCGTCGGCGGTGTCGACGTTCGCCGTCTGGACAAGCGATCGCTGCGCAGGAAGGTCGGCATCGCACTTCAATCGCCGCAACTGTTCAGTGGCACCGTGATGGAGAACCTGCGGTATGGACGACCTGACGCCACAGACGACGAGGTTATCGAAGCGGCGACTGCCGCCCAGGCCCACGAGTTCATCACCCAGATGAGCGGAGGCTACGAGGCGATGATCGAGCAGGGCGGAGCGAATCTGTCGGGTGGACAACGCCAGCGCTTGTCGATCGCAAGGACACTCGTGACCGATCCGGTGATCCTGATCCTCGACGACTCCACGAGCGCCGTCGATCTCGAGACCGAAGCACGAATCCAGGACGCGCTCGCCACCTACACCGACCGCACCGTGGTGATCGTGGCCCAACGCATCAGCACCGCCCTCGGCGCCGACGAGATCGTGGTGCTCGATGCCGGGACCGTCGGCGCTCATGGCACGCACGATGAACTGCTTGCATCGAGCACGATCTACCAGGAGATCTTCGCATCGCAGCTCGGGGAACCCGTCTCGTGAGGGGCCGACAATGACCGCCACCCGCGGCGCGCCGTCCGGCCATCCGGGAGCGATGGGGCAACCCGTCGAGCGGACCGAGAAGACCGACGCATCATTCGCGCGGCTCATGGGCTACCTGCGCCCCCATCGACCCCGCCTCGTCACCAGCGGCATCCTCGTGTTCGTCGCGTCATTACTGCAGCTCGCCGGGCCGTGGCTCCAGGGAGTGGCGATCGACGACTTCATCGCCGAGGGCGATCGCGACGGACTTCGCCGCATCGTCCTGCTGCTCGTCATCGCCTACGTCGGTGCCTGGTTCAGCGGCGTCATCGCCGGTCGCACGGTCGCCGCCGTCGCCCAGCAGGTGATGGCGAAACTCCGCCGCCAGCTGTTCGCGAAACTCCAGACCCTCTCGATGCGGTTCTTCGACAGCCACCGCACCGGCGACCTCATGAGCCGAGTCACCAACGACGTCGACGCCGTCGATCAGATGCTCAGCCAGAATCTCTTGAACGTCGTCACGTCGCTGCTGCAGATCATCACCCTCCTGACGATCATGTTCGTCCTCGACTGGCGACTCACGCTGGCGGCGCTGCTGCCAGTCCCGATCGTGTTGATGTTGGTCAAACGCATCGGCCAGGTATCACGTCCCGCCTTCGGAAACTTCCAGCGCAGCATCGGCGGCCTCAATGCAGTCGCTCAGGAGCGACTCAGCGGTCAACGCGTCGTTGTCTCGCTCGACCGCCAGGCCGAGGCCCGCGAAGAGTTCGCGGTAGCAAACGCAGAGACCAAGGCCACGGGCATCAAGGCCCAGACGCTCACGGTCATGTTGATGCCAATCATGTTCGGACTCGGCAACCTCAGCTCCGTCGCGGTCGTCGGGGTGGGTGCCTGGCTTGCGGTGTCCGGTGACGGCAATGGCGTCACAATCGGCCTCATCGCGTCCTTCGTGACCTACGCCAGCCGCGTCGGCCAGCCGCTCGGCCGGATCGCCAACACGGTCACCTCGGTCTTCGGCGCCCTGGCCGGCGCGACGCGGGTGTTCGAGCTCCTCGACGAGGAACCCCTGCTGGAAGATCACGTCGATGCAACGAACCTCCCTCCGGTCACCGGTCGGGTCGTGTTCGACCACGTCGACTTCTCCTATGTCGACGGCGAACCGATCCTGCGCGATGTGAGCTTCGTCGCCGAGCCCGGACAGATGATCGGGCTGGTCGGCCCAACCGGGGCAGGTAAGTCGACGATCATCAGCGTGCTGAACCGCTTCTACGACATCGACGGGGGCTCGGTCACCATCGACGGCATCGACATCTCATCGGTCACCCAGGACTCGCTGCGCGAACAATTGGGCATCGTTCTACAACACACGTTCCTGTTCAGCGACACGGTCAGGGAGAACATTCGTTTCGGCAAGCTCGATGCCGGCGACGACGAGGTCGAGGCTGCTGCCCGGTTGGCGAACGCCGACCGTTTCATCCGAGCCCTCCCCCATGGCTACGACACCGTGGTTTCCGAGGGGGGCACCAACCTGTCGCTCGGACAGCGCCAGCTGCTGGCAATCGCCAGAGCCGCCCTGGGCGATCCTCGTCTCCTGGTCCTCGACGAAGCGACGAGCTCGGTCGACACCCGCACCGAGAGGGCCATCCAGGATGCATTGCTGACCCTGATGTCGGGGCGAACCAGCTTCGTGATCGCCCACCGCCTGTCGACGGTTCGCGACGCAGATCTCATTCTGGTGCTCCAGGACGGACAGATCACCGAACGAGGCACCCACGAGGAACTCCTCGCGCTCGGCGGCCTCTACGCCCACCTCCACCGGTCCCAGTTCCGAGGCCTCGCCGACGACGCGGCCTGAACAGATGTGGAAATGCGAGATCAGCTCCGATAGGCACGAACCATGACCGTCGTGTTCCTCCTCACCTGCCCAGACCGGAACGGCATCGTGTCGGCGACGACCCAATGGATCGCCGACCACGGCGGAAACATCCTGCACGCCGAGCAGCACGTCGACAGCGCACCGAACGGGTCGGATGTCTTCTTTCAACGGATCGAGTTCGACGACACCGAGATCGCCGGTACGACCGGCGACCTCGAGGCTGCGTTTGGGCCGGTCGCCGAGCAGTTCGACATGACGGTCGACTGCCGCGACGCAGCACGGCCCACCCCCACCGCTCTGATGGCATCGAAGCAGCCCCACTGCCTCTACGACCTCCTCACCCGCTGGCGAACCGGCGAGCTGATGGCCGATCTCCGCGTGGTGATCTCGAATCATCCGGATCACGAGGGCATCTGCGCACACATGGGCGTGCCGTTCGTTCACCTCCCGGTGACCATGGACACGAAACCGCGGCAAGAGGAACAGGTGCTCTCCGTGCTGGCCGAGCACGATGTCGAGCTGATCGTGATGGCCCGCTACATGCAGATCCTGAGCGACCGATTCATCGCTGCACACCCGATGCGGATCATCAACATCCACCACTCGTTCCTTCCTGCGTTCGTCGGTGCCAACCCCTACCGACAGGCCCACGACCGTGGGGTCAAACTGATCGGGGCGACCGCCCACTACGCCACCGCCGAGCTCGACGAAGGGCCGATCATCGAGCAGGACACCGAGCGGGTGAACCACCGCGACGACGTGCGCCGGCTGACGTCGAAGGGTCGCGACCTCGAAACGGTCGTGCTGGCCAGGGCAGTACGAGCGCATCTGGAGCATCGGGTGCTCGTGAACGGTCACAAGACCATCGTCTTCAGCTGACCACCCGCGGTCGATTCACGAAGCGAAGATCGGCCCAGGCGAGCCTTTTGGCGCAGCTCGTGCGAGACTCGCAGCTCAACCTGCCGAGAGGGCGCCGTGTCCGGAAACTTCAGCTACAACTTCGACGACATCGCCGTCGTTTCCATCGTCGCTTGCGACGCCCCCGTGGTCGTCACCTCGGACGAGATCGATGCGAAGCTCGCACCGTTCTACGAACGGGTCGGCACCGAGCCCGGACTTCTCCAGAATCTGGCCGGGATCATCGAGCGTCGACAGTGGCCGGAAGAGATCGGTTTCATCGAGGCATCAGCGCTCGCCGGCGAGAAGGCGATCGTCGAATCCGGCATCGACCGCTCTCGCATCGGGTTCCTCACGAACACCAGCGTCTGTCGCGACCGGCTCGAACCATCCAGCGCCGTGACCGTGCACGATCGGCTCGGGCTCGACTCGCAGTGCATCAACTACGACATCTCGAACGCATGCCTCGGGTTCATCAACGGCATTCACATGGCCGGCACCTTCATCGAAGCAGGGCAGATCGACTACGCCCTCATCGTCGACGGCGAGGGCACCCGCGAGATCCAACAGAACACGATCGACCGCCTCCTCGCCGAGGACTCCACGCTCGACGATCTCTTCACGAACTTCGCCAGCCTCACTCTCGGATCCGGGTCGACGGCCGCCGTCATCGGTCGACACTCGGAGAATCCGGGAAGCCACCGGGTGATCCGTGGCGAGTTCCGAGCGGCGTCGATGCATCACGATCTGTGTGTCGGCTCGCTCGACAGCATGCGGACCGACACCAAGGCCCTGCTCGACGCCGGCACGGAGCTCGGCAAGATGGCGTGGGACGCAGCCGACAAAGACAACTGGGGCGATATGGATCGCTACATCTTCCACCAGATCTCGCGGGTCCACGCCGGGGCCATGGTGGACATTCTCGGTATCGACCCCGAGCGGGTGCCGATGACGTTCCCGACCTACGGCAACATTGGCCCTGCTTCGGTGCCGTTCACGCTCGCGAAGGAAGCCGACACGCTCAGCGCCGGGGATCGGGTTCTCTGCGTCGGAGTGGGCTCGGGGCTGAACGCGTCACTCGTCGAACTGGCCTGGTGAGGCGGAGGCACACCGCTCCCGCCGAGCTTCCGCCGCCCGGCATCCAGGGTCTTGACCCGACGTGGTCGCGACTGGTCCGCGTTCCTGCCACGGATGACGTCGGGCGCACCTGGCACCTTCTCGACAGCTGGACTGACCGGTCCGATGAGGCCGACCCGCGGCTGACCGTGCTCTGCGTCCACGGCAATCCGTCATGGTCCTTCCTGTGGCGACGGGTGATCGCGACGCTGCCGACCGACATCCGAGTCGTGGCGGTCGATCAGCTCGACATGGGCTTTTCGGAACGAACCGGACGGAAGCGAACGCTCGCCACCCGAGTTCAAGATCTGCGCGAACTGACCACCGAGCTCGGGCTTTCCGGCCCCGTCGTGACCGTCGCCCACGACTGGGGCGGCCCGATCTCGCTCGGTTGGGCACTGGAACATCTCGACGGGACGAGCCCGGCGCGGTTGGCAGGGGTCGTGCTCACGAACACCGCAGTCCACCAACCGGCTGGGTCTCCAGCACCGTCGGTGATTCGCCTGATTCGGTCGCGGCCGATGCTGCGGGCCACCACCGTCAACACCCTCGCTTTCATCCGGGGTGCGTACGAGATGTCGTGGCCCCGTCTGCCGGTTGCCGTGCGGCACGGTTTCGTGGCGCCATATCTCGACCGCCACCGGCGCGAAGCCATTGCTGATTTCGTCAACGACATTCCCCTCGACCCGGGCCATGAGAGTGCCGTCGACCTCGACCGCATTGCCGAGGGTCTCGCAGGGCTCACGGATGTCCCTGCGCTCCTCCTGTGGGGCCCGAGGGACAAGGTCTTCGGGGACCTGTATCTCCACGATCTCGAGCGTCGGTTGCCCCATGCCGACGTCCATCGCTTCCCCGGAGCCGCCCACTTCGTCTCCGAGGACGCCGACGTCGCTGGAGCCATCGCCGCCTGGCTCGAAGCGCTGCTCGATCGCGTTGACGACCGGACCGCCGATGACCGTCCACCACAGACGCGACGCGGGCTCACCGATTTCGCTCACGCCGACCCGACAGACGATGCCGTCATCGAGATGGCACCGGAGCGGCGATCGATCACCTTCGGCGGTCTCTCGACGAAAGTGGAACAATTGGCCGCCGGGATGGCGTCGCACGGCATCGAACCCGGCGACCGCATCGCGCTGATGATCCCGCCCGGCATCGATCTCTCGATCGTGATCTACGCCTGTTGGCGGTTGGGTGCGGTCGTGGTGCTGGTCGACTCCGGTCTCGGTCCGAGGGGGATGCAGCGAGCGCTCGTTGGAGCAGCCCCGTCCCATCTCATCGGCATCGACAAGGCACTGGTGGCCGCACGGGCGCTGCGCTGGCCTGGCACGCCGATCTCGCTGACGCCACTGTCTTCAGCCATGGCAGTCGCATTGGGCTGCACCACGGATGTCGATTCCCTCCTCGAGGCCGGTCGCGTGACCGCCACGGAACTCCCGGACCCGCCACGATTCGATGCCCCCGCTGCCGTCGTGTTCACCTCGGGTGCCACCGGCCCGTCGAAGGGCGTGCGGTACCGCCACGGTCAACTCGAGGCCCAGCGGGATGCGTTGATGCAGCGCTACGGGATCACTCCGGATGATCGCCTCGTGGCAGCCTTCGCACCCTTCGCGTTGTACGGGCCGACGATGGGCATCTCCTCGGTGGTTCCCGACATGGATGTCACGGCTCCGTCCACGCTCACCGCCTCCGCGCTTTCGGTTGCGGTGGGTGCGATCGATGCAACGCTCGTGTTCGCGTCGCCCGCAGCACTGGTCAACATCCTCGCCACCGCTGATGGCTTGTCGTCGGTCGAACGTGGCGCCTTCGACTCCGTCCGCCTGTTGCTGTCGGCGGGAGCCCCGGTTCGCTCCGGTGTGCTCAGCGATGCCCGACCGTTGTTCCCAACTGCGTCCGCCCACACCCCGTACGGCATGACCGAAGTGCTCCCGGTGGCTGACATCTCGCTCGACGAGATTCTCGATGCCGAGGCCATCGGCGGAGATGGTGTCTGCGTCGGTCGTCCCCTGCCGTCGGTGGAGGTGCGCATCGATCCGCTCGACGAGCTGGGCCGACCGATCGGCAACCTCACCGACAACGCCGGCCACTTGGGTGAGATCGTCGTTCGAGCGCCGCACGCACGAGATGGCTACGACCGGCTGTGGTTCACAGAGCACCGGGCATCGCAGCCCGATGGTTGGCATCGCACCGGGGATGTGGGGAGCCTCGATGACAACGGGCGACTGTGGGTGGGCGGCCGGATCGGCCACGTGATCGTCACTGCCGCCGGACCGATTGCTCCCGTGCAGACCGAGCACCAGCTCGAAGCCATCGACGGCATCGCCATCGCCGCTGTCGTTGGGGTCGGGCCGATTGGGACCCAGGTCGTGGTGGCAGTGATCGAACGGCCGGAAGGAGCGAGGAGTGCAGCCGCCGCCCCGATCGAGCTGATCGATCGGGCCCGGGCGGCCACTGGTCCGGATATCGACCTGGCTGCAGTACTCGTCACTGAGCGGCTTCCCGTCGACCGTCGCCACAACTCGAAGATCGACCGCACCGCCGTCGCCGAGTGGGCCACAGCGACGCTGACCGGTCAAAGGGCCGGCTCGCTGTGAGGGTGCTGGTGACAGGCTCCTCCAGCATGATCGGCCGTCACGTCGTCGATCGGCTGGTCGCCAGGGGCGACCGAGTCGTCGTGCTCCAGCGCCGTTCAGCTGGGCGCACCGACGTCGATGAGGTCCTGGGTGATCTCGCCGATGCGCAAACCGCTCGTCTGGGCACAACCGACATCGACGGCATCATCCACCTGGCAGCCCGCGTCGGGATCACCGGGCCTTGGAGTGCCTTCGAGTCAGCCAATGTGGGTGGCACGCGCCATCTGCTCGACGCGGCTCGTCATCACAGTGTTCGGCGCTTCGTTCACGTGTCGACTCCCTCGGTCGCCCACGCCGGGGACCCCCTCGTCGGCGCCACGGCCGGCCCGGCCGCTCCTCTACGGGTCCGAGGTCACTACGCCAGGTCGAAGGCCATCGCGGAGCAGGTCGCCCTCGAGGCCAACGACGGCGACCTGGCCGTGGTCGCAGTGCGGCCTCACCTGGTGTGGGGACCGGGTGACACTCAACTCGTGCAGCGGGTTGTCGATCGTGCCCGGTCCGGTCGTCTCGCATTGGTCGGATCCGGGCTGGCTCTGATCGACACGACCTGGGTCGACAACGCAGCTGACGCACTGATCGCCGCACTCGATCACATCGACAAGGCTGCGGGCCGGGCTTTGGTGGTGTCGAACGGGCAACCCCGCACCGTCACCGAAGTGATGGAACGCATCCTCCGAGCCGCCGGCGCCCCGAGCCAGACGCGCCACGTACCAGCGGCAATTGCAGCCGGGGTCGGATCAGTCGTCGAGGCCGTCTGGGACCGACTGGATCGAACGGACGACCCACCGATGACACGCTTCCTCGCCGAACAGCTGTCGACCGCGCATTGGTTCGACCAGCGGGAGACTCGAGCCGCGCTGGACTGGTCGCCGGCAGTGGACCTCGATGAGGGTTTCGAACGTTTGGCCCGTTCGTACCGCCAGCCGGTCCGATGACCTTGTCGTCACCATTCCTTGATCTTCGTTCGGCCAGGCCGACAGGGCACTGGTAGCGAGTCGACATCGGCCGATCTGCGGTCGGCGGCGACGCCCGAGTCTTGCGTGGGCAAGGAGACAATGGCAATGATCGAACGAACCGCCGCGCGCACGCTGGACCGGGTGCTCATCATCGACGACTCAGACGGCGATGCGCTGTTGGCCGAGATGGTCGTGAACGAGTTCGTTCCCGCCGCCTCCGTCCACCACGTCGACCGAGGCTCGACGGCGCTCGACCTCCTCCGGTCGGAGACCTTCGACCTCGTGCTCCTCGATCTGGCCATGCCCGGGCTCACCGGGTTCGACGTTCTCGATGCCTTGGATTCCGAGCTCGAGTTCAGGACCGAGATCGTGGTGCTCACGTCATCGACTCGAGCCGAGGATCGCGAACGAGTGACATCGCGAGGCAT
This sequence comes from uncultured Acidimicrobiia bacterium, assembly GCA_965530755.1. Lineage (GTDB taxonomy): Bacteria > Actinomycetota > Acidimicrobiia > Acidimicrobiales > SZUA-35 > SZUA-35. Next base: position 28,490 of record CBESNA010000024.1, on the reverse strand, counting down.
CGACTTCATCGTGAAGGATTCCGACTTCGCCACCTTCAGGCTGAGCCTCGGTCGCCTTCTCGGCGCCCAGGACTGAGCCGAGGCGGCTCAGACCGTCAGACCAGCTGCGCTCGCCCGCAGAACGTCTGACGGGAACTCGATGACGAACGTGGCGCCGCCTCCGACCTCGGACTCCACCCAGATCTTCGCCCCTCTTGTCGACAGCAGTCGCTCGACCACGGCGAGTCCCACCCCCGATCCGGACGTGTCGTCGCTGAGCTGATTGAACAGCTGGAACACCTTGTCGGCGAACTGCGGCTCGATACCGATCCCGTTGTCGTGCACCCGCACCCGCACGCCTCCAGCGAACGTCTCGCCGATGAGCTCCACCTCTGCGCGGCGGTCCTTCGCTGCGTACTTGAGCGAGTTGTCGATCAGATTCCGCAGGACGCGTTCGGCTGCATCACGCGGCAGCCGAACCTCGGGAAGATCGACGACTGTGAAGGCCGGCTTCGGTTCGTGGCTCAGCTCCACGATCCCCTCGCAGATCTCCTCAGCAAGCACCTGGAGATCGGTGTACTCGGTCGACTCCTCGGCGAGCGCACTGATATTGGCATGCATGAGCATCGACTCGAGCAACGTGTCGAGCCGGGCCGCACCGCGAGCGATGCGTTCGGCGAAGTCACTCAACTGTTCACGATCCAGTTCGTCGACCCCGAGCCTCGCCTGGAGAATCTGGGCGAAGCTGCGGATCCGGCGCAATGGCGACCGAAGATCGTGGGCTGCGGCGTGGGCATACTCCTCCAACCGACGATTCGATTCCTGCAGACGTTGCCGAGCGCTGTCCCTCTCGATCAGCATGCTGAGGGTGGCGCCGAGCACTTCGAGCATGGACCGACCCAGGTCAGTGACGGGACGGCCCTGGCCGGGGGCAGCCCCCAACACCAGCATCCCCCACGGGGCATCCTCGATCTGGATCGAGATCGCCACCCCTTCGCCGATTCCCAGCCTCGAGATCAGCCGATCGTCGATGCCACCGGAACCACTGATGGCCGTGACCCCGGGCTGGCTCATGAGTTCGACGAACTGCTCGCTCACATGGAGCCTGCGATCGACCTCGACCGGGCCACTCGTGGCGAAGACGTCGACCATCTGTCCGTCGAATCGCAGCAGGGCCGATCGATCGAACTCGTAGGTCTCATCGGCGATGCCGAACGCCAACTGCGCTGCGGCCACCACGCTCGGCATGGCGGCGACGTTCACCAACTGCTCGAGCCAACGCGAGCGCGATCGTTCGCTGACGTGGAGCACGGTCTGAGCCACGAGCATCGAGTCCCCACCGGCCTCGCCGATGGCCTCGCTTCGCACCGTGAACTGCCGATCGGCGATGGCCAACTCGCTGGTCTCGGGCGAGCCGGTCTCGACCGCCCGGACGGCGAGCTGCAGCAGCTCGGACCGAAGGAGTTCTGCCTCCGGCCCCGAGTCGGCGAGGCGGCGGAAGTCGACCGGGTGGAGGACCGCATCGTCGACATCGGCACCCAAGAGAGTCAGTACGCCGACCACCACCCCGTCGCGAACCACCGGCGTCTTTCGCACCGACCAGTTGCGGCTCCCGAAGCGACCGGTGGTCACGGTCGCAGTGCCACCCGCTACCACCTGAAGGTCGAGCTCGTCGTGCGGCAGTTCCTCGAGTCCGAGCTCGAGGTAGGCCCGATTGCTTCGGATGTCTCCTACGAGCGTTCCGCACGAGTCGACGACGCGGAGCGTCGCCGGGATCGCCAGATCATCGAGATCCAGCTCGAGTTCGAGATCCACGCTTTTCCTCTCGGATGCGAACGGCCGACCCCGGAGATGTCGCCCAGAGCCCTCATATAACTACCACATGCACCGACATTGAGGTTGAACCGGTTCTGTCGACCGGCGACATCCAACGAAGGGATCAGACCATGCGACTTTCCATCAACGTTCGCACGCCCGAGGTGTTGTACGTCGACGACTCGACCGACGACCAGCTCCTGGCTGTCGAGGCTGTCGAGGCGTCAGGTCGAGAACACGACCTGCGCGTCGCCGGATCGGCCATCGAAGTCTGGACCACCCTCCTCAACCGGCTCGAGTCCGGCTCGCCACTACCTGCGTTGCTCGTGGTCGACCTGCGCATGCCGCAGGTCGACGGACATCTGCTGATGGACAAGCTCGCCGAGGACCCGGACCTCGCCACCATCCCCGTCGTCGTCCTGACGACCTCGGCCGATCCCATCGACATTCGCAAGGCAAACGGCAACGGCGCGTTCCGCTACCACGAGAAACCGCACCGGTTCGAAGACCTGGTCGAGCTCTGGGGCGGCATCTTGGATCTCGCCGAAGGCTGACGTGTACCGACCAGTCCTCCTGGTCTGTTCCGACCACGATCGTGCGGCTGCAACCGTTCGGATGCTCGATCACGACGTCCGAGATGCCGACTCGCTGACGATCGTCGTCACCAACGTCGACGAAGGACACGACGTGCTCAACGAGCGTCGGATGGCGCTTGCGGTCGTCGCAGACGACCCCGGCACGGCCGCCGTCGAGCGGCTCCACCGATCGCTTCCCGGTCTCGGCATCGTGGCGATCGTGAACGACCTTCTCGACGTGGGCGCTGCCTACGAGGCTGGTGCTCACCAGCACGTTCTGTCCGAGACGCTGAGCACTGGCAGCCTGGAGCGGGCGATGGACCGTGCCGCATCGATCTGCGCGGTCGACCATCACGGTCCAGACGACGAGACCGTTGGCACGCTGATGACGCTGCTCGCCCACCACCTTCGCGAACCGATCCGGAGCGCCCGGCTCTACAACGATCGATCGGCGTTGGCGGGCAAGACATCACAGTGGCACAACCGGATCGAGGACGTTCTGGCTCACGCCGATCACCTCACCACCTCGCTGCTGACCTACCTCCGGCTCGACGCCCACGAAGTGGGATCGGTGCGCACCGTCGACCTCGGCCGGGTCGAAGAGGAGCTTCGCGACCACTACGCGACGCTGGGCGCGTCGCCCGAGACCTTGTCGTGGGCGTTGGATGGTCTCGTCCGATGCCAGCCAGACTCGATCCTCGAGATCCTGCGGCTGGTGATCGACAACGCGCTGATCCACGTCGGAAGGCTGACTCCCTCGGTCGACGTCTCGTCAGTCCACGAAAACGGTCGGGTCCTCATCCGGGTCACCGACAACGGCCCCGGCATCAGTTCGGTGAACCGTGAGCGGGCCTTCCGCCCCCTCGAACGGCTGGGTGACGAAAGCCCGGGCCTCGGCATGGGTTTGGCCGTCGCTCGTCGACGGGCCGGACTCGCCGACGGGGATCTGTTCATCCAACCCGGGACAAGCGGGGGGACGACCGTCGTGCTCCGCCTCCAGGAAGGCTGACAGCGGGAGCTCGACCTCAGCGGTATTCGGGGTTCTGATCGGCCGCGTTGGTGACGTTCTCCCAGTCCGCCGGCTGGTTTCCCTTGGCCGGAAAGCCGCCGGCGTCGCGGAGCAGTTGTGCCGTGTGCATCAGGTTCCAGGCCATGAACGTGGCGTTCCGGTTCGTGAAGGCGTTGTCGTATCCGGCCGGCACGTCGGAGCCCTCGATCGTGTCGCCGTAACTGGGGCCGGGGCCGGCCTCGCCTATCCAGCCGCAATCCGCCTGTGGAGGAATCGTGTACCCGATGTGGGACATGGCGTAGAGAATCTCCATCGAGCACGCCTTCACTCCGTCCTCGTTGCCGGTCACGATGCAGCCTGCAGTCTTGCCGTAGTAGAGGTATTGCCCTCGATCGTTCCGATCACCGCTGTAGGCGTACATGCGCTCCACCGCGAGCGTGGCAACACTCGACTTCACTCCGAGCCAGATCGGCGTTCCCATCACGAAGATGTCGGCGGCCATGATCTTCTCCTGGATCGTCGGCCAGTCATCGGCTCGACCCTGCGGTCCGAGATCCTTTTCCATCCCGAACGCGATGTCGTAGTCGAGTGCGTGCAGGATCTCGACGTCGACCCCCTCCTCCCGCATGATCCCCGCGGCACGATTGATGAGCTTCATCGTGTGCGACTGCGAGGCGTCGTACTTGATCGAACAGTTCAGGAACAGAGCGCTCAGCGAATCGAAAGCCATGCGCCGACCGTAGCGCTCGACGTGCACCTGGCCGGAGCCGGTCATCGACTTGGCCGGTTCGGTGGGTGATTGGCCGCCGAAATCCGAGCCGCGCCGCCAATACTTCTGCCGAAACAACCAGCGGTCCGCGGACCAGAAATGACCCCACGATGTCCACCCCTTCCCGGTCCAACACCTACCGGTCCAACACCTCCCGGTCCAACACCTCCCGCCTCTCCCCCGTCGAAGACCACGCGGCCCGTCGCCGCTCGGCACGTCCGGCGGCAGTTGCCTTCGGAGCCATTGCGGTCGCCATTCTGGCCGGACCGATCCCGGCAATGGCACAGAGCGCCGGGGAGCTCGACACCGTGTGCCAGACCGTCGACATGGGCGGCACACGGCTGCTGAAGCTCAAGGACCCCTACACCCGGACGCTTCCGATCGAGCTGCCCGCCGGCACGGTCGACATCACCCGTGCTCGTGCGTGGGACGCCTACACCGGCCGATCGACCGCCGGAGTGCAGACCTCGGAGCGATACGAGATCGAGTTCTTGGACAGCGCCGGCAACGTCGTGGCCACATCGGCGCCGACAGGTGACGTTCCCGACGGCCTCGAAGAGGCCGAGTGGGTCGGTCCACTCGGCGAGGTGCAGCTGCCCGTCGCCGTGGCCGGTATTCGGGCCCATCATCGAAACGACCTGCCCGCCGATGACACACCCGACAGTGTGAACGCCGGAGACTTCACCGTCTGTTACACGGTGACCACAACGCCCGAAACCACAACACCCGAAACCACGGTTCCCGAAACCACGGTTCCCGAAACCACGGTTCCGGAAACCACCGACGGCACCGAGTCGACCACGGCCCCAACGGAGCCCACAACGGTCGGCACCGATCCGGCCGGACCGATCGTCCAGACACCGAGCACAGTCGCTCCCACGACGCCAACGACGGCCACCCCCACGACCCCGGCGCCGACAACGGCCACCACCGTGAAAGCACAAGCCGGGACGACGCTTCCGGTCACCGGGTCGGCGACCTGGTTGATCGTGCTGGGTGGAACCACCCTTCTGTGCCTGGGTTGGGGCCTCAGGCAGGTGGCCGGCCACCTCGAGTAGCCAGCTGGGGATGCTGCCGGTTCGGGCCGGTACCGTCGATCACCGTGCCCAAGACAACCACACCTCGTCGACAACCGTCTGCAGCCGAGCGACAGCGCCCTCGGCGCGGTGCTCACGTCCTGATCGTCGGTGGCGGCACGGCAGGAGTGCACGCAGCCTCAGCGCTAGCGGACTCATCCACGGTCACGAGAGTCACGATCGCCGAGCCGACCGGTCACCACCCATTTCTCACTCGTTTGGCTGCTGTCGCCGGAGGAACCCAGTCCCGCTCGGATGCCGCAGCTGCGCTCTCCGACCTGGTTCCGACCGCTGAGATCGAGCAGACGTCTGTCGTTGGACTCCATGAAGCCGAGGACATGGTGACGGTCGAACTGGCTGACGGTCGCAGCGTCGACGCCGATGCCGTGGTCGTCGCCTCTGGTGCTGCGCCCATGCGCCCCGCCATCCGAGGATTCGATCACGCACTGACCCTTCGCTCCCCCGCCGATGCGCTCGAAATTCGCGACCGAATCGAATTCGCGGATCATCTGATCGTCGTCGGCGGCGGGGCCACGGGATCCCAACTTGCAGGTGCCGCCGCCCACCACCGGCCCGATCTTCGAGTGACCATCGTCGAGGCGACCGGCCGGCTCTTGGGAGGCTTCCCCCCTGCATTGGGTCATCGGGCGGCGACGATCCTCGATCAACGGAGCGTCGCACTGTGGTTGAACAGCCGAGTCGCCGAGATCACGGGCGACGGTGTCGTGCTCGACGGCACGATCAAGGGCGCCGAACGGCATTCGCTGGCCGGCACCGTCGTCTTTGCCGGCGGCTTCGAGGCGCATGGCAGTACCTTCGGTGAGACGAAAGACGGCCGCCTGGTGATCGATGCAGCCGGTCGGTTGGCCGGCAGTGGTCGGGTCTTTGCCGCTGGTGACATCGCCGCTCACACCGACCGTCGTGGCGCACTCCGACCCATGTCGGCTCAGATCGCCGCCCAGGCAGGACGGGGTGCCGGCCGAAACGTCCGCCGCTTCCTCACTGGTGCGGATCCAGAGCCGATCGGACTCACCGATCTCGGCTGGGTTGTCGACCTCGGGGGTGGGCGTGGCGTCGCCGAAGTTCTCGGGGTTCCTCTGGCCGATCCGTTCACCGACCGCCTCGTGCCCCTCCTGCACGCCGCGATCGACTACCGCAACCTCTGGCAGATCGGCGGGCTCACAGCCATGCGGCACTTCGGGCCCGGGCTCGGGGCCGCTCCGACGCTCGAGGCGCTCGGACGAGAACTCGACTCCTTCGGCCTCGACGGGACCGCCTGAGGCTCAACCGGCGGCATACCGTGCCGTTCCGGCGACACTCTGCGCCGCCAGGCAGGTTGGGTTCAGACCCAGCTGAGCGTTCGCTGCAGACGCATGCTCTGCGCCGCCCAGGCCACCGTGACAAGCGCTGCCGCAGTGAAGGCATCTATCCAGTAGTGGTTGGCCGTCAGCACGACCACGATCGTGGTGATCGCCGGGTGAATGGCGATGAGATAGCGCCAGCGCGAGTCGAACATCCAGATCACGCCGATGGCCACGAGCAGCGCCCACCCGACATGGAGCGACGGCATCGCCGCCAGCTGGTTGGCCGCTTCGGCAACGCCGAGGTCGTACGGATTCGGTCCGACCAGTGCGCCGGTGTCGACAAATCCGAACAGCGGCGAATCGAGCATGCGGGGCGGAGCAAGCGGATAGACGAGGTGGATCATCATGCCGATCCCGGTGACGGCGATGAGCGTGTTGCGGATGCGGCCGAACTGATGGCGGCGGAACGTCCAGGCAAAAGCGAGGAACGCGAGCGTGACCGGGAAGTGGGCGACGAGGTAGTAGACGTTCGCCATCTTGACGACGCCGGTCTGGTCGAGCAGGTCGCGCTGGAACAGCAGCTCACTGGGGAGACCGAGCGACCTCTGGAAGCTCAGGACTTCCCGAGCGTGGCCGACGGCAACCGAGTAGTCCTCGGCAGTGACACCGCGAACGGCGACGTACAACATCCAGAGCGCACCGAGAGCGACGACGTTGGTGACCAGGTCGAGAACTCGGTTCGACCGGCCCTGCCGGAAAGCCGCCAAGGGGGGATCTTTGTCTTCAGCTTCGTTGATCGTGACTGCCATGGGAGAACCCACACCTCTTTGTTTCGGAGGAAGGGGTCGGCGTTCGACGCCGCACCAATCGATCTTGACCCCTCACCCGCTGGCACAAAGGTACTCCACCACGTGTGGATTTGTCCCTCGCGTTTCTCTGAACTGGGTGCAACACCTCGGGTCCCGAGAGTGTTCCTGGGTCGAACGAATCAATCGTCGAGCAGACCTGTCTTGCCTCCAACGGCGATGGCCTCGGCCCGATTCCGTACCCCGAGACGGAGGTACAGATTCTGGAGATACCGGCGCACGGTTCGTTCGCTGTAATGCAGGCGGTTGGCGATCTCGGCGACCGTCGTCCCATCCGACAGCGCCCGCAGCAAAACGAGATCGACTGCGTCGAGCTCGGTCGATGGCCGCTCGCGATGGGCAAGACGAGCGATTGCCTGCGCCGCCTGGCTCGGGAGCAGGACCTCGCCCTGAGAGGCTGCGACGATGACATCGGCGGTGATGGTGCTCGATGTATCGACATACACCACACCATTGGCGCCCAGCGACAACGATCGGGTGTATCCCTCGATGTCGAGGTGCGGAAGCACCGCCACAACGACGGTTCCGGCATCTGATGCGAAGGACGCAAGCTGATCCCATCGTTCAGGGCTGTCGCAGAGGATCACCATGAGCGGTCGACCTTCGGATCCGTCACCTGGGTCGTCGACCAACACCCCCCGAGCGGCCAGGCGGGCCATGACCGACTCGCTGTACGGCGCCGAGCACCCGACACACGACCATCGCAACTTTGCTTGCACCATCGTGTTCACGTTAGCCAGATGTCCGCTTCCGGCCATTCGCGGTGGCAACTGGGGCCAGACGGGGCAGATCTGCTACAGGAGTTCGGCTGATCCACCGAGACTGTCTTCCATGAACGGCTCTTCCCGACGCGACCTCGAACGAACGCGCACCCACCGCCCTTTCCGTACCTTCCACTGGGAGAACTTCGCCGGCTTCAGCCGCCACAGCGTCATGCCGGCGCTCCGAGCCACCACGGCGCCGGCGTCGAGTGCCGGGGCGATCGTCGGGTCGCTGGTCGTCGGCTGTTCGATGATCGGATTCGCCGTTGCGCTGCTCGTCGAGGCGCACCTGGGGTTGGCCCCCTATGACGTGTTCTCGGCCGGCGTCGGCGAGGCCATCGGTATCACTCTCGGCCAGGCCGGTTGGGCGATCGCCGCCGTGCTGTTTCTCGTGGCATCGATCCTCGGGCACCGCCCGGGCCCGTGGAGCATCGCCTACGTCGTCGGCAACGGCATCGCCGTCGATGCCATGACCGGCCTGCTCGCCACACCGGAGTCGCTCCCCGCTCGCATCGCATTCCTGGGTATCGGAATCGTTGCGATGGCCAGTGGAATCAACTTCGTCGTCCACGCCGGCGTGACCGGTGGACCGTTCGAGCTCCTCATGGCCGCCGGCTCGGAGCGCGGTATCAGCCCGACCACGACGCGGTACTCGCTCGACTTCGGCGTCCTCGGCCTCGGCATCGCCATCGGCGGACCGATCGGTCTCGGCACGCTTCTCTACGCCGCTTCCATGGCGATGGTCCTCGGCCGCATCCGACAGGTGCTGCTCGATCACGAGGCCGGAAAGCTCGCACGCCTCGCTCCTGCTGCCCCTGAGCCGGTGTCCGGTCGAAGCGAGGCTCGGGCAGCGCTACGTTGCTGAAGTGAAGATTCGTTCGTTCATCGGTATCGAGGGTCAAGCGGCCATCGCCGCCGACGGATCCCCTGACCTCCAGCCGGAACAGTGGTGTTGGATCGACGTCGAGCTCGATGAGACCAGCGACGACGAGGACTTCGAAGCAGCCCTCGCCGCAGTCGACCTCGACTCGATGGCGATGAGCGACGCGTTCAACGAAGTCGACCTGCCAAAGCTCGACGACTTCGAGGATCATCTGCTCGTCGTTCTGCACGGCATCGCCGATACCGATCAACCCACGCTGGAGATCGACTGCTTTCTGACGTGTCGCGAGATCGTCACCGTGCGGCGTCACCATTCACCTGCGCTCGACGAGTTTGCTCGACAGATCCAGCGCCGCCCGGAACTGACCGCCGGCGGTCCGAGCGAGGTCCTTGCTCGGATGTCCGACGCCGTTCTCCGTCGCTTCCTCGCAGTGCTGGATGAGCTCGATGACCGTGTCGACGAACTGACCGACATGGGGCTCGACGCCCATCCGGACTTCCTCGAAGAGCTCACCGTCGTCCGTCGCTACGTCGGTGAGCTCCGCCATGTTCTCCGGCCCCAGCGTGATGTCTTCGACCGCCTCAGGAGGACGCCCTCACACCTGGTGACCGACGGCGGCCGACGGCGGTTCTCCGATGTCTTCGACATTGCCAACAGGACGGTCCAGGAGCTCGAAGGAGTTCGCTCGGCCCTTTCCGAGACCCTCGGGGCCTACCGCGGCGCCGAGGCTCGCGAAGCAACCGAAGTCACGAAGGTCCTGACCGTGTATGCCGCGGTGGTGCTCCCGTTGTCCCTGATTGCAGGCTTGTTCGGGATGAACTTCGCCGAAATACCGGGAGCCGGCAACCCCAACGGATGGTGGATCCTGCTGGCTGCAATGGGGGCGATGGCGGGCGTCTCCCTGCTCCTGTTCGGGATTGCCGGATGGATTCGCCTGCCCCGCCTCCGCGTGAGCATCACCTCACGAACGTGGGTCCCCGCGCGGATTCGTCAGGACGTCGAGTTGTCAGATGCCATGTTCGAACCAAGCGACTGACCTGGCGCTGGCGCACCGGATTCAGTCGAATCGGCGCCGGTGCCGCTCGTCGACACGGGCCGCAAGAGCTGCTGCCTCCGTCCGACGAGTCATGCCGAGTTTGGAGAACAGCGCCGACACGTAGTTCTTCACGGTTTTCTCGGCCAGGAACAGTCGGTCGGCGATCTGACGATTGGAGAAGCCCTCGCCGATGAGATCGAAGATGCGCATCTCCTGCGGTGTCAGGTCGACGAGGCGCCCCTCGTCGCTGTCCTTCAGACGTTGCATCCCGAGGCGAACGGCGGCGCCATCGAGGAGTTGCGCACCACCGGCGACCTTCCGGATGGATTCGACCAGGTCGTTGCCTCGGATCTGTTTGAGGACATAGCCGGCAGCTCCCGCCATTGCCGCGTCGATCATGGCTTGATCATCGGCGAACGAGGTCAGGATCAGGCAAGCGACCGAAGGATGATCGGACCGGATCTGTCGACAGACCTCGATGCCGTTGCCATCGCCGAGACGTACATCGAGCACGGCGACATCAGGAGACACCTTCGCCACGACGTCGAGCGCCTCGGCGAATCCGCCCGCCTCGCCGACAACGTGCATGTCGGGTTCGGCGTTGACGAGATCTCCGACACCCTTGCGAACGATCTCGTGATCGTCGAGGAGGAAGACACTGATGGAGTTGTTGTCGCGCTCGCCTTGCGTCATGACGAGACATTGTTCCACGACAACGCCGAGTTCCCTGACGTTGGACCCATACTTGTCTCGTTCGACCCTCGGAAGGAACACGATGACTGGACGCAGCGATCCAACACTGTCAGCGGTGATCGTGGCTGTCGGAGCCTCGGCCGAGAAGGGAATAGCGCTGGGTTCGACCCTCGCCGAAGCCTTCGGTGTGGAGGTCTCCTCCGTGCACGTCGACGGTGCCGCCGAGACGGTCGAGCCCGCCGAAGGCATGACGCCGGAGGAAACTCTCGCCGCTGCGATCTGTCGTGACCTCCCCGCCGACGGGCTGCTCGTGATCGAGAGTGAGCACGCCGATCGTTGGCGGAGCAGGCATTCCATAGCCGAACACACCATCGACGCCTTCCCCGGGGCAGCAGTCGCCATCGGGCCGGGCGCCGGTCCAGATCTCTCGGATGGGCCCGTGGTCGTTGCCCTCGACGGATCGGATGCCGCGGAGGGCTCACTGGCCAGCGCAGTGCGCTTCGGCGACGCCCTTGGGCGAACGCTGCTCTTGGTCCGGATCGTCGAGGCCCCGCTTCGTCCGGAGTCCGATCGAACCGATCAGATCGCGGCAGCTGCGTATCTGGATGCGGTCGCCTCGACCCTGGCGGTCGCCGCCGACACCTTCGTGATCGAGTCCAACGACCCCGTCAGCGCCATCGTGGCTGTCGCCACCGATCGGGGTGCTTCCCTCGTGGCGCTTGCCTCGCGCGGCGACCGTTCAACCGCACGCGGATCGATGAGTCGCACTGCAGCTGGCGTCATTGCCGAGGCCGCGTGTCCTGTACTGGTGATCGGGAGCAGCGGTCGCTGACCGATCGAGTCGATCGAACCCTCTCAATCAGATGAAATGCTCAATCAGACGAATCGTCTGCGACGGGCACGATCACGGTCGGTACGATTGGATTGTGAACGAGCGAGGACGCCGTCGATCCCATCAAAAGGTACTCGAACCCGCGATGGCCGCGAGCTCCCACGACGACCAGATCGGCATCGGCGCTACGAAGCACGGCTCGGGCGTCGCCCATCACCACCTTGGTCTCGATGGTGCGACCCTGTGCCGCAGGATGTGTGGCCCGCACGTTGTCGACGGTTGTCTCGAGCATGGACCGATAACGCTCGTCGAGCCCATCGATCTCGGACAGGATCGCCCCGTCGTATGACATCGGCGGCGCCCACGCGCTGATGGCAGTGATGACGGCACCGGGATCGGTGTGCTCGATCGCCCAGGTCAGCGCGGCCTCGCTGCTCGCCGAACCGTCGATCCCGACCGCGATCTTGGCTGCCCGGACTGCCGGGTCTGCGCTGGAGGGCACGACGACGACAGGGACCTTGCTGTGCGAGGCGCAATACGCACTGATGGACCCGAGCACAGCACTGGCGATGGCACCCCGCCCTCGGGAGCCGACGACGAGAAGTGATCCGTCCTTGGCGCTTTCGACCAGACCCTGCCCCGCATGTCCTCGTCGAATTTCCGGCGGCACGGTGTCGGTGCCCTCGACCGTGGGCTGGGCATCCTCGATGAACTTCTTCGCCGCTTCTTCGAAATAGGCGTCGGGTGGCGGCGGCGGTGAGCCTCCCAGCGGTGCGGACACACCCCACCACGGGGTGCTCCACGCGACCACGAGACGGACAGGACCAGCAGTGTTCGCGACGGCCCACGAGAGCGCTGCACGGGAGTGCTCCGAACCGTCGATTCCGACCACCACGGGGGCACCGACTCGGGTCTCGGCTTCGGCGGCGGTCACGTCAACGCTCCTCGTACAGTCGGTCCATCTTCTGCAAACGGTTTGCCAGTTGCTTGGCCATGGCCTTGGTCAGCAAGGGATTGTCGTCGAGGATCTGGTCGAAACGGTTGTAGGGAATCACGAGGAGCTCGGTTTCGGTTGCCGCCGACACGGTCGCGCTGGCCAGGGCCGTGGCGCCGAACAGGGCGAGTTCGCCGATGAGCTCTCCGGCCGGGACGTCGGCGACGTGCTGATCGCCTACGTCGACTCGAACCGAGCCGCTGATGATGACGTAGCCCTCGTGGTGCCGCGAGCCCTCCTTGATCAGAACCGTTCCGGCAGCCACAGTCACCTCGTCAGCCGCCGATGCAAGATGCTCGAGTGCCTTTGTTTCAGCGTGGGCAAATAGCGGGATGGCCTTGAGTCGATCCATCTTGGCGTCGTGGTGGTGTAGCGGCATGATCAGCACTCCTTGGTGATCCAGCGTTGGATGTCGGACAGTGTCCCTCGCCGGTGGGCTTTGTGCGAGCCACGACCGAGATCCATCGCGACTGTCGTCCATCACCGATCGCTGGTGAAGGGCCGAAGGTCACCTGGACCTACGATCCGACGCATGCCCACCGCTTCTTCGCCACCCAGCGGCCAGCTCCGAGAACTCCTCCTCGAGTACGACCGAGCACTCGGCCACACCGACGACCTGTGGACCGACCTGAGCACCGATCAGGTGCACTGGCGAGCAGACGAGCACTCGAGCGCGATCGGATGGCATCTGGGTCACCAACCGGCTGTTGCCCACTTCATGGTGCGCAACCTCACTGCGGCCGAGCCCAGTCCAGACCCCGAGCTCGACCAGTTGATGGATTCGGCCACCCCGCCGAGTGATCGCGGCGTGCTTCCCGACCTCGAACGCCTCGCGGCCTATCGATCCGCTGTGGCTGATCGGGTGCGATTCCGCATCGGCGACATCGCCGCCGGGAACGTGGCCGCGCCCCATCAGCTCGGCCTGGTCGGAGTGGGTCTCCTCACCTCACTGATCAATCATGAGTACCAGCACAGCACCTGGATCGCCGAGGTCCGGAGTGAGGTGCACGGACGGGCTGTTCCACCTCTGCCGACATCTCCGCTGCTGCAGGTGTTCGACGGGTACACCGTCGTGTTGCCGGCCCGAGAAGGTCGCTGAGCTCAGAAGGCGCAGGGCTGATCAGGCGGCGGCGATCGTGGTGCGGTGCAGCAGGCGGTGATGGCCGTCATAACCGCCCGTGGCCCTGTGAAGGACCGACCGGTTGTCCCACATGACGAGCATGTTCGGTTCCCACCGGTGCCGGTACACGAAGTCATCAGCCGTCTGGTGTCCGTAGAGCTCACCCAGCAGTGGACGGGCCTCGGCATCGTCCATGCCCTCGATCCCGATGATGTAGCCGAGGCAGCTGAAAACACCGAGCTGCCCCGTCTCGGGGTGGGCCCGAATGATCGGATGGAGTTGTGTCGCCATCGCCTCGGCCGAGGGCCGGATCGCCATGCTGCGGCCGCGTGCTCGGTCGCCGTCGCCGTAGGTGCCATCAGGGGCGTAGCCGCCTCGAGCGGAGTGGATCGCCTGAGCTCCCTCCAATCGCTCCCGCAGCGATGCCGGCATCGCGTCCAGCGCTGCGTGCTGGTCCGCGAACCAGGTGTCGCCGCCCTCGGGGGGGACGATCAACGAACGAAGACACGTGCCGGCAGGGGGCCTCTCTTGGAAGCTCCAGTCGCTGTGCCAGTTCTCGGCGAACAGCGGCGCCGTTTCGTCGGCCACACGTTCGACGGCGATGACGTGGTCACGGCCCTTGATGGGCGCGATGAACGGGTCGTCGCCGAAGCCGCCGAAGCTCAGGGTGAGTCGCTCGAGATCGTCGTCATCCATTGGTTGATCGGGGAACGACAACACGTGGTGCTCGAGCCATGCGGTTCGGATCTCGGCCACCGTCGCCTGATCAAGCGGTTCAGTGAGATCGACGCCACGGACCGTCGCTCCGCATGCTTGCCCTGATGGAGTCACCTCGATGGCCATGCCGGGCGACGCTAGTTGGATTCGGGCGGGACGTCCGGTTGAGCGATGCCGGCTGCGAAAGCGGCGATCACCGCTTGGACCCGATCGCGGACTCCGAGCTTGGCGAGGGTGCGGCTGAGGTGGGTCTTGACGGTTGCCTCACTGAGATACAGCGCAGCGGCGATCTCGGCATTCGACCGACCCGCGGCCAGGTGCTCGAGGACTTCGCGTTCACGGTCGGTGAGCTGGTCGATCCCGGGCACCGCTGTCCCATGAGGCCGCGACCGGCCCGATGAGCGGGCTTGTTCAACCACCGCCTTGATCAGCGAAGGAGCAATGGCGACATCACCGACCACGACGGCACGAATCGCCCCGATGAGGGCATCGGCCGAGGCGTCCTTGAGCAAGAAGCCGGAAGCACCGGCCAGGATGGCTGCCGAGACGTATTCGTCGAGACCGAATGTGGTGAGGATGATGATCCGGGGCGGGTCGGGCTGCCTCATGATCAGCTCGGTTGCAGTCAGACCGTCCATCTCCGGCATGCGAATGTCCATCAGCACCACGTCGACGCGGCGGGTCCGGCACGCCTCGATGATGGCGAGGCCGTCGCCCACCGATGCCACCACGGACATGTCGGTCTCGTTGTCGACGATCAGCTCGAAGCCGGTGCGGATCATGTCGAGATCGTCGGCGATGGCGACGCGGATCTCGCCGGCTTGGCCGCCTCGGGCGCCTCCGTCGGTCGTCACCGAGCCACCTCGCCGTCAGGTCGGCGCGCGTCCGAATGCTCCGTGATGACCTCGGCCTCGGGCTCGTCCACCGGCAGCGTTGCTCGCACCACGAAGTTCGCACCCTCGCGTCTGGCCGACAGGGTTCCGCCCAACACGTCGACCCTCTCGGCCATGCCGGCCAGGCCGAGACCTCGGCGATCGATGGCGTCCGGCGTCGTGGGGGCCAGCGTGCTGATCACGATGACGTCGAGATGGGTTGGTTGACAGTCGAGGACCACACGGACCATCACGTCCGGCGGCCCATGCCGCACCGCGTTGGTGAGGGATTCCTGCACGATGCGGAAGGCACTGCCAGCCACCAGCGCCGAGGGGAGACAGGTCTCGCACGGTGCGCTGTCGACCTCGGCGTCAACCCCGGCCTCGGCCAGCCGGACGACCAGCTGGCGGGTGGCGGCGAGGTCGGGCGGAGGGGCGAGCTCCAGGTCGGCGGAGGTTCGGAGACCGATCAACACGCGGCGAATGTCGGTGAGCGCAGCTCGAGCCGACAGGGCGATGGCAGCCACTGCTTCACCGGCCGCCTCCGGCTTCTGGTCGGCCACGCGATGTGCCGCTTCGGCCTGCACCGCGATGACCGAGAGCGTGTGACCGATGATGTCGTGCAGGTCACGAGCGATCCGCGATCGCTCGTCGGCCAGCTCTGCTGCCTGTTCGTGCTCGTTGCGTAGACGGGTTTCGGCGATGGTGGTGGCCAGTTCGACCGCGAGCATGCGCGACCGTGCAGCATTGACGCCGAGTGCGATGGCCGTGATGCAGGTGAGTGCCACGAGCGGAACCAGGTAGGGCGTCACCTCGTCTGTCGCGGCCACACCGACCGAGGTGACGAGCGTGAGAGTCGCAGTGACGGCGACCGCCAGGCGGGCCCCTCGTTGACCGCCATCGGCGGCGGCCGAGTACAGGATCACCAACATCGGCAGCAGGACATCAGGCAGACCGATGACCCAGATGATGCTCTGCGCCACGGCAGCAACGATGGGAACCGCGATCGGATCGAGGCGTCGCAGCACCACGAGCAGCGGCGGCAACACCAGCAATACCCAGTGCCACCATTGCGTCGGTTCCAAGGTGTCCGGGCGGCTGCCGTCGACGTACAAGCCGGACAGGACGGCCACGACCGCCAGCCCGCCACTGAGAGCGATGTCGGCGGCTGTCACCACTCGCCGGGGAGAACCGGATCCGAGATCGGCGAAGAACGAGGCGGCCACGATCAGACAGTCTGGCTCAGACCGGATCCGAACCCATCGACGTGAACGTCGAAGCGGCGCCGTTCTCCCATTGCGAGAGCACCAGCGATGGCCCCGAAGCTGCCGACCGCGGTGATCGTCCTGATGAGATTCAGCCGGTTCCAGTCAGTCTCGAAGTCGGCCCTCGCGACGCCGGCGATGGCCGCCGACCCCGGTTCGATCTTCGCCAGTCCGTCGTTGAGGGGCACGTTGCCAACGAAGGTGATGGCCATCGTCGCGAAATAGAGCAGCGGAGCGACGACCAGCATGACTCGTCTGACCGACGTGCTCGCTCGCCAGTTGGCGATGGCCGCCAGGGCGAGGGCGGGCATGGATCCGAAGAACACGGTCCCGAAGACGGGATTGCGGATGGTGTCGTTGATGGCGCGGAAGGTCTCGACGTACGCAACGTCGCCGACCTCGGCCAGACCGAGGGTGACGGAAGCTTCGTAGGTGTAGAAGAAGCCGGCGGCCAGTCCGGCCAGCAGGGTGGCGAACACGAGGAGGCCTCGGCGGGAGACGTGCTGATGGTTGATCATGAGAACGATCCTCATCCGGCCGACATCGGCTGTGATCGGGCAAAGGTCGACAACCGGGTCATCCGAACGTCTGATGCCATACTCGGTCGATGACGACCCCTCCGATCGACGCAACCTCGGCCCTGCGCAACAAACGCGACACGCGGACCTACACCGGCGTCGCTGTCCCGGCCGCGTTGATCACCCAGCTGATGGACACCGCCCGTATGGCCGGTTCAGCGAAGAACGTGCAGCCGGTGCGGATGGTGGTGGTGACCGGCACCGAGAAGAAGGTGGCGCTCCAGGACAGCGGCGACTTCGCGTCCTGGATCGGTGGAGCGCCGGTGGTGGTCGTGGTCACTGTGTCTGCTGATGCCGGACCCCGAGCAATGTTCGACGTCGGTCGCCATTCCCAGAATCTGATGGTCGCTGCCTTTGCCCAGGGCCTCGGCAGTTGTCCGGTCACGATCCATCGACCCGAGGTCGCCCGGTCCGTGCTCGGCATCCCAGATGACGTCGACCCGTCGATGATCGTCACCCTCGGTTGGCCACAGCCAGGCGAGAAACCTCCACCTCAGATCGCCAGCGCTCGCGTCGCCGTCGACTCCTATGCGCATTGGGAACAGTGGGACGCTGAGTGAACAACCGCACTGGGGGTCACTTCGGTCGACTGGGCGTTGCGCTGATGCTGTCCCTCATTGGCGGTGCCCTTCTCGCCGTGCCGCGTCAAGCATCAGCGGCGTCTCCGATCGACGAGATCACGCTCGCAGACGACTTCCGTCAACCACATGCCGACGTGCTGCGGCTTTACTACGCGATCTTCGATCGTGCACCTGATCTCGGCGGAGCCAGGTACTGGATCGGTCGCTACAACGACGGCGACGAGATCGCCACCATCGCGGATCACATGACCCACTCACCCGAGTTCATCGCTCGTTACGGCGACGCCGGCATCGAGGCCTTCGTCACCGCGTTGTACGAGAACGTGCTGGATCGATCGCCCGATCGACAGGGCTTTGAGTTCTGGGTCGAGGCGCTCACCTCGGGCCGTCTCCCCCGTCTCAACGTCATCCGACACTTCGCCGACAGTTCCGAGTTCGTCGCCACCCACCAGTTTCCCGGCGAGGCCGATGCGCCGGACGGCCCGCCACTCACCCGTCCGGTTGGCACCGCGGGGCCGATCATCACATTCTCGGTCGAGATCGAGCCACTGCTCGATTGGTCCCAGGTCGATGCTGCTACCGAGATCGTTGCCATCCTCGGCGACAGCCGGAGTTGGACGGCCACCGGCTCGATCCGCTTCCGCCTCGTCGATTCCGACGTTGCCGACGTGCGGATCCGTATTGCCAGTCCGGCAACGGTCGATGCCCGCTGTCGACCGCTGCGGACCGGCGGAACATTGTCGTGTCGGAGTGGCCGATCGCTCAACCTGAACAGCAACCGCTGGGCGGGTGCCACCACTTTCTGGACTGCACCATTGTCGGAATATCGGGCGTATCTGATCAATCACGAAATGGGTCACTACCTCGGTCATGGTCACCGGTCGTGCCCCGGTTCCGGGCAACTGGCTCCGGTCATGCAGCAGCAGACGAAGTCGTTGGCCGGCTGCCGTGAGAATGGTTGGCCGTTCCCCTGAGCCGTCGGCGCCCCTTTCTTTTCTCAAGCGACCTCGAATGGGCGCCGAAACATCTTGGCATGGGAATTGGAAGATTAGTTGGTGGAGCAGTTGCTGGACTCGGACTGGTGGGCCTCGGCTACACCGGCCTCGGAGGCCAAGACGAAACCACACGTGACGACTCCGGCAACATCGTGGAGGCCGGCGAGGTTGGAGCATTTCGCATCCAGCTCGGCGACTGCCTCAACGGTGCCACGACCGGCTTGATCGAGTCGATGGACGGCGTGCCCTGCACGTCGCCGCATGACGTCGAGGTGTATTACGCCTTCAACATCCCGGACACGAGTGGCTCGTATCCGGGCGACGATGCAACCGGCGAGATCGCGGGCGATGCCTGCTACAACGCCTTCACCGGCTTCGTCGGCAAGGACTACGAGACGTCGGTCTACGAGATCAGCTCGCTGTCGCCATCGGCCGAGAGCTGGGAACAGCTCGACGACCGTGAAGTGCTCTGCCTCATCATGAACTACGACGGCACCAAGAAGACCGGGTCGGCTCAGAACACAGGCGTCTGAGTCTCCACGCCTCTCGGCGTCGAGGGACGCCAGGGGCGATGGTCAGGCGCGGGCCGAGTCGAGTGCCGCGACGAGCATCCGTTCGGAGGTGAACGAACTGACTCCGACGATCGAACCGCCGACCTCGATGGTCGTGGTGCCGTCCGGCGACATCGCGATGATCGTGGCCTCGGCGCCTGGAATGATCGAGTTGGCCTCGAGGAACTCGAGAAGCCCTGGGGTGAACTCGAGCTCTTCGGGGATCCGGGTGATGACCGCTGTGACACCCGGCTCCAGAGACGACAGTGCCACCAACTCGCGTTCGACGTAACCGGACCCGGGAATCGGATTCCCGTGCGGGCAGGTGGTCGGATCGTCGAGCTTCGCCACGATGGCCAGCTCGACGGCCGGACTGATCACGTGTTCCCATTTACCTGCTTCGTGATGCGCTTCGGCCCACGAGAGACCGAGCATGTCGGTGAGGAAGCGCTCAGCCAGACGGTGTCGTCGCACCATCGTGGTGGCGAGCTCGCGACCAGCAACCGTGAGACTGATCTCGTTCTTGGTGACCGTGACCAAGCCGTCGTCGACGAGCCTGCGGACCATCTCGGAAACGGCGGGCCGGGATACCGAGAGCCGCTCGGCGATCCGGGCCTGAATCACCCGTTGGCCGTCCTCGTTCAATTCAAAAATCGTCTCGCAGTACTCCTCGAATGCCGGGTGGTGCTCGGGAGACGTGTACTCGGCCATCGCCAGAGCCTACCGACCCCGTGCGGGTCGGTAGGCTCGGACGACGGCGGATGAGTGACAGCAGCCATCAATTGAGGTGGTAGTGCTGCACCAAGAGGGCCCTCTGTTCGCTGGTGACCACGTGGTCACCGTTGGCCCTCGGGGCGGCCAACACGAGGTGCCGATCGAACGGCACGAGGTGAATGGGGTGGCCATGTCTGCCTTCCCCGCCCGTCAACAATCTGTCATGTTCGTCATGATTCTGACGTGTTCATCAGCGGTTGTCGAGAGGGTTTCTCGGTCGAATCATCGGGAGTTCAGCGGCAACCGATGCAGGGAACCGGTCCGAAGTGCGTGGTGTGTTCTGTCCAGGTGGCGCCGTCGTGGAAGCGGAGCTTGTGATCGCCTCGAGGATCGTCATGCCAGCCCTTGCGGGTCACTCGAACGGCGGTTGCGGTTGCGGTCATCGTCTCGGTCATCTGGATCGCCATACATCCATCGTGAATGCGCCCCCGATCGGACGAATCGGGGAAGACCCACATCGGGTGCGCCGCCGATCGGGGGTGCGACGTCGGGACCTCAGACCCTTGGCAGTCGAGCTGCGACGGACTCAAGTGGTCCCCATGACGAATCACAGCAGCCCCGCTCGCATCGTCGCCGACCTGATGACCGACGACCTGATCACCATCCGAGCCGAGGACTCGATCGACAATGCTCGTGATCTCGTCCTGTCGCTCGGTTTCCATGCGCTCCCCGTCACCGAGGGTGATGTCGTGGTGGGCATACTCACAACCGCCGACCTTTCGGACGACTGGCCCGGCAGTGAGCTCGTCGGCGCCGCCATGAGCGCACCGGTCTGTCGGATCTCTCCCGAAGCCACGCTCAGCGAAGCCGCCGACGAGATGCTCGCAAACGCGGTCCACCACCTGATCGTGGAGAACAGCAAAGGAACCGTCGGATTGCTCAGCAGCTTCGATCTGCTGAGGGCCGTGTCGGCCGGTTGGCCCGAATGACAGGCATGGCGTTGATGTTCGACGGCGACAGCGTGCCGACGTCGGCGACCCCTCGCTGAACACCCGCCGATCTGAACTCGATTGTTCGAGCTCGATGGTTTGAGCCGGCCGTTCCGGGGCAGGACGTCCGACATGATCATCACCGGAGTTCTACTCGTCATCGTCGGTGCCCTCACCGGTATCGGCATCCTCTACACCCTCGGCGCCATTCTTGCTGTCGTCGGCGTGGTGCTCGCAGTGTTGGGCGCCACCGGCAACGCTCTCGGCGGCCGCCGCTTCTACTGACCCCGCCGAGCCCCGAGGCTCCCTGAACCCCAAGGCTCAGAACACACTGATGCCCCAAACCCGAGGTTTGTGGCCCCCAAAAGCGGGGGCCTGAACCTCGGGTTCGGCCTTTTTCAGTGGCCGAGGGCCAACCTAACCCCCAACTAGGGTGTCCAGCGATGCACCTCGAGAGCGACACGCCCGTCGACCTGGTCGTTGAAAACGCCCAGATGATCGCCACCGTCGATACCGACCGGCGCGAGATTCCTGACGGATGGATCGCCGTCACCGACGGGTTCATCAGTGCCATCGGCAGCGCGGGCGAGACTCCTCCAGAATCGGCCCGTCGCATCTCGGCGGTTGACTGCCTGGTCACCCCCGGCCTCATCAACACCCACCACCACCTCTTCCAGAACCTCACTCGGGCGTGGGAGCCGATGACCGGACGCTCGCTCTTCGGTTGGCTGCAATCGCTCTACCCGACGTGGACGACCAACATCGACGAGGAATCACAGTTCTCTGCGACCTGGGTCGGGCTGGCCGAGCTCGCCCTGTCGGGCTGCACCACGTCCAGCAATCACCACTACCTCCACCCGCCTCGGGCGGGTGATCTGCTGTCGGCCGAGATCGCAGCCGCACGCGATCTTGGGATGCGGTATCACCCGACCTACGGCTCGATGAGTCTGTCGGTGAAAGATGGCGGGCTCCCGCCTGACGATGCTGTGCGCGACGAGGAAGACATCCTGGCCGAGTCGGAGCGCCACGTTCAACGCTGGCACGACTCGACCCGCGGTTCGATGGTCCAGATCGCTCTCGCACCATGTAGTCCCTTCACGGTCACGCCGGAGCTGATGCGACGCACGGCTGAACTGGCGGAGCGGCTCGATGTGCGCCTTCACACTCACCTGGCGGAGAACGCCGAGGACGACGCGTTCGCGCTCGCCACGTTCGGCATGCGCCCGGTCGACCTCTACGAAGACGTCGGCTGGATGACAGACCGGACATGGGGCGCACATGTTGTTCGGCCGGACCCCGCCGAAGTCGCCCGTCTCGGAGCCGCCGGAGTCGGTATCGCCCACTGCCCGAGCTCGAACATGATCCTGTCCTCGGGGATTGCTCCATCGGTGGCACTGCACGATGCCGGCTGTCCGGTTGGGATCGGTTGCGACGGTTCATCGTCTGCCGACTCTGGCTCGATCTGGCAGGAGACCCGCCTGGCGATGCTCCAAGGAAAGCTGACCGCAGGGGCCGAAGCGATGACCGCTCGCCTTGCGCTCGAGTTTGCGACACGGGGAGGTGCGCGATGTCTCGGCCGGGCCGGCGAGCTCGGTGAACTCTCGGTCGGCGCCGTCGCGGACATCGCCATCTGGAAACTCGTCGGACCCACGTTCGCCGGCGTGCTCGACAACCCGATCGAGGGTTGGCTGCGATGCGGCCCGACCGCAGCATGGTGCACCATCGTCAATGGCATTCCCGTGGTGGACGAAGGGCGACTCGTGTCAGACCAGCTCGACGCTCGGCTGACCCAACACAAGCAGATCGCTCGCCGGTTCCAGACCGTCTGAGACGGTCACCCGCTGGGCAGTGGCGAGTCGCCGAGCGTCGCAAGTACTCCCGCCAGTCTCCTCTCCTTCAACACTCGAACGAAGGCCCCTGATCGTGAATGAACTCCCAGTGCTCGACATCGAGCCATTCCTCGACGACCCTGCGTCGCAAGCGGCGGATCAATTCGTGAGCGAGCTGCGCTCGGCGTGCCACGACATCGGGTTCGCCCACATCGTCGGACACGGGATCCCTTCAGATCTCGAGCACAAACTTCTGGACCAAGCAGTGCGATTTTTGGCTCTTCCGATCGAAGAACGTGAAGCTCTGGCGCTGGCGAAGAGCGCAGCGTTCCGCGGCTACACGAGCATCGGGGACGAGCGCACACGCGGCGAGGCCGACTGGCGGGAACAACTCGACTTCGGGCCCGAACAGGAAGCACCTTCCGAAGGTCACGACGGACCGGCCTGGCTCCGGCTGCGCGGTCCGAACCAGTGGCCCCCGAGCCTGCCCGACCTCGGACCGGTCGCCCTGGAGTGGCTGAATGCCATGCATGCCCTCGGCGTCAACGTGCTGAGGGCTGTCGCGGTAGGGCTTGGACAGCAACCCAACCACTTCGACGGAGCCTTCATCCCGACGCACGACCTCCACGCAAAGATCATCCGCTACCCAGCCGGCAATCCGGCATCGAACCAGGGAGTCGGACTTCACCACGACTCAGGACTCCTGACCTTCATCCTCCAACGGGATGTCGCTGGGCTCGAGGTCGGAATAGACGACAAGATGACCCTCGTCGAACCGCTCCCGGGTGCGTACGTCATGAACCTCGGCGCCATGATGCAAACCGCCACCAACGGCTACCTCCGGGCAACGCCGCATCGCGTCGTAAGCCCATCGGGTGACGCGGATCGCATCTCTCTGGTGCTCTTCTTCAATCCAGCGTTCGAATCGAGCTTCGAACCCCTCGAACTCCCACCCGAGCTCGCCGCCCGGGCCCGCCCAGAGACAATCGACCTCAAGGGCGAACCAATCCACACGCTCTTTGGAGAAAACAACCTCAAGGTCCGTCTACGTTCACACCCCGACGTCGCAGCCCGCCACTACGCAGACGTCGCTCACGGCTGATCCACTTCGGTCCCATCCGGCGGGATTGATCCCGCTCGTCCTCAGGCCAGAACGGAGGACTCCGCAAAGCTCGGCTCGCCTTCGGGCCTACGCTCATCAAACGGGGGGCGAGGTGAACCATGGGCGGAGCGGCCGACAACGAGCACAACGCCGGAGAGCGGAGGCAAGGCTCAGACGCTGAAACGCTCATTCACCATTTCGGAAGCTCTTCGGTTTTACCTTTGTGGATCGCAGAGCCGAATGTTGATCTCGCTGCCTGCGTCGTCGACGCCCTCGCCGCGCGCGCTGCGAATCCCTGGTACGGCTATGAGACGCGCCCGGATGCTGTCATCGAGGCGTTCCAGGGTTGGGCGTTGAGCCGTCACGGCTGGGACTGCACCGACTTCATCACGAGCGTGAGTCCGAGTGTCGGAACGTCGATCGGAGTCCTGATCGACGAACTCACCGAGCCAGGTGATGGTGTGATCATCCAGCCCCCAGTGTTCACCGACTTCAAAACCATCGTCTCTCACAATGGACGGACTGCGACGCGAAACCCTCTGGTCTTGTCTTGCGGGCGCTACGAGATGGACTTCGATGACTTGGCGGCCAAGGCCGCAGACCCAGCCAACAAACTTCTCATTCTGTGCAATCCGCACAACCCGGTCGGCCGGGTCTGGACAAGAGACGAACTGACCGCAGTCGCAACCATCTGCGCTGACCACGACGTTTTCGTGCTCGCTGATGAGATACATGCCGATCTTGCGCTCCCTCCGAATCGTTTCACACCGTTCGCGAAGGCCGCTGCCGAGAGCGGCGTTCGGTGGGCTGCGACGCATGGACCGATCAAGACCTTTGGTCTTGCGGGGGTATGCGACACGCTCATCATCACCGACAACGATGAGGCTGCGGATCGTTTCCGAACAAGAAGCTCGCAATTCCACCTGACCCGCAACAACGTGTTCGCGTTGGCAGCGTTCGAGACCGCGTATCGCGACGGCGCCGCGTGGGTCGATGAATTCATCTCACTCGTTTCAGCAAACGTGGCGCTGCTCGCCGATGGACTGCCCGACAAGATCAGGCTCATCGCACCCGAAGGCACATACCTCGCATGGCTGGATCTGACCGCGCTGGGCATCGATGTGGCGGAGCTTCCCTCATGGCTCGCCACGGCCGCGGGCGTCGCGCTCAGCCCCGGCCACTGGTTCGGCCGCGAAGGCGCCGGCTTTGCCCGAATGACAATCGCGTCCAGCAACGCGACGATCGAACGAGCGGTCGACCAACTCGTGTCCGCGGTCAGTGAACTCTGACCCAACCGGAACTGGACGCGAGCGCCCATATCGACCCCATGACTTCGTGTCAGGACCCACCCCAGATCGGCACTTCGCGCCCTCTCGCCGCATGGCATCCATCGAGTCCCGGGGGTTCCCAGCCCATGGCATTCGATCCCCTGTTGGTCGTGGCCTTACGGCTCTTTGACCAGGGGTTTTGTGGCGGAGAGAGGGGGATTCGAACCCCCGGTACCATCGCTGGTACAACGGTTTTCAAGTCGTTCAAATGGGAACACTGAGAACCGCCTCCCCGACGGCGAGGTCGTCGGCTACCGCATCGAGATTGGCCGGGCTCAGCCCCGCCACTCTCCTGGCATCTTCGTCGCTCATCCCGGCATCGATGGCTCGCGGGACAAACACGTCGAGCAAATCTGCGGGCGTCAATCTCATCGAGCACTCCTTCTGCAACCCTGTGCTTTCAGCGACCAGCGCGATGCTAATCGTCGATGCCTGACCGACTCGACGTTGCCTGCGGCGAGACCTGCGAGGAGACTCTGGGCGTGCGCCCTTTCGAGATCACAACGATTCTCCGTTCGTGAACGCAGACGGCGCTGTCATTGGTATTCCGAGTGAGGATGGGGTGAGACCCCGCTGACCCATCGCAGCTGCTACCAACGGACGTACTGGGTCTCAGCGAAGCCAGGAATGTCGCGAACGACGACTCGCTCACCGGTCGCCGAGGCGAGCTCGCCAGAGAACGTGCCGAACAGCTGATGGAAGTTCGTGGCCATCTCGCCGCGTTCACCCGTTGCGTGATAGCCGTGAGCGGGAGCGAAGGCGATCTGAGTCGGACCGGTTGTCTCAGCCATGTGCCACGGTCCTTCCAACGCGTCCGACTCGAACTCGAAGTGCACGCCACCAAGCGGCGTCCGGACGCCGTCGACCCAGAAACGGTTCTCGCTGTAGGAGGTCTCGTTGACGCCTCTCGAGACGTTCACTCCGATGAGACGTCCGTCGTCGTCGCGTCCGGAGACGCATGCCCAGTTCCACCACGTCTCGGGCCGCATGAACCCGGAGGTGTAGTCGTGATGCCCGCACGCTCCGACTCTTTCGAGATTGAAATCACCGACGGGCGAGCGGACGGTTCCTGTTGCCGGCACGCCCGCAACCTTCTGGGCGTAAGCCCACCCGGTTGGCCCCGCAGCACTACAGAGGCGCCGTGTCTCGAAACCGGCCTCTTGGATCTCGAGGTCGACCTCAACGTCAGGCGCCCCGATGCGCAGACGCTTCGATCCAGAAGGCAGCGCCTCGATCCTCAACAAGCCGTCTTCGCTACTCAACTCACTCACGCCATTGTCGGGGTCGAGGGTCATAGCAACTGCTTGGCCCCGAGCACCCCGAAGGCGGATCTCGTGGAATGCCTGATCTGACGGTCGATAGAGGTAGGCAAAGGCGGAGTTCAACTTTTTTGTCCGGGTCAGGGCGCAACCGATGACCACTGACTCGGAGATCGTTCCAAGGAACTGGAACTGCCTGAACTCGTTGCGCCGCTCCTCGTCGTCGAGCACCCTCCCCATCGGACTTCGAAGCTCATAGTCATCAGGATCGATCGGGCCAACCGCCTCGTCAAAGAACCCGAACTGCGCTGCCCCCGACGCTCCGTCACATACGCCCTTCGTCATGTCAGGACCTGCCGGAGTCGAGGGGAGCGCCGATTCCTGCGGCACGGTCAGCAGCGATCTCTCCCGCCATCTTCGCCACCGTGTCACCGCGCATCTTCTGCACGGTCACGGCGTATGCCTTGGCGCTCAACCCAGCGAACTCGGCTGCCTGGGCAACGGCAGCCTCGAGCACATCGGAGTCCGCGACGACCTCGTCGAGATAGCCAACGTCGACTGCACCCGCACCGTCAGTGATGCGCGCTGTCGGAATCACCCGTTGTAGGTGTCGCTTGCTGAGGCGCTCGGCAGCGAGCGTCAGGCCCCAGTCGGGCAACGTCATGCCGATCGCCACCTCGTTGAGGCCGATCTTGCATGGCCGATCGGAGCCGATGCGCACGTCGCAACCCAGGAGAATCAGTGCACCGGCGGCCAGTGCGTGCCCGGTGCAGGCAGCGACCACGGGAATCCCCGCAGCGTAGATCTTGCGAACCAACTCGCCGCCGTTGGCGACGAGCGCCGTGATGGCCGGGCCGTCATCACCGAGCATCACCGACAGGTCGAAGCCAGCGGAGAACTTGCCCTCGCGGCCGTGCAGTACCACTGCGTGAACGTCGTTTGCAGCTTCGGCCTCGTCGATCGCTGCGGTGATTGCCTCGATCATGGGGCTGGACAGGGCGTTGGCCTTGCCATCATCGAGGTGGCAGATCAGCACCCCATCGCGTCGTTCTGTCGTGACCAGTGCTGTGTTCATGAAGCCAAGTATCGCTCAGTCTTCAGCGTCGATGGCCTCGCTGATCAGCGTCCGCCGGGACCGGCGGCTGCATCGACGCAAACACGGTGTGTGAACTACCGACAGCTGAGCCGCGCATACACGTCCACATGTCCCATCGGCGAAGGAGGGCTCGATTCCTATTGTGAAGACAAGACCAACTCGACCGAAAGCGAAGGTTCCCCGTGACGACCGATCAAGCGTTCCGCCCAAGGACTCAAACCCTGTGGCCGGCTGCATCTCCAGCAGAAGTTCTCAGCGATGCAGCGCTCGACCTGGCCGCCGGAGACATAGACGTCACCGAAGCCGCTCAGACACTTGTCGAGCAATCCAATCACAACCGAAGCCACATGGCCTCGGCCTACACCACACACGTGCAACGAATGGCGAGCCGACCATCCGACGACTTTGCCTACCAGCGGGGACTCGAGATCATCACAACAGCGCTGCGGGCCATCCCGCGCGACGCGTACCCACCCTTTGATGCCACCCCGGCACGGCCGAGCTTCCTGCGTCGCCTTCTGGGCAAGATCAGTCGGCCCCGAGACTCGATGAGGTCGCCATCTTTGGACCCGCCCCGTTCCGCATCACCGTCCTGGCAATGAGACCAACAAAGGGAGCACCACCATGAGCGTTCTCGACAGGGCGAAGGAAGCCGCCAACCAGGCCTTCGAGCAGGGCCCACAACACGTGACCGCTGTTCGCCAGAAACGAAAGCGGTCCGGGCGCCTTGGTGTTCGTGGCCGCTCTCCGCATGATCCAAATCAACCGCGACCACAGAATCGAAAGACGATCCCACGTCGGTCGGCGAGTTCAGCAACTGACAGACGCAACGCGACGCGAAACGCTTTCGAGACGTAGCGCCCGGAAACGGTCGTACAACACCACGAGCAGGGTGAGCAGCC
>CBESNA010000023.1:0-57037 GCA_965530755.1 uncultured Acidimicrobiia bacterium | reverse complement strand
TCGGCGCCGACAGCCTCGGCTTCTTGTCGGTCGATCGCATGATGAAGGCGCTCGGGCGTGATGACGGGTACTGCAATGCGTGTTTCACCGGTGACTATCCGGTGCCGGTGCAGTTGACGTTGCTGAACACGAAGAAGCGGTTCGACGGGGTACTGGGATGAGCGGAGCGTCGTCTGGGAACAGCGGTATTCGGGTCTTGTTGGTTGGCTCTGGTGGACGCGAACACGCGTTGGCCCGATCCATGCTCGAGTCACCACAACTCGGGCTGCTGCAGGTAGCTCCTGGCAATCCCGGTACGGCGGCCAACAACGTTGCGCTGGACGTCGATGATCACGACGCCGTCGTCGCTCACTGCATCGAACACGACATCGATCTGGTCGTTGTCGGCCCGGAGGTCCCGCTGGTGGCGGGACTCGCCGATGCGCTCGGTGTTGCCGGCGTGAAATGCTTCGGGCCGAGCGCCCGGGCCGCCAGGCTCGAGGGTTCGAAGGCGTTCACTCGCGAATTCGCGGCCCGCCATGGCATTCCCGGCCCTCGAGTGGCCAGCTTCACCGACCCGGATGATGCCATTGCGTGGCTCGACGAGATCGGTGTGCCCGTCGTGGTGAAAGCGGACGGCCTCGCCGCGGGCAAGGGCGTCGTCATCCCGGAGAATCGAGCCGAGACCGAAGAGGCGATCCGAGCGATGCTCGAAGGTGGCATCTTGGGAGGCGCCGGCTTGCGGGTCGTGCTCGAGGAGCGGCTCAGCGGACCAGAGCTGTCGCTCATCGGATTCAGCGATGGTGTCGTCGCAAAGACGTTGCCTCCGGCGCAGGACCACAAACGGGTCGGGGCCGGCGACACGGGTCCGAACACTGGCGGCATGGGGGCCTTTGCACCGGTGCCCGGCGTGTCGGCCGAGGACATCGAGGCGTATCGCAAGCAATTCTTGCAGGCCACGGTCGACGGGATGGCTGCCGAGGCCAATCCCTATGTCGGCATGCTCTACGCGGGCCTCATGCTCACCGACGACGGCCCACGTCTGATCGAGTACAACTGCCGCTTCGGTGATCCCGAGGCTCAGGTGCTGTTGCCACTGGTTGGCGCCGACATCCTCGACGTGCTGACGGCATGCACGGACCAATCGCTCGGCGACATCGATCTCGACATCAAGCCCCTGAGCGCCGTGACCGTCGTGGTCGCCGCAGAGGGCTACCCGGGGCCGGTCGTGAAGGGCATTCCGATTCCTTCGGTCGGCGACTCGTCTGACGTGCATGTGATCCATGCCGGAACGACGGTCGACGCCGACGGCGCACTCGTGTCGTCCGGTGGACGCGTCCTCAACGTCGTCGCTACCGGATCCGAGCTGGCCTCGGCTCTCGACCATGCGTACGAGATGGTCGACACCATCACCACCGCCGAACCTCGTCTGTTCGCTCGTCCTGACATCGCGTGGCGTCACGTCGACAGACAGCAGGCTGTCGCGACAGCAGTCGATGGCCCGGCCGTCGATCTCACCCGCAGCACCGAAACCTCTGGAGCCCGCTGATGTCCGCAACCGATGCCTATGCCGCTGCTGGTGTCAGCTTCGATGCCGGTGACCGAGCGATCGAGCAGATCGCAGAAGCGGTCAAGGAGACCCACACCGACGCCGTGGTGGCGGGGGTCGGCAGCTTCGGCGGTGTGTTCGACCTCGCCGGCCTCGATATGAAGCAGCCGCTGCTGGTCAGCTCCACCGACACCTGCGGTACCAAGACCGTGCTCGCTGCCGAGCTCGGGATGTGGGATGGCATCGGTGCCGACATCGTCAACCACGGCGTCAATGACGTGCTGGTGCAGGGGGCCAAGCCTCTCTTCATGCTCGACACGATCAGCGCCGGCCGGCTCGACCCCGACATCGTTGGAGCCGTCGTGCGTTCGATGGCGACCGCCTGCAAAGCGAACGGTTGTGTGTTGCTCGGAGGAGAGACGGCCGAGGTGCCAGGTCTCATCACGCCAGACGGCGTTGACGTTGCCGGCACGATGGTCGGTGCGGTCGATCGGAGCAATCTCTTGCCGTCGTCCGACATCGCCGCTGGTGATGTCCTCGTGGGCCTCGCGTCGAGCGGGCTGCACACGAACGGTTACTCGTTGGCAAGAAAGCTCGGCGCCGCGTATGGCTACGACCGACCGGTGCCGGGATCCGACATCCCTCTCGGAGAGGCCCTGCTCGCTCCCCACCGGTCCTATCTCGCCCCGCTGGCGGCAGCCCTCGACGGCGGTTTG
Source organism: uncultured Acidimicrobiia bacterium (assembly GCA_965530755.1). Taxonomy (GTDB): domain Bacteria; phylum Actinomycetota; class Acidimicrobiia; order Acidimicrobiales; family SZUA-35; genus SZUA-35. The sequence goes on along the minus strand of CBESNA010000023.1, from coordinate 54,793 downwards.
GTGAAGGCGTTGGCCCATCTCACCGGTGGCGGCTTCCAGGACAACATTCCTCGTTGCCTGCCGCCCGGCCTGGGTGCCACGGTCGACACCTCGACCTGGGACACGCCTCCGCTGTTCCAGTGGCTGCAGGAAGCAGCGGGCATCGACTCGGAGGAGGCTCACCGAATCTGGAACATGGGTATCGGCATCGTCGCGGTCGTCGCCCCCGACTCGGTCGAGGCCTTCAGAGCCGCGGTGCCTGAAACCACGTGGGTGGTCGGGTCGGTGACCGCAACCGAGGGCGTCGAGCTCACATGACCGCCCGCCTCGTCGTCATGGTCTCCGGCGGCGGGACCAATCTCCAGGCGATCCTGGATGCATGCGTCGCCGGCTCGATCGACGCCGAGGTCGTTGCCGTCGTGTCGAATCGGGCGGACGCGTTCGGACTCGAACGAGCTCGCCGAGCCGGAATCGAGGCGCATCACGTGCCGGTCGACGGCAGGAGCCGGGCGATCTACGACGGCGTGTTGAGTCACGTTGTTGCCGATGCCGAACCGGATCTCGTGGTGCTGGCCGGCTGGATGCGGCTGCTCACCAACGGCTTCCTGCGGCGCCTTCCGGTGATCAACATTCATCCGGCGCTGCCGGGAGCATTCCCTGGATTGAATGCCATCGAGCGAGCGTTCGAGGCATGGACTCAGGGGACGATTGCGGCGTCAGGTGTGATGGTGCACTGGGTGCCGAACGAGGGTGTCGACGACGGACCCGTCATTGCCGAACGGGCGGTTCCTTTCGCTCCCGACGACACCCTCGAGACCTTCGAGGCGAGAATGCACAGCACCGAACACGAGCTCTTCATCGAGGCCATCGCCTCGGTACTCGAATCGATCGGATCCGAGACCTCACTGCCCGCCGCAACCACAGGACTGTCATGACGAATCCAAACGCCGAGCTCTTCGGTCACTTCGAGTCGCTCACCTTCGACGACCTCCTGGTCGTTCCTGGATGGAGTGAAGTGTTGCCACACGAAGTGTCGACCACCACCGTGCTTGATGGGATCACGCTGCACACGCCGCTGCTGTCCGCAGCGATGGACACCGTGAGCGAGGCACCGCTGTGTATCGCTCTCGCCCGAGAAGGCGGAATCGGCGTGTTGCATCGCAACCTGTCGGTCGAGGCCCAGGCCGCCGAGGTCGATCGTGTAAAGCGAGCTCAGGCAGGGATGATCAACCATCCGGTGAGCCTGCCGCCCTCGGCGACCCTGGCAGAGGCCGAGAACATGATGGCCCACCACAAGATCAGCGGCGTGCCGATCTGTGATCCGCAGGGGCGATTGGTCGGCATCCTGACCAACCGTGACGTCCGCTTCTGCACGTCGGCCGACGACCACAAACTCGTCACCGAGTTCATGACCAGCGATCCGCTCGTCACTGCACCGGTCGGCACGACGCTCGACGATGCCATCGCCGTCCTGCACAAGTACCGCATCGAAAAGCTTCCCTTGGTCGACGATGACGGCGTACTCCAGGGGCTGATCACGGTGAAGGACCTGCGGAAGCGGGTCGAGAAACCGAACGCCAGCCTCGACGATGCCGGTCGGCTCAGAGTCGGCGCCGCCGTCGGTGTCACCGACACGGCGGAACGAACCGAGGCATTGGCTGCTGCCGGCGTCGACGTGATCGTCATTGACACGGCGCACGGTCACACCCGCGGTGTGGTCGAGGCGGTTCGCACGATCAAGAAGGGGTGGCCAGAGGTCACGGTCGTCGGCGGCAACGTCGTGACCCGTGAAGGAGTTGAGGCGCTGGTCGAGGCCGGCTCCGACGTGATCAAGGTCGGCGTCGGCGCCGGATCGATCTGCACGACGCGCATCGTGGCCGGGGCCGGGATGCCCCAGATGAGCGCCATCTTCGAGTGTGCCGCCGCTGCCAGTTCCCTGAGAAACCAGCGGGGCGAGCGCGTACCGATCATCGCAGACGGAGGCGTGGTCAACAGCGGCGACATCGTCAAGGCGTTCGTTGCCGGAGCCGACGCCGTCATGCTGGGCAATGCGCTCGCCGGTTGCGACGAGGCCCCCGGCGAGCTCGAACTGGTCGACGGTGCGATGTGGAAGACGTATCGAGGAATGGGTTCGGCCGGAGCGATGCGCGGTCGTGCGGCGGACCGCTACGGGTCGGCCCAGAAGACCGAGGCCAAGCACGTCGCTGAGGGTGTGGAAGCACGGGTGCGATATGCGGGGCCGCTGTCGGAGCTGATTGGTCAACTGGTCGGTGGGCTCCGTTCGGGTATGGGGTACGCGGGTGCGGCGTCGATCGAGGATCTGCGGACTCGTACTCGACTCACCAAGATCACCGGTGCCGGCCTTCGCGAGTCCCACCCCCACGACGTCGACGTGCTCCGCGACTGACCTGTTCACTCCAACCCGAGGCCATGACCCCCGGGAATGGGGGCCCCAAACCTCGGGTTTGGACCCCACAGAATCGGGGGTCATAGCCTCGGGTTGGGATCGAAACTGAGACGTCCGAAAACCGCCAGGTAGTCGGGCGATCGTCTGGCACACTTGTCTGCATGGACACCCTCTACGACGGAACCGACGCCTGGATGGACGCCGTCGAGAGCCGCGATCCCCGCTTTGACGGAGTGGTCACGGTCGGTGTCACCTCGACAGGTATCTACTGCCGTCCCAGCTGCCCCACTCCGGTCCGTCCGAAGCGGAAGAACATGCGGTTCTTCTCGACCTCGGCCGCGGCACAGCATGCCGGGTTCCGGGCCTGCAAGCGATGCGCTCCCGACGCGACGCCGGGGTCTCCGGAGTGGAACTGGCGTGACGATCTGGTCGCCCGCGCCATCCGGGCGATCGACGACGGCGTTGTCGACCGGATCGGGGTCGAGGGCCTCGCTGGTTCGCTCGCCGTGAGCTCCCGTCATCTCCACCGCCTCCTGACTGCGTCCCTCGGCACGACTGCGCTCGGCTTGGCCCGCGCTCGTCGGGCTCGCGCTGCCCGTGTCCTCATCGAGACGACCGATCTGGGATTCGCCGACGTCGCGTTCGCCGCCGGCTTCGAGAGCATCCGACAGTTCAACGACACGATCAGGGAGGTGTTCGCTTCGACGCCGACCGAGCTCCGAGCCAAACGGTCCGGAAGGCGGCCGGCGGGGGAGTGGATCGAGGTTCGCCTTCCGTTTCGACCGCCGCTGCACGTCGGCCATCTCTTCACCTGGTTGGCGCTGCACGCCGTCGACGGCATCGAATCGGTCGATTGGGCTGATGGCCCGCTGTACCGCCGTTCGATGCTGCTTCCGGGCGGTCCCTGCATCGTGGAAGTCCGACCAGGATCCGAATCGATGCATGCCCGATTCCGGCTGGCAGCGATCGGCGACCTGCAGGTCGCGATCCAGCGCACCCGCCGGTTGCTCGACATCGACAGCGACCCAGGTGTCATCGATCCGGCGCTCGCCACCGACGTTGCGCTCGAACCCCTGGTGTCGTTTCGGCCTGGGATTCGGCTCCCCGGCGAGGTCGACGGTTGCGACGCAGCCATCCGTGCAGTGATTCACCAGCAGGTGTCGGTGGCCTCGGCTCGAGCGGTGTGCAGCCGTCTCGTCCGGGCTCACGGGACGCCCCTGGAGCATCCGGTCGGTCCGATCACCCACATATTTCCCACCGCCGAGATCTGGGCATCACTCGATCCGGAACAGCTGGGGCTCCCGAAATCCCGAGCCGCCACGCTCGTCCGAATCGCGGAGGCGATCGTCGACAAGACAGTCGACCTCTCGCCCTCGGCGGATCGAGCTGCGGCCTCTCGCCAGCTGCTGGGGGTGAAGGGCATCGGACCGTGGACCACCGCGGTGATCTCGATGAAGGCGCTGGGGGATCCCGATGTGTTCGCCGAGGGCGATCTCGCCCTTCGTCGGGTTGCCGCCGAGCGCGGCCTGCCCTCCAAGGCAGCCGAGCTCGGCGAGGCCTCCGCTCGGTGGCGTCCATGGCGCTCCTATGCCATGCATCATCTGTGGGCTGACTATCTCGCCCCCGATCACCCGTCCATCGACGAGCCGACGTCTGCTTCGGCACACCCGAGCCCGCCACTGACCAGTTCTCCGACCTTGCCAGGAGCATCGACATGACCACCACCACTTCCTCCAAGTCGAGCTCGCCGGACCTCGCCGTTTCCCGCTACGAGTCGCCCGTGGGCGCACTGTCGCTCGTCGCGAGCGAGCGTGGACTTCGGGCGGTCCTCTGGCCCCTGGACGCCACGGAGGATCAGCTGCATCGCGTGCGGCTCGGCAAGCAGGTGCGCCGCTCCACTCCGGTGCTCGACGAGGCCGAGCGTCAGCTCGACGAGTACTTCGCCGGCGACCGATTGGCCTTCGACCTGCTCCTCGATCTTCAGGGGACCGACTTTCAGCGCGAGGTGTGGCTGAGCCTTGCCGACGTCGGTTACGGCAAAACGCGGTCATACGGCGAGCAGGCGGAACGGCTCAATCGGCCGACGGCCACGAGGGCTGTCGCTGCGGCCAACGGCAAGAACCCGCTCTCGATCGTGCTGCCGTGCCACCGCATCGTCGGAGCCAACGGCTCACTCACAGGTTTTGCCGGCGGTCTCGAGAACAAGGCCCAGCTACTCGACCACGAGCGCCGAGTGCTCGGCATGGAACCGAAGTGGAGCGAGAACCGGCTCTTCTGACTTGTGTCGGTTGTTCTGATTCGTGATTCAGTGACGACAGGCGGCGGAGTGTTCGTGGTGCGCCAGCGCCACCAGCTTCGCACCGACGAAACGCTTCTTGGTGACGAGCTGGAGCTTGCTGGCGTGACGCAGGAGCTTGGGGGCGATCAGCACCGTCACGTCCTCGACGTGTTCACGCCGATAGCCGGAAGTCTTCTTGCCTTCGAGGTAGGTGTCGACCGACACCTCGGCGATGCCGCCTCAACCAATGGGATCGATGAAGTCGATGGCGGCCGTGCCGCCCTTCGCTCGGATGGCTTCCATGGCTGAATCGGAGATTTCGAGTTCCATCCACACAGTATGGAGGCGGCACGCTGCGGTGACGACCGCAGGTTTGTAGCCTGCGGGAATGACTACTGGTGCATCGTTGGTGTCGGGTGACAAGCGATCGATCGGGGCCTTCGAGGTCGGCCCGCTCGGCTTCGGCTGCTGGCGCTTCACCATGGACGACGTCGGCGATGCCCAGGCGATGATCGAAGCAGCGCTTGCTGCCGGCATGAACCTCATCGACCACGCAGACGTCTACGGCCTGGACTGGGGCGGCAACGGGTTCGGCGACAACGAACTGTTGATGGGCAAGGTGTTGGCCCAGGCACCGCACCTTCGCGGTGAGATGGTGCTCGCCACCAAGGGCGGAATCATGCCCCCCACTCCGTACGACTCGAGTGCGGCCTACATCGAGCAGGCGTGCAACGACAGCCTTCGCCGACTCGGCGTCGATGTGATCGACCTCTACCAGATTCATCGGCCGGACCTCTTCACTCATCCGGCTGAGGTGGCGTCGGCGCTCGTCAAGCTCAAGGAGGACGGCAAGATCGTCGAGGTCGGGGTCTCCAACCACACAACGGCGCAGACCGATGCGCTGCAGGCGCATCTGCCGTTTGTCATCGCCACTGATCAACCCCAGTTCGCGATGACACATCTCGACCCGATGCGCGATGGAACCCTCGACCGCTGTATGCGCGAAGGCGTCACGCCATTGGCGTGGAGCCCGCTCGCCGGAGGCAGCCTCGCCACCGGTGAAGGGCTGGACCCAGCGCTTCTCGCGATCATCGACGAGCTCGCCGACCGCGAGGGCGTCTCTCGGGCCGCTATCGCGGTGGCGTTCGTGTTGGCCCATCCTTCCCGACCCGTGGCGTTGCTCGGCACGCAGAACCCCGGCCGGCTCGCCGAATTGGGTGCGGCAACGTCGGTGACCCTCACACGAGACGACCTCTACCGGATCGTCCCTGTGGTGGAAGGCGTCCCGCTTCCCTGACGAGGAGGGTGGTCGGCCGGCTACGGCCCGTAGCATGTAAGCGCTTACATGCGGACGGAGTCTGGCCATGACCAACATGAAGGATCCGCGCGCCAACGCCACAATCGAGGATGTCGCTGTCGCTGCTGGCGTGTCGGTGGCCACGGTGAGTCGTGCCCTGCGGGATCTGCCGAACGTCGCTCCGTCGACCCGCGAGAAGGTGAGGGCCGTGGCGAAGGATCTCGCCTACGTGTCCAACCCGTCGGCTGCGAGGCTCGCAGCAGGACGCACTGGCACCGTGGCTGTCGTGGTGCCCATGTTCGATGCTTGGTACTTCTCCAGTGTTGTTGCCGGCATCGAAGCGGTTCTGAAGGACCGCCACGTCGACCTCCTGCTCTACGCCGTGGGGAACGAGGAAGACCGTTCGTCCTTCTTTGCCGGCCGCGGTGCGTGGTGGCGTCGAAGCGACGCGCTGATCATCGTGGATGTAGCGCTCACAGGCGAGGTCGTCGCTCGACTCCACAACAGCGGCGCCCGTATCGTGACCATCGGATCCCGCACCGAGCCATTCTCGTCGGTCACGCTCGACGAGCAAGCAGCGGCGGCAAGCGCGGCGCGCCGGCTCATCGAGCTCGGTCATCGTCGAATCGGCGTGCTCACAGGTGAGCCGTTGTCAGCAGACTTCCGGGTTCCGATGATGCGCCTGGACGGCTTCCACCGGGCGATGATCGAGGCCGGAGTCGACCCGATTCCCGAGCTGGGACGCAACGGCAACTTCTCGATCGAGGGCGGTGCCGAAGCGATGGCCGATTTGCTGAGTCTCGGCGATCCGCCCACTGCTGTGTTCGCCTTGAGCGACGAGATGGCGTTCGGTGCCTTGAGCGAGATGCGCCGTCGCGGTCTCTCGGCACCCGACGATGTGGCGATCGTCGGCTTCGACGATCACCAGATGGCCGAGCTGCTCGAACTCACGACCGTGCGCCAACCGGTCGAGACGGTCGGAGCCATGGCGGGACGCCTCGTGCTCGACGTGATCAAGGATCGTTCGGCCCCGATCGAGCATCTCGTCGTGAAGACGGAGCTGATTCTTCGGTCGACGGCCTGATCTCAGGCGCCGAAGCGGAGTTCGAGGGGGACAGACTCCCCGGTTTCGTAGTTGGTCCGCCCGGTCTCGTCGAACACCCACACCGACTGCTGCCCACGCACGACCCACGCAGCTCCGTCGTGGACCAGACCGGTGTGTTCGTCCACACCGATCACGGTCGTGCCGACGGGTGCCGCCGCCACGATCTCTTCCGCCATGTTCGGACGGAATCGGTCGATCCGATCGAAGTGGGGTATGACGCAGAGTCTGAGGAAGACACCGAGCCCGTCGTGGAGCCGCTCCGATCGGGGTGACGCCGTCACCGATCCCATCATCATGGCGCCGGCCGAACAACCGGCGAGCGCCGCCCCGTTCTGCCATGCCCGCAGCACGGCAGCCCAGACGAGGGACGAGCGGAGTGTGGTGGTGACGTAGAGCGGATCACCGCCGGAGAAGTAGATCATGTCGGCGGCCTCGATCAGGGCTGCGAGCTGGGGGTCGTTGGCCGATGCCTCGTCGATGACCGGAACGGGAACCGGCTCGGCGCCCAACTGGCGGTAGTGCTCGACACCGAGGTTGATCCAGCGGTCGATACTGCCCGAGCCCTCCTGACCAGCAGCAGTTGGCACGATCGCCACCCGCGGAGACTGGCCGCCGTCGAAGCTCAACAGCGAGCGGTCGACCTCTTCGGTCGACGGGAGGAACTCGCCGCTTCCGACGAGGGCAAGGGGGCCGGCCATGAACGGACGGTAGTGCCAATGCGTCGATTCCATGACAGAGGGAACCGCGCCGGACGTCCTTCCGTCTGATTCCCCGACGCTGACCATCGGCGTGCTGTGTTCTGAGAGGATCTGATGATGACCACATCGAACGACCCCGCCGCTCGACGATCTCGCCGACCTGGCATCGGCTCGATGCCGGGACTCCGACGCCTCACAGCGTTGCTGTTCGCCCTCGCCCTGGTGGCCGCTTCCTGCAGCTCGGGTGACGACGACTCGACCAGCGAAGCGTTCGACACTGGAGCGCCCACTGTCGACCAAACGTTCGAGGCGAGCGACGGCGACGTCGGTGTCAATGCTCAGGCCGAATCCGACCTGGCGGCGGGGGGCGACGAAGCCAGCGAGCAAGCCGAGCCGGAGTCCTCCCGAGATGCTGCCGGATCGGGCGGCCTCTCGGAGACCGCCGGTCTTCCCGTGATCGATAGCGGGCGTGACATCATCTTCACCGCCACGGTCTCGGTCGAGGTCGAGGACGTGGTGGCCGCCAGCCAGGAAGCAGTGACCACCATTCAGGGCCTCGGTGGCGTGTTGTTCGGGCAGGTCACCACCTCCGAAGGCGTGCCCCGTTCGACGCTGACCTTCAAGGTGGCGCCGAAGGACTTCCAGACAGCGTTGAGCCGGCTCGGTGACATCGGCTTCCTCCGCGACCAGGTGATCACGGCCGACGATGTCACCGAACGGGTGGTCGACTTGGAGAGCCAGATCATCACGTCCGCGCTGAGCGTCGACCGGCTGCGTGGCTTCCTGGAGAACGCCACGACCCTCACCGAGATCGCCGACCTGGAGCAACAGCTCCTGATCAGGGAGACGTCGCTCGAACAACTTCGTGGCCAGCTCCGCACGATCGAGGGCCAGGTGAGCCTGGCGACGATCACGGTGACGTTCACCCAGAAGCTGCCCGGTCCCGAGATCACGGTCGGACAGACCGCCTATCTCGGCCACGACTCCGGGGTCACATGCCCCGGACTCGACGAGCTCTCCGGTGACGAGGGCGAAGCGATCACGGTCTGCTACCGCATCACTAACTCGGGCGACACGCTGCTGGGTGATCTTGACGTCCGTGATGACGGACTCGGCCTCGACATGGGCGATCTCGAATTGGTCGACGGATCGGTCGACCAGCCGTTGGCGATCGGGGCGTCGGTGACCTTTGTCGCCGAGCTCGAGGCAGCACCGTTTGCTCAGGGCAGAGCCCAAGTCACGGCGTTGCCGGTGTCGGAGAACGGAACCGATCTGTTGCTCGGCCGTGTCGCCGGTCGGGACGATCTCGAGCTCACCATCGACGAGGACACGAGCCTGCCGGGCTTCCTGGACGGACTGTCGACCGGTGTCGGCGTTGTCCTGCGCATTCTCGAGATCTTCGTGCTCGTCGCAGGCTTCCTGCTTCCCTTCATCTGGGTCCTCCCGTTGGCTTGGTTCGGCCGACGCTGGTTCCTCCGCCGTCAGGCGGCAAACATGCCACCTCCGCCCGCAGCGCCGACGGCCGTTGCCGAGGAGTCCGAGCTGGTCGGAGCGTCAGTCGAGCGGGGGCAAGGGGCCGAAACCGAGCGGTAGATCCCCGGTCGTGAGTCCGGCTGCGAGCACGACGGTTTCTTCTGACGGTCGCTCCCAGCCCAGGCCCTCCCGCAATCCCACCATCGCTGCCATCAGCATCTGCGCCGCCAGTCCAGCTCGTCTGGGCTGGCGGTGTGGCGCGTCGAGCGCGGGGGCGATGGGGTGACGGTCGTCGATCCGACCAGCGTAGTGAACTCCTGCCCGTGCCGGCCGCGTCAGATCAGTGCGTCGAGAGCGGGGATCGGAGGCGATGAGATCACGAGGCGATCGAAGTGCTGGCCCTGGAGCTCGATGACATAGCCAGGCTCGCTGCGGCTCACGGCCACGAAGTCGACGATGCCGAGCTTCCGCCAGCTGCCCAGCGCGATCACGCCAGGCAGTCCCGTCCCCGGTGCCCGCATTCCGCGGATGCCGTTTCTGGCGTTGTCCAGCCGTTTCACCGAAACGACGGCAGACGTCGGCACCGACACATCGGAACGGCGGAGCGCGCCGACTCTCTCCCACCCAGACAGTTTCACGTCGAGTTGTCCACCATCGATGCTGAGCGTCGCCATGCCCCAGTCTGCTCGACCCCGGGCGGATTGAGAACTCGAGTCCTCACACCGATGCGATGCCGCGTGTCACCCGCGATGCGGTCGTCGTCCGTCTACCCATCACCTGACGAAGGAGGAATCAGATGAATCGAAGTGGAGATCGAAGGATCCTGGCTGCGGCAATGCTCGGCTGGATCGGAGTTGGCGTCTACGGGGTCTGGGAGATCGTGGGAAAGGACGCCGGTGACGGATGGGAGCGGCCCTATGCGCTGTTCTCGATCTCGCTGCTCCTTGCCGTTCTCGCCAGCACGACCGCCGCCTGGGGTTTCACCCATGCTTCGGGACGCCACGCTCTGCGCAGCGTCGGACTTGGAGTCGGGATCGTTGCAGCGGCGAGTTCCGTGGTGGCGTGGGCGCTGCCACTGTGGGCAACGCTGCTGGCAGGCAGCTGCGCCCTGCTCGCCGTTGCCGGTCCACGGCTCGTCCGCGGTGGCGTTGCGTTGCTGGCGGCCGCTCAGGTCGTTGGCATTGCCGCCATGATTGGCGCCACCGAAGCTGAGGTCGGCCGCCAGGACAGCTACGGCGACTACCCAGCAGCCTTCGGTCTGGGCAACGTCGTGATCGCAGCCGGGTCCGTGCTCGGTTTGACCATTCTCGCTCGGACGGTCGGCTCGGCACGGCTGGAGCGGGCGATGACCGTCGGTCGGGAGTCGCCGGCGACGGTCTGAACCTCGCCAGCGGTGCTGCTCCACCAGCGGCGTCGAGGCGTGTGAACAAGACTTGAGTGATGGAAGGAGTGAGCGACGGTTGAGTGGTCGGATCCTGATGCGGTCATCGCCGCCATGTACCGGGAACATGCGCGATCGCTCGTTGGACTGGCCCGACTGTTCGTCGATCACCGAGACGCCGCTGAAGACATCGTCCAGGAAGCATTCATTCGCCTGTCACGATCGCTGCATCGAATCGACGACCAGACGAAGGCCGCCGCGTATCTCCGTTCGATCGTCTTGAACCTCGCCCGCGACCACAATCGGCGGGGCCTGCTGGCCCTACGGCATGCTCCACCCGCCGATGATCTGGACCCGGTCGGGCTCGATGAGACGATCACCGACCGTCATGATCACCAGCGACTCCTTGCCGGGCTGAGAGACCTTTCTCGTCGACAGCGGGACTGCATCGCCCTTCACTACCTGCTCGAACTCACGGTCGTCGAGATCGCAGAGACGCTCGGGGTGTCCCCGAACTCGGTCAAGACCCACCTCAAACGGGGACTCGCCACGCTGAGAACCATCCCGGACCTCGCACTTCTGCTCGAGGAGGACCGATGACCAGCCGCCTGGAACGCCTGCTGTCCGACGCTCTCCACGATGCCGGGACCGGCGTCGACCCTTCACCAGACCTCTTCGCCCGGATCCGAACCGGCATCGACGCCGACCGGCGCCGGAGACGCAACCGGCGCCAACGGCTGGTCGCCGTCGGCGCAACTGTTGCGTCACTCGCTGCCGCTCTCACTGCTTTCGTCTACCGACAAGGAGAATTGCACATGAACTGGTGGATCCTCGAACTGATCGCGTTCGCACTTCTCGCTGCGATCGCTTTGATCCTCGGACCGTTCATCAAACGGTTCGGCCGCAGCTACGCCGCCGACGTCTTCCGGTCGAACCCGTCGACCGGCAAGAGCTTCATCGTGCTCACTGACTTCGCCTACTACCTGATCTTCAGTGCGTACATCCTGTTCACCACCACGATCGACAGGCCACGAGAATGGGCCGCCGATGTCGGCGCCATGCAGGTCCAACACACCCTCGTCCGTATCGGCGGCATCCTGTTGATCGTGGGATTGCTCCACGGCGTCAACCTCTTGGTGCTGCCGGTCATCGGGCGCCTCCTCACGCTGAACCGCCGACTCGACCAGCAGATGCGAGAAGTCGCCTCCCGCGACCTCAGTGATCGCGACTTCGACCAGGCGCAGACCGACGATCAGGACTGAGCGTCGACCGACGGCCGTGCTCGGTCAGGCCAACGCCTGTAGGTCTCGGAGGAGCCCCAACAGACCGAGGGCTGCGACTGCCGACCAGCCTGCCCGGATCGAGAGTCCGACAACCGTCGGCACTCCCTCGGAAGAGGCAATGGCGCGCCGAAGCGGAACCCAACCCATCAACACGACAGCGGTGACCAGAACGAACGGGATGACCGGGGGGAACGCAGCAACCAGCAGCGCGGGGATGACGAAGCGTCGTCGTCCCGTCGGCACCGGGTGGTCAGCCGTCCGGTCGACGGCGACAGCAATGGCGGCACCGAAGATCGCCGGCAGAGCAACGAACAGTGCCACCGCAAGCCACAACGGCTCGAGAACATGGAAGTCGATCCCGTCTGCGTGGACCAGCATCGAGCCGACCACGACGCCGGACGCCGCCGCCACTGTGAACCGCCGGAACCAAACGGGACCCAGCAGCCATGGCGCCACCGCCCTATAGGCGGCCGCACCGATCACGCCGACGATGGCGCCGATCACCAACAGGTTGTACGTGCCGCCGTATGTGAACCGGCCGATCTCGAAACCGTCGTCACTCGTCACACCGCGAACCCCATCGGGCGACGTCAGCCGCAAGACGAGCATTGCCAGGCGGCTGCCCAGCCCCGCGACCACGACACCGGTCGAGATTCCGGCGACGGTCAGGACCCACAAGCGCTCGGCCACCTCATGACCAACCGAGAGAGGTTGGTCATGAGGGGACACGGCCGAGACCACGACGACTACTGCAGGTCGGCGCAGGCGATCCTGGCACCGCTGCCAGGCTCATGAACCACCACCGACCGAGCGTTCGTCGAACCACTCGAGATCCGGGCGGTCCAGGTCGCCGATCCGTTGCCGTGTCCGACACCACCGGGGTTCGGTGCCAACCCAGCACCCGCTGAGCTCAACCACAGCTCGTTCGGCGGAGTCACGTCGACGGCGCTCGGGACATCTTGGTAGTGACCCCCACCACCCGACGCGCACGTCCCGTTGTGCAGGTGCGAGCCATACACCTTCTCCGGGTCGAGCCCAGACACGTTGACCCGGACCGACGTGCCTGCTGGGCCGATCGTCATCTTCGCCGATCCGTGGATGTCGTAGCCCGCCGTCGACCCCGCGTCGGTCTCGTCGAACACCCCGTGCAGCGAGGTGCCCTCGCCTGCAGAGGCTGGTGAAAGACCAAACGCCAGCGCGGCCGAGGCGCCGACCGCCGCCACCCCCACCGCCCTCACAACTCGATTGTCTCGCGTGATCATGTCCCTGCTCCTCATCTCTTTGCGGCGGTCGAGGATCGAACGCCGAAACAAAACCAGACTTCATCCAGAGAGACGTCCAAGCGGCCACGAGCGGGTGACACGACAGCGGTACGGTTCGAGCATGGTCGCAACGTGGGCAAACGAAGTCGATGAGCTGGTTCTGGACCTCCAGAACCAGCTCGGGCATCTGCCGTACCACGCCACACCAGAACGGCTCTACACCGCTGACGACCTCTATGCCGACCTCGATGCTGTTGGCTTCGCCGGATGCATCGATCAGCGGATCTACGACCGGGCCCACAAGGCGGGCGGATCCCACGTCTCTCCGGTGGAGTCATTGACCCAGCGACTCCACGACCACGGGATCACGGTGGCGCTCGATGCGTTTCGGCTCGGGCGACGCATGGTCGGGGTCATGGGAGGTCATTCGATGGCTCGTGGTTCGGCCCGATATCACCAGGTGGTCGAACTTGGCCGGGCGTTGGCCGAGGCGGGCTTCTGCGTCGCCACGGGCGGCGGACCGGGTGCAATGGAGGCTGCCAACCTCGGAGCCGCCACATCGAGACAGTCGAAGGATGCTGTCGACGCGATGGTCGATGAGCTGGCGACTGCTGCGACCTTCACGGCCGACGTGAACGCATTCATCAGCGTGGCGGTCGACGTCGCACATCGGATCGATGATCCCGTCACGACGTTGTCGATCCCGACCTGGTTCTACGGCCACGAGCCGTCCAATCCGTTCGCCACCCACATCGCCAAGTACTTCTCGAACAGCGAGCGCGAGGACGGCCTCCTCGCCATCGCGACGGCGGGAATCGTCTTCGTCCCCGGCGGACCGGGCACGCTGCAGGAGGTCTTCCAAGACGCGGCGCAGAACGCGTACGAGACATACGGCCGATCGAGTCCGATGGTCTTCCTCGACGCTCCCGAGAAGGCGGGATCGTCAAAGTCGTGGTGGCGAGAGTCAGGCGTGCTCGATGCCATCGACCGGGCGTTCACGGCCGATGACGGATCACGTCGGCCGGGAGCAGAACTGATCACCTCGACCGGCTCCATAGCGGAGGTGGTCGTCGCGCTGCACAGCGTGTCCTCGAGCAGCTGATTGGCGGTAACTGAACCTCAGAGTGTGAGGTCGAACCATTCGACGATGGCGCCGAGCGCGGCCTCCGCTGCGGTTCGGGGCCCGAGGAGGTGTCCGCCGCTGGCGAGATGCTCGAACCGTTTGGGTTCACCGGCAGCAGTGAACAGCGCCTCACCGTGTTCGACGCCGACCACCTCGTCGTCGTCGGCGTGGATCACGAGATAGGGCCGGCCAAGCGCGGCGACGGCTTCGAGCAGGTTGTGCGTGTTGAGGTCGTCGATGAAGCCCTGTTCTAGATCGAAGGTCCGCCCTGAGATGGTGACGCTCGCACGCCCGTGGGCGGCGAGTGTGTCGAGGTCGTCGTCGAAGAGATGTCGGACGTGCAGCGGGTCGCTCGGCGCGCCGATGGTCACGAGCGATCGAACCGTCTTGAGACGGCTGGCGGCAAGGATGGCGGCGGCACCACCGAGCGAGTGGCCGATCATGGCGCACGGGCCGAATCCCTCGACAATGAGGCTGGACGCTGCCCGCGTCAGATCGCTCACGTTGGCCGAGACGGTCTTCTCGGCAAAGTCGCCGCCGCTCTCTCCGATCCCAGTGAAATCGAAGCGGAGCGCGACGTAGCCGGCATCGGCCAGCCCCTTGGCCAGCCTCGTCATCGTGTGGATTTCCATCGAGCAGGTGAAGCAGTGGGCGAGCAGCACGCTGCCTTTGGCCGAACCAGCGGGGCGGTGCAGGCGCCCGACGAGCTCCGCCCCCTGGGAACCGATGAACCTGAACGGCTCGGGTGGGGGAACAGGGAGTCGATCGCTCATGCGGACGACCGTACTGGCCCCGCTGCGGTGGGTTACGGTCGGCCGATGCCGGCGCCTCATCGCACGATGCTCAAGGTTCGATTCAACGAACTCGATTCCTATGGCCACGTCAATCATGCGCAGTACATCAGCTACTTCGAGCACGGCCGGACCGAGGCCCTCGAAGCGGTCGGTCTCGGTCTCCGAGAGATGTCCAGCAAGGGTGTGCAGGTCGTGGTGATGGACCTGCAGGCTCGCTACAAGGCGGCAGCTGTCGGGGGCGACACGCTCATTGTCGAGACCTCGATCGTCGGGCTGCGCAGGGCGAGCACGATGTGGGGCCAGCGGATCGTCCGCGCCGATGCGGAGGGCCTGGAGCAGGAGGTGGCGACGCTGACGATGCGCGGTGGCATCACCGACACCGATGGGCGTCCGATGCGGCCGCCGGCATGGTTGTTCGACGCGATGACACCGCTTCTTGCCGACGAGAGCTCCGTGTAGGTGGACTGTTCTGCGGCGTCGACAGCTGCTTGAATGTCCCCGTGACGTTTCCCGGGCTCGGCAGCGCCGACTGGGTCGACCTCGACCTCGACATGTTCGACATCGAACAGCAGCACAACGTCCGATCGCATCTCGAGGCTGCTGTTTCGACCATCGAGGAACTCGTCGGCGGTGCGTATGCGATCGAACCCTCGAACGACGGAACCGCTCATGTCGTGGTGGATGGCGAACGCCGGTTCCACGGCGAGCTCAATGCTGCCGGACGCCTCGTGCTCACCAAGATTCCCGACTCTGAAGGTCCTCTCTGATGGCACCCACGTTCAACCGCGACTTCACGCCTCACTACGGGGAGGTCTCGCAACTGTCACCGCTGATTCGCCGTGTCGTCGCCAAGAACCCGAATCCCTTCACCTTCACCGGGACCGGCGTGTATCTCGTCGGTACTGGCGAGGTGGCCGTCATCGACCCCGGTCCCACGCTGGACGAGCACCTCGACGCCGTGCTGGCTGCGCTCGACGAGGGTGAACGAGTCACGAAGATCCTCGTCACCCACACCCACACCGACCACACCGCAGGTGTCGCCAAGCTCGTCGCTAGGACCGGCGCTACCACGTACGGGTTCGGTCCGCACGGACCGGTGCCCGACGTCGATCCGATGGACAGGGTCAGCTTCGACGAGTACTTCACTGCCGAGGAGTCCGCCGAGTTCAAGAAGCAGTGGGACGAGCTGCCCGAGGAGCTGCGTCGAGAAGGTCCTGACACCGACTTCGTGCCCGATGTCGCCGTGGCTGACGGTGATCGGATCACGGTCGGCACCGGTGACGGTGAGGCAACCATCGAGGTCGTTCACACGCCGGGCCACACCTCGAATCATGTGTGTTTCGGTCTGGTCGACGAGCGGACGCTCTTCACCGGCGACCACGTGATGGGCTGGGCCACGTCGGTGATCTCGCCACCCGACGGTGACCTGTTCGACTACATGGAGAGTCTTCGCAAGCTGCTCGAGCGAGACGACATTCGCTATTGGCCAACCCATGGACCGGCGATCGACAACCCGCAGGAGTATGTCCAGGCCTTCATCGACCACCGCTCGGGGCGCGAGGCGCAGATCGTCGACGCGCTCCGCTCGGGTCCGTTGACGATCAAGGACCTCGTGCCCGGCATGTATGCCGAGGTCGACAAGCGTCTGTGGCGAGCGGCGGCGAACTCGGTCTACTCCCACCTCCTCTCGTTGCATCGTGAGGGAACGGTCGTCATCGATGATGGTGAACCGTCGATCACAGCGGTCTGGCGCCTCGTCTGACGTCGACGGACCAGCGGCTGTGGCACCATCGAGACAATGGCGGTGTCATCTGTCACACTGAGGTTCGTATCGGACGCAAGCTGCTGGAGGTTGTTCATGCACGTCAGCGAGATCCTGGCCAAGAAGGGCAACGACGTGGTCACGGTTGGACCAGACGACACGATCGGGGCAGCCGCCGACATTCTGGCCGAACGGCGCTTCGGTGCCCTGGTGGTGTCGACCGGCGACGGTCGTATCGACGGCATCCTCTCTGAACGCGATCTCGTTCGGGGGCTGGCCCAGTACAAGGAGACACTCCGCGAGCAGACCGTCGCGTCGCTCATGACCTCACCGGTGAAGACCTGTGTCGCCTCCGACAAGACCGAGGGTTTGATGGAGCGGATGACCGAGCACCGCATCAGGCACCTTCCGGTCGAGGAGGGTGGCCGCCTGGTGGGGATGATCTCGATCGGCGATGTCGTGAAGGTCAGAGTCAGCGAACTCGAGGACGAGGCCCGTCATCTCGAGGGCTACATCTCCGGGGCCGGTTACGCCTGACCGCTGCCCTGCCGCTTGTGTCAGTTCGAAGCGCAGAAGGCCGCGAGGTCGCCGAAGTAGGCATGGGCCATCGGTGTCGCCGAGCAGAGGCTGCTGACGTCAGCGGGGGGAAGGTCGTTGTTGCGGCCGAGCAGGAGACCGAGGACGCCGAGGTCCTGCGACACTTCCCGGACGTCGTAATCGCCGTCGAGCCCAGCCAGTTCGGCTGCGATCTCGTGAGCCCGATCGAAGTTCCCGGTCTCGTCGATCAGGCCGTTGTCGACCGCGTCGGATGCGGTGAAGATGCCGGCCCCGAGCTGGTTGATGATCGTGGCCGGTGAGATCTCCCGGTTGGTCGCGATGTGGTCGACGAAGTCCTCGTAGCTTCCGTCCACGAGGTCCTGGAACATCTGCCGTTCGTCTGGCGTGAGGTCTCGGAACGGATTGCCGGCGTCCTTGCCCTCGCCCGCGGTGATGTAGAACTGGTCGATTCCTCCGGTGGTCTCGACGCCGCCCCCGAGGATTCCGCCGTCGATGGCGACCACGTTGTCGAACTGGGAAATCGGTCCGAGGATCACGCCGATCGACCCGACGAGCGAGCCGTTCGACGCCACGATGCGGTCAGCCGGAGCCATGGCCCACATGCCGCCAGACGCCGAGATCTCGGTGACGTGGGCCACGACCGGCTTGCCTGTGGCCTGGACGGCAGCGACGCCATCGGTGATCAGTTCCGAACCGACCACCGAGCCGCCTGGTGTGTTGAGGCGCAGGATCACGGCGACGACGTCATCGTCGTCAGCTGCCGCTTCGAGTTGTTCCTTGATCTCGGCGCCACCGGCCAGAATGCCGCCGAATGGCCCGGCGCCCCCGGAGCTGGCGAGGATGACGCCTTCGACGTCGACGACGAGCACCACGTCCTTGGCTCCGCTGTTGCCGTCGATGTGTTCGGTTGATGCGATGGGGTCGATATCACTCGTAGCGGCCTCGCCGCTGAGCGCGGCCGTGCAGCCTGCGATGAGGGCGAAGAACATCAACGTGGCGATCGCAAACCCGATCGGTGCCACCAACGCGGCGGTGACCGCTCGAACCAGGAACTGCCAATAGCTGAGGTGGGTTTTGGCTGGTGCGGCGGTCGGCTGTTGAGCGCCTGCACTCGGGTGAATCGTGGCAGGGCTGGCGTCGGCCGGACGAGGCGGGGGAGCCATGCTCGCGGGGTTGTGACGGGGATCGCTCGGTGGCGGACCGGAAGGTGGAGTCGAGGCGGTCATGCCGACGACGCTACTCGTGGCCGGCAGAGCCTCCGTCACCCGATGGGACGGTTGTGCCTCGCCCTTTCGGCCGATCAGCCACCCCTTCCGCCGCAGACTCGCCGCCCTTTCGGCCGAACTGCGTCGCGGTTTTCACGGATACCGAGGCAAGCGCGACGCAGTTCGGTTGGCTCGGCTGACCCCCGTGCGATCTGGGTCGCGGTTTTCACGGATACCGAGGCAAACGCGACGCAGTTCGGTTGATACTGGGACGGTGCGCCGATTCCGGATCTTCTCTGTGGGCGTTGCCCTCGTGGCGATAGTCGGTGTGTCGGCCTGGGCATTTCGAGGATGGGAGACGGAGATCGCCCCTGAGACCCCGGGTGGCTCCGATGGCCTCTGGCTGATGCGGTTGATGACCGTCGACGGTGTCCCGTTCGATCTCGGCGAGGCTCCGCTGTTCCTGACCGTTGCCGACGGACGCATCGTTGGCGGCAGCGGCCGCTGTAACGGGTTCGGCTTCGATGCAGACGGCACCTACTTCTCCGAGGCGGTGGGCTGCTTCGAAGAGCGTGCTGTCTTCGACGAGCGCCTGCGGGAAGCGCTCACGACCTCGGAGCTGCTCGACGATCGTCTGGTGCTCTCCGGCCAGGGAACCCGAGTCGAGTACGAACGATTCACCGAGCCGACACCGGGGGAGTTGTTCTCGGTTCTTGCCGCTCCGGAATCGGCTGCGTCACCGGACGAGATCGTCCTCGATGCCGAGGCCGGAGGCACCCCGGACTTCGACGCCGTGGCCCGACTCGCTGCCCTTGGCGGCATCGACTACTTCTTGGCGACGGATGGCAGCCTCGTCTGCCTGGTCAGGTCCAACGGATCGACCGGCGGCTACCGCTGCCAACAGGCTCGTCAAGCCGCACTGATCACCTTCGCCGATGCCATCTTCGGCCCGGACGGACCGCTCGGCCCGACCGTCGCTTTGGTGCCAGACGCCTTCCTCGAGGCCGCAAGGTCACTCGGTCGCGGAGAACTGGTGGGCAACATCTGGCTTCTGGCCGACGAACCGAACGGCACCATCCAGCTCACCAACGACGCCGGCGACGAGTTCGCCGTCACCGTGGTCGGCTGACCGCCCGACGGGTCAGGCGCCCCAGGGCTCGCCGAAGGTGTCGGCGTATGCCATGTCCGCAGGCGGCTTCCTCGTGATCGGGCCGTGGCCCCGTCCCACTGGATACCCGATCGGGACCATGGCCACCGTGGCCCATGGGTCGGGAATGTCGAACAGCGTCTTCACCTCGGGCTCCCGCAGGCAGTGCAGGGTCGTGAGCGTGCAGCCCAGGCCCTCGGCAACGCAGGCCAGCATCGCGTTCTGTACCGCCGGGTAGACCGAGCCGCCGCCGACCATGCTGATCCGGTCGAGCTTGGCGTCCGTGATCGCCATCACCTTCGGGTTGGCGCAGAACAACAGGATCGCGGGAGCCTCGTGCAGATGCTCCGAGAGGTGGTTGCCGGCGTTGGAGACCTTCTGCCACTTCGCCAGCTGGTCCTCCGGTAGGCCCTCGAGCCGCTTCATGAATCCGGCGACGTAGGTGTCCCATTCGGGCCGATAGATCTCGGCGAGTCCCTGCTTCTTTTCGGGGTCACGGACCACGATCACCCGCCACGGCTGCTGGTTTCCGCCGGTCGGCGCCCAGCATGCGGCCTGGAGGACTCGCTCCATGACCTCGTCCGGGACCGGGTCGGTTCGGAGTCGCCGAACGGCGCGGAGCGTACTCATGGTGTCGTAGAGATCCATCGGTGGATCATTCACGACGGTGGTGTGAGGTGCAAGCCGGTCACTCGTGACCGGCGATGTCCTCGCTGCGCACACCCAGGACGAAGAGTAGGGCGTCGAGGTATGGCACGTTGACAGACGCATCGGCGGCTTCTTGCACGACGGCTTTGGCGTTGAAGGCAACGCCGAGACCGGCAGCGTTGAGCATGTCGAGGTCATTGGCGCCATCGCCAACGGCGACGACCTGGTCGACGGGGATGCCCTCCTCGGCGGCGATCCGTTCGAGCGCTTCGGCCTTGCCCTTGCGGTCGATGATCTTGCCGATCACGCGCCCGGTGCATTTGCCGTCGACGACCTCGAGCCGGTTGGCGACGGCGTGGTCGATGCCGAGATCGCTGGCCAGCCAGTCGGTGACCATGGTGAAGCCGCCGGAGACGATCGCTGTTCGGAAACCCATGCGTTGGAGCGTGCCGATGAAGGTTCGTGCGCCTGGGGTCATCCGCACTTTCTGGCGCACCGTTTCGAACACCGAAGCGTCGAGCCCCTCGAAGTATTTCACCCGCTCGATGAGGGACTCGGTGAAGTCGAGTTCGCCGAGCATGGCCCGCTCGGTGACGGCAGCGACCTGCTCGCGGCATCCCGCCTCGTCGGCCAGGAGATCGATCACCTCGTCCTGGATCAGCGTGGAGTCGACGTCGATGACGATCAGATGCTTCGCCCGACGGCTGAGCCCTTCGCGATTGACGGCGACATCGCAGTCGAGACCGGCGCCGAGGCGGAGGAGCGAGTCCTGGAGGGTGCGGAGGTCGTCGCCGCTGATCAGTAACTCGTAGGCCATCACGGGTTCGCGGGCGAGTCGCACGATGCGGTCGATGTTGCCACCTTGCTTCGCAACCTCGCCGGCGATGGCACCGAACTCCGAGGGGGTGACGTCATGGCCGAGCAGCGTGACGACGAGTCCGAGGCTGCGTTGCGTTGGGGTGGACGTGACGATCTCGAAGTCGACGTCCATGTCCTGCTCCCAACCGAAGAGGAGCAGCTCCTTGATGAGGTCCTGACCCTTGGGAACCGTGATGATGAGGCTCAGTGTGAGGCGGTTTCGGATCAGGATCTGTTCGACGTCGTGCATTCCGGCGTCGGCCGCGGCCAGGACCTGCATGAGTCGAGCAGTGATCCCGGGTCGGTCGGGACCCGTGACCCGGACGAGAATGCTGTCGCCGGCTTCGGGGGCCGCCACGGAATTCTCAGGACCAGTGGCGTCGTGAGTTTCAGGCACGGCGAACAGGCTAGCGGAGCAACTCCGCCAGCCATGACGTTGGTGGGTCGGCGACCAGGTCGGCTGGCGTCGTCAGTGCGACGACGCTGCCGGCCTCGAGCGCCAGTACGCGGTCGCAGTCACCGGCGTGGTCCCTGCCGTGGGTGACGATGATCTGCGTCGCCTCGACCTGGTCGAGCACGGATCGAATCAGCCGACGATTGGCGACATCGACCCGCGAGAGGGGCTCGTCGAGCAGGACTACAGGCTGCTCGACGACGAGAGCTCTCGCCAATGAGGCCCGTTGGGCTTGACCCCCGCTCAGCTCGCCGACGCGAGCAGACGCGAGATCGGCGAGATCCACGGCATCCAGGGCAGCCATCGCTCGGTGACGTCTCTCGTCGCGGTCGACTCCTCGAGCTCGCAGCCCGAATTCGACGTTGTCGAGGACCGACAGGTGAGGAAACAGCAGTGGATCCTGCCGGACGACGCTGATCGGTCGCACCTCGGCTGGGACGTGGCAGGAGTCGTCAGCCAGCGTCGTGCCGCCGACCTCGATCCGGCCTCGATCGATTCGGGCGTGGCCGGCGATCGCATCGAGAAGTGTCGACTTGCCTGCGCCGTTCGGGCCGACGATGGCCAGCGTCTCCCCATCGGCCAGGTCGAAGGCGGCGATCAAGGAGAAACCGGGCCGAGACACCGACGCGTCGACCGTCACGGTGCCGGGTCCGCTGACGGAACGGAGGGGCTCGTTCATCGGCGGGGTACCCAGGAGTCGCGCAGTCCGATCAGAACGGCCAGCGACACGGCGAGCATGAGGAGGCTCAAGGCGACCGCTCGATCGGGATCGTTGTTGATGGCGGTCGACACCTCCAGCGGGAGCGTTCTGGTCACACCGGGGACGTTCCCGGCGAACGTGATGGTGGCACCGAACTCGCCAAGCGCCCTGGCCCAGGCGAGCACCGTGCCGGCCAGGATCGATGGTCTGATCATGGGCAGCGACACGTGCCACCAACGGTGGAACGGTCGGGCGCCGAGACTGGCCGCCATCTGGTCGAATCGTGGATCGACCGACTGCAGGGCGCCCTCGACGCTCAGCACGAGGAAGGGCATGGCCACCATCGTCGCCGCCAGTACGGCGCCCGTCGTGGTGAAGGGAAGCCCGAAGCCGAACAGGTCTCCGAGCAGCCCTCGCCGGCCGAATCCGTAGGTCAGGGCGACACCGGTCACTACCGGCGGCAGCACCAGCGGGACGGTCACGAGCGTGCGGACCAGCGACTTGCCCCGAAAGTCCAGACGAGCGAGGACGAAGGCGAGGGGGACACCCACGACGATCGAGAGGGCAGCGGCGGCGATGCTGACCACGGCCGACACACGGATTGCGGTGAGGGTGGCGTCGTTGCCGAGCAACGTGAGTAGTCGATCCCAAGGAGCCTGGACGAACAGTCCCACCAGCGGGACGAGGAGCAGCAGCACGCCGATGACGGCGATGGCGACCACCGCCGACGGGAGGCCGGATCTCGGGAACTTGCTCATGAAACCAACATCATGGAGGACAGGGCAGACGTCATGGTGCCCGGAGGAACCCGAGATCGGCCAATACGGTGGCAGCTTCGTCGGAGAGCACGAACGCGACGAACTGGGCTGCGGCCCGTCGCGCCTCGGAGCCGTCGGCATCGCCGAGCGTGGCGATCGCCAGCGTGACCGACGCCTCCGGCGATGTGAGCCCGGTGAGCACGATGCGTTCTCCGCCCGCGATCGCGTCGGTCCGATAGATGAGGCCGACATCGGCCTCGCCCAGCGACACCTTGCTCAACACCGCCCGGACGTTGGCCTCGGATGTGATCGTCGCATCGTCGAGATCGAGTCTGAGCGCATCGATCAGACGATCGGCCGCATCACCGCAAGGCACCCCGGCTGCGCACCGGGCCACGAACAGTCCGTCGAATGCGCCCGGGTCGGTGAGCGGATCGACGATCCCGCTCTCGGATGAAACTACGACCTCGAGTTGGTTCGACGCGTAGGCGCGCGGGGAGGCCTCGAGGCCGTCGAACAGTTCCGGGGTCGCCGGAGCGAAGACATCGGCGTCGGCGCCGTCGTCGATCTGGCGGCGGAGCGTGTCGCTACCGGCCAGATTCAGACGTAGGTCGATGTCGGGATGCTCGGCCTCGAACCGCTGCTCGAGCTCAGTGAAGGCATCGGTCAGTGAAGAGGCTGCGAACACGTCGATGGTCGTGCGAGATGATCCGCAGGATGCAGCAACGAGTGCGCCACCGATCCAGACGGCGGCGAGCGCCTTTCGCCCGCCAGTTCGAAGACTCACTCGGGTTCGAGTTCGGCCTCGATCGCCAAGACGTCACCCTCGACGAGCTCGACGGATGATGCCACTCCGGCCGCAGCGACGTCGCCGAGAACCAGCCGCAGGGCGGCGAGCCGTTCTGGGGTGTCGGTGATGGTGGCACTGGTGATGGCGGTCCGGAGTTTGCGTTTGGCCTCTGACTTGGTCCGTCGCAGCTCGGTGAGGGCCTCGCCGGCGATGGTGAGCAACGAGGGGGCCGTTCCGCCAGCTGCGTCACGCAGCGGACCGGATGTCGGCCAACTGCTCCGGTGGATGGAGGTCGCTTCGTCGGCGTCTGTGCGCCACCATGACCAGACCTCTTCAGTGGCGAAGGGCAGGAAGGGGGCAAGCAGACGAAGCAACGTGTCCAGCGAACGGGCGAGGGCGGCATGCGCCGATGCAGTGCCGGCATCGCCGGCGGATCCGTAGGCCCGGTTCTTCACCAGCTCGATGTAGTCGTCGGTGAAGATCCAAAAGAACTGTTCTGTCCGCTCGAGCGCCCTTGCGTAGTCGAAATCGTCGAATGCCTTGGTGCATTCATCGACCAGGTCGGCGAGGCGGGCCAACATCGATTGGTCGAGCGGATCGGTGACCGGCGCGTCGAGGGCGGCGACGAGGTCGCCCATGCCGAGTGCGAATTTCGAGGCGTTGAGCAGCTTGATGGCGAGGCGGCGCCCGACCTTCATCTGGCCTTCGTCGAAGGCAGTGTCGGTGCCAGGACGACCTGAGGCGGCCCAGTAGCGAACGGCATCGGAGCCGAACTGTTCGAGCAGTGCCATCGGGGTGACGACGTTGCCCTTCGACTTGGACATCTTCTTGCGGTCGGGGTCGAGGATCCATCCGGACAAGCAGGCGTTGCGCCAAGGCGAGACGTTCTCCTCGAAATGGGAGCGAACGACGGTGGAGAACAGCCAGGTCCGGATGATGTCGTGAGCCTGGGGCCGCATGTCGTACGGGTAGACCCGAGCGAAGAGTTCGGGGTCGTCCTCCCACTTGCCGGCAATCTGCGGTGTGAGCGACGACGTGGCCCAGGTGTCCATGATGTCCGGCTCGCCCATGAAGCCGTTGGGCTTGCCCCGCATGTCGGCATCGAAGCCGGGCGGAACGTCGGTCGACGGATCGATGGGCAGCCGCGATTCGTCGGGAGCGATCGGTTCGTCGTAGTTCGGCTCTCCGTTGGCGTCGAGGGCGTACCAGAGCGGAATCGGGACGCCGAAGAACCGTTGACGACTGATGAGCCAATCGCCGTTGAGTCCGTCGACCCAGTTTGTGTAGCGGCTCTGCATGTAGGGCGGATGCCAGGCCATCTCGTTGCCACGTGCAATCAAGGCCTGACCGAGGTCGCGCTCTCGACCGCCGTTGCGGATGTACCACTGGCGGCTGGTGACGATCTCGAGCGGCTTGTCGCCTTTCTCGAAGAACTTGACCGCGTGTGTGATCGGGCGAGGCTCGCCGATCAGAGCTCCGTCTTCAGAGAGCATCGCAACGATCTCTTCCTTGCCAGAGTGGACCGTCTTGCCGACCATGCGTGCATAACGAGCCTTGGCGTCGCCTGACATGACCTCTGGCGCATCGTCGACGAACCGCCCGTTGCGGCCGATGACGGCACGGGCCGGCAGGTCGAGTTCCCGCCACCAGGTGACGTCGGTCGTGTCGCCGAAGGTGCAGATCATGGCGACGCCGGTGCCCTTCTCGGGGTCGGCGAGCTCGTGGAAAACCATGGGGACTTCGACGCCGAAGACCGGGGTGGTGATGGTCAGGCCCTCGTAGCGCGTGTAGCGCTCATCGGATGGGTTGGCGACGACAGCGACGCAGGAAGGCAGCAGCTCAGGGCGGGTCGTGTCGATCATGAGGTCGGCACCGTCGGGAAGGGTGAACTTCAGCAGGTGATAGGCGCTCGGTCGTTCTCGGTCCTCGAGCTCGGCCTGGGCGACCGCAGTCTGGAACGTGACGTCCCACAGGCTCGGAGCTTCCTGCTGGTAGGCCTCGCCCCGAGCGAGGTTGCGGAGGAACGCCCGCTGGCTGGCGCGCCGAGAACGATCGTCGATCGTGGCGTAGAGCAGCGACCAGTCGACGCTGAGCCCCAACGTGCGCCAGAGGTCCTCGAAGGCCTTCTCGTCGATTTCGACCAGCTCGCTGCACAACTCGATGAAGTTCGGTCGGCTGACCGGAATCTGTTGTTTGAACGCCTTGCCGTCAGAGCCAAGCGACTCGCGAGCCGGTGGCTCGAAGTCGGCTTGATAGGGGAGTGACGGGTCGCAGCGAACACCGAAGTAGTTCTGGACACGACGTTCGGTCGGAAGGCCGTTGTCGTCCCAGCCCATCGGGTAGAAGACCGACTTGCCGGTCATCCGTTGATATCGGGCGATCGTGTCGGTGTGGGTGTAGCTGAAGATGTGGCCCATGTGGAGCGAGCCCGAAACCGTTGGTGGTGGCGTGTCGATGGAGAACACGTCGTCGCGACTCTTGCTGGCGTCGAAGGCGTACGTGTCGTTGGTCTGCCAGGTGGCAGCCCATGTGTTCTCCAGGCCCTCGAGGGAGGGCTTGTCCGGGACGTTGCTCATGGCACGACAGGCTAGAGCCTCCCTCCCTCCCAACTGCCACCTTTACGCGTACCCAGGAGTACGTATGACGCTGGCAGTTGGGGTGGGTGGTCTACAGGGGGCGTCGATTTGGTCGATGATGTGCGTGTGAGTGCAGCGACGACAGAGGCAGATCCGGCGCCGTGGATTCGATGGCTTGCCGTGCCATACGCGCTGCTGGTGGTCGTGATTGCCGCGCTCGCACTGAACGCCGAAGATCGTGATTCGTTCGTCGACCGTCAGGGCGACGAGGAAGCCATCGAGCGCCTCAGTGGGGACGAGATCCCGTCCGATGCCACCCGCATCATCATCGAAACTCCGGAAGGAAACGTCGAGATCACAACCGACGGCAGTCGGGTCGTGGGCGAGGACGCCAACGGCTCGGCCGACGTGCTGCGCTTGTTCGAGGATCCAGACGGCGATGTGGTGGGGTTCCGCGTGAACCCCGATGGCACGTTCTCGCCGGTCCGAATAGGCGAGGAGACTGAGGGCGCCACGATCCTCGTTCCCAACGACGACGGTGGGTTCGACCTCGTCAAACCCGACGGGTCACGCGTTCGAGTCGACGTGAACAACGGCGAAGTGAGCGCGGGTGAGATCGACGAGAACGGCTTGACTCCGCTCAATCGAAACGAGGACGGGAGCTTCCGACTCGACGACGATCTGTTCGCATCACCGTTCGGTCCGCTGCCGACGCCGGGTGTTGCCCCGCCGTCTCCGCCAGGCGGGTTCCCGTGGACCGCAGTGCTGATCGCGATCGGTGCCGCCGCAGCCTTGGGCCTCGGGATCTGGTTCTTCATGGCGTTCAGCCCAAGGGTTTCCTCGGTCGGTGACGTACCGGTCGACCAGCTCTTCGCAGCGGCGCCGATGGTTCGCCGGGAGGCCTCGACCGATCCCTGGGGCGACTTCGAGGCCTACTTGGCCGAGTTGGCGGCCGAACCCGATCCGTCGCAGGCGATCCTGCTGGCGTTCGCCTATGCGGAGGCCGGCGTCGGAGTGGTTCCCACCCGCATTTCAGACGAGACACCGTACGAATGGCTTCGACAGACTCGAGCGATCGATGACTCGGTCGGCGACCTGCTGGTGCCGCTCGTGGAGCGATACGTCGCGATTCGATTCGGTGGCCACGTTGCCGAGGATGCCGAGCGCCATCGGGCGCTCGCCGACCTTCGAGTGCTGACCTACACAGCGTGCGGCGTCGGTGATCGCGTCGCCGATGTTCGGACATGACGGCGCTCGCCGATCTCTGGCCACTGGTGTTGGTAGCCGGTTGCGGGTTCCTCGTGTTCGCTGTTGCCCGTTTGGCGAGACGCTTCTCGCCGGGTGCGCTGAGTGCC
The DNA here is from genome assembly GCA_965530755.1 of uncultured Acidimicrobiia bacterium. Classification (GTDB taxonomy): domain Bacteria; phylum Actinomycetota; class Acidimicrobiia; order Acidimicrobiales; family SZUA-35; genus SZUA-35. The sequence continues at coordinate 26,902 of CBESNA010000023.1, read as the reverse complement.
GGTCCGAAGGCACCGCCGGATGCCACGAACCTCGGCCAGTCCGACCTCGCCGATGATCTTCGTCGCATCGATCGGCGACTCGACACCCGTCCGGAGTCACTGATTCTTCGCGTCGAGCAGTCGTGCCACGAGTTGGGAGTCGCAACCCACGGCATCGCGGCCGAAAACCCGGAAGCGCATCTCGAGCTACTGCTGCAGCGGCTCGAAGCCGAACTCGAGCTCGGCTCGATGACGGCCACTGTCCCGATCCCTGACGTGAGGACTCCGCTCTCATGACCAACGCCCCGATGAACAACGCCGCCATGAACAGCGCGGGCATGAACCACGCCGACGTGCGCGACGCCGCATCCCGGATGCTCGACCAGATGGAACGTCTGATCGTCGGCAAGCGACCCGTGCTCTCGCTGATCGTGACGGCGCTCCTCGCTGACGGTCACGTCCTGCTCGAGGACGTACCCGGCGTCGCCAAGACCGTCACCGCTCGATCGCTGGCCGAGGCCGCCGGGATGCACTTCAGCCGTGTGCAGTTCACGCCCGACTTGATCCCATTCGACATCACGGGGGCATCGACTCTCGGAGCCGACCACCAGATCGAGTTCGTACCCGGTCCCATCTTCGCCAACCTTGTCCTCGGCGACGAGATCAACCGTGCCCCTCCGAAGACACAGTCGGCGCTGCTCGAAGCCATGGAGGAGCGGCAAGTCACGATCGACGGCACCACCCGTCCGCTGCCACATCCGTTCATGGTGATCGGTACGCAGAACCCGATCGAGTCGGAGGGCACCTACCCGCTGCCGGAGGCGCAACTCGACCGCTTCCTGATTCGCACCGGCATCGGGTATCCGTCGAACGAGGACGAGATCGACATCGTGCTTCGCCGCGCGCAGCGGGGCGCCGATCGGATGCCGCTCGACCCCGTGATCGATGCCGCCGGTGTGCGCCATCTGCAGAAACGGGTCGAGGAAGTCCACATCAGTGAACCGGTCGCCCGGTACGTGGTGGCGCTGGTCGAGGCGACCCGGGCGAGCTCGCGTACCGAGACCGGTGCCAGCCCGCGCGGTTCGCTCGCACTTCTCAAGGCGGGTCGAGCTCGTGCCGCGATGGAGGGCCGATCGCTCGTCCTGCCAGATGACATCAAGGCCATGGCGGTGCCCTGCCTCGCCCATCGCTTGATTCTGGTACCGGACCAGTGGGTGCGAGGTGTGAAGCCGGAGCAAGTCGTGGAGGAGATTCTCCACCAGGTGCCGACGCCGGTGGCCATCGATGGCCCCGTGGCGGCAATGTCGCAGCCTGCGATGCCGCAAGCGCCGGTCCCACGGCCACCGTCGCCACCGGTCCCGGGAGGGTGAGCCGGCATCTCACGTACCGCTTCTGGCTGTGCGTGATCGTGGCCGGGTTCGGGTTGATCGTGGGTTTCCTCATCGGCGAGGTCCGGTTGCTCGCCGTTGCGCTGCCGTTCCTTGTGATGCTCGTCGTGTCGGTGGCCGAAGGGTGGTGGCCGACCGTGAGCGTCCTCCGGGCCCATCCGTCGACCGAGCGTGCGGTCGAAGGAGATGAGTTCACGCTCGACATCGACGTGTTCGCCCCGAGGCGGGTCCACTTGGTCGAGTTCGAGGTGCAGGTGCCGTCGTCCATCGAAGCCGTGGACTCGCTGCGCACGGTCATGTCGATCAGCGGTCGTCGCGAGTTCAGCATCCGCCTTCGGTTGTTGCAGTGGGGTGTGAGTCGTCCCGACTGGCTCACCGTGGTCAGCCGGGATCGCTTCGGCATGACCGAGATGGTGCAACACGTCCTCATCAGCACCCCGATTCGTGTGCACCCACACACCGAACGACTCGTTCGATTGACACCGCTGGCGGACCCAAGGCAGATCACGGGCGACCATCGCAGCGTTCGGCGTGGGTCCGGCACCGAACTGGCCGAGGTGCGGCCGTTCCGACGGGGCGATCCGCTGCGGGCCGTGCATGCCCGATTGTCGGCCCGTCGTGGTGAGCCGATGGTGGCAGAACGGCACGTCGAGGAGGCGGCCGATCTGATCGTGTACGTGGATGCGTTGCAGGACATCGGCGACGGCAACGATTCCACGCTCGCTTGGACGGTGACGGCGTGTATGGCACTGGCACATCGTCACCTGCGGTCGATGGACCGCGTCGGCATCGTCGGTCGCAGTACCGGCGTCCGCTGGCTCGAGCCTTCGGTCGGTCGGAGAGCACGGCACACGATCGTCGACACGCTCCTCGCGACCACGACCCTCCCTGTGGTCGGGTTGGTGCAGTCGACCGATCCACTGCCGATCCCCAGGAACGCGACCGTCATCGCCGTCAGTCCGCTGCTCTCCAGCACGGCGATCGACGACCTGATCAGGCTGCGTCGTCGGGGCCACGGTGTCGTCGCCATTCGTCCGGACTCGCTGCCGACCGGCGAAGTGTCCGATCTGGCCCGGCGGATCTTTCGGGTCGAGAACGAGATCTCGCGTCGACGGTTGGCCGATGCCGGTGTCCTGGTTGTGCCCTGGGACCCGTCGACGGCGCTCGAGCCGGTGATCAGGCGTCTGTCGGCCAGCGGTGGTCGCTCCACTGCGGGACGGAGGCCGGGCCGATGAACGAACGCCTCGAGCTCTACACCTCGCCGGCGGCGCTCGTCACCATCTCGGTGATGGTCGCAGCTTCGGTGGTCGGAACAATCGGGAATCATCCGGCCGGCATGGCGATCGTGGTCCTCCTTGGAGTTGCGCTGACACTGATCACGATCGATACCGGTAGTCACAGCATGTTGATGTTCAGCGCCGCCTTCCTGGTCATGGTCCTGGCGCTCGCTGTCAACTTGCTCGGGATCGATGGACCGCTGCCGTGGACCGTCGTCGGCCTCATCGTGCTTGCGTTCGCCGATGCCATGCGTCTGGCTTTTGCTGGTCGGCGGAACGCTGAAGTCGAGCCGGCCGTGATCGGGAGCGTGCTCGTCGGCTTCGCGATGGTCGCTGCCGGCTCGTTGCTCACCGGTGGTCTCGTCGTGGTCTTGAGCGACTCAGCGACCAACGCGAGCTGGCTGCTGGTCCCGCTTGCGCTGGTGATGGCGGTGGTGGGCGCCGTGGGCCTGGCGGTGGGGATGGGTCGCTCGCCGGGCGTGCACGACAAACGCCGCTGGCGACCGGGCGAGCGCCTTCTGGCGCCGCCGCGCGAGGCATCGGATGATCCGAGCTTCACGACCTCGCTGCCACCGCCACCACGCTGACGGCCACGGTCGGCTGTGGCTGACAGGCGCGGCTCGCCTTTCAAAAATGGCCGCGTCTGTCCACGGGTCGACGCCTACGCTCTCGGCATGATCCAGCTGTACGACACCGCGCAACAGAAGGTGGTTCCGCTTCAACTGCGGGACCCGGGCAAAGTGTCGATGTACGTCTGCGGTCCCACGGTCTACGCCCCGCCGCACATCGGCCACGGGCGCATGGTCTTGGTGTTCGATGTGATCCGGCGATTTTTGGCATGGACGGGGCTCGACGTCACATTCGTTTCGAACGTCACCGACATCGACGACCAGATCATCAATCGGGCCAACCGCGAGGGGCGCGAGTCATCGGAGATTGCCGTCAAGTGCGAGGCGGCCTGGTGGCAGGCCATGGACCAGCTCGACGTTCTCCGGCCCGATCACACGCCGCATGCCACCGAGTACGTCGAGGGAATGGTCGAACTGCTCGAACGGCTCGTCGCCGACGACAAGGCGTACGTGACTGCTGACGGCGTCTACCTGTCGGTGGAGACGGTCGATGGCTACGGCCTGCTGGCTCACCAGTCTCTCGATCAGCTCATCGAGGGTGGTGGCGACCGCGCGGTCGTCGGCGTCGAGAAACGGCATCCCGGTGACTTTGCGCTGTGGAAGATGGCCAAGGAAGGCGAGCCGTCGTGGCCGTCGCCATGGGGCGTCGGTCGACCCGGCTGGCACACCGAATGTGTGGTGATGAGTCTCGATCTGCTCGGCGAGGGATTCGACATTCACGGCGGCGGGCTCGACCTGACCTTCCCTCACCACGAGAACGAACGGGCTCAGGCGGTCGCCGACGGCAAGGTGTTCGTCACCCACTGGATGCACAACGGTTTCGTCGAGATGGACGGCGAGAAGATGTCCAAGTCGATCGGCAACGTGAAGAATCTGCTCGATCTCGTCGCGCAGTACGACCCCCGGGCCTACCGCCTGTTGGTCCTCCAGTCGCACTACCGCTCGCCGATCGAAGTCACCGACGCCACGATGACCGAACGGGGCGTTGCCATGGAGCGACTCGACACGTTCACGCGACGAAGCGCAGCGCTCGTCTCGCAACCCGACCCGTCCGTGCTCGATCAGTTCCGAGCGGCGATGAGCCTTGATTTCGACACGCCGGCAGCAACCGACCTTCTCTTCCGCCAGGTCCGGGAGGGCAACTCGTTGCTCGACTCCGGCGACGACGAAGCAGCCGGCGTGGTCGGCGCGACGGTGCGCGAGATCGCCGGTGCGCTCGGCCTGCGGCTCGACGACGGTTCGACCGGCGGCGATGTCCCGGCGGACGTGCTGGCAAAGGTCGAGGCTCGAACCGCCGCCAAGGCGGCGAAGGACTTCGCGACCGCCGATGCGCTACGTGATGAGTTGGTGGCCGAGGGGTGGATCATCGAGGACAGCGCCGGCGGGCCGAGCGTGCGGCGAGCCTGAGTCGGTGTGACCCCGGCGACCAAAGAGCTCGATCGGCTGGGTGTGACCTACCGGACGGTCAGCTACACCCACGATCCTGGCGCAGCCAGTTACGGGACCGAGGCAGCTGAAGCGCTCGGCCTCGATCCCGACAGTGTGTTCAAGACGCTGCTGGCCGATGTCGACGGAACGTTGGTCGTCGCGTGCGTGCCGGTGACCGGAATGCTCGACCTCAAGGCTCTGGCCCGTGCGGTCGGCGGCAAGAAGGCGGTCATGGCCGATCCTTCCCTGGCTGAACGAACCACTGGATACGTGGTCGGTGGGATCTCGCCGCTGGGTCAGCGAAAGCGGCTGGCGACCTTCATCGATGAGCTCGTCGATGCGCTGGATGAGGTGCACGTCAGCGGCGGTCGACGTGGCCTCGAGATCGCGCTCGCCCCACGGGACCTGGTGGCGTCACTCGACGCCACGCTGTTTCCGAACGGCTGAGGTCCCCAACAGCTGAGGTATCCAACGGTTGTCGGCTCAACGGCAACTGAATCGGGCTACGTTGCGCGCATGGTCTGTCGCGTCTCGAGCACCAGTTTCAACTGCACCGATGCCTACCATCTCTCCGAGTGGTGGAAGCCGGTCCTCGGCTACATCGATGTGCCTGGAGATCCGAATGAGGCCGGGGATCCGGAGTGCATGATCGTCGACCCGGCCGGCGATCAACGGCTGCTGTTTCTCGAAGTCGAGGATCTCCAGCAACCGGAGGGTCGGATCCACCTCGATCTCGCACCAGCCGGTCGAGGGCGAGACGACGAGATCGAACGGGTGCTGGGGCTCGGGGCGTCGGAGATCGCAGATCGGCGCAACCCCGACGGGACGGGATGGATGGTGCTCGCCGATCCGGCCGGAAACCACTTTTGCATCGTGCGCAGCGAGGAAGAACGCCAGCAGCAAGAGCAAGCGGCCGCCGAAGGGTGAAGGGCGTCAGGCCAGCGGTTTCATGAATGACCAGAGGTGGCCTTCGCAGTCGAGCGCTCCGTACTCGCGGTAGCCGTATGGCTGGTCGACGGGGGCGTAGCGAACCGTGGCCCCTCGCTCGACGGCTGCTGCGTGGTGCTCGTCGACGTCATCGACGATCACGACCATTGTCGCAGACGCCCCACCCAGCTGAGCGGGTGATGCGAGACCGAATTCTGCGGACTCCGGGTGCAGCCAGATCGAACCGGAGCCGGCGTCGACCTCGCCGTGAACGGCGTTGCCCTCCGGGTCGTTCGTGAGCTCGCATGGTCCGAGTCCGAACACCCCGGTGAGGTGCTCGAGGGCAGCGGCAACGTCTCGGTAGACCAGGGTTGCGATCGGACGGTTGATGTTCGAGTCCAGCATGCTCATGTCCTCCAGGACGTTGATGATTTCAGCGGTTGGTTCAGCCCCGACCTCGAGCGCACCGACGAGGCGAGCTGGGTCATGGGGCAAACGTATGACCTCACGCCACGTGAGCTGCAAGAGATTTTTCCGGAGCTGTCGTCTTCAGCTCAGGCAGGCAGCTTCCCATGCGGTCAGCATCGACATGATCTCGATCGAATCGGCGAGGCGGGGTGAAGGACGGGACACTTCGGCCATCCCAGCAGCCACGCGAAGAACGTGCCGGCCTCGCTGACTGCACTTCGCAGTGATTCGGCCTGGGCCATGGTGGTGGTGAGGGACTTCTCCGACAATACGGCCTTGCCCGCAGCGGCGGCGAGGGACGTGGCCTCGTGGTGCTTGTGATTCGGCAGGCCGACGTAGATGGCACCGATCGCGGGCTCGGCCAACACCTCGGCGAGGTCGGTCGTCGCGAGGCCGATGTCGAAGTCGCTTGCGAACTCGGTGAGTCTGGCGGGATCGCGACCGACCACCGCACGGACCTGGGATCCATCGCTGGCGTTGATGGCCTCGACCACCGTCCGCGAGATGAATCCGGTACCGACCATTCCCCACTGCAACATGTCGAATCCTTCCGGAGGTTCCGGCTCGGCGATAGTCTTTGCCTCGACAACATACGCCGGGGAGCTCGAGGAGTCGGGCTGAGAGGGCGGTCGGACATCGGGCTTCGGCCCAGTCGCCACCGCCGACCCGTGAACCTGATCTGGATAATTCCAGCGCAAGGAAGGCCCTCATGATGTTTCGACCTACTCGTTCCCTTTCTGTTCTGATCGCGCTCGGTCTCGCAACGACAGCATGCGGCGGCGACGCCACAGCCGCCGACGATGTCGCGGCTCCCGACATCGACACCAGCTCCTTGGCGCCGGTGACGATCACGTTGGTGACTCACGAGTCGTTCGTCGTCTCGGACGGAATGTTCGAGTCGTTCACCGAGCGGACCGGCGTGACCGTCGAGGTGATCTCGGCTGGAGACGCGGGCGAGGTCGTGTCCCGCGCCGTCCTGACGGCCGGGTCGCCCGAGGGTGATGTGCTGTTCGGGATCGACAACACCTTCCTGCAGCGGGGCTTGGATGCGAACCTGTTCGTTGCGTACGAGTCGCCGGTGTTGGTCGACGTCTCGGACGAACTCGAGCTCGACGACCAACACCGGGTGACACCGATGGATGTGAGTGATGTGTGCGTCAACTACTGGATCGACACCTTCGACGGGTCGCCGCCTCAGTCGCTCGAGGATCTGCCGGGATTGGCCGACTCATTTGCGACCATGAACCCGGAGAGTTCGTCACCTGGGTTCGCGTTCCTGCTCGCCACGATCGGCCGCTTCGGGGAGGATGGGTGGGAGGACTACTGGCGGGAGCTCGTCTCTGGAGGGGTCACGATCACGTCTGGCTGGACGGAGGCCTACTACGGCGAGTTCGTCGCCGGCGGGGGTTCGGCTTCCTTGGTGACGTCGTATGCGTCGTCACCGCCGGCTGGGGTGATCTTCTCTGATCCGCCGGTCGACGTGGCTCCGACGGGTGTGATTCTGGACTCGTGTTTCCGGCAGGTCGAGTTCGCCGGGATCTTGGCTGGTACCGAGCACCCGAACGAGGCCGCTGCGCTGGTCGACTTCATGCTGTCGCCGGAATTCCAGGCTGACGTTCCGCTGAACATGTTCGTGTATCCGGCGAACGAGACGGTCGAGCTGCCTGACGTGTTCGTCGAGTTCGGTCCGCTGGCGGAAGATCCGATCACGATGAGCCCTGAGGAGATCGAGGCCGGTCGGCTCGATTGGACGCAGCGCTGGAACGAAATCGTGCTCGGCGGCTGATGGGAGTGCACGATGCGTGAGATCCTCGACTCGGAGGACGAGGACCATGTCTGACGAGGCCGCTTCTCCAACTCCCGTCCCTGAACCAACCCGAGGCAATCACCCCCGGAAACGGGGGCCCCAAACCTCGGGTTTGAGCCCCACAGAATCGGGGGTCATAGCCTCGGGTTGGACGGGGTCGCGGGGGACAGCCTCCGGTTGGGGAGCTGGGTCGCGGGGGGTGTGGGCCTGGACGCTGGTGCCGGTTGGATTTCTCGTCGTCCTCGTGGTGTGGCCGCTCGGGGCGGTGCTCGTGCGCAGCCTCGCCGGGGTCGGACCCGACCGCCTGCTCGAGATTCTCGGACGACGCTCGACCCGGTCGATCCTCTGGTTCACCGTGTGGCAGGCCTTCGCATCGACCCTGCTCACGCTCGTCGTCGGCTTGCCGGTCGCCCACGCTCTGGCTCGGTATCGATTCCGGGGACGGGCTGCGCTCCGCGCACTCGCCGTCATCCCGTTCGTACTGCCGACTGTGGTCGTGGCCGCAGCCGTCGATTCTCTTTTCGAATCGTTGAACCTCGACCTCGATCGGTCGATCGCCGCCATCCTCGCCGCCCACGTCTTCTTCAACGTGGCCATCATCATCCGGGTGGTCGGTGGACGGTGGGCTGCCCTGGACCGCCGCCCGGAGGAAGCCGCAGCGGTGCTCGGTGCCTCCCCGTGGCAGGCATTTCGAACCGCAACCTTGCCGCGGCTTCTCCCGGTGATCGGCTCCGCCGCCCTCCTCGTCTTCCTCTTCTCCTTCACCAGCTTCGGCATCATCTTGATCCTCGGCGGTCCGACCCGGGCGACGATCGAGACCGAGATCTACCGAACGGCAGTGTTCCGTCAGGAGTTCGACGTGGCAGCCGTCCTCGCTTTGATCCAGATTCTCGTGGTCGCAGCTCTGTCGTTGGCGTCGACCAGGCTGCAGCGACGATTCTCCCGGCAGGAACGTGGTCGTCGGCGGGCCTACGATCGCCCGATTCGCTCTCTTGCCGGTCGCCTACACGTTGCTGCCATGGTCGTTCTGGTCGCAGCCGTCATCGGCGGACCGCTCACGGCGTTGGTGGCGGCATCGCTCCGATCGGGCGATGGGAGCTTCGCCCTCACCAACTACCGCAACCTCTTCGAGCCGGTCTCGTTGCTGCCGGTGTCGGCGGCCGAGGCGGTCGCCACGTCGCTTCGCTACGGCTTCCTCGCTGCCACGATCGCGGTGGCCGTCGGCGTCGTCACCGCGTTCGTCGTCACCAGGGCCGGCCTCGTCGGTCGTGTGGTCGAGGTCGCCTCGCTCGTCCCGCTCGGCGTGTCCGCCGTCACGCTCGGCTTCGGTTATCTCCTCGCCTTCACTGTGCTCGACCTTCGTCGCTCGCCGTGGATCGTCCCGGTGGCCCATGCCGTTGTGGGCTTGCCGTTCGTGCTTGCTTCGGTCGTGCCGGCCCTGCGGTCGATCGACCAGCGGTATCGCGAAGCCGCAGCTGTTCTCGGAGCCACACCGACCCTGGTCGTGCGCCTGATCGACCTTCCGTTGATTCGGCGGGCGGCGCTGACCGGCGGCGGTTTTGCGTTCGCTGTGAGTCTCGGCGAGTTCGGGGCCACATCGTTCCTCGCCAGATCCGACGGTGCCTTCACCGCGCCGCTGGCCATCTTCCGGCTGCTGTCCCAACCGGGCGAACTTCTTCGTGGGAGGGCCCTGGCGCTCAGCGTGGTGATGGGGTTGGTGGTGGCGGTCGTGGCGGCGGCTGCCGAGTGGCGTCGAGACGGTGCGAGCGTGTCGCTGTGATGCGGGCTCCAGCAGTACAGCTCGACGATCTCGTGGTGGCATACGAAGGTGTCGTCGCCGTCGACAGAGTGTCGCTCGTCGTCGACGCTGGATCGACCGTGGCCATCGTCGGGCCGAGCGGCTCGGGAAAGAGCACCTTGTTGCGGGCAGTCGCCGGACTCGAGCCCGTGCAGTCCGGGACGGTGTCTCTGTTCGGTGTCGACTGCACTCGGATGCCGGCCGACCAGCGCCGGGTGGGGCTGATGTTCCAGGACCATGCCCTCTTTCCCCATCTGGACGTTGCCGGTAACGTCGCCTTCGGGCTGAGGATGCGGGGCGCAGACGAGGCCACGATCGCGAGTCGGACGGCGGAAATGCTCGAGCTGGTGGGGCTGTCCGGGTTCGACCGCCGCAGCGTCGATGCGCTGTCAGGAGGTGAGGCGCAACGGGTCGCGCTTGCCCGGTCGCTGGCTCCCGAGCCGACCGTACTGATGCTCGACGAACCCCTCGGGAGCCTCGATCGGGTGCTTCGGGAGGAGCTGATCGTCGACCTCCGGAAGATCTTCCACGACCCCGAGCTGACCGTTCTTCACGTCACCCATGATCAGCAGGAGGCATTCACGATCGCCGACGAGGTGGTCGTGATGCGCGACGGCGTGATTGCGCAGCGAGGTGTACCGGCTGAGATCTGGCGCCGTCCCGACTCGCCGTTCGTGGCCCGCTTTCTTGGCCACCCGAACCTCTGGTCGACCGAGCGTGGCACCGTTCTGGCACCGCTCCAGGCGATCCGTCTGGCCGATCCGGCGATCGAAGCCGGTGGATCGGGCGACGTCGAGATCGTCGACGTGACATTGGTCGATGCCGAATTCCGTGAGGGGCGTCATCGCGTCACCGCGGTCGAGAGCCACCCTCCAGGGGGTGAGCCGCGCCGCTTCGTGTTCGACACCGACAACGACCTCGGGCCCGACCGTCCGCAACATTTCAGGGTCGCTGTCGACAGGACCATGTTGGTCGAGCTCGATCACCGCTGATCTAGTCGCCTACAACCGACTCGATCCACCGTTGGTCCGCCTCGTCGCCTGGCAAGACGATGAACTGCACGCGCCGGCGATGGTTCGCGAGCGCCGTCGTCATGGCCCGTGAACCAGGTGGCGTGCCTCGGACCCTGCGCAGATCGATCACAGCGGGAATCGCTCCCAAGACCTCGACGCCGCCGGCATGGACTTCGATCTGGCGCTTGATGATGGGGCCGACTTGTTGGTCGTGATGTGGGGCCAGCCACCGTTGTGCGGCCTCGGCAACGCCACGAGCACTGATCATCGCGATGCGCCGAGGATCGCCGTCGGCTGCCGGCCCCAGGGTGGTGGCCAGTTCATCTCGCAACATCATCGAAGCGCGGGCGTACTCCTGTGGGAGCGTCGGAATCTCCCCGGCCAACTGCCGGCGACGGTCGCCGAGGACGCCCTCGAAGCGGGCAACCTGGTCAGCCCTCGGGCCGTCGAGCTGCAGGGCGGTGGCTCTGAGCGCGCGATCGATCCGGTCCCCATCGAGCCCCAAAGGTTCGACGCCGAGCGTTTCGAGGGCGGCGCGTATCGCGGCCGCTCGAAGGTCGCCGATCGGCGCGTCGGCGGCGAGCTTGGTGGGGATGGTCGGGTCGATGAGCTTGACTCGGCCGCCGAGTCGAGACCCGATCAACGGGACCATCTCGTCGACGATCTCGAACTCGACGTTGTCGATCGCCGCGAAGACTCGACAATCGCGCTTGATCCCGAGAAACAGATTGCGGAACGCCGCAGCAATGCCGTCGACCTGGGCAGGTGAGGCGTTCACGACCGCGACGTCCGAATCGAATTCGACGCAGTGTCCGACCTCGGCGGTCTCAATGAGCACGCGGCTGAATCTCATGCTCGATCCTCCGGGCGAAAGGTTGGACGGGGCGACAGGGTAGGGCGGCGAGAACCGTCTGCGATCGGCTGCTGCAACCTGTCGGTTCAGGAACTGTGGCGACGGCGAAATTGCGCAGGCGTCTCGTTGGTGAGCCTCGCAAAACGCCGGGTGAAGTCGGCCTGGTCGTAGAAGCCGACGGTGCCTGCGATGTCGGCGAGCGGCATGTCGGTGGTGGTGAGCAGCCTATGGGCCCGGTCGACTCTCGTCCGGAGGACGAACTGCGTCGCTGTCACCCCGAAGACTTTCTTCATTCGGCGCTCGAGGGACGCTGTCGAGCAGTTCGCCGCCTCGGCGAGGTCGGCCACGCGCAGCGGCTCGGCCAGACGATCCTGGACAAGCGCCACGACTCGATGGAGCGACTCGATGGCGATGCCCTCGTCACTCGGCGTGGAAAGGTCCCGACTGATGCTCACGAGCCCGATCGGGCCGGCCGCCGAATCGTTCCCGGACACTGGCAGTTTCGTCGTGAGGTACCACCCAAGGCTGGCATTCTCCCGGCGAATGAGCTCCAGCTCGTCGCGCAGCGGTTGACCGGTGGCGATCACGGCAGCGTCCTGTTCTTCGTATCGCTCGGCCAGGGGAGCGATGAAGAGATCGCCAGCACGCTTTCCGACGACGTCCCGCTTGGACGATCTCCCCGTCCGGCGAACGAACGCCCGGTTGACCGCCACGTAGACACCCTCGGCGTCCTTCATGCAGAAGATCACGTCGACCAGCAGGTCGTAGAGCTCGAGGAGCTCGTTTTGGCAGGGGAACGGCCGAGAGGGCCCTTGGCCGCTTGCGCCCTTGGCCGTTTCGGTCACCATGATTGCCGGGATCGTACAAGACCGGCCCGGTCACGGTCGGCGAGACTGTGCGCCATGTCTGCCGCTGACGCATCCTCTGTCACGAACCCTGGTCCCGACGCGACTCACAGCAGTGACGCCGACGACCTTGCGGATGCGGCAGTCGAACTGGTCGGAATCTGGCTCGCGAGGGCCGAGACCGCCACCACCAGAACCGAGCGGCGCACCGCCGAGCAGCTGCGAGGGGTGATCGAGGACGAGACCGGCGTCGGGTTCGCCATGAAGTTCGTCGACCGCGTGATCCGGCCCGAGGACCATTCGGTGGCGGCTCACCAGCTTGTCCAACTCGTCAACGGCGAAGCGCTGCCGGGGTTCCTCTCGCCGGTCGATCGTGTGCTGCTGCGAGCCGGCGCTCGTCTCGCCCCGATCATCCCCGGCATCGTCATGCCGCTGGCGATTCGTCGGATGCGTCAACTGGTCGGTCATCTGGTCGTCGACGCCGAGCCAGACGCGATGGCACGCCACCTCGGTGCCCGCCGAGCCGAAGGTTTCAGGCTGAACGTGAATCTGCTCGGCGAAGCGGTCCTCGGCGACACCGAAGCCGACCGTCGTCTCGAGGCGGCGACCGACCTCCTGCGCCAACCAGACGTCGACTACGTGTCCGTCAAGGTGTCGGCCGTCGTGTCCCAGCTCAACCCGTGGGCCTTCGACGATTCGCTGCGGCGGGTGAGCGAGCGTCTCCGCCCACTGTTCACCGCTGCGGCGACGACCTCGCCACCGACGTTCGTCAACCTCGACATGGAGGAGTACCACGATCTCGAACTCACGATGGCCGCCTTCATGTCGTTGCTCGACGAGCCCGGTTTGCACGGCATCGAGGCCGGCATCGTGCTCCAGGGCTACCTCCCTGACTCCTTCGCCGCGCTGCAGAAGCTCGTGGCGTGGGGCAATGAGCGAGCGGCGAAGGTCGTCGACGGGCAGCCGGGCGGCCAGATCAAGATCCGCCTCGTCAAGGGGGCCAACCTCGCCATGGAGCGAGTCGAGTCAGCGATGCACGGCTGGGAACTGGCTCCATATCGAACCAAGAACGAGACCGACGCCAACTACAAGCGGTGTCTCGATTGGGCGTTGACAGAAGCGCACCTGCGGGGCGTGCGGATCGGCGTCGCCAGCCACAATCTGTTCGATGTTGCGTGGGCCCACCTGCTGGCCGAGTCCCGCGGCGTGGGGCATCGGATCGAGTTCGAGATGCTGGAGGGCATGGCTCCGGCCGTCGCTCGGGCGGTGCGCGACGACGGCGACGGACTCCTTCTCTACACACCGGTGGTGGCACCGGCCGACTTCGACGTCGCCATTAGTTACCTGTTCCGGCGCCTGGAGGAGAACGCTTCAGACGAGAACTTCATCCGACACCTCTTCTCCTTGGCTCCGGGGAGCAGCGGATTCCGATCCGAGGCCTCCAAGTTCCGCGCCGCGCTCGCTGCTCGCAACAGCGTGGGCGCCAAGCCGCAGCGGACCCAAGACCGACGAACGTCCGAACCGGCACCTCCTGCCGACGCACCTTTCAGAAACGAGCCAGACACCGATCCGGCGCTGACGGCGAATCGGTCATGGGCCGCGGACGTGCTGGCCCGACCATTCGACGGGCCGAGCGCCCCCATGATCGACGACAGCGATCTCGTCGATGCCGAATTCACCGCTGTGGCGAATGCTCAGCCGGAGTGGGCCGCTCGCTCGGCGGAAGATCGGCGGGCGGTGCTGCACCACGTCGCCGCCGAATTGGCTCGCCGTCGCGGGGACCTGATCAACGCCATGGTGCATGAGGCCAACAAGACGTTTGCTCAGGCCGATGTCGAGGTCTCCGAGGCGGTCGACTTCGCTCGCTGGTACGGCGACCGTGCGGTCGACCTCGAGGCGAGGGAGCTGGCCCGATTCGAACCGTTTGGTGTGATCGCCGTGGTGCCACCGTGGAACTTCCCGGTGGCCATTCCGGCCGGAGGAGTTCTGGCTTCGCTGGCCTCCGGCAACGGAGTGATCTTCAAGCCGGCTCCCGAAGTGCCACGCTGTGCCGAGATCGTGGCCGAGTGCTGCTGGGCCGGCGGCGTTCCCGCCGACGTTCTCCGTTTCGTCCGTGTGCCGGACAACGCTGTGGGTCGCCACCTCGTCACTCATCAGTCAGTGGGCGCTGTGATCCTGACTGGGGCGTACGAGACCGCCGAGATGTTCCGATCGTGGCGCCCCGATCTGCAGATCCTCGCCGAAACCTCCGGCAAGAACGCGCTGATCATCTCGCCCAACGCCGATCTCGACGAGGCCGTGGCCGACCTCGTCGCCTCTGCATTCGGGCACAGCGGTCAGAAGTGTTCGGCCGCCAGCCTCGCCATCTGCATCGGTGATGTCTACGACTCCGACCGGTTCCGCCGCCAGCTGGTCGACGCCGTGTCGAGCCTGGTGGTCGGTTCCGCGACCGAACTCGAGACGAGCATGGGCCCCATGATCGGGGCACCGGCAGGCAAGCTCGAGCGCGCACTCACCACGCTGGATCCGGGTGAGCAGTGGCTGGTCGAACCTCGTCGGCGGGCCGCTGGCATGTGGACGCCTGGGGTTCGTATCGGCGTCACCGCCGGGTCCTGGTTCCATCAGACCGAGTGCTTCGGTCCGGTCCTCGGCGTGATGGCAGCAGCCGACCTCGACGAGGCGATTGCCATCCAGAACGGCACCACGTTCGGCCTCACCGGGGGCATCCATTCACTGGACCCGGCCGAGGTCGAGACGTGGGTCGACCGGGTCGAGGTCGGCAACGCCTACGTGAACCGGGTGATCACCGGTGCGATCGTGCAGCGGCAACCCTTCGGCGGGTGGAAGCGGTCCTCGATCGGCCCGGGAGCGAAAGCTGGGGGGCCGAACTACATCACCCAGCTCGGTCATTGGATTGCGTCGCCGGCTGCACCCACCGATCCCGAGAGCACAGCCGAGTGGCTGCGCTCCGCGCAGGCCAGCGATCGCCGGGAGTGGGCCGAGGAATTCTCGGTCGAGCACGACGACACCGGTCTGTTCTGCGAATCGAACGTGTTCCGCTACCGCCCGTTGTCCAAGGTCGCAGTGCGAGTCGAGGCGGGGGCGTTGCCGATCGAGGTCGAACGGGTACGTTCAGCGGCCGCCACGTGTGGCGTCGTGGTCGTGGTGTCGACCCACGACCACGAGTCGCCTGCGGAGTTCGCTGCTCGGGTCGAGTCGCTCGGTATCGATCGCGTCCGTGTGATCGGAGCGCTGGACCCGTCTGTTCGAGCGGTTGCTGCGGCGGTCGGCGTCCATGTGGCCGACGATTCTGTCACCGCAGACGGGCGGGTCGAACTGCTCCACTACCTGCGCGAGCAAGCCATCAGTACGACCCTTCATCGGCACGGGAACGTGCTTCGTTAGCCTTTTGGCCCATTCGGCGTTGACCTAAAGACCCAGGGGTGGCCGGTCGTTACTACTCGGCATGGCATTCATCCCGATCCGAGGCCTCATCGCGCTGCTGTCGCTGATCTTCGCCGGTAGTGGCGTCGCCTTCGCTGTCATTTCGTCCGTCGACATCGGTGACGACACAGAACCAGCCGAACAGCTCGCGCTGTTCGACACCAACGGACAGGAGGCATCCGACGCCGATCTGCCCTCATCCGACGACACTTCCGGCTCGTCAGTGACGCCGGAACCCGGCGACTCGACGTCGACGACTACGCAGCGAGCGTCCGGATCTGACTCCACGGTCGACTCCGATGGTGCATCGGTCTCGTCCAGTACGAGCTTGCCGGGCGCATTGCCGGTCCAAACGACCGTTCGCCCTGCCGGCACGATCCGACCGACGACGATCCGAACGGCAACCACGGTCCGGCCCGCCGGCACGATCCGGCCGACGACCACGGCGCGGACGGTCACGACGGCGACACCAGCCACGACCGGTCGGTCCGCAACGACAGCGCGACCGACGACGACCGCTCGACCGACATCGACGACCCTGCCGGCAACCCGCCCGGCGGGATCTGCCTTCGCCGGCATCAGCGTCAGCGGCTTCACGAACTCGAACGCGAACGTCAGCCAGAATGGCCAGGACGGCTCCTTCCGCACGGTCTGCAACGTCAGCCACTTCAACTTCGACGATGCGATCGTCTTTCCCGGTCAGCGGGCAGCCACACACCTGCACATGTACTTCGGGAACGTGCTCGCCGATTTCGCCTCGACCGGTGACAGCCTCGCCGCGGGCGGGGATGCCACATGCCAGGGCGGGCCGCTGAATCGCTCGTCCTACTGGGTGCCGGCGGTACTCGATCAGGGCGGCAACGTTCGTCCGGCTCAGTACATGCTCGCCTACTACAAGCGAGCAGGCAACGAAGACGTCGTGCCCTATCCGAACGGCCTCAAGATGGTGGTCGGCAATGCCATGGCGATGTCCCCACAGCCCGGACGGGAACAGCCCGTCGATGCCGGCATCGACTACAAGTGGTCGTGTGGTTCGCCCATCACCGGAGGCAGCGCGAACGTCGGTCGACTCATCCCCGACTGCGGGGCTGGTGACTTCCTCACGCTCAGCGTGATCTTCCCCCGGTGCAGCGACGGCCGACTTGACTCGGCGGACCACAAGAGTCACATGGCGTATCCCGCCTACTACGGAGCACCGTGCCCCTCGACCCACCCGATCCGCCATCCGCAGCTCACCTACAACATCCACTGGAACAACAACGACACGAACACCGGCGGCTGGTACCTGTCATCCGATGTCCACGGTGGTCAGACGATGCCCGGCGGGACGACGACCCATGCCGATTGGATCGGTGCGTGGCACCCCGAGGTACTCGACATCATGACGAGCGGCTGCTTCAACGCAGAGCACGACTGCAAGGGTGGAACCATCTCGCCGTCGCTGCGGCTCGATTCGCCGAACGTGCGGGGCTTCAGCCCGGCCAGCATCTATGACCGGAACGTGGCACCGACGGCGATCCCATTCTCCAATTTCGGAACCGGCTCGACCTACGCAAACTAGCCCCGCAGATCTGGGGAGCAGAACGATGGCGACGCCGATCAGGCGATTGGCTCAAGCCCCTCGATGAGCGCGGAGAGGTCACTCATTGCGAAGGGCTTCTTGAGATAAGCGAGCACGTCGAGGCCCCCGGTCTGATCGACCAGTGGTGCAAGCTCTCGGCCCGTGATCATCACGAGGTGCGTGTGCGGAGCGTGCAATCGAAGGTGCTTCGCGACATCGACGCCAGACAACACCGAGCCGAGATCCCAGTCGCTGATCACGAGATCGGGCGCCTGTCGGTCGATCTCTGCCATCGCCTCAGATGCGGTGGCGGATCCAACGCAATCGCATCCCATTGCGCTGAGTATTTCGACGAACAGTTCGAGCGTGAGTGAACTGTCGTCGACGATGAGGACGCGCAGGGGCTTCATGAACCTTCCTCGGTGGTGGGTGCCAGCGCCGGAAGTTTGATGACGACTCGTGCACCGCGGGTCGGGTTGTTCTGGATCCGAATCGCTCCTCCCCAACGTTCCACCAGGGCGCGAACCACCGCCAGCCCGAGGCCGTTGCCCGTGGTTCCGAAGCGAGTGGTGAAACGAGGGTCGAAGGCCCGAGTAAGGGCATCTTCGGAGAACCCGGCACCCCGGTCCTGAACCGTCAAGCGGATCGTCGGTGTCTCCGAGGATGTGGGCTGCTCGACACAGACGATGAGGTCGATCCGATCCTCGGGGCGGGAAGCCTCGCTTGCGTTCTTCAGGAGATTCAGCGTCAGCTGAACGAGGCCGGCTCGAGTGGCGAGGAAGCGACACGCCGGAGCATCATCGGCAATGTCGAAGTCGACTCGGCGGAGGAGCTCATCGTCGAGGAAGCTCTGCAGATCGTGCAGCATTTCGTCAACGCTGATCGACACGGGATCATCGGAATCGAGGCGAGCGAAGTCCAACGCCGAGCGAAGCACCGTTCCCGCGCGAGCGATGGTGGCTTCGATCTTGGCAATGTTCGTCCGAACGTTCGACATGTCGTTGCGTTCGACTCCGATCGAAGTCAACTCGCACAGAAGGAGGACCGGCTGGAGCAGATTCGACAGCTCGTGGGCGAGGCCGCCGGCGAGGTAGCTGGAGCTTTCGTCGCGCTGAACTCGCTGGAGCGTCTCGTGAAACCCCTCGCGTTCGGCGGTGGCGGCCATCTCGTGGTCGATCCGCTGTGAGATTCCGCTGAACCCGGTCAGATCTCCGTGATTGTCGTAAGTGGCTTTCCCGCGATGACGAAACCAGATCGGCTCAGCTGCGCCCGCCGGCAACAAGCGGCCAACCACGGTGAACGGCATGTGTTCGATGGTTGCCTGTTCGAAGAACAGCCGCGTATTGTCGAGGTCGGATTCGCTGAGCAGTGCCCGCCACTCGTCAAAGGCGGCGCATGGAGCGACGTTGAGTGTCTGGCACAGCCACGGCGAGGATTCCACGACACCTTCGGCGAAGTCGATATTCCAGCTTCCCAGATGTCCCACCCGTTCGAGCTCATCGATGCGCGCGGTAAGGTCTGCGATCACCTGTTCTGAGGTTGCGTGCTGTGAGAGTTCCACGTCCGCCATGGTTTTCGAAAAGTTGGGATGACTCAGTGATCGTCTCGGATTCGCAGAAGAGGGCCCAGCGGTGAACCAGGTTCCGGGGTTGATCAATGTCGTGGGTCGAGAGTCTGGTCTGCCCACCAGCCAGGTTCACGTTAGTACCTCCGGCCCAAGAGGCGAGGTGACCATGGCGACCTCAGCAGGGCTTGCGATCCACGACGGTGTCGGTTGTCGGGTTCTCACGGCGGCTGACGGACTGACCAGTGCCGGCCAGCGATGGGTCGGTGCAGACGCCGCTGGGTGCGTCTGGGTGGGATCCGACGTTGGCCTCGACTTCATAGACGCCGCCGGAGGGCTTCACTGTTTGCCAGCAGACGCGCAACCTGGCCTGGTCCGAAGCGGTTTCGTGAACGAGCAGGGCTGCTGGATCGCCGCTGCACGGGGCCTTTTCCACGCCAGATTCACCGACGAAGCCATCGAGATCGAACAAATCGAAACCGGGGCGGAAAGCGCTGCGCTGCTGCTCGGAGGGGATGGTCGCAGCAACCCGCTCGTCGCTGATGCTGCGAACAACCTCCACCGCTGGTCGGGTGAGTCTTGGACACCCATGCCCCATCGGGGCCACGCCGTTGGCGGCCAGATTCGCTGCATCGCACCGGACGGTCCTGACAGCATCCTGATCGGTGGCCTCGACGGCTTCTGTCGAGTGACACGGTCCGGGGACCTCTTGAACTTCGTGTCGACCAGGGAGCATGGCGGCGCTGTTGATGCACTGCTTCGGCGCGGTGAACTCATCTTGGCCGCCGTCGGTTCCCGCTTGCTCTCGTACGATCTCGAAGCCGCCTCGGCATCCAAACCCAGAATTGTTCTGGAGTCATGCACCGTCACGAACTTGTGGATGGATCCGTGGATGAACGCGTGGGCCGCGACGCAATCACATGGCCTCGTGCGCATCAGTGGCCTCGACCGGTTCGTCGGCTTCGTCGATCTGCCCGATGTCGGGGCCGTGTTCTCGGTCCATCAGCGTCGAGGTGGGTCGCTTGTCGTCGGTGGAGAGGACGGCGTGCTCCTGCCGTCGCCTCTTGGCCCCTCCGATCCCCATGTGCACGTGCTGCGGGGCAGGAGGGCGTGGGATGTACTCGAGACGCGCATCGGGGAGACCATTGTGGCCACCGATGGGGGTGTGGTCGTTGTTGACTCGCTCGGTTCGGTTGCTCCCTACGTGGCCGGCAACCACGATTTGGCCGAACGAGCCCGCTCACTCTTGAAACGTCGCGATGGCGTCTGGATCGGCACGATCGGTGGCTTGACTCGAGTCGACGGTCCGAGCGTCACATCGATTCTCGCCCCGGATGGCACCTCACTCGGGTACGTCTATTCGCTTTGGGAGGATCGAGCCGGTCGATTGTGGATCGCAACGCTCGGTCGGGGCCTGTGGCGCGAGTCCGAGGATGGCGTCGAGCCTTTTGGCGGCGCTCCACTTCGTGAGAACGCGAACGTCTATGCGATCACTGAGTCCGAGGATGGGCGGCTGGCAATCCTCGCCGATGGTTCGCTCTATCTCGGTCGACTCGACACACCGTCCGACGATTGGACAGTCGTCGCGTTGCCGGCTGCACCGTGGGCTGTCGCTTTCGCTTCACCGGATCTCGTGTTGGTCGGCTCGAGCAGCGGTCTCCTCGTCATCGACGCATTGACCGGTGAGTTGCGAAACGTCATTCGTCCGGTGATCGGTATCGACAAGTGGGAGTTCACCACGAGCCGCTCGCTCAGAGTTATGGATGATGGAACGCTGCTGTGTGGGATCACGGCAGGACTCGTCGCAGTTGATCTCGCAGGTATCATGCAATTCGGTGGTCGACCGGAACCGTATTTGGCGGACATGCGATGGAGTAACACCTCGCCCGACACGGCCGACGGCGTGACGACCGTTCATGCCGGTAGTTGGCGAATGGATGTGGTTGTTCGATCCAGTTGGCGCCTCGACGAGGGGGATTGCACCATTCGTTGCTGCATTGAGGGTTTCGATGTGGATTGGCCCGAGGGGTCGAGCGGGGGAGTCTTTCGCTATACCTCCCTTCCCGTTGGCGACTACGTGATTCGGGCCCAGGTTCACTCACCACTCGTTGGCTCCGGACCTGTCGTCGACCTGCATCGTTTGCGAGTCGTCGACTGATCCGAGACTGTGTGACGTTCGGCGGTAGCCGAGCATCCGATTCGGCGCCGGGCGAGGCCCGTAGGCTCGTTCGGGTGATTCCGATCGAGCAGCACAAATGGTTTGTCCGCAGCGGCGGCGTGATGGGCAACGTGGCGCGCGTCGGGGCGAAGGTCCACTTGCCGGACGTCCTGACGTTGCCGACCAACCGGCCGGTGATCATGGCCGGCAATCATCGGAGCCTGCTCGACCTCGCCGTCACCATGGCGATCTTTTCGAAATTCGGAGTGTCGAGTCGGATCATGGTGCGCGAAGACCTCGTCAATCACGGGGTCGGTGGCAAGTACCTTCGCAGCATCGGATGCATCGCGACGTCGAAGGATCGCCGCGACGAGTCTGAGGCCGAAGCCGTTGCCGCCTTGAAGGCGGGATACATGGTGTCGCTCATGCCCGAGGGCCGATTGGTCAGCCCGGAGGACTGGGTCGACGGCGTCGGACCGGGCCGCCAGGGTGTGTCCCGCATCGGTATTGCCGCCGATGCCGTCGTGGTACCCGTCGGGTTCTCGAGCACCGAGAAGGTGTGGCCCCGGGCGCGCCCACCACGACTTCAGTTCCCCCGCCCCGACGTCTACCTCCGGGTCGGCCCGGCATTCGAGCTCGACAGCACCGATCATCAGGTCAACGCAGACAAAGTGATGAAAGCGATCTCCGACCTCATCGTCGCTTGACCTCGGTCCGGTGACGTTCGGCTCTCACCCTTGCTACCAAGTGGTAACTTTTGCTAGCGTTGTTACTTCTCGGTAACTTACGCAGTCGATGCTCCTGCCGAAGGTGAAACAGCCGAGAGTGAACTGCCCGCTCCAAACCAAGGATCGACATGTCTGAATTCTCCCTTGCGCTCAACGAAGACCAGCTTCAGCTCCAGAAGTGGATTCACGACTTCGCCGAGAACTCGATGCGGCCGATCGCTGCGGAATGGGACGAACGGGAAGAGTTCCCGTACCCCTTCGTCGAAGAGGCGGCCGCCATCGGTCTGTACGGCTGGGAGTTCATGGCCGAGATGATGATGAACGACCCGACGGGTCAGTCGATGATGGTCTCCCTCGAGGAGTTGTTCTGGGGAGACGCCGGTCTCGGCATGGCGATCATGGGTTCCGGTCTGGCCGCCGCGGGAATTGCATCGAGCGGCACCAGCGAACAGGTCCTGGAGTGGGTGCCGCAGTGCTACGGCACGGCGGACAACATCCAGCTCGGCGCCTTTTGCGCAAGCGAGCCCGATGCCGGGTCCGACGTGGGCGGCTACCGGCTGCGGGCCAAGTACGAAGAGGCCACAGACGAGTGGGTGCTCAACGGCACCAAGGCATGGATCACCAACGGTGGCATTGCCGACATTCACGTCGTGGTGGCTGTAGTCGACTCAAAGCTCGGATCGAAGGGGCATGCCAGCTTCATCGTCCCACCCGGGACGCCAGGTCTCAGTCAGGGACAGAAGTACAAGAAGCACGGAATCCGGGCCAGCCACACGGCCGAGGTCGTCCTCGACGACTGTCGAATCCCCGGTCGGTGCCTCCTCGGCGGTAAGGAGAAGCTCGACGAGCGCCTCGCCCGAGTTCGTGAAGGCAAGAAGGGCAACAGCCAGGCAGCCATGCAGACGTTCGAGGCCACCCGGCCCGCCGTCGGTGCGCAGGCGCTCGGTGTCGCACGCGCCGCTTTCGAGTACTCGCTCGAGTACGCCAAGGAGCGCAAGGCATTCGGTCGGGCGATCATCGAGAACCAGAGCATCGCATTCATGTTGGCCGACATGGCCACTGAGATCGACGCTGCTCGACTCCTCGTGCGCCGTGCCGCATGGCTCGGCAAGCAGAAGGCGTTCAAGAACGCCGAGGGCTCGATGGCCAAGCTCAAGGCAGGGCGAGTCGCCGTGCACAGCACCGAGCGAGCAATCCAGATCCTTGGCGGTTACGGCTACACCCGCGAATACCCCGTCG
Organism: uncultured Acidimicrobiia bacterium; assembly: GCA_965530755.1. Taxonomy (GTDB): domain Bacteria; phylum Actinomycetota; class Acidimicrobiia; order Acidimicrobiales; family SZUA-35; genus SZUA-35. The sequence goes on along the minus strand of CBESNA010000023.1, from coordinate 3,796 downwards.
AGCGGTGGCATCGCGACGCCAAGATCTTCGACATATTCGAAGGAACTGAGCAGATCCAGCAGCTGGTTATCTCCCGAGCCATCTCCGGGGTGCGGATCAAGTAGCTCTACGAGGGAAAACGTTCGTCTTAGCCGGTAGCGAGAGCTGAACAGCGAAGGACGATTTCTTGGCTGCTGGACTCCAAGATCCCTACTTTTTTCCCCGCTTTTCGGCGCATGACTCGACAGTCCCCTGCGGGCCCCGCCGTGCTCGGATTGGCTGGGCTGGGTAGGTGTAGTGTTCGCCGAATGGACAAACTGCTGTTCGACGAGAGCGTGTCTCGCCATTTGGTCGGCAGGTTGATCGTCCTTGCATTGGTTGCTGCGGCGTGCTCCTCTGACGGAGCAGAATCCACCGCTCCGACGGATGCGCCTGCTACTTCTGCACCGGTACCCGTGGCGCAGGAGACGACAACAGCGCCGCTGCCGGCGGCGCCGGTGATCGGCGAGGTCTTCCTCGAGGAACAGGCCAACAAGTCGCTGGACCCGAGTCGGCCAGGGGCTGTGATGGTGGTCGTGTTCGATGCGGCCGGCGACATGCGATACGCGTCAGTCGGGACAGATCCCACGGGGGCGACTCCGACGCCAGCGGATCACTTCCGAGTCGGGAGCATCACCAAGATGATGACTGCGCTGACTGTGCTCTCGCTTGTCGACGAGGGTCTCATCGGTCTCGACGACCCAGTGAGTGGCTACGTCTCCCGGCTGACGATCGATGACCGAATCACCGTCCGGGACGCGCTGCAACACTCGAGCGGGCTTGCAGATCCCTTCGACCTGCAGCCGGACCTGCTCAGAACACTCACCGATGATCCGACCCGAAGCTGGTCGCCCGAAGACATGTTCGAGCTAGCGGCTGCGGATGACCTTGCGTTTGCGCCCGGCGAGCGGTTCGCCTACTCGAATACGAACTACACGTTGCTTGGCGTGATGATCGAAGAGGTCGTCGGACTGCCGTATCACGAAGTCGTGCGGGAGCGAATCATCGAGCCCCTGGAGATGACCGGCACCTATCTCGCAGGATTCGAAGACGGTCCGGAGGTCTTTGGCGGCTACATCAGTTTCCGAGGCAGCGACGAGCCTCTGGAGTTTGATTTCACGTCGATGGAAACAGCCGCATGGGCCGCTGGCGGCATGGTCAGCACAGCGTCAGATCTGCACGCGATGTTCTCGGCGTTGTTCGCTGGCGAGATCATCACCCAAGACCTGGTGGATGAGATGACGGCCAACCCGAGCGACGGGCTCGGGATCTGGGCACCTGAGTGGAAGGCACAGACTCCGCTGTTTGGCCAAGATGGTCGCATTCCAGGTGCCGGAACGTTTCTGGTGCACGCACCGGAGACTGGTGCCACGGTGTTCACAGTTTCAAACGCCGATTGGCTCAAGGTCAGCCCAGCGACAGGTGAGGTTGCTGAGGCCATAGGGGTTCCAGGCGTCACGCTGGCAACGGAGTAGTCGCCCAGCGGCGATTTTGTCCCAGGCTGTTGCAAGGTTGAATCCATCCCTACTTTCATCCCTAAGGACACCATCGGGCACGAGCGGTTTGGTTCGAATCAGAGCTTCGACATCTTTGAAGGCACGGAGCAGATCCAGCAGTTGGTGATCAGTCGGGCGATCTCTGGCGTGCGGATCAAGTAGCTCTACCAGGGGAAACGTTCATCTTGGGCGGTTGCGGGAGCTGAACAGCGGGAGCCGATTGCTGGCCGCTGGCTGGCGAGAATCCCTACTTTTGTCGCTAGTTTTCGGGTGGATGATTCGACGGTCGCTTTCCGGCACCGCCCGCCGTACTCAGGCTGGCTGGGCTGGGTAGGGGTCGTGTTGCCGAACGGATCTGATGTCGTTGATCGAGACTCGGCCGGGCCTTCGCTGGTGAGCACGGCTTCATGATCGTTTCGAAGGACTCTGACTTTCGTCAACTTGCGTTCTTGGACGGTCCGCCGCCCAAGGCGGTTTGGCTGCAGCTGGGAACGCTTCGACGAACGAGATCTGCTCCGCACTTCGGGACAACCAGGATGTCATGGTTGCTTTCAGCGAGTCCGAGGATGAAGCGCTTCTTGTCCTCGGACCCCACGAGGAGCTCTGACATGGTCGATGTTGATGGCATGCGTAAACTCCGATTCGGCCGGTTGATCGTCGTTGCGATGGTTGCGGTTGAGTGCTCGTCTGGCGGGGCGGGGTCCACCGCTCCGACGGATGCGCCTCCCCTTCTGCACCGGTACCCGTGGCGCAGGAGACGACAACAGCGCCGCTGCCGGCGGCGCCGGTGATCGGCGAGGTCTTCCTCGAGGAACAGGCCAACAAGTCGCTGGACCCGAGTCGGCCAGGGGCTGTGATGGTGGTCGTGTTCGACTCGTGGTGCGGGGTGGCATGCGACCGTCAGGCGAGGCGTCCCTAGATTTGTCCACGGTGTGGGCGCCGACGGCTGTCGTTCAATACGAACGACAGTCCGTGAAGTCGGCGGTTCCGGCGAAGGCTCCGGCCAGACCTTCGTGCGCGTTGGCGAGCGACTGGGCGGCATCGATGCCAGCATTCAGCTCGATGGAGGCTTGGCGGAACAAGCCTCGTGCAACTTCCAATGAGGTGATCCGGTTGTCGGTCAGCTGACCTGACGCTGCAGCGTCGATCAACAGGACGTCCATCGCAGCGACGACCTCGTCCAACGATGTGATGGCTGTGGCGTCAGCGTTCTCGACGGCGTTCGTGACGTCTTGTCGAGAGGGCGTGCTCTCGCTGAAGCGAGCGCACGCCGCCGCGAGGTCGGCGAGCACGGGTGCCGGGGTGGCCGGGGTGGCCGTCGAGGTCGTGACCGGCTGATCGGCCACATCGGTGGACTGCGGTGATGGTCGCATCCCGACCACGAGCCCGACAACGAGTGCCGCCGCTGCTGCCGCGGTTGCCCACCAGAGCTGACGCCGACGGGGATTCCGCCGGTCATCGGAGGGCACGGTTCGGAGATCGAGAGCAACCACGACGTCGCTGTCGATCCCGTCGCGGGCGGTGTCTTCGTTGGAGACAGACTCGATCCCGCCCGAGTCGGTGTCGCCTCGTGCCAGCGGGCCTTGGGCCAGGCTGTTGTGCAGTTCAGCAAGCAGGGTCTCCTCTAGGTCGCGAGGGAGCGGCCCTGAGCGATCGGTGAGGCGCAGCAGCTCAGTGAGCATGTCGTTGTTCATCAGACGTCCACCGTTTCGTTGTTCACCTTCGCGTACTCACGCCGGAACGCCTCGCGGGCTCTTCCGAGCGCCGAATCGGTGGCGGCGACTGAGGTGCCGGTCTCCTGAGCGATGTCGGCGATCGGTAGACCCTCGACGTGATGCAGGATCAAGAGCGCCCGATGACGCTGCTTGAGACGGTCGAGCGTGGCCAACACGACTTCTCGCCTCTCGTCGTCATTCCATTGCGGTGGCAACGTTGCGAAGGTCGGCGGTCGTAGGAGATGCGCCTTGGCCATTCGGCGTTCGGCCTTGCGCCAACGGTCGATCACCTTGTTCCGGGTCACCGCCATCAACCAGGCCGGCGTGACCATCTCGTCTCGGCCAGATCGAAATGCCACCACCGCAGCGTGGAACACCTCGGCCACGACGTCTTCGGCGTCGGTCGGCCCGAGGCGGGCCTTTGCAAAGCTGTAGACCCCGCGCACGTTGGCGCGATAGACAGCGTCGAATGAGCTTGTCGCCGAGTGGATCCACTCGGTCACGTCGATGTCGTCGTGTGAGCTCATCAACGTAGTCATCGCTCCGAGGGGTCTCGAGCAGCCGGTT
>CBESNA010000022.1:0-61796 GCA_965530755.1 uncultured Acidimicrobiia bacterium | reverse complement strand
CCGTGTCGGACGACGTCGATGCGCTCATCGCCAACGCAAAGCCTGGCATGGCGTTCACGCTCGGCGGCATGGGATCAGCGACGACCAACTTCTACAACGCGTCATACTCGCGAGCCGGATTCGGCGACATCGCCGACCACGTGCAGCGCGTGTGGGTCGACGGCGACAAGGCGGCAGCGGCCGCGGCAGTGCCGGATGAACTCGTGCTTCTCGCCTATCCGATCGGTACAGAGGAGATGGTGCGCGCCCGCATCCGGGCGTACCGCGACGTCGGGGTCACCGGACTTCGGCTCGGGCCGCAGGGTCGAACTGCCTCCGAGCAGATCGACCACCTCGAGATGGTGGTCGACCTCGTGCGTTCCGCTGTCGACTGATTCGCAGTACTGGCCGAGCCCAATCAGAGGTTGACGACCGTTCCCATGTTCGGGAATCGGGCGAGGTGTGGTGCTCGCACGACTGCCTGCACCGCTTCTTTCGCCGTGCACCCCGTCATGACCATTTCACGAGCGAGCGCAGCCACAACGACCGGGCCGGCAAAGGACGTGCCGCTCCATGTCGCCCACTGTCTGAATTCATCTGGGTCGACGCCATTGATACGAGGGAGATCGCCGTTGAAGTCGGCGAAGAACGAGCTCACCAGGTCGGTTCCCGGCGCGCTCGCGTCGATCCATGGCCCGTAGTTGCTCCATGGGGCAGGGCCGGTGGGGCCGAGGGCGGCGACACCCACGACTTCTGGCATCGCTGCCGGATACTGCTCCACACAGCTGCCCTCATTTCCCGCGGAGCCCACGAAAACAACTCCGTTCCCGTGGTAGTGCCTGATGTGCTGCTCCAGCACTGCGGCCCTCCCGGTGCCTCCAAACGAGAAATTGACGAGTGTCGGCGCGGTCTTCGGTTTCTTCATCAACCTGACGAGTGCAGGGGCCAGGGCCGACACGCTCACATCACCCTCGGGTTCGAACACGCTTCGGACCCTGATCCGACAGCCAGGAGTGAGCTGTTCGATGATGCCGGCGATGAACGTGCCGTGGCCGGCGACCGGATCGACGTAGCGGTCGGCCGGTCGGCCATTCATGGGCTGTGAGGGCAGATCGAGCTGGCCGCGAATGCGCTTGAGGTCGGCCGGCTCGAGGCCCAAAAGCGTCGGCCGCTGGCCGTCGTTGTTCCACCGCCCACCGGCGAGTCCGCTGTCGAGAACACCGATCCTGATCTTCTTGCGCCGCTTCTTCCGGCGTGTACCCGACTTCTTCGGGCGCTTCGGAAACTCCCGACCGAGGGCGGGCATGACCGAACTCGTCGGCGCCTTGCCCGTTGCCACGATGTTGAGCGCTTCGGCGTTGGCGCCCCACGGATTCGCACCCCACGGGTTCGCACCCCACGGATTGGCACCCCACGGATTGGCACCCCACGGATTCGCACCCCACGGATTCGCACCCCACGGATTCGCACCCCACGGATTCGCAGCGATGGCCACTGCGAGGGCCGGATGCGGAGGGCAGGTGCCGCAGCAGGTGTTGTTGGCGAAATACACAATGTCGAGGTCGGCCGTGAGCCCCTCGCTGCGGAGTGTCTCGACGACGCCAGGTGCGTCTGGCACACCGCCGACCGCGTGCCACTGGCCGAGCGGCAGGAACTCGGGGTCAATCTCTCTGCCGAAGATCGGTTCACTCGGTCGGTCAGTGATTTCCTCGAGTCGCCTTCTCGCGAGCTCGTTCACGATCACCACGCCGGGTCGGTAGGCGATGCGAGGATCGCCGGGCAAGACCGCGATTCGTTCGTTGTAGGTTCCGCCGGCATCACGGTCGTTGATTGGCATGATCATCTCCTCTGTGTGGATGCGGATTCAGCTCGACCACGCAGGATTGCGATGGTCAGGTCGGCGAGTTGGTCGACGTCCATCGAGCGTCCTTCTTCCCGTGCGCGCTCGAACTCTTCGGGACCCAAGGTCGTCCGTGCAGCCTCGAGCAGGGCTTCGCGCTGTTGCTCGTCGCTCGAGTAGAGCGAGAATCCCTCGCGATCGAGAATGACGTCGGCCCCGGTCTGGATGCAGACCGCCTCGGCGGCCGCACCGTCCTCGACTGCGAACCGTGACGCCACCATGCACGAGAAGGCGACGTTGACCGCCTGTCCCATCGAGCGCGCCGCGTCGAGGGCGTCCAGTTGGTGTTGGGCTGCACCGGCCGGGTCGCCCATCTCGAGCAGAGCTTCTGCGTAGTTTCCATGTGTGTTGGCGAGGAACGTCTCGAGCCCAGCCTCCCGCTCGGCCTGGAGGCAGCAGTCGAGCGCTTCGCAGGCGCCGACCACATCGCCCATTGTGTGACGGGCGATGGCCGCGAGGTTCCACAGGCGGGCCTGACCACGCAACGTCGCAGGTCCGGCGACCAGTGCGTCATCGGCGAGCCGCGCAGCAGCCGCAGCGTCCCCCGATCGCAGGGCGAGTTCGCCCCTCGTTCTCACCACACCGGTGTCGTCCCACTGCGGGTACCCGACCCGCGTTGCCATGGCCGCCGCGCGATCGGAGATCTGCTCGGCGTCGCCGAGCTCGCCGAGCCGAAGGTGGAGGTCGGCCTGGAGTGTGAGCAGGGCGACCAGATCTGGCCCAGCGTTGCTTCGCCGACTGACACAACGATCGATCTCGTCGATACCGACGCGGTAGGACGCGGTGACGTCGTGGTACTGGCCTATCGACCAGGCGAGCGGTCGCACGATCTCGTCTGGCATGTCGTGGTGGCCCACCACGGACCGGACATTGTCGAGATCGACACCCATCTCGGTCACCCATCGACGTGAGAGCGTGCGCCCAGGACCCAGGCGGTCCATCAGCGCCTCCGCAAGTCGCCGACGTGCCCCTGCCACCTCGGCAGCGTCGGCACGTTCGAGGACGTGCGATCGCACCGTCGAGAGCAATGAGTACCGGGTGGTTCCTGCGGCAACGTCTCGTCCGATGAGCGACCAATCAACGAGCCCCCACACCAGTTCCGGTACGAGTTCGGGCGGAAGGGTTTCGTCGCCGGCGACAGCTTCGGCCAGTGCCACGTCGAATCCGGCGGCCAGCACTGCGAGCCGTGCGAGCGCCTGTCGCTCATCTGGGCGCAGCAGGTCGATGGTCCAGTCGAGGAGACGATCGAGACTTCGCTGACGGTCCGGCAGCGTCGGGTCCCTCGTTGAAACGATGGCGACGCCACCGCCGCTCAGCCGCTCGGTCATGTCGGCTGGGCTCAGGGCGTGGGCCCTGGAGGCTGCCAGTTCGATGGCAAGCGGTAGACCGTCGATGGCGCGACACAGCTCGACGATGTCGTTCAGCTCGTCATCGGCGCGTTGGCCAGCGCGTTCGACGAACAGCTTGACCGCGTCGGAGTCCACGTCGTCGGTGCTCAAGGCATCGAGCCGATAGAGCGACTCGCCGATCAAGCCCAGCGGCACACGGCTGGTAGCGAGTACGGCAACGCCGGGACAGCGCTGCAAGATGTCGTGGACGAGGAGCGCGACCGGCTTCTGGAGGTGTTCGCAGTTATCGACGATGAGCAAGAGACGGCGTTCAGCGAGCTGGTCAAGCAGCTCGGATCGGACATCGTTGCCCGGCACGAGCGTCGCATTGATTGCGCTGGCGATCACCATCGGTACGTCGTCGCCGGCCGAGAGCGGGGCGAGCTCGGCGAGCCACACACCATCCGGCCAGCGCGTGACGGTGTTGAAGCCGACCTCGATCGAAACTCTGGTCTTGCCTGCGCCGCCCGGCCCGAGCAGCGTGGTCAGCGCTCCCGGCTGGATCAATCCGCTCAGTTCGGCCTCCTCGGCGACACGGCCGACCATCGACGTCGTCGGTCGGACGAGGTTGTGGCTGTCGGCCGGCCGGACCCTCGGCGGTCTGGTGTCGATGACCAGATCGGGGGCCGACACCTTGTAGAGAGCGACCGGTTCGTCGAAATCGCGGACGCGGTAGTGACCGAGCTCAGTGATGTCGAGTTCGGTGCGCCGAGGGGAGTCGCGGTGGAGGTTCACCGCCTCGGCAGTGGCCAGGATCTGCCTGCCATTTGCTGCGTCGACCACCCTCGCCGCCTGGTGTACGGCCAATGCTCGATAGTCGTCGTCGATCGGCCGGCCGTAGCCGCTGTGCATGCCCATGCGGACCAGGACCGGCCGTTCCGTCGGCCAGTGTGCGGCAGTGAGCGCGCGTTGTCCGTCGACAGCAGCGGCGAGTGCGTCGGCGGCGTCGGCGAATGCGACGAAGAAGGAGTCGCCTTCTGTGAGAACCTCGGCTCCGCGGTGCCGATCCCAGACCTCACGGAGGAGTGCATGATGGAGGTCGAGGACTTCGTTGTACGTTTCGCCGAGATCACGAAGGAGGCGCGTGCTTCCTTCGATGTCGGTGAACAGGAAAGTGACCGTCCCCGACGGCAGCACCTTGGTCCTCGGCTGGCGGTTCACCTGTGCCCCTCCCCCTCCGGCGACAGTAGTCGTGGGGGCCGAGGGTTGCGCCGCAGAATCGCGCGGCGTCATCGACTTCGCCGGGGCTCACCCAGCCGAAATCCATGCTGCGACTGCGTCGATGCCTCCACTCGGCGAGCGATCGAGCCTCGCCGAACCCCCGGCAGCAGACATCAACTGCTCCACGATCGCCAGCCCAAGCCCAGAGCCCTCCGGACCGGAGCCGCTCCCCCGCCAGAACCGTTCGAACGCCCGTCGGCGCTCATCGTCGGTCAGACCCGGCCCTTCGTCGATCACGTGCAATTCCACTCCACCAGCACCGTCAGCGACTCCTCGATCCCCCTCAGTGTCTCGAAGCGCGATCACGATTACCGAGCCGGAAGGCGACACCTCGAGGGCGTTGTCGACCAGGTTGTCGATGACCTGCTCGACGGAACCGGCCAGCGCTCGCACGAGACGGCGGGACTCGATCTCGACGATCAGTTGAACGTCGCGTTCTTCGGCCAGCGCACGCCACTGATCGACACGCTGCTCGACAACGTCTGCCGGGGCGATCGACACGGCGGTGTTGCCCGTCGCCTCCGACCTCGACAGGGCGAGGAGCCCCTCGATCATCCGATGGAGCCGGTCGGACTCGGCAATCGCGTCATCGACGCGGCGGCTAGCGGCAGCGTCGCCGGCGACGTCGTTTCCGAGTTGCTCGAGCTGCAGTCGCAGAGCGGTGAGGGGCGTTCGCAGCTGATGCGAGGCCGTTCCGGCGAAGGCCTGCTGCCGCTCCACCATCCGCTGGAGCTGGACCGCCATGGTGTTGAACGAGGTCGCGAGATCGCGTAGCTCCGGTGGTCCGTCGTCGACGCTGGCTCGCGTCGAGAGATCGCCACTGGCCAGACCGAGGGTGGCCGAGCGGAGACGGGACAACGGCCGGGTGATCATCAGCGACAGCAAGCCGGCGACCGCAACGGCGATCGCCAGTGAGATCGCTGCGACGACGAAGAGCCCCCGAACTCGATCCGCGGTGCGCTCTGAGACGACGCGCCCGGGAGCCGAGAACCGGACGGCGCCCACGACCTCGTCACCGCTGAGGACAGGCACCGCGACGAAGAAGAGGTCTTCGCCGAGGGTCTCGGACGCCCGTTCACCGCTGTTCGAGACACCGTCGAGTGCCCGCTCGATCTCCGGACGATTGCCAAAATCGGCGCCGACGGTCCGTTCGAGATCAGAGCCGAACACGCCGATCGCAGCTTGGTCGACGACAACGACGCGGACATCTTCCGCCGTGCTGTAGTCCGCCACCAGTCTGGCCAGTGTCGGATCGTTGGCCGCCGTCTCGTCCTCTAGGTCTTCTTCTGATCTCCCGGCGAGAATGAACGCATCGCGTTCCAGCTTGGTGACGAGTCGATCGCGTTCGACCCGTTCGAGATGCCCGGCGAGCGGGACGTCGTGTACGAGGAGGACCAGCGCGACGATGCCGACGACGGCGGCCAACAAACGAAGCCTCACGTCGGCACCTCGAGCCGGAATCCGACGCCTCGAACCGCTGCGACCCATTCGGGATGGCCGAGCTTCTTGCGGATGCCGGCGACATGAGCATCGACCGTCTTCGTCGGACCGAACCAGTTCGCATCCCAGACGTGTTCGATGATGTCGGTGCGCGTTCGCACTGCACCGGCATCGTCTGCGAGGAACGTCAACAACTCGAACTCCTTCGGCGTGAACGCGATCTCGGTTCCATCGAGGGTCACGCGGTGCGTGCGCTGATCGATCACGAGCGGACCGACCACGGTTCGGTCATCGTCGCTCTCCACCTCGTCGGAGTCGACGAGGTATCGGCGCGTCACCGCACGAATTCTGGCCACCAACTCACGAAACCCGAACGGCTTGACCACGTAGTCGTCGGCTCCGAGTTCGAGGCCGAGGACACGATCGAGCTCCTCGCCGCGAGCGGTCAGCACGATGATCGGCACGTCGGAGTCCGCCCGAATGGCTCGGCAGACGTCGTAGCCGTCCATGTCCGGCAGACCCAGATCGAGTAGGACGACAGTCGGCGCTCCGGGCTGCCCGAAGTCGACATCGACCGCCGTCTGACCGTCGGCTGCGTGCGTCACCGTGAATCCCGAAGTTTCCAGCGACTCGGTCAACGAACGGGCAATCGACGAATCATCTTCCACCACGAGCACGTGCATGGCGCCATTCTCCACGGTCCTACCGAACTCTCCCCGTTTCTTGGACGTTTCTTGGATGAGACCGAGACGATCGTTGACCGGCGATTCTCTACGTTGACCTCATCGAGTATTCGCACCGACGACCAGCGTCGGAGAAGCCTGACCACGAGGAGCCATCGATGAAGACCCGAATTGCCACCGCCCTTTCCGTGATCGGCGTGCTCACGGCCGGAACAGCCGCAGCCGTCGTGAACACCCAGATCTTCGAGAGCGATCCGGTCGTAGCCAACGAGTCGGCTGCGCTGCTCGCCCCGCAACCGACGACGATCGACCTGACCGCTGCTTCTGACCAGACGAGCACGACGGATGGCTCGCAGGGATCCGGCCTTCTCACCGAGTACTCCGTCGGGGATGCAGGAACGGTCACCGTCGATGTGATCGGCGATCGCCTTCGAATCGTCTCAGTGGTCGCCAGTCCCGGATGGACGGTCGTCGATCAAGAAGAGAAGCCGGATGAAGATCGTGTCGAGGTGGACTTCAGCGACGGAACGCTCACGGTCGAATTCGAGGCCGATTTGATCGACGGCCAAATCGTTCCGCACCTCGACGCCCAGGAGTTCACCATCTCCGGGTCAGGCTCGCCAGCAGCCACCATCCCTTCGAACAACGGATCGGTGTCGTCGCCGACCACGACCTACGACGACGACGACCACGACGACGATCGCGACGAGGACGACGATCGCGACGAGGACCGCGACGATGACTGACATCGACCCGGCGACGGCCGAACGGCTGGCTCGCCTCGGCCAGCGGCGACCCGAGGCCGCCACGACCACAGCCGCGGCAGCAGTCGGACAGCGGCGGGCAAGCGCCTCTCCGGCCGCGGCCTCGAAAGTTGTCGCCGCCGGCGCATCCGCCGTGGCCGTGCTCAGCATGATGGCCGTGTTCGGGCAGCAAACCGCTGCCTCGTCGTCCGATGAGGCAGCGACTCAGCTCCCACTTGCTGCGCCGCTCACCGATCCGGCGGACCCGCTCGCCGCCAACGACGAGACCGACCTCGCAAGCACGAGCTCGGTACTCGTGTTGGTCGACGGAGCGAGCAACAGTCGAGTCGCCACGCTGTCGCCGGTCGAGATTCCGAATCGGATCCAACTCGCAATGCCGACACCGCAACAGGTGGTCATCGTCCGACCGGCCACGGCCCGGGTTTCGTCGGCACCAGCCCCCGCTGCGGCTCCCTCCCCCGCCGCACCAGTCTCGGCGACGCCTGCCCCTGCGCCACCTGCTCCAGTGGCGACCTCACAAGGGAGCTGAGGGCCATGTCGGTTCTCGATGCCACCAGAGCAACGACGACGGTCATGAGCTGTGACGCCACTGTGATCGTCACGGGCAACGCACCGGACGCACGGACAGCCATCGACCGGTTGCACCAACTTGAGGCCAGGTGGAGTCGGTTCGTACCAACGAGCGAGGTCAGCCGGCTGAACGGGGCCACAGGACAGCCGACCTCCGTGTCGAACGACACGATGCGACTCGTCGTCGCGATGGTCGAAGCCTGGCATCTCACGAGTGGCCGGTTCGATCCGACAATGCTTCGACCGATCGTCGAGGTCGGGTACGCCGCCAGCCGGACCGACGCGACCAACGTCACTCAGCTTCCGTGCAACATCGAAGAGGTGGGAGATCCCGGCGGCATCCGGGTCGATCCTGCTTCCGGCGTGATCCAGCTTCCGATCGGCACCGCTTTGGACCCGGGCGGTATCGGCAAGGGCCTCGCTGCAGACATCGTGGTGGACGAGATCCTGTCCGCCGGAGCCGAGGGAGCGCTGGTCGAGATCGGCGGCGATGTCAGGGTCAAGGGCCGGTCACCGTCTGACGACGGTTGGGCAATCGCCGTGGCCGAGGATCCATTCGACACGGGGGCCGAGGTCGTTCGCGTTGGCGATGGCGGTATTGCCACCTCGACGATCCGCAGACGTCGATGGACCCACGACGGGGTCGACCGCCATCACCTCCTCGACCCGGCGACGCGGCAACCCACGATCAGCCCCATCCGCACCTGCTCGGTGATTGCCGGAACGACCTCGTTGGCCGAGGCATGCTCGAAGCTCGGCTTCGTCGATGATCCGAACCGGGCGATCGCCTCCCTCGAACAGCACGGTCTCGCGGGGCGGCTGGTCCTCCACGACGGGGCGATCCACCGCACGCGATCCTGGGATCGATTCACAGCGGAGGGCAAGCCGTGAACGAACAGGTCTGGTGGTATCTCGCTCGGAGCTCGGGAATCGTTGCTCTCGTACTGCTCGTCCTCAGCCTCGTCTGGGGCATTCTTCTGGCCACGCGGGTACTACGCCCCGTCGACCGCCCGGCGTGGCTGCTCGACCTCCACCGCTGGTTCGGATCACTGGCGGTCGTGATGACCGCGTTGCACCTGCTCGGGCTGGTGCTCGACAGCTACGTGGAGTTCGGCGTCGCCGAGATCCTCGTACCCGGAGCGAGCGCGTACCGTCCGATGGCCGTCGCGTTCGGTGTTCTCGCCATGTACGCGTTGGTCGCCGTGCAGGTGAGTAGCGCCTTTCGCAAGCACCTTCCTCGAGTGCTCTGGTATCGGATCCATCTGCTCTCGTATCTGATGCTGTGGGCGTCGTCGATGCACGCCGGATTGGCCGGGAGCGACACTGGTTCGCCCATCTACGCCGCTCTGGCATTCGCGCTGACACTCGCAGCCATGGGAGCCGTGCTCGTTCGTGTCCTCGTGCCGGGGAGGAGCCAACGCCGACGAGCAGCGGGAGCTCCTGGCGTGGTGGCGCGCTGAGCTCAGGCTGTTTCCTCGGCCGCCGCGCCGTGCAGTCCGAGATCGGCGATCGACTTCTCCCGCATCTCCACCTTCCGCACCTTGCCGGTGACCGTCATCGGGAAGTCGTCGACGAACATGACGTAGCGCGGCACCTTGAAGTGAGCGATCTTCCCCCGGCAGTACTCCTTGAGCTCGTCCTCGGTGAGTGTCTCGCCGGCCGTGATCTGCACCCACGCCATGATCTGCTCGCCGTACTTCAGATCCGGCACACCGACCACCTGGGCATCGGCCACGGCCGGGTGGGAGTAGAGGAACTCCTCGATCTCCCGTGGGTAGACGTTCTCGCCACCCCTGATGATCATGTCCTTGATGCGTCCGACGATGTTGACGTACCCGTCCTCGTCCATGGTGGCGAGATCGCCGGAATGCATCCAGCCATCCTCGTCGATGGCCTCTGCCGTCTTCGCCTCGTCGTCCCAATAGCCGACCATCACATGAAAGCCACGGGTGCAGTACTCGCCCTCTTGGCCTCGCTCCACGATGGCACCTGACTCGGGGTCCACGATCTTCGCCTCGACGTGGGGCAACACTCGCCCGACGGTGGTGACGCGATGTTCCACCGAGTCAGACGTGCTCGTCTGGGTCGAGACCGGCGACGTCTCGGTCATGCCGTAGGCGATGGTCACCTCGGCCATGTTCATCTGACCGATCACCTTGCGCATCACCTCGATCGGGCAGGGTGATCCAGCCATGATCCCGGTGCGGAGGGCAGAGAGATCGAAGGACGAGAGGTCGTCCTGGCCCAGCTCGGCAACGAACATGGTCGGCACGCCGTAGAGCGAAGTGCAACGCTCGTCCTGCACCGTCTGCAGCACCGCTCGAGGGTCGAAACTCGGGCACGGAATCACCATCGTGGCGCCGTAGACCGAACACGCCAGATTGCCCATCACCATTCCGAAGCAGTGGTAGAAGGGAACGGGGATGCACACCCGGTCGTGCTCGTCGTAGTCACACGCCTGACCGACGAGTGACGCATCGTTGAGGATGCTTCGGTGGCTCAAGGTGGCGCCCTTTGGAAAACCGGTGGTTCCTGAGGTGTATTGGATGTTGATCGGGTCGTTCCGGTCGAGCGACGCCGCCCGCTCAGCCAGATCCCCATCGGAGACAGACGCTCCGTCGGAGAGAAGGGCCGCCCAGTCGTCGGTGTCGAAGTAGACAACGTCGACCAGCTTGGGCAGCTGCGGGCGGACCGCCTCCACCATCTCTCGATACATCGAGGTCAGGTATTCGCTGCGGGTCACGAGCAAGCGACAACCAGACTGACGCATTGCGTACTCGAGCTCACTGGTGCGGTAGGCCGGATTGATGTTGACCTGGATCGCACCGATCTTCGCCGTTGCGTATTGGATGTAGACCCACTCGGCGAAGTTGGGACTCCACATTCCGACCCGCTCGCCCTTGGCCACACCTCTCGCCATCAGACCCTTGGCGACGGCGTCGACCGTGGCCGCGAACTCGGTCCAGGTCTGGCGGATGTCCTGGTGGGGAACGACGAGTGCTTCTCGATCGGGGAACCTGGCGACGGTGGCCGCGAGATTCTCGCCGATGGTCTCTTCGAGCAGTGGTGTGTCTGTCGCTCCGCGGTCGATCGCTGCTGTCATCGGTTTCTCTCCGGGAATCGGGCTGTGGATGCTTCCTCAGGTCTAGTCGAAGCGTCCGAACGGCGACAGCCACAGCAGCGAGAGCCGGGGACGTTCGTCCCTACTGATTCCGGTCGTTTCGCGGCACGATGGGGCTTCGCCTGTCCATCGAGGAGTGACACCGAATGACCACAATCGAGACATCCGCCCCAGCGAGCGTCCGACACGAAGGTGTCCGCAGCTGGGTCGACGAGATGTCCAGCCTGTGCGCCCCGTCGTCTGTGGTCTGGTGCGATGGTTCCGACGAGGAGTACAAGAGCCTCTGCGACGCGCTCGTCGAGGCCGGCACCTTCACCCGTCTGAACGAAGAACTCCGTCCCAACAGCTTCCTCGCCCGGTCCGACCCCAGTGATGTCGCCAGGGTCGAGGATCGCACGTTCATCTGCAGCCGCAGCCCTGGCGATGCCGGCCCGACCAACAACTGGATGGACCCGGCCGAGATGCACGCCGAGCTCGATGAGCTCTTCGACGGCTGCATGGCGGGCCGCACGATGTACGTCATCCCGTTCAGCATGGGTCCGCTCGGATCCGAGCTGGCTCAGATCGGTGTCGAGATCACCGACTCCCCGTACGTCGTGGTCAACATGAAGATCATGACCCGCATGGGCTCAATGGTCTGGGACGTTCTGGGTGAAGATGGCACTTTCGTGCCATGTATGCACACGGTCGGCATGCCGCTCGCCGAGGGCCAGGCCGACGTCGAGTGGCCGTGCAACCCCGACGTCAAATACATCGTTCACTTCCCCGAGGAGCGGGCGATCTGGAGCTATGGCAGTGGCTACGGCGGCAATGCGCTGCTGGGCAAGAAGTGCTTGGCACTCCGGATCGCGTCCACCATGGCACGCGATGAGGGTTGGCTCGCCGAGCACATGCTGATCATGGGCGTCACCGAACCGAGCGGACGCAAGACCTACGTTGCTGCCGCTTTCCCGAGCGCGTGCGGCAAGACCAACTTCGCGATGATCGAGCCACCGACCGCCTTCGCCGAGGAGGGCTGGAAGGTCACCACTGTCGGTGACGACATCGCTTGGATCAAGCCGGCCCCGGACGGCCGCGTCCTTGCCATCAATCCAGAAGCCGGGTACTTCGGCGTCGCTCCCGGCACGTCGATGGCCACGAACCCTTCGGCGATGCGCACCGTTCGATCCGACACGATCTTCACGAACGTGGCGTTGACAGACGAAGGAGACATCTGGTGGGAGGGTTTCGACGGTGACGTCCCCGATCACCTCATCGACTGGCAGGGCAATGACTGGACCCCTGCCGCCGACCGTCCCGCGGCCCATCCGAATGCCAGGTTCACCGCCCCGTCCGGCCAGAACCCGGTGATCGACGAGGCCTGGGACGATCCGGCCGGCGTCCCCATCAACGCCTTCGTCTTCGGCGGCCGCCGTTCTGGGACGATGCCGCTCGTGGTCCAGAGCTTCAACTGGGCCTACGGCGTCTACATGGCCGCCACGATGGGTTCGGAGACCACGGCTGCCGCCTTCGGTGAGCAGGGCGTGGTCCGTCGGGACCCGTTCGCCATGCGTCCGTTCGCCGGCTACCACATGGGCGACTACTTCAACCACTGGCTGTCATTCGGTCGCAAGCTCCCCAACCCGCCACGCATCTTCGCCGTGAACTGGTTCCGCAGGACCCCAGACGGCGGCTTCGCATGGCCGGGATTCGGCGAGAACATGCGGGTGCTCGAGTGGATCGTGAAACGGTCGCACGGCAGCGCGATGGGTATCGAGAGCCCTCTGGGTTGGATGCCCCGCTACAGCGATCTCGACTGGCGTGGGCTCGAGGACTTCAGCGAAGCCGAGTTCAGCGAGGCGATGTCGATCGACCGGTCCGATTGGGACAAAGAGCTGCTCTCTCACGAGGAATTGTTCATTCGGTTGTTCGACCGGCTTCCCAAGGAGATGCAGGCGATCAAGCAGCTCATCTCGTCGGCCCTGTGGCGGTCTCCCGACCACTGGGAAATGAACCCGGATCCCACATGATCCAGCTTCCTTCTGTGACGCGGGGCACCGTCGGCCCCGCGTCCATGACATCTACCATTCCAGCATGAGTCCGAACGACCAACCGAGCCTCTGGAAGTCGCCCATGACGTGGGTGATCGCCCTGATCATGGTGGCGGGTGTTGCCGTCGTCGCCATCGCTGCGTCCTCCCGGGACGGGGCGGACGACGGAGTGGCACAGACAGCTCCAGCGGAGGCCATCGGTGTCGGCCTGCCGGCCCTTCCCGTCGATGGGGAGGATCCGGCGGTCGGCACTGCGGCCCCGGCGATCTCGGCCCAGACGCTCGACGGCGCCCGGGTGACGCTCGAAGCTGACGGCACCGCCCGTGTCTACGGCTTCTTCGCCCACTGGTGCCCCCACTGCCAGAACGAGCTTCCGCGCATTTCGGACTGGCTCAACTCGAACACTCTTCCGGACGACGTCGAGGTCGTTGCCATCTCGACTGCGGTCGATCCGGGCCGCGACAATTACCCACCGTCTGGGTGGTTCGCCGAGGAGGAGTGGCCGGCAACCGTGCTGCTCGACTCCGACGAGGACGACATCTCCATCGGCTTCGGGCTGACCGGATTCCCGTTCTGGGTCGCCGTCGATGGCGACGGCAACGTGGTAGGACGGGTCAGCGGCGAGATCGACATTCCCCAGTTCGAGGAAATGCTCGCCATGGTCGAGTCCGGCGCCTGATTCCAATTCGAACACGCCGGGAACTCACTCAGCTGGCCGAACGACCTGCTTCGTCGTGACTGCCCGCACCGCAACTGCCCGCAACGCCACGTCCCGGGCTCGCATCGCTGCGACCATGGTCCTGACCGTGTTGGCCTCTGGCTGCGGCAGCTCCGGCCCGACTCTGACGGCTCCGGCGGAGGCCGGCCGCGAGATCGCCCAAACCAGCGGTTGTCCCGCGTGCCACGGACTCGACGGAGAAGGGAAGTCCGGGCCGGCTTGGGTCGGACTCGCCGGGGCGGAGCGTCCACTGGCCGACGGAACCATCGTCATCGCCGACACCGAGTACCTCCGTCGTTCGATCGTCGAACCCGATGCCCAACAGGTCGCCGGGTACACGATCAAGATGCCCGTGAACGCTCTCGACCAGTCCGACGTGGACGCGATCGTCGCCTACATCCAGGAGCTGAAGTGATGTCGTTCCCAAGGATCAGGCTCCTGGGGGCCGCGCTGTCGCTGGTCGTGATGCTGACCGCCTGTGGTGAAGGCGAACCCACCCCGTTCGCCGGCTACGAACGCAACCCGACTCCCGTGGTCGGCGACGAATCACTTCCCGTCGTCGACACCGATGGCAACAGCGAGCCCTTCGCGTTTCGCGCCGAAGACGGCGAGCTCCTGCTCGTGTACTTCGGCTACACGTCGTGCCCGGACGTTTGCCCGACGACCTTGGCCGACACCCGAGCTGCGTTCGATGAGATCGGAGACGAGTCTGACTCGATCGGTCTCGTCATGATCACGATCGATCCGACCGTCGACACCCCAGACGTGGTGGTCCCCTATGTCACTTCCTTCGTTCCATCGGCTCGCGCCGCCTGGACCGAGGACGACGATGCGCTCCGGAGTGCCGCCACCGCCTTCGGGGCCGACTACGGAGTGATCGACAACGACGGCGAGCGCGAGGTCTTTCACACCGGCTCGCTCTATGTGGTCGATGCGGACGGTCTTCTGCTCTTGACCTGGCCATTCGGAACCTCCATCGAGGATCTGACGTCCGACCTTCGACGGCTGCTCGACGAGGTCGTTTGATGGCGACCGCCCGTCGTCGGTGTGGCGCAGCGGGGCTGGGCGCTCTCCTGATCGTGGTTCTTTCCGTCCTCTCGGCCTGCTCGAGCGCCGATTCCGAGATCGGAGTGACCGACGCGCCGGAAGGCCCGGCCGACCATCAGTACGAGATCCCAGCTGGCTACGGCGCTCTGGTCGATGCCGGTGAGGGCTTCGACATCCTCCCGGCCGAGCTTCGGGTGGAGGTCGGCGATGTCATCGAGATCGTCAATCTGGACGACCGCGGTCACCTGATCGGCTTCTTCTTCGTCGGGGCCAAAGAAACGGTGCGCCACGAGTTCGTCTCGCCCGGCGTCTTCGAGGGGACCTGCACCGTGCACTCGAGCGGCGAGATCTCGGTGATCGTCACATGAGGACCCTGGGGTGACCCGCCGGGCTCCACCGCGACTGTCACTGCGAACGATGATCGTGGCCGGGTGCCTGCTCCTTCTGGCGGCGCATGACGCCGGGGCAGATCCTGCCGGTCCGACCGACTACGAGACCGAGATCGTGGGTATCGACCCCGAGATCGCCACCATCGATCTCGAAGTCATCGGTGGCGACAGCTTTCTCCAGCTGACATCAGCGGGCGGTCACACGATCGACGTCGTCGGCTATCGGGGCGAGCCCTACCTGCGATTCGAAGCAAATGGCAGCGTTTTGCGGAACGAGCGGTCACCCAGTCGATGGCTGAATGACGACCGGTTCGGCGACGCCGATCTTCCCGCCATCGCCGACCACGAGGCCGATCCGGACTGGGTCGTGGTCGCCACCGACGGCCGGTTCGCCTGGCACGACCACCGCGCCCACTGGATGAACACGTCACCACCACCCGGGGCAGACCCCGGGGATGTGATCCTCGAAGCAGTCGTCCCGCTGGTGGTGGATGGGGAGGATGTCGCGGTGTCGGTGCGTTCGACGATGCTGGATCGACCGTCGACGCTTCCGGTATTGGCCGCCGCGATCCTGGCGGCGGCAGCCGTTCTTGCCGGCCTGAGGTTCCGCCGGATGACGGCCGTGTTGCTCGCCGTGGCCGCGGCCGCCGCTGCCGCCGGTGTCATTGCATACTCGTCGGTCCCGCCGGAGACCGGACCCAGCGTGCTGTTGTGGGCGCTCCCGACGGTGGCCGCGCTCGGCGCAGCCGGCGCAGCGGTCGTCGCCAGGGCTGATCCGAAGGGCGCTGATCCGAAGAGGGCACTCCTGACGTCCGGGCTTCAATTGACTGCCGCAGTGGAGCTGGTGGTGTGGGCGGTTGCCCGCAGCGACGCACTCCGCCGAGCACTGATCCCGTCAGACCTTTCGCCGACGCTCGACCGCATGATCATCGCCGTTGCCGGGGGTGCGGGAGCAGTGGCCATCGTCTTGGCCACCGCCTCCCTCGTCTCCGTTGTCCGTGATCGAACAGCCCTTGATCAAACAGCCCTTGATCAAACAGCGTTTGATCAAGGAGCCTGATCGCGTACCTCGATCGGCACCGAGATCTCGTTGCCGGTGGAGGTGATCAGCACGAGGTCGAAGGTCTCCCCGAGTTCGAGAGGGTCGGGCAGCTCGAGCAACATCACATGGAAGCCCCCGGGCTCGAGTGAGGCCGAACCGCCGGCGGGCACGTCGATGGAGCTGACCTGTTGCATGGTCATGGCCTGGTCCATCGGCTCGTCCATGGTCGGCTCTTCCATCTCGTCGCCTTCCATGGCCTCGTCCTCGACCACGCCATCGTCCATCCCTTCGACGGGGACCGTCTCATGGAGTTCGGCGACACCGGCCACCTCGGCCGGCACCGAAACCGACACGATGCTGATGGCCTCGTCAGATTCGATCGTCATGTAAGCAGCCCCGGCGGCGGCCATCATCGGGCTCGTGCGAGCCCACGCACCGGAGATCTCCACTCCCCCGCCCTGATCGTCTCCGCCGCACGCCGATGCCAACAGCGCGGTGGCGATGGCCACCGCCCCGAGCCTCATGTGGAGTTTGCGGGGGGTCGTGCAGATCGGGATGCCACTGGTCATGTGGATGCCGCTGCTCTTTCGGATACCGCTGCTCATCGGAATGCCTTCCTGCGACGCTCACGCGTCGAAGTCGTTGTCGTGTTCACCCTGGCCAAGGTCGTTGCGACCAGACGATCAGTTCCCGGACCTGAAGGAATTCGACGGGCAGTTTCAGCCGGCTTCGGCTGCGTCGTCTCCGCTGCGATCGAGGAGTTCGATCAGGTCGTTCTTGGCTCTCGCCACCCTCGAACGGACCGTACCGATCGGGCAGTCGAGGATCTCGGCGGCCTCAGCGTAGGAACAGCCCGTGATCTGAGTCAGAACAAACGCGTCGCGCCGATCTTGCGACAGGCCCCGGAGCAAGTCCTCGACCACCACGGTGTCGTTGTCGAGCGATCCGATCTCGGGAAGCTCTTGGTTGTCGCTCCAACGGCGACGCCGCGTGCGTTTGCGGATCTCGTCAGCGCACGTGTTGCGAGTGATGGTCAGCAACCAGCTCCTGGCTGACCCGTCGTGACGGAAACGCTCGACGGATCGCAATGCACGTTCGTAGACCTGCTGCACCAGGTCATCAGCCGAGTCGGCATCGCCCAGGTACCTGCACAGGCCGCGGACATCGCTGAGTGTCTCAGCGATGAAGGCCTCGAGCGCATAGGAGTTCCCATCCCGAGCGTCGAGGAGCAGCTGGGTCAGACGATCCACCTCACGATTCTGCCAGGTACCGGGAACTGGATGGCATGCCCGGGCGACCACGTGACACATGACCGACGATGATCGAAAACCACGGTTCCCTGGAGACTGCGACGGTGCCCGCGAAGTGTTGTCCGCCCGTATCGACGGCGAAGCAACAATCGACGCAGCGGCTGACAGCCACGCCGAACGTCATCTGCGTGGCTGCAGCGCGTGTCAGACGTGGGAGCAGCGAGCATGGGAGCTGCGACGGACAACTCGAGTGCGGCTGGCCGAGCCCGGCTCAGGGGCCGACCACGCAGCGGCCGCCGCCATGATGACTCGCATGTCGGTTCCCGATTTCGGTCACAACGAATGGGTCCGCTCGCTCCTCGGTGTCGTCGGTGGGGTGCTGGTAGTGCTCCATACGCCGCAGCTCCTCGGTCTGGGCACCAGCGCCGGCCACGACACCAGACACCTCGGGGCCTTCGGTGTCTCCCTCGGACTCGGTCTCCTGTGGGCAGCCGTTCGACCGGAGAGAGCAATCGGGCTGATCCCGGTCGCTGCCGCGCTGGCGGGCACGATGCTCGTGACCTCGATCGTCGACCTGGCCGCCGGACGGGCCACGATGCTCGGCGAGTCGACCCACACCCTCGAAGTCGCCGGCCTCGGCCTCGTGTGGTGGCTGTCCGGCGGCCGTCGACGCATGGCCGACCGTTTCGCACATGGTCGGCGGTCGGTTCCGATTCACCCGGTCTGACGAGCGCTCACGAGACAACTGACCCCCAGGAGGTTTTGGGGGATCGCCCCCATGGAGCGACGCCATCTCGGATCCGATCATGAATACATGCTCGACGCTGCCATCCGATCCACCTCCGATCTCGCTGCCGATCTGCTGACCTGGACCATCGCCAACGCCGTGACGATGCTCTTCATTTCGGTGATCACCGCAGTCGTCACCGAGATGGCCGTCCGCCTCCTCCGCCGACGCTCCATCGACCTTCTGGCGTCCACGACGTCGGTGACTGCCGGCATCGCCTACATCACGGCAAAGGGCATCGTGTCCAAACTGCTCGTGTTCGGACTGGCGATGTACATCTACGACCACCACCGGATCTTCGACCCGAGTCCGACGAACCTCTTCGTGTGGCTGACCGTCTTCGTCTGCCGAGACTTCATCTACTACTGGATCCACCGGGCCGAGCATCAGGTGAAGGTCCTGTGGGCGTCGCACATGGTGCACCACTCATCTGAGGAGTTCTCCTTCACCACCGCCGTGCGAATGCCGTGGATGGAAGCGCTCTACAAGCCGGCACTCTCGCTGTGGGCTCCCCTGCTCGGCTTCCACCCGGCAGCCTTCGCCGCCATGGGGGCGCTCGTGCTGATCGCCGGCCAGTTCCAACACACCGAACTCATGCGGCGACGCACCGTTCTCGATCACTTCTTCGTGACCCCTTCGGCCCATCGCGTCCATCACGGATCGAATCCCGAGTACCTCGACAAGAACTTCGGTTCGATGCTGATCATCTGGGATCGGATGTTCGGCACCTACGAGCCGGAGGTGTCCTCGGTGACCTACGGCCTCACCGGGACCACGACGGTCAGGTCACCACGAGAGGCATTGGTGGGCGGATATCGAACGCTGGCCGGCGAGATCGCCCCGCTCGGACCCAGGGCTTCGTTCCGCCACTTGCTTGCTCGCCCCTGACGGAGATGTCAGGGTCCGGGGGTCACCACGACCGGGCAGTGAGCGTGCTGCACGACGTCGCGGCTCACGGAGCCCAACAGCATCTGCTTGAACCCGCCGTGGCCGCGCCGACCGACGACGAGCAGGTCGGCCGAAGCCGAGCGTTCGATGAGCTCCTCTGCCGGGTGACCGTGAATCGGCGAGTACACGATGTCGAGTTCGGCGGCTCGATCCTGGCCGATCGTGGCGTCGACCACCTCGTGGAGCAGGCGATGAGCGCTCACCTCGAAGGTCGCGGAATTGAGGTGCGGCGCCTCCAGGCCGGCGATCTCGTTCAGATTCCACGCGTGGACAACGTCGATCCGATCGCCGGGCTCCGCCTCATCAGCCGCCCAACGAAGCGCCGCTGCGGCCTGCTCGGATGCGTCGACACCGACGATGATGGTTCTGCTCGTTCGTTCGGCCATGCCACCAGCGTGGAGCGAATTTTGTCACTCGACCAGGGTCGTTGGTCATCGCTCAAAGCCTGGGGGTCGCGTTGGTTCAGCCGCCGTCGAGGCTTTTCTTCCAGCAGCGGTGATCCGCTACAACTGCGCCCATGAGTGACCAGATGAGCTTTGCTGACGCCTGTGCCGCTGTGTGCGCCCCTGGCACCATGTTCGAGACGGCCGAGGTCGACGTGTTCGGCATTCCGACGACGACCTTCGTCCATGCGCCGAGCAACATCCGTGCCCTCTTCGACCTGGCCGCAGTCCGTGACGACGACTTCGTCGTCTACGAGGACGAGCGGTGGACGATGCCAGACGTACTCGCCCATGCGGGCCAGATCGGGCACGCACTGGCCAATGACTTCGGTGTGGCGAAGGGCGATCGAGTGGCGATCGCCATGCGCAACTTTCCGGAGTGGATCTCGACCTTCGTCGCGATCACCTCGATCGGTGCCGTGGCCGTACCGCTCAACGCGTGGTGGCAGACCGACGAGCTGGTGTTCGCCATCGAGGACTCGGGAGCGCGGGTCGTGCTGGCCGACGACGATCGGCTTCGCCGACTCGAAGACGCCGCGCCGGGCACCGTCGACGCTGCGGTCATCGCCGTGCGATCCACCGCCGAGCTGCCCGATGGTGTCGTGCGGCTCGAGGACGTGTTGACCGAGGGCGCCACGATGCCCGAAGTCGACATCGGCGCTGACGACGACGTCACGATCCTCTACACATCCGGCACCACGGGACGACCAAAGGGTGCCGTGAGTACCCATCGAGCCCTGCTGAACTCCCTGCTGGCGTTTGCCGCACGGGCGGCCGTCGGAGCATTGCGAGAACCGGATGTCGCCTCTGAGCGCGGCGCCGCCCCCTCGGCTCCAGTGTTCATGCTCCCCGTCCCGCTCTTCCACGTCACCGGACTCGTACCGGTAATGCTCGGTTCGTTCGTGAGCGGCGCAAAGCTCGTGATGACCCACCGATGGGACCCCGACCGCGCACTCGAGCTGATCGAGCGGGAGCGCGTCACGAACTTCGTCGGCGTGCCGACCATGAGCTGGGACCTGCTCGAGGCACCGACCTTCAGCGACCGCGACACATCCTCGTTGAGATCCGTGGGTGGAGGCGGCGCACCGATGCCGCCGGAGTTGGTCAAGCGAATCGAGGCCAGCTTCTCCCATGGCCGTCCCGGGCTCGGCTACGGGATGACCGAGACGAACGCCTACGGCCCACAGAATGCCGGTGACGATTTCGTCGCCAACCCCACGTCGACCGGACGCTGCGTGCCAGTGATGAGTGTCCGAGTGACCGACCCAGACGGCAACGAGCTGCCGACCGGCGAAACCGGTGAAATCTGGTTCCGCGGCCCGATGCTCATTCGGGGCTATTGGAACCGGCCGGAGGCGACGGCGGAGACCATTGTCGACGGCTGGCTCCGGACCGGCGACATCGGTCGACTCGACGACGAACGTTTCGTGTACGTCAGCGACCGAGCCAAGGACATGGTGTTGCGAGGCGGCGAGAACATCTATTGCGCCGAGGTCGAGGCATCGATCTACGAGCATCCGGCGGTGTACGAGTGTGCGGTCTACGGCGTTCCCCACGACCGACTCGGCGAGGAGGTGGCGGTCCACGTCATGGTGAAGGCGGGCAGCACGCTCGACGCAGACGAGCTGCAGCGCTTCCTCGGCGCGCGGATTGCGAGCTTCAAGGTTCCGTCGGTCATCACGATCGTCGAGGAGCCCCTTCCCCGCAACGCCTCCGGCAAGATCCTCAAGCGAGACTTACGCGACTCTCTCAGCTGACCTGGTCGGGATTCAGCCGCCGAGGAGGCGCTTGAGCCAACCCGCGCCTTCGGCGACGCAGCTGCAGCGATCCTCGACCGCCACGTCGCCGAGCACCTGCTCGACGTGCGCGCCGCAACCGGCCCACGATGGCTTCTGACAATTGGAACAGGTGGTACGTCGGCACATCCCGGGAACGGTAGCCGGGGCCCGGCTCGACTCAGACTGCGGCCTGGCGCAGCAGTCGTCGACCCAACGAGGTCTTGTGCACCTCATCGGCACCGTCGTAGATCCGGGCGGCCCGCTCGTGGCGGTACCAGTAGGCGAGAATCGTGTCGTCGGTGACGCCGAGTGCGCCATGGACCTGAATGGCTCTGTCCACGACGTCGAGCATCGTGTTTGCCACCACGAACTTGATCGCCGAGATCTCGTCCCTCGCCGCCTTCGCCCCCTCGTTGTCGATCTTCCATGCGGCATGGAGCGTCATGAGCCGTGCGCCCTGGATCGCTGCAGAGCTCTCGGCCACCCAGTGCTGGATCACTTGGCGATCTGCGAGGGTCGAGCCGTCGAGGTCGATCTGGCGCTCGTTGGCCCGAGCGCACATCATCTCGAGCGACCGGGCGGCGATTCCCAACCAGCGCATGCAGTGGTGGATTCGACCGGGGCCGAGTCGATCCTGAGCGATGCGGAACCCCGCACCCTCCTGGCCCAGCAGGTTCGACTGCGGCACCCGACACGATTGGTAGCTGACCTCGGCATGCGAGGCGTGACCGCTGCCGGCGTGGCCCATCACGCTGACGTTCCGGATCAGCTCGAACCCGGGAGTATCTGTCGGCACGATGATCATGCTGGCCCGCTGATGCGGCGCCGCATCGGGATCGGTCACCGCCATAACGATGGCGAATGCGGCACCGTCAGCCGACGAGGTGAACCACTTCTGACCGTTGATCACGTAGTCGGCGCCGTCCTTGACCGCCGTCGTGGCCAGGAGCGTGGGATTGGATCCTGCCGTTTCCGGTTCCGTCATCGAGAAGCAGCTGCGAACCTCACCGGCCACCAGTGGACGGAGGAATCGCTCACGCTGCTCCTCGTTGGCGTACTCGTGGAGGATCTCCACATTGCCCGCATCGGGTGCCTGAGCCCCGAAGACGGTGTGACCGAGCGGGGTACGTCCCAGCGCCTCGGTGAGCAATCCGTGGTCGAGCAGGCTCAAGCCAAGGCCCCCGTACTCGACGGGGTGCCCAGGCGCCCATAACCCCATCTGTTTGACCTTCGCCTGCTTCTCGGCCACGGCGGCCTCGATCGTCGCTGGGTCACCGTGGAGCATCTCACCCTCGAGCGGGATCAACTCCTCGTCGACGAAGGGGTTGACCATGTCAAGGATGGTGCGCATCTGTTCGGAGATCTCGAAGTCCATGCTGGTGCACGCTGACAGGAGTTCGGTCCTTCTGACCAGGGCCCAAAGCCCCGACGAGGCCGGTAGAACGTGACAGCTCTGACCGCTGCACCGCCGAAGGATCAGTCGATGACCGAAACGAACACATCGGACGAGACCACCACGTTCGCCTTTCCCGAAGGGTTCACGTGGGGCATCGCCACCTCCTCGTACCAAATCGAGGGCGCACCGCTGGCGGACGGCAAGTCGCCCAGCATCTGGGACGTGTTCTGCCGGAAGGAAGGGCGCATCCTGGACGGATCCAACGGCGATCAGGCGTGCGAGCACTACGCGCGTTCCGCTGACGATGTGCAGCTGATGTCTGCGCTCGGGTTCAGCGCCTACCGGTTCTCCGTCGCGTGGACGCGGGTCATTCCCGAGGGACGAGGAACGGTCAACGCTGCCGGTCTCGACTTCTACGATCGGCTGGTCGACGATCTGTTGAACGTCGGGATCACCCCGGTGCCGACGCTGTACCACTGGGACCTCCCGCAGTCACTCGAGGACGCCGGGGGTTGGGTCAACCGTGAAACCGCCCATGCTTTCGCCGACTACAGCGAAGCCGTGATCGAGCGACTCGGCGACCGCGTCGCCACCTGGACCACACTCAACGAGCCGTTCGTCTCGGCAAACCACGGCTACGTCACCGGTGAACACGCACCCGGCCGAACCTCGAGAGCGGACGGGTTCGCTGCGTCACACCACCTGAATCTCGCCCACGGACTCGCCGGGCAGCGTGTCCGGAGCATCGCGCCGGACTCGCGACTCGCGATCGTGATCAACTTCACGCCGAAACGCCCGGCCACCGACTCCGAGACCGACCGGATCGAGACCTACCACCGCAACCACATCGAGAACCGTTGGTACTCCGATCCCATCGCCGGATTCGGCTACCCGCAGGACACCGCCGACCACTACCAATGGGATCAGTCCGAGGTCCACGTTGGCGACCTCGACGTGATCAGCGCGCCGATCGACCTCCTCGGGGTGAACTACTACACCCGCGACACTGTGTCGGCCGACGACAGTTACACCCACGGTTCTGACGTTCCGGTGAACTCGATGGGATGGGAGATCCACCCGCCGAGCCTCGGACATCTGTTGCGTGAACTCAGAGATCGATACGACTTCCCGAGCTACCTGATCACCGAGAACGGCGCACCGATGCCGGATCAGCATCGGGCGGACGGCCGCGTCGTCGACCACGATCGTCTGGCCTACATCCGTGACCACCTCATCGAAGTCCACGGCGCCATCGCAGACGGTTGCCCGGTCGAGGGCTACCTGGTGTGGTCGTTCCTCGACAACTTCGAGTGGGCATGGGGGTACGGCCCGAAGTTCGGCATCGTCGAGGTCGACCAGGCCACGCAGGCTCGGACCCCCAAGTTGAGTGCTGAGTGGTTCTCGCAGGTGGCTCGCACGAACCAGTTCACGATCAGCTGAACAGATGCGGGTGCCAAGAGGGCGACGGGGCGGACCCCAAAGAGGTTCGCCCCGCCATTGCCGTCAATCGACTCGATTCGATCGCAATGCCTCGATCAGGCGTCGTGAACGACGGCCGCGTCGACCACTCCGTCACCGTCGTGGTCCTCACCGTCCATCGCATCCAAGACGCCACGGTCGATCGGCTCGCCGGCCGTGTTGCGCCAGTTCGTCGGATTGACCGGCACTGCCTCGGGGTCGAAGTCCGGGTTCTCGTTCACGATGATCGCCGTGACCATGCCGAACATGCCTTCCTCCCGTTCGACGTGGTTGAGGATGTGGCAGTGCCAGACCCACACGCCGGGGTCGTCGGCTCGCATCAGCACGGTGTACCGCTCACCTGGAGCGATGTTGAGCGTGTCGACGTAATACGGCTGATCGAGCGGTATGCCGTCCTTGGCATAGACCAGTTGCGGGAATTGGTGCAGGTGCATCGGATGCGACTGGAAACCCTCGTTGTAGTACGTGATGCTGGCCCAATCGCCCTGGTCGAGCACGAGCGGCTCGGTGGCGGGAAAGCTCTTGCCGTTCAGGCTGAGGCCGATGGTGCCGGCATCGTTCAGGATCATCGGCATGTCGACGGCGAGATCGATCTCGTCAGGGATCGTTACGCCGGAGATGGTCTGACCGTAGGGAATCGGGTTCTCGCCGACACGGAAGACGCCGAACATGCCGTTGACGACCTGGATCTGCCCGTGGTTGTGAGCGTGGTACATGCCGATGGCGTCGTCCTCGACCACGAACTCGTACGTGAAGGTTCCACCGTTGGGCTCGATCAGGTCCTGGGTGTACGGGGCAACACCGTCTTGATCGTTCGGTGTGTGCACTCCGTGCCAGTGGATGTCGGTTCCGAGCGGGAGGTTGTTGGTGACACGGATCTGGACCGAGTCGTTCCGATCGAGAAGGATCTGCGGCGCCGGGACGACGCCGTTGTAGGTCCAGGCCTCGACGAACTTGCCCGGCTCGACCTCCCAATCGACGATCTCGGCAGTCAGGTCGAAGACCTTCGTTCCGTCGGCCAGAACCTCGGTCGGTGCGAGGATCGGGTTGCCCTTGCCCTCGGTCTCGGCCGGGAATGCGAGCATGGACTCCATCATTGCGGCGTCCATCGCCGCGTAGTCCATCTCCTCCGCCGCACTGGCGACCGGCGCGACGCCGTCACCCGTGATGGTGAGCGTGGTGACCATTCCTGACGCCTCGTGCCCTGCGATGTTGCAGAAGAGTTCGTAGGTGCCGGGGCTGAGCTGCCCCAGTGCAAGCGTGACGACCCCGCCCGAACCGACGTCAGGGCTCACCAAACCGAGGCCGCGAACCTCGACGTTGTGAGTCATCGATCCGGTGTTGGAGATGTTGAGCGTCACGTCGCCCGCAGGCGCAGTGAGCTGACCGTCGATGCTGAACTCGCGTACCGTGAGTTCGAGCTGGGTCGAGGCCGTCGATGCACCGCCACCGTCGTCGAGCCAGACTGCACCGGCCACCATGGCGACGAAGCCGACCATGCCGATGGTCATCGCACCGAGCGCAAAGGCCACGATCCAACCGGGACTGATCTCTTTTTGACTCGCCGTCGCCGGTTGTGGCCTTCTGTTCGCCTCGGCGCGCGCCGCGGGTTCTGTCATTGTCATGTTCTGGACTCCTGAATGCTGAGTTGGCTCGTAGTGTTTTCGTTGATTCGGACCGATTTTGACAGTGACCTAAGTCCTTAGTTCGTCGAGTGACGAACCAAACTCCGCTGCTCGAGCCGGGGTCCGATCCGAAGGAGCGCTCGACTTCGGGCCAGAACTGCCGATGTTTGCGACAGCGGCACCAGTTCGCCTACTGTGCCCATACGCCGTAAGGGGGACCTATGACCGACACGCTGCCCAGCCCGTCCGATTCCGATGCCGTGAGTGAGCGGGTACTGCCCATCATCAAGGACACACCGGAAGGCGCCGACGCCTGGGAACGTACGCCGTATCGAGCCGAAGACTACGGCCCGGTCAGCGACTGGGCCACCGACTTCGACCACGCTGACCCGACCTACAACCCGGTCGCACCCCAGATCTGGACCGAATTGATCGAGGGCGGTTGTCCCGTCGCTCACAGTGACCGCTACGGAGGCATGTGGGCTCCGTTGACCCACGAGACGGTCAACGAGATCGCTTACGACACCGAGACATTCACGAGTCGGTCAGTCGTGGTCTCTCACACACGGCCTGGTGATCTTGCACTCCCACCTCCAATCGGTGTGGCCCCTCCCATCACGAGCGATCCGCCGTTCCACAAGGAAGCTCGCCGCATGCTGCTGCCGGCGTTCGCGCCCAAGAAGATTGCCGAGTGGGAATCCGAGATCCGCACCTTGTGCCAGGGTCTGCTCGATGACATGGGCGAGATCACACCCGGTGAGAGCATCATCGACGCCGCGATCCAGTACGCCCAGCACATCCCGGTCAACGTGATCGGTCGGATGTTGGGCCTTCCGGCCGAAGACGACGACTACTTCCGAGAAGTCGTCCACCAGCTCCTCGAACGCATCAACGAAGACCCCCACGCGAAGATCGTGGAAGAGGAAGTGAACCCACTCGACCTCTACCTCGACAGGCACATCCAGGACCACATCGACAACCCGCGTGATGACCTCATCAGCTTCGTGCTCGACATGGAGCTCGGCGGCAACAAGCTCGAACCGGATCATGTCCGGGGAACGATCATTCTGCTGCTCGTCGCCGGGATCGACACGACCTGGTCTGCTCTCGGTGCATCGATTTGGCACTTGGCTCAGCATCCCGAAGATCGCAAGCATCTGCGCGACAACCCTGAGCAATTCGATTTCGCGCTCGAGGAATTCCTTCGGTTCTACGCCCCGGTCACGATGGCACGGATGGTCGCCAAGGACAACGACTTCCACGGTTGCCCGATGAAGCAGGACGATTGGGTGCTGTTGCCCTTCCCGGCTGCCAACAGGGACCCGGAAAAGTTCGACAGGGCCGACGAGTTCGTCATCGACCGCGGCGCGAACCGCCATGGAGCCTTCGGCCTCGGTATTCACCGCTGCATCGGCTCGAATCTTGCCCGGCTCGAGATGAAGGTGGCGATCCAAGAGTTCCTGGCTCGTTTCCCCGAGTTCGAGCTGGCCGGCGATGTTCGCTGGTCTGTCGGCCAGATCCGTGGCCCCCGCGAAATGCCAATTCGGGTCCTCTGAGCAACGAACACTGTTCTGCGGAGCCCAAACCTCAGAAGTGAGGGTCACGCGCCCGAGAACGGCCGCCTTCTCGGACTCTCGGCCGCTGGGCCTGCGGTAGCGTGCGGACATGGCTGACCGCATCGAGGGGCACCTCTTCGCCGAGGTGGCACAGCTGGTGCGGACCATGGTGCCTGACGGGGTCGGCGACGTGCACACCCGCTCGCATCGGCGCGGTGTGAAGGTGTGGTTCGGCCCATCGAAGCCGACGCGTGAGCACTACGAAGCCCAGCTCATGCCCGGCAAGCTCGCTGACCTCGACGGCATGGTGCTCGAGGTCGGGTTCCACGCCGAACACAACGACGAGCCGTCGAATCAGGCCGTAGCCGATCGGCTCGAGAAGAAGAAGAAGCTCTGGCGGAAGGAGCTCGGCAAACCGGCCGAGCTCGACACGTTCTATGGGCGCGATTCCTGGCGACGGCTGAGTGAGCTTTGGCCGGACGTCGACAGTCTCGACGACGATCCCGACGCCGCTTTCGAGATCGCCTGCCGTCTCATCGACTACATCTCAGTGGTCGAGCCGCTCCGCCGCGCTTGAACATCGATTCCCGAGGCTATGACCCCCGATTTTGTGGGGCTCAAACCCGAGGTTTGGGGCCCCCATTTCCGGGGGTCGTAGCCTCGGGTTGGGGGACGAGTCGGGTGCCGACGTCAGGGAGCGGAAGGGCCGACAGTGCCATTGAGCAACATCATCGTCTTCAGATCGCTGTGGAAGTCGAGGGCATAGTCGCCGCCCTCACGCCCCATGCCACTGATCCCGATGCCGCCGAACGGCGCAGTGAGGTCGCGCACGAGGAACGTGTTCACCCAGACCAGGCCCGCTCGCAGGCTGCGAGCGACTCGATCCGCCCGCTCTTCGGACGACGTGAAGACGATCGCCGACAGCCCGTACTGCGTGCTGTTGGCGAGCTCGATTGCCTCGGCCTCATCAGCGAACGTCTGGAAGGTCAACACCGGGCCGAAGATCTCGCTTTGTACGACCTCGCTGTCGTTCGATCGTGGTTCGATCAACGTCGGTTCGTAGTGGAGCGAACCTTCGACGGCGTGCCCACCGCGGAGAATCGTGTCACCGTTGGCCCGAGCACGATCGACGAATCCGGCCACGCTGTCGCGGTGTTTCGGGTGCACCATCGGAGCGATGTCGGTCTCGGCGTTCCTGCTGTCACCAAGCACCAGCCCATCGGTGTTTTCGTGGAACTTTGCGAGGAAGTCGTCACGGATCGAGGACTCCACCAGGAGCCGAGTCCCGGCGAGGCACACCTGTCCAGAGTCGTCGAACTGCCACGCCGCTCGGTGGGCGGCGGCGTCGAGATCGCTGTCGGCAAAGACGATCAGCGGGCCCTTCCCACCGAGCTCGGCGGTGAAGGGAACAATGTTCTCGGCCGCTGCTCGGCCGATGTGGCGAGCGGTCTCGGGTGATCCAGTGAAGGAGATCCGACGGACCCGGGGATCGGACACGAGCGCGGCTCCGACCTCCTCGCCGATGCCCTGCACCAAGTTGTAGGCGCCAGGCGGGAAGCCGGCCTCCAACGTCAGATCAGCGAGCAATGCCGCGCTCAGCGGTGACCATTCTGCCGGTTTGTGAATGACCGAGTTCCCGGCAGCCAGGGCGGGGGCCAACTTCCACGTGCTCAGCATGAAG
Organism: uncultured Acidimicrobiia bacterium; assembly: GCA_965530755.1. GTDB lineage: Bacteria > Actinomycetota > Acidimicrobiia > Acidimicrobiales > SZUA-35 > SZUA-35. The sequence continues at coordinate 32,561 of CBESNA010000022.1, read as the reverse complement.
GGTGCGTTCCACGGCGTGATCACGACCGCGGGACCAGCCGGCATCCGCTGCACGACGTTCTGCATGTTCTTCGCCTCCCACGACCGTTCCTCGTGGGCAACGATCAGATCGGCGTAGGTCCGGAAGTTCAGCGCGCCCCTGGCCACCAGGCGCTGCTTCATCGAGTCGAGCAGGAATGCCATGTCGAGCGACTCGACGATGGCGATGTCCTCGGCGTGCTCCTCGATCAGATCAGCCAGACGATGGAGTGTGGCCGCACGATCGGCAACGCTCATGCGCGACCAGACCTCGAATCCGGACACGGCAGCAGTCACCGCTGCACCGGCCGTCGCCGCATCGCCACGGGCGACGAGCGCCAGAGGTCCGGCATCCCAGTCGAGCGGCGATCGAGTCTCGAACGTGGCGGCGGATGGCACCCACTCGCCGCCGATCAGGTGGCCGGTCGGAACCGACACACCACCGACGTCGGCCCGGTCAGCCATCCGTGGACGTCGTCTCGTCGTCGACGGTGCTCTCGTAGTGCTTGGCACCCGGTCCCCGTGGAGCCCGAATGCCGCGGAACTCCCAATCGCCGCCCTGCGCCGTCGACATCACCTCCTCGGAGTCGCTCGGCTGCGCGCCGACATCGGTCCGGATCGGGGTGGGTCCGGTGACGATGGTGTTACGGAGCGTGCCCAGACCCTCGACCTCGACCTCGACCACGTCGCCGGGGTAAACGGTCCGGGAGTTGGCCGGCGTGCCGGAGAGCAGAATGTCCCCGGGAACCAGCGTGATGGTGCGCGCGATGTCAGCGACGAGGTAATGCATGTCCCACTCCATCTCGTCGGTGTTGCCGTCCTGCTTGACCTTGCCATTCACGATGGTGCGAATTCGCTTCCCATGGAAGTCCCAGTCCGGCACGAGCGCCGGACCGACCGGGCAGAGAGTGTCGCTGCCCTTGACCCGCAGCATCGAACCGGCATCGGTGTCGCGGAAATCATGGAGCCCGTAGTCGTTCGCCACGCTGTATCCGGCGATGTAGTCGCCCGCCTCATCCGGCGAGATGTTCCGACACGTCTTACCGATGATGATGGCGATCTCGCCCTCGTAGTTCAGCCATTCGCACCCGGTGGGACGAACGACATCGGCGCCATGACCCGTCAGGGCGGTCACCGGCTTGTGGAAGTAGGTCGGGGCGGACGGCAGCTTGGTCATGAACTCATCGACGCGGCTGGTGTAGTTCAGATGTACGCAGATGATCTTGGTCGGCTCGCACGGTGGCAGATGGATCGCGTCGGCCACAGCGACCCGCCGCCCGTCACGAGCCAACAGCTCGTCACCATCGCTGATCACCTCGGTCGGGAACCCGTCAAGCAGTATTCGTCGCACGTCAGCCATGGCTCGTGTTCCTTCTGGGAGTCGGGGATTGCGTTCGGTAGTTTGGTAGCGAACGTTTCTGTTGTAAAGACCGGAACGTCGATCCCCACCGCGACCGATCGGACACTCGATGGCAGCCCGCCGAGACAACGACTCGTACTTGGACGCCGAGCGCGACGTACGTGAGCGCCTCGGTGATCTCGAGCTCGATTTCGACGCCAACATGGCCATCTCGAACATCTACCGGGCGGCCGCAGCCGTCCGAGCAGAGGCCGAGCGGGACCTCCTCGCCCGCTACCATCTGTCGTGGGGCGGTCTCACAATTCTGTGGGTCCTGTGGGTGTGGGGCGACATGCCGACATCCCGGCTCGCTGACGAATGCGGGCTGGCGAAAGGCACGCTCACCGGCATGCTGACGACCCTCGAGAAACGCGATCTCGTAGCCCGTCATCGGGTCGAGGAAGATCGCCGTCGGGTGATGGTCCGCCTCACCGAACACGGCAGCGCAACGATCGGCGAACTCTTCCCCACGTTCAACGACTTCGAGGCCGCGATGGCCGCCGGCCTGACCAGAAACGAGCAGCGAGAGCTGGCCCGGCTCCTCCGCATCGTGATCCTCAACGCGGCACGACCGAGCGGCTGAACGAGCCTGAAGGCTCGGTTGAATCGTTTGGTACCGAACGATTAGGGTTCGGCCATGGCCGAGCTCAAAGGGTTGATGTATCCGAGGACGCCGACCGGCGCAGGGTCGATCCTGCCGCCGCCGCCCTGGCACTACAGCGGCGAGATGCTCACCATCGAGTTCAGAACCGACCCTGCCAACGTCGCCGCGCTCCTGCCGGACGGCTTCGAACTCGTCGACGACGACCCAGGTGCCGTGGCGATCATCTGGGCCGACTGGCAGAGCTGCAGCAACGACTTCGACGAGCTGCTCGACCCCGCACGGTCCCAGTACAAGGAAGTGTTCGTCGTCGTTCGTTGCCGGTACGAGGGAGCCATCTACAGCCGAGCCGCCTTCATCTGGGTCGACAAGGACTTTGCGATGGCCAGAGGCCACATCCAGGGCTACCCGAAGAAGATGTCCGAGATCTGGATGACCAGACCCATCACGATCGGCAAGGCCGGTCCCCGGCTCGAGTCGGGCGGGCGCTTCGGCGCGACGCTCAGCACCTTCGGTCGACGCATCGCAGACGCCCGCTTCACCATCACGGGCACGGCCGAGTCCGCTGGTTTCGTCAACGGGCATCCCATGCTGCACTCACGCCAGATGCCGGCGATCGAGATGGACGGTCGTGACTCGCTCGATGAACTCGTCACGATGCGAGGGTTCGACGTCGAGCTGGGACCCGTCTTCAGCGGCGACGCCGAACTCGTCCTCCACGACACGCCGACGGAAGAACTGAAGGCCTTCGAACCGATCGAGCTGATCGGCGCCTGGTACCGCCAGGTCGGCAACTCGATGGCGGGCGGCAGCACAGTCGCCGCCAAACCCAATCCGATGGCAACCGACTCGGCAGGACCAACCACATGACCTTCGTCGATCCGTACCTGACCGACCTCGGCCCGGACGACGCCGACGTCACCAGCCACGACACCTACGTCGATGGTGTTCCCTACGCAACGTTCGACCGGCTCCGGTCAGAGGACCCCGTGAACTGGACCGAGGAATCCGACGGCTCCGGGTTCTGGTCGATCCTTCGCTACGACGACGCGTTGGCCGTGAGCCGGGACGTCGGGACCTTCACCTCGAGCAAGGGCATCCGACTCGAGGAGATGGACGAAGAGGAGACGGCGGCCAGGCGGACGATGATGGAGCTCGACCCGCCGGAGCACACCCGGTACCGCCGCCTCGTGAGCAAGGGTTTCACGAGGCGGACGGTGGAGACTTACGAGGATGCCATTCGAGCCCTCGCCGTCGAGGTGGTCGAACGGGCCCTCGAGAACGACACGTTCGACTTCGTCCACGACGTGGCCGAGGAACTGCCGATGCGCATGCTCGGCCGTCTACTCGGCACGAGTGACGAGGACGGCCGGGAACTCGTCGCATGGGGAGACGCACTCCTCGGCAACACCGACCCCGACTTCACCGACTTCCCCGTCGATCTCACCGACACCGACGAGTTCCGAATGGTGCCGTTCCGCTCCCCCGCCTCGATCGAGATCTTCCGATACGCGCAGCGCCAAGCCGAGGATCGTCGTGCCTGCCCCGGTCACGACGTGATCTCCCAGCTCCTGGAACCCACGACCGACGGCGAGCCGCTGACCGACCTCGAGTTCAACAACTTCTTCACCCTGCTGGTCGCGGCCGGCAACGACACGACCCGCTACACCATGACCCACGGGCTCTGGAACCTCATGCGTCACCCACAGCTGTGGGACGCGTGGAAGGCCGACCCGTCGCTCACGCCGACCGCGGTCGAGGAGGTATTGCGCACCAGCTCGGTCACGATGCACTTCCGCCGGACGGCCGCTCGAGATGTCGAGATGCGAGGCAAGCAGATCAAGGCCGGCGACAAGGTGGTCATCTGGTTCGTATCGGCAAACCACGATCCCGAGGCGTTCGCCTCTCCCTATCGCTTCGACCTCGCTCGGGCTCGGAACGACCACATGACCTTCGGCCGCAACGGTCCGCACCTCTGCCTCGGAGCGTGGCTGGCCAGGATGGAGGTTCGCGTCGTGTTCGAGGAGCTCATGAAACGTGCGGTGCGACTCGAACCGGCGGGCGATGTTCGTCATCTGCGATCCAACTTCATCGCCGGCATCAAGTCGATGCCGGTCCGGGTCATCCGCTGATGGGAAGCATCGTCGGCGCAGCACTGGTGTCCCACGTACCGACCCTCGTGCTTCCCGAAGCCGATCGGCGGGAGATGAACCACGGCCGGGACACGACCCTCTTCACCGGCCTGCACCAGATGCGGACCGAGAAGCTCGACCCGCTCGAGGTCGACACCATCATCGTGATCGACTCGCATTGGGCAACCACGATCGAACACATCGTGACCGGGCACGATCGCCGCGAGGGTCGCTACACGTCAGACGAGTTGCCGCGGGGCATGTCCCAGGTGCCGTACGACATGCCAGGCGACCGCGAGCTGGCCGACGCCTGGGCGGCGATGGCCGAGGGTCGGGACGACACCTGGATCACCGCAATCGATGATCCGTACCTGCCCGTGCACTACCCCACGCTCAACCTCCTTCCCTTCCTGCAGGGCAAGGAGCGATGGATCTCTGCCGGCATCTGCCAAACGGGCGACGCCCAGGACTTCCTGCTCTTCGGCCAGTTGCTCGCGGCGGCCGTCGCCACTCTCGACCGGCGCGTGGTGATCCTCGCCAGCGGCGGGCTGAGTCACAGATTCTGGCCGCTGCGCGAGTTCAGGCAGCATGAGGCAGCCGACCCCGACCTGCACATCCGCACACCGGAGGCGGCTGCCGCCGACCGCCAGGTCCTTGCCATGTTGTCCGCCGGCGATCACGCTGGAGTCGTCGATTTCTACCCGAGCTACCGAGTCCACGCCCCCGAGGGCAAGTTCGGCCACTACCTCACGATGCTGGGCGCGCTCGGCGGGGCCGGCTGCACCTTGCCGGGCGAGAAGTTCGGCGAGTACGAATCAGTTGCCGGCACCGGCCAGGCTCACATCTGGTTCGACTGCCCCTGAACCGGGAGGGCACGAGGGCCGCGGAACTCGAAGCCGGCCAGTTCAACCGGAGGTGCCGCGGGATGGAGCGCCAGATCGGGGAGCCGGGCGAACAGCCGCTCCACGCCGACCCGGACCTCTTGCCTCCCCAGCCATTCCCCAAGACACCGGTGGGCTCCAAGAGCGAAGGCTGCATGACTCCCCTCCCGTCGATCGAGATCGATCTCGGCCGGATTGGTCCAGTGCGTTTCGTCGAGGTTCACGGACCGCAGCACCCCCGAAACCAACTCGCCCTTCGGGATCACGACGCCGGCGAGCTCCACGTCCTCGGTGGCCTGACGGGTGACCGTGCCGACCGGGCTGTACACCCGAAACACCTCTTCGATCAGCCGACGAAGCTTGCCCGGCTCGGCCTCGACCCGACCCGCTAGGTCCGGGCGAGTCAGGAGCACCCAGGTCACCAGGCCGATCCCGTCTCGCGGCTCGTTGATCCCACCCGAGATCATCAGCCGCACGTTGTTGACGATCTCCTCCCGCGTCGCCCCTCCCCTGGCAAAGGTGGCGATTGCCGAACGATCCTCGTCGTCGACGCTCGACAATCGAGCGTCGATGGCCTCGCCCAACTCGCCCTTCGCTTGCTCGGCCAACGCAGTCAGATTCGGATCGTTTTCGAAGTTGGCGAGGTCACCGCACAGTCCTTCGCACCACGACCACACGCGGTCGAAACCGTGGTGATCAAGTCCGAGGACGGTGGCGAGACTGCCTGCGGCCAGCAGCTGGGCGTAGTCGGCCATCACGTCGAAGCCTGCAGGGTCGAGCGTCTCCGCCAGACGATCGGCGATGGCAACGAGTTCATCGGAGACGAAGGTCCCGCTACGACCGCCCGGCTGGAACGGTGGGCGCATGATCGCCTGCAAGCGGGTGTGCTCTGGCGGGTCGATCGTCAGCATGTTGGTGCCGAGCGCTCGGGCCAGGAACGACGGCTCGGTGGCGGCGCTGAAAAGCTCCGGATGCGCCTCGATGTGGGCCACGTCGTCCCAACGGGTGACCAGCCACATCTCTAGTGCCGGAACAAAACACACCGGCATCTCCGACCTCAAGCGGGCCAGGATCGGATCAGGGTCGACCTCGAGCGCAGAGAGGTCGAGGTCGCCGGCGGTTGGCCTCATACGTCTCCGGGCAAATACCCGCCCCGAGTGAGTAGGAGGCCTCCATCAATGCGCCAATCCGGCTTCATGACATCTCCCAGAGGGTGCGAACGAGCCAGCCCAGATCGGCCGGCACGAGTCGACAGGAATGCTTGCGTTGGCGAGGGCCGACCATGCGAATCGCTGCACGCACCGGCTCGGACCGGTTTAGCATGTCACCCACTTCGTTCGGTAGCAAACGATTGGTGAAACGGTGACGGGTTCGGACCGCAAACGCGCATTGATCATCGCCCACGAGGCAGACGGCCCCGGCGGCCGGGTAACCAGCCATCTCGAACGTCGAGGATTCGACATCGTCACCCATGTGGTCGCTCCTCATCCCGGCGAGCCGAACCGCCACGATCCGTTTCCGAACTGGACCGACTTCGATCTGATCGTGCCGATGGGATCGGTGCGCTCCGTGACGCAGAAGGATCTGATCTCGAACTGGATCCACGACGAACTCGAACAGATCAGAGAGGCCGCCGACCGGAATCAGCCGGTCCTCGGAATCTGTTTCGGCGGTCAGTTGATCGCCGAAGCCCTGGGAGGTGCCGTGGAGGTGTCGCCCGAGACCGAGATCGGCTGGTACGAGATCGAGCCGGTGCCCGGTGGCGAAAATCCCGTCGGCCCTGGACCGTGGCTCGAGTGGCATCACGATCGTTTTTCTCCCCCTCCCGGCGCCGAGGTCCTGGCCGCCACATCGGTCGGACCGCAGCTCTTTCGACTCGACCGGATGGTCGGCACCCAGTTCCACCCCGAGGTCGACGTTGCCCACCTCGAACACTGGCTCAGTGGCGTAGAAGAAGATTACCTCGCCGCCTACGGCCAGGATCGGGAACGCTTACTGGCGCAGACCCGGATCAACGAGGCACAGAGCATCGAGGGGTGCAAGCGACTCGTCGACTGGTTCCTCGACGACGTCGCAGGGCTCTGACTGGTCGGTCAGGCCGGGTAGCCGGGATACGACTCCTTGAAGACCCCCGAATGCAGGAGTACTGCAGCGGCCGGCGTGTTCGTGGCAACGTCGGTCAGAGTCGACCGAACCCAATAGGACTCGACGCGCCGACTCTGTGACAGGCCAACCACTTCGCGCTCCACTCGATAGTCGGTGTCGAGCAGCACGGGACCGCCCAGCAGCCGCACCTCGAGGTCGAGGAAGAGACCGAGCGACGGCTGCCGAATCGGCATGCGATCGCCAACCTTGTTGGCGAGCACACTCAGCATTTCCATCGGCACGATGGGTCTCCCCCAAGGGGAGTCGGACGTGTCGTACCAGGGGCTGCGTTCGGTGATCACTGCGAGCTTGCCTGCAAGCGAAAACGGATAGAGCCGACCGTTGTCCGACGTGAGGTCCATCGAGGTGGCCCGAGCCTCGACCGTGGTCATACCGACGTGTAATTGATCGACGATGTGGAGGTCGCCGGGCGGACGAGCGTTGGCCAAACGGGCCTCGAGTGCGGTCTGCGGATGCGGGGCCACCGAGATCGTCCCGCTGAGCACGACGGACCCGTCTGGCTTCGTGGCCGAGATGTCAGCCGAGGTGTCGCTGGTCGGAGTGGCCTCTGCGACCACCTGTTCCCCTTCAACGACCATCGTCGAGAAGTGGGAGCTGATGCATCCGGTTCGGAACCACTCCTCGCCGAAGAGCTCCATGGCGATCGGGTCGAACTGCGAGAAGTGCGTTGGACCCTCGATGGGCGCTCCGGTGAGGCCGAGGGTCGCCGCGTTGCCCTCGTCGTGCACGCTGAGGTGATCGTCATAGCTCTGTTCGGCCAGCATCTGTGCGGGCGCGCGAACGGGGCCTCGCAGCGTCGCCCCGGTCCGCTCGAGCGGTGTCGAGAAGGTCATGCCCGGACCGTAGTTCAGCCGATTCGAACCAGCCGAGCCGTGGCCGGCCCGAGATGTGTTACTTCGCGGACTGGGTATAGCGAGCCTCGAGCGTCTCGAGGGCGCCTTCGAGGATGGCCTCGTGGGTGTGCTCTGGCACTTCGAACTGCATCGATCGAGCCAAGTTGGCGACGAGCGGTTCGGTCGCCACGAGGATCTCGGACACCCGTAGGAGGTTGAGTCCGAGCACGTTGCGCCCGAACGTGAGGAGATTCGCCAACGCTGTCGCTGAGTCCTCGTTGCACAGCACCCGCTCGGCCAAGAGGCCGAGACGAAGCGAGGTGACGAGGTCGACCGACGCCCGGCGAGGGGTCCAGTCGATGCGACTGTCGGAGCGCAGCATGATCGCCTCGGGGATCATGTCCGGCATGCCCCACTGGGCGAGGAGGTCGGCCGACACGTCGTCAACGGTGTAGCCGAGCAGCTCGAACTCGTCCGGGGCGGTGGGCCAACCGCCACCGAGCTCGCACAGGTGGTCGTGGGTGGCAGGTGCCTTGCGAGCCAACACGAGGTGGCCAAGCGAACCGAGAAGGCCACCGAGGAATGCCTCTTCGCAGATCTTGACGTCGACTTCCTCGGCGAAGGCCTTCGACAGGGTGGCGTTGATGACCGATCGGCGCCGGATCTCAGTCGAGACGGCCGTGCCCGATGTGGGGACCAGGTCGCTCATCGCCGTGCCCATCAGCAGTGAACGGAACGGTCCGATTCCCAGGAAACCGATGGCGCGATCCAATCGGGTCACGCGGGCGGCCGGGCTGAAGGCGGCGGAGTTGACCGTACGAAGGACCTTGCCGGCCAACGCTGCATCGAGCGAGACCGAGCCTGCGATGTCGGCAATCGACACCTCTTCGTTGGCGAGCAGCTGGATGATCTGCATCACGATGGCGGGTGGAGTCGGCAGACTCCGGGCATCACGGAGGAGATCTTGTCGTTCTGGCGTCGGGACAGGTGGCTGCATTTCCGATGAACCTCGAGCGTTGGATCGGGGGATTGCGGACTCCTGTAGGGTCGGCTCCGTCCTGACGGGTATGAGATCGAAGTGATTCGACCCGATCCAGGTTCGCCTCCCGGCCCGAGGGCTGCTGGACTGCGTCCATGACTCCTGCTGCCGACTATTGGCGCCACCTGCTCGCTGAATGGGCCATTCCGGCCGAGATTCGGGCCGCAGCACCGGAGTTCCCGTACACGATGGACCCCGACCTGTTCCGACCCCGGCCGACGCCGGAGGGCACGTCCCTGGCCACCGATCGGGCCCGCCACGCCCTCGAGACCGTGCCGACGTCGGATCGCACTCTGCTCGACGTCGGCTGCGGAGGCGGTGCAGCAACGATGGCATTGGCCGACCTGGCGGTCCACGCCACCGGAGTCGACCAGTCCGAGGCGATGCTCGACCTCTTCACCGAGGAGGCCGCTGCTCGTGACCTCCCGAGTACCACGGTGTGCGGAAGCTGGCCGGACGTCGAGGACACAGTAGGCACAGTGGGAGTCGTGGTGTGCCACCACGTGGCCTACAACGTGGCCGACCTGGCTCCGTTCGTACTCGCCTTGTCACGAGCAGCGCGAGCTCGGGTCGTGATGGAACTCACCACCGCTCATCCACAGACATCGAACGCTCCACTCTGGGATCAATTCTGGCATCTTGATCGCCCGAGCGGACCCAGCGCACAGAACGCGCTCGACGTGCTGGTCGAAGCGGGCATCGATGCCACGCTCGAGACCGGCTCGGCCGGCTCGCTTCGAGCAGAAGCATCGGTCAAGGCCCGAGCCGTCACCGCAGCCCGCATGTTGTGCCTCGGACCCGACCGGGTACCCGAGGTCGAAGCAGCGATACGGCAACTCCCGCCACGATCGAACGAACGGGCGATCATCTGGTGGGACGTCAGCTGACCGTCGGCCAAACGGGTCGAGGGCCGCCCGTCTTCGGAGAGACCGGCTCGTCACGAGCGGTCGGGGAACACCTTGCCGGGATTGAGGAGCTCCTGCGGATCGAATGCAGCCTTGACCCGACGCATCAACTCGATCTCGATCGCCGGCTTCTGACCGGCGATGCGGTCCCGCAGTTCTTGGCCGAGACCGTGCTCGGCGCTGATGGTTCCGCCGTATCGCCACGTCAACTCGTCGATCGCTGCCACCAGCTGGTCGGCCCGCGCTTCCAGCTGACCTTCGGCTGACGTTGCCGGCCAGACCGTCAGATGGAGGTTGCCGTCGCCGACATGGCCGAAGACGTACGGCATCGCCCCGGGAACGATCGATTCGATGAGCAACCGCACCTCGGCGTGGAACGCCCCGATGCTCGAGGTCGGGACGGCCAGGTCGTACTTGAGGAGGTAACCGCCGAAGATCCGAGGTGGCGGTAGCTCGTCGCGGAGCCGCCAGAGATTCTCTTCCTGTGCAGACGACTCGGCGATCACGGCGTCGCCGATCAGGCCACGGTCGGCGCCGTCGGAGAGCAGCGAGAGAAGCTGGTCGACCACACCCTCAGCGCCGCTGTAGCGAAGCAGGACGTACCATTCGCCCACCTCCGGCAGTGGTCGCTGGACCCCGTACCGCTCGATGACCCGCTCGACCCCGAGTTCGGGAATCAGTTCGAAGGCACTCAACGCCCCGGGCCGGTGTTGGCTCGCCAGGGCGTACCAGTCGTTCAACCGCTCGATGTCGCTGAGCGCGACGAAAGCGGTTCGATGCTCGGCCGGCTTCGGGTGGAGTCGCATCACCGCTCGGGTGACGATGCCGAGGGTCCCCTCGCTGGCGATGAAGAGCTGCTTCAGGTCGTACCCCGAGTTGTCCTTCGGCAGCGCCCGAAGCCCGTTCCACACCCGGCCGTCTGCCAAGACGACCTCGACACCGAGCACCTGCGCTCGTGTCGTGCCGTAGCGCAGTACGTTGATCCCTCCCCCGTTCGTGGCGATCGCTCCACCGAGCGTCGCTGTACCGCGGGCGCCCCAATCGGGAGCGAACAGGCGGTCGACGCCATCTGCCGCCTCCTGAAGGTCCTGGACAGTGACCCCGGCCTCTGCGGTGATGGTGAAACCATTCGGGTCGACTGCCTCGATGGTTCGCATTCGGGTCAGAGAGAGGATCACGGTAGGCCGCTCGACGTTCGGGATCGATCCGCCGCTGAGCCCGCTGTTGCCCCCTTGAGCCAGGACGGCCACGTCGTGCTCGGCACAGAGCACGACTACGCTCGAAACCTCAGACGTCGATGCCGGGCGGGCCACGCCCAGGGCCTCGCCCCGGAAGTCTCCGCGGAAGTCGACGAGGTATCCCTCAGTGTCCTCGCCCTCTAGCCAGCCTCGGGCTCCGAGCATGGCCCGCAGGGGGCCGACGATCGAGTGGGGAGCCCTCACGTCCTTGCAGCGAGGTGCTCGGCGAAGAACGCAAGCGTTCGTTCCTGGGCCAGATCAGCCGACACTCGATGGAACGACGCTCGCGAGTCGCAGTTGAACCCGTGATCGGCTCCGTCGTAGACGTGCACGATCACGTCCGGATGGGCCGGCTCGATCGTCGCTACACGGTCGAGAGGGATGCCGGTGTCCAGTGCGCCGAAGTGGAGCATCGTGGGTACGAGCGGTGTCGAATCGAGGGCATCGGGGATCCGGCTCCCGTAGTAACCCACTGCGGCGGTGACCGGGAGCTGTCTCGCCGCCAGCCAGGCCACCGAACCACCGAAGCAGTAGCCGACGATGCCGACCGGCCCGGTGTTGGCTGCGTAGGCGACCGCGGTTGCCACGTCCATCATCGCCGCTTCCATTCCGATGCCCGTCGCCAGTGCTTTCCCCCGCTCGATGCCGTCGGCGTCGTACCCGAGTTCGACACCGCGCTCCGCCCTGTCGAAGGTGGCCGGTGCGACCGCGAGATATCCCGCGGCGGCGTATCGATCGACGACGGAACGGATGTGCGCATTCACCCCGAAGATCTCCTGGACGACAACCACGGAGGCCTTCGCCGCGTCCGGGTGTCGTTCGTAGGCGTCGAACACGTGGCCGTCGCTCGCTTCGAGTCTGATCATCCCATCGGAGTGCATGACGATGATCCTGGCACAGGACCGAGCATGAGCGAGACTGCATCCATGTCGCATGCCCAAGGCCCTCTCCCCGACGATCCCGCAGCGTTGGTCCGCTCGTATTTCGCGTCGTTCGACAACCGCGAACCGGAACAGATCGCCGCCCACGTGAGCACCGACTTCTCGAACGAACACACCGCAGCGCTCGGATCAGGATGCATCGGACGAGCGGCCTACCTCGAGCGGCTCCCCCGGTTTCTGGCCGACATGACCGACCTCCACTACGACATCGAACACCTCGTTGTCGAGGGCGACAGTGTCGCCGCCTTCTACACGATGACGGCCCGCTGGCAGGGCAAGACACCGATCGAGGTACGTGGCGCACAACGCCTCGAGGTGGCCAACGGCCACATCGACCGCCGGGTCGATTACTGGGACAGCAAGGTGTTCCTGGACCAGCTCGAACCTGGAGAATGATTGGGGTCCGCCGATTGGGGTTGTCAGGCGTTGGCGTAGGCCCGGCCGATGAAGAAGGCCATGAAGGCAGACAGCGAGCCGACGGCGAGCAGCACGGCGAGGACACGCGCACTTCGAGGTGTCTCACCCCGAGCCAACCAACCGGCGGCGAGGAATGCCCCGAGCGGAGCAAGACCTCCGATGTAGTGGATGTACAGCTGCACGATGCCCTGGCCCTGGTCGAGGAGTTTGATCCCGAGCAGGACTTGAACGACCAACGCCACCTGGGCGACCAGCAACGCGACGCGGGTGGACCCGTCGATCGCCCGCCCGGCGATGGCGTGGCGAGCCACCAGCACGAAGGCGACCGCCATCGACACGAGCACGATCACGCCGGTCGCGACGTGCACCGAACTCGAGATAATCGTGTTGTCGATCCGGCCGTCGCCGAGCTCCCCGGCCTGCCACGCCAACTGCCAGCTCATCATTGACCGGTGAACTCAGCTGGGCGCTTCTCCAGATATGACGCCAAGCCCTCCCGGAAGTCCTTGCTACCGAAGAGCGGGAGCAGCGCCAGATACTGACGCTGGACGTGATCCTCCAGATTCTCGGTCATCGCGTGACGCATCATGCGCTTCGCCGCTCGGATGGCGAGCGGGGCGTTGGCCGCGACCTCAGCTGCCACTTCAGCGGTACGCGCCTCGAGCTCGTCGTGGGGAACGACTTCGCTCACGAGTCCCATGTCAAGCGCAGCGGCCGCATCGAGCGTGCGGGCCGTGAAGAGCAACTCGGCCGCCTTCGACCAGCCCACGATCCTCGGCAGCAGCCATGTCCCGCCGCTCTCGGGCACGAGACCCCGCGCCGTGTACGCAGCAGCCAGCTTGGCCTTCTCGGACGCAAGCCGGATGTCGCAGCCGAGCGCGAGGTCGAGCCCATATCCGGCTGCGCCGCCGTTCATCGACGCGATCGTCGGTGTGTCGATCTTGTGCAGCACCACCGGTGGAGCGTTGCGGAGCTCGAACTCGCCGGAGGCCGAGCCGGCACCCTCGGAACCGATGCCGTCGCCGGACACGGCGGCACCGACGTCGAGTCCGGCGCACCAGGCTCGACCGTTGCCGGTGAGCACGATCACGCGAACAGACGGATCGCCGTCAGCCGTCAGCAGCAATTCGGAGAGGCTGCGCAGCATCGTCGGGGTGATGGTGTTCATACGATCGGGGCGATTGAAGGTGATCGTGGCCACCGAGTCGGCGACCTCGTAGAGCAGCTCATCGTTCATGGTCCACACCGTTGCACAGCACGCCGTTCCAGTGTGAGCCGACCGGCCCGCATCATCGGTTCGAGCACTGCACCGTCGGCTGTGGCGCACTACATCGTCAGCTGGAACGTAGGGCGGCGGCGATCTTCGGAGAGGCCAGAATCGAGAAGTGGGTGGTGCCGGCGACGACCTCGTGCGAAATTCCGATGCCGGCCCGAACGAGGTCGGCGACCACCGAATCGGTGATCACCGGTGGGAGCCCTGGTGCCATGCCGCTCTCGGCTCGCAACAAATGGACGGGTTCGGACACTTCGAAGAGCGCATTCGAACGTGACGCATCCGGCACCATCGAGATGAAATCGGCCCGGACTGCCGCTTCCGACACCGGATACGGCTTGGTCCCGAGGTTGGGGAGGATGTTCTCGAGCGCAGCAGCGACCAGTTGTGCCGGAGTCATGCCGGCCGGGATGACTCGCGGCGGTCCACCATCGACAAGCACGAGCGAGCGCACCAGGCCAGGGTGGGCCGCCGCCGCCTGCGTGACGACGTGGCACCCGAAGGAGTGAGCGAGCAGATCGACACCATCGGCATCGACCGAGAACATCGGGTCTCGGCTGACCTCGTGGACCAGGCTGACCAGATCTTCGGCATGCGCAGCCACCCCGAACGGCCCGTCTGGGGACGAGCCCCCTCGCCCTCGCAGGGCGATCGCCACCAGCGGCCGATCACCAGCGAGCTCGGCAGCAACGCCGGCCCACGCATCGTGATTGCCGTCGATGCCGTGTACAGCGACGACGGGACGTCCGCTTCCCGGCCAGATGTAGACCTCGAGCACGCCGTGAGCGCCATCGATCATGTTCATTCCCGCAGCCAACGCCATCGTGACATCCTGCCCAGTTCATCCTCGGGAAACGCGCCCCCTCTAGAGTCTGCCGAATGGACGTCGATGTGCATTTCTACTGCTCGGTCCTGATGAGCGATCCGGGAGCAGGAGCTCCCGCTGCCACCGACCGGCGATACCAAGTTCGGACAGGCGTTCAACGTCGTCCCTCAGTAGCATCCGCTGCGCCTGGCTGAGGACTTCGCCATGGCCGACGCATCTGCTCGCCGAAGAGGTCCTTCCTCGGCTCTGATTCCCCCGACGGGATCGCACGACGTTTGGGCACCTACCCGCCCCGAACCCGATAATGGCGACGTGGACTTCACCATCGATCATGACCACCGAGCGATCATCGACGCGGTCGAGCGCGTGTGTCGCGATTTCGACGACGGATACTGGTCACGCTGCGATGAGCGTCACGAGTTCCCGTGGGACTTCTACAACGCCATGGCGGCCGGAGGTTGGGTCGGCATCGCCATTCCAGAGGCGTACGGCGGTGGCGGCCGCGGGATCACCGAAGGGGCACTCGTCCTGAATCGAGTGGCGGCGTCAGGTGCAGCCATGAACGGTTCGACTGCTCTGCACCTCACCATGTTCGGGCTACAGCCCGTCGTGAAGTTCGGAAGCCCCGAGCTGAAGGATGCGTTCCTTCCCAGAGCTGCGGCCGGCGATCTCCACATCGCCTTCGGCGTCACCGAACCGGATGCCGGTACCGACACCAGCCGCATCACGACTCGGGCGGTCGAGGACGGCATGGGCGGATGGCTCGTGTCCGGTCGCAAGATTTGGACATCGAAAGCGCTCGAATCCGAGGTGTGCCTCCTGCTGGCCAGGACCGACGGCGAGCCGGGAGACGGGTTCGGTGGTCTCAGCCTCTTCGTGGTGGATCTCGATCCAGAGCACGTCGACATCCGTCCCATCCCGAAACTCGGACGGAATGCGGTCGCCTCGTGTGAAGTGGCCTACGACGAGCTCCCCGTCGAGGGTTGGCGTTTGGTCGGCGAACGAGGTCGCGGCTTCCACCACATCCTCCACGGCCTGAACGCGGAACGCGTGCTGCTCGCTGCCATGGCCTGCGGCATCGGCGAGGTCGCTCTCCGTTCGGCGTTGAAGTACGCAGGCGAGCGAGAAGTCTTCGGCCGACTCATCGGATCCAATCAGGCAATTGCGCATCCGCTGGCACGAGCGCACATGGAACTCCAGGCGGCGTACGACATGGCCATGAAAGGAGCTTGGCTCTACGACCGCGGCATGGAATGCGGCGAGGTGGCGAACACGGCAAAGTATCTGGCCGCCGAGGCGTCCTACTTTGCCGCCGACCAGGCCGTGCAGACCCACGGCGGGCTCGGATATGCGACCGAGTACCACGTCGAGCGTTACTGGCGGGAGGCCAGACTCCAGCGGTTGGCACCGGTGAGCCAGGAGATGACGCTCAACTACATCGCCCACAACGTGTTGCAACTGCCCCGCAGCTACTGACCGGCATCGAGGCAGTTCTCACGCTCTGCAGGCGACAGCTACCCAGTCGAGCCACCACGACTCGCGCAGGCATGCCAGACGCTGCGCGATGCCACCGGGTGTTGAGTCCGTGGCAGCGGGGTCAATTTCACTAGAAGCCTGACGCAGGCACCAAAGGCTGCGCCTGGGGACTCTTCTTCCCTATGGCCCTCGTCTTGGCGTTCCTTGTCTACATCGGAACCATGATCGGGAACGACCAGTTCAACGGCTCTGAAGCAGAGGTGGAGACCACGGAGACCTCGGATTCGGTCTTTTCGGACTAGAGCAAGCTGGCCTGGCCGCGATGGCGGCCCGGGTTGAAGAATCTGAGATCATGGGCGCCACAACCCAGGACCTGTCGGCCGCCAAACCAAGCAACGTGCCGATTCTGCACGGTCGCAGCAGCCGCCCGCCTGAAGATTCTGATCGGGTGGAGCCCGCTTTCGGCGATCCCAGCGAGCGGAGATGTTCGGTAACACTTCTGGCCACGTCGTTCGATCAGGCGATTTCGGGGGTTGACTCTGACGCGATGTCAACACGTACCGTCGGCAGGTATGTACTCGATCGGTGATCTCTCGCAGCTCGGCGGTGTGACGCCGCGCATGCTCCGGCACTACCACGATCTCGGTGTACTGATGCCCGCCGAGGTCGACGACGCGACCGGGTATCGCCGCTACCACGAGTCCCAACTGGCCGACCTCTTCCAAGTGTTGGCGTTGAAGGGCCTCGGGTTCTCGCTCACCGAGGTCAAGCGCGTCGTCGACGGTGGCGTGAGCCCGCCGGAGTTGCGCGGGATGCTCATGCTGCGCCGCTCTGAACTCGAGTCCGAACTCGACGAAGCCGCAACCCGGCTCACATACGTCGAAGCACACATCCAGCGATTGGAGAACCAGATGAACAATCAACCCACCCGCACCGTCACCGTCGCCACCAAGCGACTGCCGGCGGTCCACCTCGCTGTCGCGTCTGGTGTCAGCCCGAGCTTCGCCTCGACCGACATCGGTCCGGTGATCCAACCCCTCTACCCCCAGTTGTTCGAAGCGCTTGGTGCCGCCGGCGTGGAGATCGCCGGCCCGTCGATCGCCTACTACGACGACACCGCCGACGGCGGGATCGGTGTCCACGCCGGCTTCCCGATCGACGAGTCCGTCGTGGACGTCCCCGGTCTTGTGGTAGTCAATCTGCCCGAAGTCGAGTTGGCAGCAGCGGCGATTCATCACGGCGACATGGCGACCGTCGACGTCGACACGGTCGCTCCGATCTTCGACTGGATGTGCGCCCACCGCTTCCGTACGACCGGATACTCGCGAGAGCATTACCTCGAATGCCCCAACGACCTCGCCCAATGGCGCACCGAGATGCAGTTCGCTATCGAACCGATTCCCGCATCGTGAACGGCAGCGCCACACGGTCTTCGACACCGAAACCGCAATCGACCCTGGTCTTCGATGTGCGGGTTCGTCGACATCGAGGCAGAGCGGCAGGTCGTCCAGCTCACCCGTCGAGGAGCGAAGCCGCTTCCTTGAAGTCCTGGGATTCGATCGTTGACACGGCCTCGCGGTCGAGCGAGGTGACGCGTTTCGTTTCGGCCAGACGGACAGCGTGGCGACTCAAAGCCTGTTCGAAGAGGTTTCGGGCGTATCTGGCATTGCCGAACCCTTCCGTGCGCTCGACCCCGCTGAAGATCGCTTCGAGGGCAGGCCCGCACGCCTTCGAGAGCTGATAGTCCGCGTCGGCGGCGAGCGACTCGGTGATCTCGACCAACTCGAGCGTGGTGTAATCGGGGAAGTCGATCTCGCGGGAGAACCGCGACCGAAGGCCGGGATTCGAGCGAAGGAACGACTCCATCAACTTCGGATAGCCGGCGACCACGACCACCAAACGCTGGCGGTTGTCCTCCATGCGCTTGATCAGTGTCTCGACTGCTTCCGCACCGAAGTCGTTGTTTGCCCGCAGCGCCCCCTGCGGCGTGAGCGAGTAGGCCTCGTCGATGAAGAGGACCCCATCGAGCGCCTTCTTGACGGCTCGGTTGGTCTTGGCCGCGGTGTGACCGACGTACTCGCCGACGATCCCTGCTCGATCGACCTCGACCAGATGGCCCTTCTCCAACAGGCCGATCGAGCCGTACATCTCGGCCAGGAGCCGGGCCACGGTGGTCTTGCCGGTACCGGGGTTTCCCTTGAAGACCAGATGGCGGCTGGTATCGACGTCACTCAGGCCGTGTTCCTTGCGACGCGCCTGCACCTGGAGGAAGGTGAGCTGCGACGCGATCTGTTCCTTGACCGACTCGAGACCGACCAAGGCATCCAGGTCGGCCTGGATCTGATCCAGCGATCGCTTCGGCGCCACCTCGCGGTCGAGGCGGTCTCTCCGCATTTCGATGCCCCGTTCCGCGGTCCGTCGCACCTGCATTCCTGCCTCTCGGAGGCGGTCACTGAAACCGTCGGGGCGCCGAACCATCGGAGCAGGCTACCTTCGCTCGATCTCGTGCCGAGACGGGGTCACTGGAGCTGGCCTGCGGCGGCGGCAATGCCGGCCGTGAGTGAGTTGACCTCGAGTTTGGCGTCGTTGTCGCCGGTGACCCCGAAATAGAACTGGTCTCGATAGCTCATCACACCGACGCTGATTCTCACCTTCGACACGAGCGGGATCCCCGGATAGATCTCGACCATCGGACGCCCGAGCAGCTGGATCTCCTCGCTCGGCCCCGGCACGTTCACCGTCACCGTCGACACTTTGGAGAAGTGGGCGGTCTTGTGGGCCGAACGCAAACCGAGCGTTGCCACGGTCGGCGCCGAGAGGCCGTGGAGTTCAGCGAGCGTCTTGCCGGCAACGGCTCGATACTCGTTGCCGGCGGTGAGCGTTTGTCGATTCACGTGCCGGATCGCCGTCGTGAGGTCAGCCTGGCCGACGGGCAGATCCGCCTCGAGAGAGCTGATCTCGTTGTTGAATCGGTTCCCGGTGGCGACCGCCATCGGCACCAGCGTGCGAACAGTGGCGGGGATGTCCAGGCCGCTGTCCTCGAACATCGAACGGAAGCCGGCGGAGACCAGTCCAAGGACGACGTCGTTGGTGGTGACGTCGAGTTGGTCCCGGAGTTTCCGGATGGTTGCCCCGTCGACCGAGGTAGTCCCCCATCGACGGAACGAACCGACAGCACCGACCAGAGCAGGGTTGTTCCGCCGACCCGACATGCCGAGCATTTCTGCTGCCCGGCGACCGGGGCGCAGGATGGCACGCTTGGCCAACCTCGCCTGCTGAGCCGGGTCGAAGGCCAGCTCCAGCATTCCCTGGCCGAGGATCTGCGCCTCGGTCGGGATGGCCGGAGGATCCCACGATTCATGAGCGGGCGGGCCATCGGGGAGTCCGTCGACGATGAGCGTCAAGGGATCACTCCCGGACACGCCGTCGACCATGCTGTGATGCGCCTTCGACAGGACCGCCCAGCGGCGGCGCGGCAACCCGTCGATCATCCAGACTTCCCACAACGGTTTGCCACGGTCGAGCCGCTGGGAGAGGATCCGGCTCGCCACCGCTTCGACGTCTGCCATCGTGCCCTTCTTGGGCAGGCCCGTGTGACGAACGTGGTAATCCAGCGAGAAATGAGGATCGTCGACCCAGGCTGGTCGTTCGATGCCCCCGGGTACGTGAACGACGCGCTGGCGGAGGCGGGGCACAAGCGACACTCGTCGTGACACTCGATCGAGGAACTCGGCGAACGTGGGCTCCGGCCCGTCGAACACGGCAACCGTGAGGCCATGCATGGCACTGACCTCGTCCTCGATTCGCAGGAAGGATGCGTCTTCTGCAGTCAGTCGTTCCATGGTCTCACGTTCACGATTCTCAGTCCGGATAGGGGACATCAGCGGGCGACTCCAAGAGGCGCCCTGCGGTGGTCAACAGGTCGAGTGCGGCGGCCACACGGGCGTCGCCCAGACCGGCCGTGGTGGTCGCAGCGGCGACGGTGAGCGATGGTACGACACACGTCGGGTCCATCGGGTTCACCCCCATGGCTCGTGCGGTGGAACGATCCGGCTCGAACGTCAGATGCGGCGTGCCCGCAGCTTCGAGGACGTCGAGCTCCTTGGCCAGCTGAAACATCGGGTAGCCGCGCAGCATCGAGGCGAACGGCGACTTGGCCGAGAGCTCGCCGAGGGACATCGGCGACAACACCACCACGAGATCGAGGTCGAGGTCGGCCAGCAGATCGACGTTGACCATCGAACGGACGCCACCGTCGACGAAGCGTTCACCGTTGATCCTGACCGGTCGGTAGAAGCCGGGAATGGCGCAGCTGGCAGCCACGGCGTCGGCGAATTCGACATTCTCGCGAGTCGCGTCTCGACCGAACACGGTCAGGTCTCCGCTGTCGAGAGAGACCGCCGGGATCCAGGTCGTCTGCTCCGGCCACGATGAGTGGAGCTTCGCCGTCTGGTCGCCGAGGACGTCATTGTCGATCCGCCCATTGGGCAGGGCGCCAACGAGCATGTTGGCGGGCCGGATTCTGTGGAGGCGGAGGAGTTCGCGTGCGATCAGCTTCGGTGACGACGGCCCGAACCACAATCCGCCCTGCAGGCTGACTCCACGGCCAGACGCCCTGCGCAACCGGGCCATGTCACCCGGGTTGGTCGAGATCGACAGCATGCGGCCGACCATCTCCGACACCGACACGCCACCCCTGAGCAGGCCCGCGATGCCTGACCCGGCGGAAGTACCGATGATGACCTCAGCGGTCCGCGGATCCCAGCCGGTCTTCTCCTGCAGTGCACCGAGGACGCCGGCATGAAATGCGTAGCCGGCGATACCCCCGCCTCCGAGGGCGAGGCCGATGCGGGGCGCCGTGGTCACAGTGCAAGGGTAGGGGTCCTCGTCACCGGGGGGCGCGACGGCCTCGCCGACTGCGCTGTCGTCACTCACGTCGAGCCGACCGATCCCGGGCCGATGGGGCCGCGAATCCCGAACCACTTCTCCCCTGTCGGCCACCAGGCATCAGAACTGACCGGAACGCTCGTGCGTTCGGTTCCGTCCGTGGCCCGCACGACCAGTCGATCGGTACTCAGCGTGGCCCGGCTGCCGTCATCGTCGAGGAGCATCGTCACCACCGGCCCGGCCCGGAAGTGGCCATCCGGATCGGCGGCGAGCGATGTAGACGCAGCATCGAAGTCCGAGAGTCGATGGGCCACCCGCTTGAATCGGTACTGAGCTTCCGGCACCCCGTCGACGACTCTGGCAAGCGTCGTTCCGACGGGGCTCGCCAGCAACTGATAGACACCGTTTCCGC
Source organism: uncultured Acidimicrobiia bacterium (assembly GCA_965530755.1). Classification (GTDB taxonomy): domain Bacteria; phylum Actinomycetota; class Acidimicrobiia; order Acidimicrobiales; family SZUA-35; genus SZUA-35. The sequence continues at coordinate 11,118 of CBESNA010000022.1, read as the reverse complement.
CGTCCTGTTCGGCATTCGAGTTCAGCTCCAGCGGCCGGATGAAGGTGTTGCCGAAGCCGACGTCGACAAGGTAGGGACGATCGACCGTCACCTCGAGGCAGAGATGGTCGAGAGTCATGTTGGGGCCGGCCAGGAGGACCGCAGCACCGATCAATTTCACGTCGTAGCCGAGGGACTGGAGCAGTGCTCCGAAGGCCCCGTTCAGCTCGAAACACCAGCCCCCGCGGCGACGATCCACGATCTTTGGCACCGACCAGTCGACATCGGTTCGTACGGGAACGAGGTTGAAGACGTCGAGATTCTCGAACGGAACGGACCGGAGATGGGCGAGCATCAAACGACGCAACGAGTCGACGTCTGGCTCGGACGGGCGCTCCGACACATCGATACGCCTGAGGTAACGATCGACGACCTCGGGCGCGAGCACGATCGTGTCAGGATCCGTCATGTCAACAACATGCCGAGCTGACGCGAACGGGCAACGACCTCGCCGCGCTCGTCCCAGAGCGTGCCTGTTTCGATCATCCGGCCGCCGGCAAGGTCGTCGGTCTCGAAGGTGGCCATCACCCACCCTTCGGCGGGGCGACGCCTGACTTGCACCGTCATCTCCAGCGTCGGCACCCATCCGATCGAGCCGAGCGTGGTGGACAGCGAGGGTGGATAGGCATCAGCGAAGAGGGCGAGCGCGAGCGTGTCGGCGGCTCGGCCGTCGGCAAAACGGATCCAGCCTGACATTGTCGCCGCTCCACCGGTCCCGAGCTCGACCTGATCCTCTGGGACCCGCACCTCGACACGACCGAGCAGTGGGAGTGTGACCCCCTGGGCAAGAGTCGCCCGATCGACACACCGATCAGGTGGTGGAAGCTCTGGTGGGGCGACCGTGATCTCGTGATCGACCGGCCCGACGGACAGATCGCCGAACCCGGCGAGCATCTCGACCCGCGTCTTGCCTTCCTGGCGGAGTGTCGCACGGACAGTGCTGATCGAACGCCCCAGTCTGAGAACCTCTGCATCGACCACGGCGTCGACCCCCGGAATTCCGGGCCGCAGGAAATGGGCGGTCAGGGTCAGCGGATCGGGCTGATCGAGGGAGGGATCGACTCGCGTCAGCTCAGCTCGAATCGCCCGCAGAGCGACGGCCATGAGATAGCCGCCGTTGGGGTTGTCGCCGATGTTGTACGCGTCGCTGATGCGAGCCGACCACTCGTCGCCGACAGGGGCGACCGCTGTCTCCCTGTCGAAGTCGAACGACGAATCAGACGCCGACAACGAAACTGACACTCGTCGTTCCGCTTCCACCGATGTTCAGCGTCTGCACGTTCTTTGCGCCCTCGATCTGATAGTCGCCCGCTGTCCCCGTGACCTGCTTGTGGGCGTCGAGCAACTGGCGGACGCCGGTGGCTCCGACCGGGTGACCGGCGCCGATGAGGCCGCCGCTGGGATTGATCGGCATCTTCCCGTCGATCTCCAACCAGCCGTCCTCGACGGCCTTCCAGCTCTCCCCCGGCGCCGTGATGCCGAAGTGGTCGATCGCCATGTACTCCGAGGTGGTGAAGCAGTCGTGAGTCTCGATGCCGTCGATCTTCTCGCCGCCGTCCTCGCCGAAGACGTCGCTGATCCCGGCCCGTCCCATGGCCGACGTGATCGTCGACCGAACGTGAGGCAGCACGTACTCGGCTTCCCGACTCTCGCGGACCTTGTCCTCGAAAAGGAGCCGGGCCGTGTTGTGACCCCAGCCCTTGATGCGCGGGATGTTCTCGATCGAGATGCCACGGACAGCCGCATACCGTTCGGCGTAGTCACGAGAGGCGAGGAAGACACACACGGCCCCGTCGGTGACCTGCGAACAGTCGGCCAGACGGATCCGACCGCCGACTTCGGCGTTCATGTCGTCACGGGCGAGCGCGTGCTCCTTGTTCATGTACCAGGTGCGGGTCTGCGCGTTGGGATTGAGCTTGGCGTTGTCGTAGTTGAGGCGGCTGATCTCGGCGAGGTGCTCGTCGGCCAAGCCGTACCGCTTGTCGTACTCGTCGCCGAGTTTCCCGAACAGCTTGGGGAACGGGAAATCGATGCCTTCTGCTTCTTTCTCGTACCAGGCTGCGGTTCCGAGATAGCTGCCACCGAGCGACGATGCGACGGTCTTCATCTGCTCGATGCCGACCACGGCCTGGAGATCGTAACGACCGGCCTCGATCTCGGCCGACGCTGCCAGCAAGGCAATCGAGCCGGAGGCGCATGCCGCCTCGTGGCGGCCCGTGGGCAGACCACTGAAGGCCGGGTCGACCTCGGTGAAAAAGGCGCCGAGATGCCCTTGCATGCAATAGAGCTCGGCCGCGAAGTTGCCGACGTGGGCGCTCTCGATGTCCTCGGCCGGCACGTCGGTGACCTGCATGGCCCCGGTCACCGCCTCGCGCATCAAGGCGGAGAAGTGCTTGTTCTCCTTGGTCCAATTGCGGCCGAAGTCAGTCTGATATCCGCCGAGGACGTAGACGTCAGGTGTTGTCATTGTCAGGTCTCCTGATTGCGATTGGTCACGCGGATGGTGAAATTGCGATGGGTGAGCGGCAGCGAGCAACTCGGATTCGCCGAAGGCGAAACGTCAGGCCGCAACGAAGAATCGGCCGGTGTTCATGGTGGGATGGTTGAAGAATGTCGTATCGGGGGCGGCATCCGACAGTGCAGCCGGAACGGCGAGACCGGCCTCGCGGATCATGGCGACGGCACGTGATGCTCCCATGGTGTCGACCAGGACCGATGGCGGCGCCCAGTTGAAGCCCATTCCCATGATCCGGTCGATGTCGTTGATCGAAGCGCAGACTTCGCCAACTCGCTCGAACGAGTAGGCGATGTAACCGGCCATGACCTTGCGAGCCAACGCCGCCTCGGCGCCTTTGGCGTCGAGGAGCACTGCGAGCCCTTCGACGTAGCGACCCTGGGAGTACAGATCGGCGATCTCACCGACGTGTGGCATCTCGGGGATCACGATCGACGACTGGGGAACGTAGTCACCGGTGGCGGGGACGAGGACGAGGTCGCCGTCCTCACTGCTCTTCAGTCCCTGCTTGAAGAAGCCGCCCCCGGACTTGCGTCCGAGCACGCCCTTGTCGATCAGATCTGCCATGTAGCGGGGCAGCTTCAAGGTCTCGTGTACTTCGTCGTTCGTGTTCTCGTAGACGTTCTCGACGATCGCACGGTGGACGTCCCAGCCGACGAGGTCGATCGTGGCCAGGGGTGTGAGCGCCCGGCCGGTGTACGGGCCCACGATCCGGTCGACCAGCATCGGGCCGAGCTCTTCTGCCATCTGCGCGCATTCATTGAGCACCTTGAAGCCGACTCGGTTGCCGGCGAACGCCGGCGTGTCCTCGGTCCGCACCATCTCTCGGCCGAGCCGCGTACGGCAGAAGGTCTCGAGAAAGTCGAGCACGGCCGGATCGGTGTCGGCATTGGGGATGAGCTCGGTGCCTGTGATGACGTTCGGTGGGTTGAAGAAGTGCAGGCCACAGAAGTTGGCCCGGAAGTCATCCGATCGTCCCGCGGCGAGGCCGTTGATCGACAGCCCGGAGCTCACCGTCGCCACCATGGACCCGGGGCGGCGGTGGGCCTCGATGAGGTCGAAAATCGGCGTCTTGATCGACAGATCCTCGGCGACGGCCTCGAACACGAGGTCTGCCGTGGCGAGGGCGGCCGGTAGGTCATCGTCATAGGAGCCAATGTCGGCCCGGGAGGCGAGGGAGTTCGACCGGACCTGGCCAATGGCGGCATCGAGTCCCTCCTGCGCCTTCTCGCGAGTCCTGGCGAGGAAGGTCACGCGTGGGACGGCGTTGGTGAACAACGCGGCACTGCCGAATCCCATGGTGCCGTTGGCTCCGAGAACCACCACATGATCGAGGGTCCGCTCCGATTTGCTCGTGCCGTTGCTCATGGTGAACAACGTTCACAGAACTTGACCGCACGGTCAAGTTGAATCTGTCGGCCCCGTGGGGCCTTCGGGGTTGTTCGGAGTTGTTCGCTGCCGCTCACAACTCCCGCCCGAGAATCCTGAATAGGTTGTCGACGTGCTGAGCCCCCGGGATCGACGTGCGCTGCAGTCCGTGGCCACACAGTTCTTCGTGAACGGGGCCGTGATCGGGTCGTTCCTCCCTCGGCTTCCCGAGATCCGCGACAACATCGGCACCGATGTCGCAACGCTGGGGCTGGTCCTGACCCTCTCGAGCCTCGGCGGTCTGCTCGGCAGCGCGGTGGTCAGCCCGTTCATCGAACGATTCGGAACCAAGCGGGCGATGGTCATCGGTGGCTTGGCGCTGGTCGGCACGCTGTTCTTGATCGGCGGGGCACGGTCACCGCTGGCGCTCTGGATCGCTCTCGCGCTGATGCTGTTCTTCGATGTGATCGCTGATGTCGGCATGAACATGCAGGGTTCCGCCATCAGCAGCCGGCGACGTGCACCGGTGATGAACCGCCTCCACGGCCTGTGGAGCCTCGGCACCGTGCTCGGCGGCATCGCCGCGTCGATCCTCGCCTCGGCCGATGTCGACCTCCAGCTCCACCTCGTGGTGGTGGCGATTCTTCTCGTCGCCACGATGTTGTTCGTCGCCCCAGGCCTGCTGTCAGAGGCCGAGGTGCTGCAGAACGCCGATGCCGGTCCAACCTCGGGCCCGAGCGCCTCGACGGTCCGAACGACGCCACGGGTCGTGCTGGTGACCTTCGCCGTCCTGGGCGCGATGGCGATGATGATGGAGCAGATCTCGAGCGACTGGTCTGCCCTTCGACTCAGCGACGATCTGACGCAGTCGGCCGGTATCGCCGGGCTGGGGTTCGTCGCCTACACGGTCGGGATGACCACAGGACGGTTCTCCGGTGATTGGATCCTCGGTCGGCTCGGGGAATCCCAACTGGTTCGTTTCGGCGCCGGTGTCAACGCCATCGGCCTCGCCGTGGCGTTCCTGATCGACGCCGTTCCGGCGGTCATGATCGGCCTCGTCGTGGCCGGACTTGGCAACTCGGTGATCTTCCCCATGCTGTACGACCAAGCGGCGAAAGCCCCGGGGCGAGCCGGTGCCGGGCTCGGCGCCATGGTGGCGGGATCCCGCATCGGCGCGCTGGTCGCGCCGGTCGCCGTCGGCACGCTGGCGGCCACGGTCACCCTCTCGATCGGGACGGCGGCGGCGATCGTGACCATTCCCTGCGCCGTCGTCATCATCGCGGTGCGGACCGCACAGTCGGCCACGGTCCAACGAGCGACCGACCCGCCGGCCGAACTATCTTCGACCTGATGCAGGACGATCCCACCCTCCTCGCTGCCGACCTGCTCGCTCCGCTCGACAGCGAGCCGCCGGTGGTCGCCACCGATCAACACCGACAGTGGATGCTGGCCCAGATGATCGCCAGCCGCATCTACTCCCAGCGCGTCTTCAATCTCCAGCGGCAGGGCCGAGCCGGCACCAACGCTCCCGTCGATGGCAGCGAGGCGTTGCTGGCCGGCACGTCACTCGCTCTCGATCCCTCGACCGACTGGGTGCTGCCGCAGTATCGCGAGCTCGTCGGTCTCGAGCGGTTCGGTGCCGATGTGCTCGATCGCTACGTGCTGTATGCCCTCGGGCACCCAGACGGCGGCCACATCCCGGAACCGACCCGCGTCTGGCCGCCCCAGATCAGCCTGGCGACCCAGGTACCACACGCCGTCGGTCTCGCCTGGGGGATGAAGCAGCAGGATCTACCGGGTTGTGTTCTGGTCTACCTCGGCGACGGCTCGACCTCGGAGGGCGACTTCTACGAAGCGTGCAACTTCGCCGGCGTCATCGACGCTCCCGTGATCGTCGTGGTCGTGAACAACGGCTGGGCCATCTCCACCCCAGTGGCCAACCAGACGAGGGCCAAGAACTTCGCTGAAAAGTCCCACGCCTTCGGTATTCCGGGTGTCACGGTCGACGGCACGGACCCCGTTGCCGTCTTCGAGGCGACAGCCGACGCTCGCAGCCGGGCGATTGCCGGAGCCGGTCCGACCCTGATCGAGGCCGTCACCTACCGTCTCGGCCCCCATACGACCGCCGACGACCCGACTCGCTACGTTCCGGCCGATGAGCTCGACGCGGCCAAGGAACGCGACGGCATCGTCACCCTTCGCCGACAACTCGAAGCCGAGGGGCTCTGGACAGCTGCCATCGAGGCGGCCGTGGCCGGCGCGGCCGACGCTCGCATGGAACGTGCCGTGCAAGCCGGGGAGTCCCGTGAGGTCACTCCGGATGGGTTCTTCGACCACGTCTACGAGGAGCTGACGCCACGAATGGCACGACAACGGGCGGCGTTCTGGGCCGATCAGGAGACGCGATGACAACGGTCGACGCGAGCCCGGGCGAGACCCGGGTCATGACCATGCTCGAAGCGATCAATCACACGCTGCACGCCGAGATGGCACGCGACGCGAGGGTGATGGTGTTCGGTGAGGACGTCGGCGCAAATGGCGGCGTGTTCCGGGCGACCGAAGGTCTCCAAGACGCGTTCGGCGAGAGCCGAGTGGTCGACACCCCGCTGGCCGAGGCCGTGATCGCCGGTACCGCCGTCGGACTTGCCGCCTCGGGAATGATTCCCGTCGCCGAGATCCAGTTTCTCGGGTTCAGCTACCAGGCTTTTCATCAGATCGCCGGCCAGATCGCGAGGCTTCGGTATCGCACCCGTGGCCGCTTTGGCGCACCGATCACGATCCGGTCACCATTCGGTGGCGGCGTCAGGACACCAGAGTTGCACAGCGATTCCCTGGAGGGTCAGTTCGCCAACATTCCCGGGCTGAAGATCGTCATGCCGGCGAGCGCGGCAGACGCAAAGGGCCTCCTGGCGAGTGCCATCCGCGATCCCGACCCCGTGCTGTTCCTCGAACCGCTCCGGGGCTATCGGATGATCAAGGACCCGGTCCCTCTCGGTGAGCATCTCGTTCCATTCGGACAAGCCAGAACCGTCGTCGAGTCGGCCGACGATGCGGTGGTCATCATTGCGTGGAGCTTCATGGTCGAGCTCGCCGGTCGAGCTGCCGAACAGCTCGCAGAGGAAGGAATCGCCGCTCGGGTTCTCGATCTGCGAACGCTGGTTCCGCTCGACACCGCTGCGATCGCATCGGCCGTCGAGGCATGTGGCCGAGTCGTGGTGGTCCAGGAGGCGCCGGAGACCAACGGGTTCGCATCCGAGGTGATCGCCACGATCAACGACGAGGCCTTCTACTCGCTCGAGACTTCCGTGCGCCGGGTCTCCGGATACGACGCCCCCTACCCCGTCGGCCTTCTCGAGGATCGTTACGTCCCCGATGTCCATCGCATCATCCAGGCCGCGAGGTCCGTCGTGGAGGCACCATGACGTCTGGCACCGCAGGCGGGCCCGGCGACGACTTCCGGCTGCCCGATGTCGGCGAGGGCCTCGAGTCGGCCGAGATCGTCGAGTGGTTGGTGCACGAGGGGGACACGGTCGCGCGTGATCAACCCCTGGTCGAGATCTTGACCGACAAGAGCCAGACACAACTGCCATCGCCCAAGGCCGGCGTCATCAAGCGGCTCGGTGTGAGCGAAGGCGACATCGCCGAGGTCGGTCAGATCATCGTCGAGTTCGAGGCGGCCGAGTTCGAGGCGGGCGACGAGACATCGACCGTCGAGCCCGCGACGACGGCCGAGCGAGGCGCCGACGCTGGAGCGCGGAACGGCGGGACGGTCCCGAAGCCCGGCACCGTGCCGGCAGATGCGAGCACAGCCCGACGTCGACCGAAGGCGGCACCGGTGGTGCGTCGACGTGCACTCGATGCCGGAATCGACCTCCACGACGTCGCAGGGACCGGGCCTGGCGACCGCATCACGATCGCCGACCTCGACCAGTTCATCAACGACGAGACCGGTCGGGTCACCGGGACACCGGCAGACCCCGTCCCGCGCTCGATGGCTGCATCGAGCGTGTCGCTCGGGCAGATGAAGGTCGGCCGCCACCCACTGCGCGGCATCCGCCGGGCCACGGCTCGCGCCATGACCACAGCGCTCGACATCCCGCACATCCACGGCTCGGACGAATTGGATGCGACGCCCCTGCTCGCCGGCCGTCGTCGCATCAAGGAACTCCACCCGGCTCGGGCTGCGGCGCTGACACCGCTCGCGTTTTTCGTCATGGCCGTCGCCGACGGCCTCCGTCGCTACCCGATGCTGAACGCCTCGATCACGCTCGACGGCTCGGACGGCCACATCGACATCCACGATCACGTCAACGTCGGGATCGCCGTTGCCACCGAGGCCGGCCTCATCGTCCCCGTCATCCGCGACGCCGATCAACGCTCGCTGTTCGAGCTCGCCGACGAGATCCAGACCCTCACCGCCGCCGCCCGCGACCGGACGATCACCGCCGAGCGGCTTCGAGGCGGCACGGGCACGATCACGAACTACGGGAGCCTCGGCGGAAGGTTCGCCACCCCGATGATCCGACCGCCCGAGGTGTCCATCGTCGGATTCGGTTCGATCCGCCAACGACCATTCGTCGTCGACGGAACGGTGATGGCTCGCATGACGCTGCCGATCTCGGTGGCCGTCGATCACCGCCTCATCGATGGCGATGTCATGACCGCCTTCCAGGAACACATCATCGGGTTGCTCTCCGACCCGGTGGCGCTCCTCGCCCGGTGATGGTCGAACTTGCGATGGTCGTGCACCCGAGAGTCGTGCCGATGGTCGGTTCCTGATGGTCGTCGGCGAGGTGGCCGGTCGAGCCGATGTCGTGGTGATCGGGGCCGGACCGGGCGGCTATGTCGCAGCGCTTCGATGCGCCGACCTGCTGGATGTCAATGGCTCAGGCAAGCGGGTGGTGCTCATCGAACGCGATGACATCGGGGGGGTCTGCCTGAACGTCGGCTGCATCCCGTCGAAGGTGCTGATCCACAGTGCCGACGTCGCCGATCAGGCACGCTCGAGCTCGACGTGGGGTGTCGACCTGGCCGTCTCGATCGACCTCGAGAGGCTCCACGCCCATCGCCGCAGCGTGGTCGCCGATCTCACCGGCGGTGTCACGAGGTTGCTCGACGCGGCAGGTGTCGAGCGCTGGTCCGGGTCGGCGCGCTTCTCCAAGTCCGATCGCCTCGCGGTCGACGACGGCGAGCAGGTCCGCCACCTCGAGTTCGCTCGCTGCATAATCGCGACCGGTTCCCGGCCGACGCCCCTCCCCACGCTCCCCTTCGACGGCGACCGGGTCGTCGATTCCACCGGTGCACTCGAGTTCTCGAGCATCCCCGAGCGACTGGTGGTCGTCGGGGGCGGCTACATCGGCATCGAGCTCGGCACTGCATGGGCGAAGCTCGGCGCCGGCGTGACGATCATCGAGGGTGCCGACCGTCTCCTGCCCACCATGGACTCGACGCTGTCCAGCGTCGTCAGCCGTCGTCTGCAGGATCTCGGTGTGGAGGTGCAACTCGGGACTCTGGTGAGCGGCCTCGACGATCCCGTGCTCGCCGATGCCGACCGGATCATCGTCGCCGTCGGTCGGACACCGAACACCGACGATCTCGGTCTCGCGACCGCCCGAATACCGGTGGACGAGCATGGGCACATCCCCGTCGGCCCTGATCGGAGTGCGACCAAAACGGTCTTCGCCATCGGCGACGTCACTGACGGCCCCGCTCTGGCCCACAAGGCAGCGGCCGAGGCCGAGGTCGCGGCGCGTGCGATCGCCGGGCTACCAGCGGCCTTCGACCCGGCAGCCATTCCCGAGATCGTGTTCAGCGATCCCGAAGTTGCCAACGTCGGCCACACGAAGACCACGGCGAAGGCGGCCGGCATCGACGCCTCGGCGTTCCGGTTCCCGTTCGGAGCCGGCTCACGAAGCCGCACGCTCGGGGACACCGCGGGGTTCGTCCAACTCATCGCCGATGATGCCGGCACCATCATCGGTGCCCAGCTCGCGGGCGTCGGGGTGTCAGAACTCGTCGGAGAAGTGACCCTCGCCATCGAAATGGGAGCGACGGTCGAAGACCTCGCGGCGACGATCCATCCTCATCCGACGATGTCAGAGGCGATCGCAGAAGCGGCTCACGGTCTTGCCGGCGCTCCGCTCCACGTGCGCCGCTGATCGGCTTGCACCTCGGATCAGTCGAGGCGTTCGGCAGGACCGAGGCGCCGATTGGCGACGAACACAGCCCACTCGTGGGTGTCCTCGTGGCCGATCGAGCGTTCGAATTCGATCGGATCGCGACGAACCATGAAGAACGGTCGGCCGAACACCATCCAGGCCAGGGCGCCCAGCACCGGCAACGTGAGAACAAAGATCATCCAGCACCATTTCGGTCCCTGTCGCACGAAACGAGTGTCGGTCCTGAACACGTCGAACACGATGGCCGCCCAAAGAGCGAGGAACGAGATCGTGCCGATCGTCGAGATACCCATCGTCGGCCATCGGCACCGAGCCGTCGTTGTTGAGCCGGTTGTGGGTGAAACCACCCGCGTCGGGGGCTAACCTCACGCTCCATGGCAGGCGGAAGCCATCAAGTGGCTTTGAACGACGCGGCGGAACTCTTGGGAGTATCCGAAGCACAGCTGAATCTACGAGTCGAGACCGGCGGCCTCCCGGAGGCTTTCGAGACCGACGACGGATCGCTCGCCATCCCGCGCGAGGCATTGTCCGCTGTCGCCCATCGGGAAGGCTGGATCGTCGACCTTCGGGCCAAGGATGAGTCGCCGTCACCAGAGTTCTCCGAGATGCTCGAGCGGCTGCTCGGACTCGGCGAACGACTGACGGCCGAGACGGCAGCCCGTCAGGTCGCCGAGGCCGAACTCGAGCGGGCCAACACTGATCTGGCGAAAGCCGAGCGCAGGGCGATCGAGCTCACGTCGGTGATCGAGTCGCTGGAAGCGGAGAGCGTGCGACTCGGCAGCGATCTCGCTGCTGCGAAAGGCGCCCTGCAGGCCAGCGATGCCGTCGCGAGGGAACGCTTCGAGGCGATCCTCGACATGCAGACCACGACCACCGAGACGCATCGGGCCCATCAGGCCGAGCTCGAACACCATCGACGTCAAGAACGCGATCTCCGTGACCGCGCCGAGGCTGCGCAGGCGGCAATGGGTTGGTGGAGCCGGCGTCGGTACCAGCGACGCTGAGGCCCTGATGCTC
>CBESNA010000021.1:0-63255 GCA_965530755.1 uncultured Acidimicrobiia bacterium | reverse complement strand
TTGTTCGGAGGGGAGGACTCGAACCCCCAATGTCTGGACCAGAACCAGATGTGTTGCCGATTACACCACCTCCGAAGGTGGAGCCATCAGGTTAGCGGCGCCTGCGGTGAGCCAACACCCGAATCTGGTCCGGAATCAGAGCTTGTCGGACAGACGTTCGAGACGTCGGAAGCTGATGATCTGGCCGAGACTGACGGCAACGGTCTCGCGAACGAGCCGGCCGAACGGTGCGCCAGCCTCCGTGACCGACACCGAGGCATCGAGACCGACCTCACGAGCGATCAGCTGCGCTCGCCTCGCGTGGTACGGATCAGTGACGATCACGACCTCGGTGATCCCTTCGGATTCGAGAAATCTGGCCGCTGCCGCCAGCTGTTCGAACGTCGACGTTCCGTCAACCTCGAGCCGAAGCCGCTCGTCGGCGATCCCGATGGTGGATCGGAGATAGTCGTATGCGGCCTTCGCCTCTGTCGTGGTGTCCTCACTCTGGCCGCCCCCTGTGACAACGATGATCTCGACGTCATCTCGGAGATAGAGCTCAGCTGCGTGATCGAGGCGGCCTCGCAACACCGGTGATGGCGTGCCGTTGTACTGAGCAGCTCCGAGCACGATCGCCGCCGTCGATGGAATGCGCAGGTCCGGGTCGGAGCGACTTGCCCACCACACCTGCACGAACGTGATCGCCCCGTAAGCCACGGCGAGCACCACGATCAACGCCAGGGTCCGGCGAATCAGTGCCGGACGGCTGGAGCCCGTCGGCAACGACGAACCTCCGTTGGTCGCCCGCTTGGACCGCCGCATCATTCGTCTTACAACCGAGCGCGAGCGGAACGAAGCCGCTCGAGAGCAACAGCGCGATCGAGGGCGGCCATGGGTTCGAACAGCGGGAGCCCGGATCGAGATCCGGAGACCGCCATCCGTACCGGCAATTGCGTCTTGGCGTCGAGATCCCGACCCACACCGAACACGACCTCCTCGAGTGCATCGGGCGTCCACTCGCAGGTCTCACATCGCTCGATGACCGCGTCGAGGACCGCAGCCACGCCGTCTTTCGACATCACCTTCTTCCAGTCCTTCTCGGATGGTTCCGGCGCGTCTCCGACGACCCAGTCGAGCAGACCGGGAACATCGGTTGGCAGCGTGACACGACTCTGCACCTCTGGAGCGAGCCGACGGTAGAGGCCGGCATCGATCTCGCCCGTGCCGGATGACGACCACACGATGAAGTCATCGACGGGCATCGCCCGTACGTATTCGCGTTGGAAGTGCTCGAGCTTCTTCACGTCGAAGAAGGCCGGCGCCTTGTTGATGTCGGACAGCTCGAAGGCCTCGATGAACTCGGCGATCGGCCGAATCTCCTCCCCATCCTTCGGGCCCCAACCGAGTGTGAGGAGGTAGTTGCGCATGGCGTCGGGCAGGAATCCCTTCGCCCGATAGTCACCAACCGCGACGTCGTCGCGTCGCTTCGAGAGCTTCTGGCGCTTTTCGTTGACGATCAGCGGCAAGTGGGCGTACTGCGGCTGGTCGGTGCCCCCCATCGCCTGACGGAGCAGGAGGACACGCGGCGTGGTGTTGACGAGGTCCTCTCCCCGCACGACGTGGGTGATGCCCATGTCGAGGTCGTCGTAGGCGTTGGCGACGTGGAACATCGGGACGCCGTTCGACCGAACGATGATGAAGTCCTCCAAGACCGAGTTCTCGAACTCGACCCGACCGCGGATGAGGTCGTCCCACCCGGTCGTGCCCTCGTCCGGGGTACGGAATCGCACGACCACACCTTCGCCGGCCTCGACGTCACGATGACGACAGAACCCGTCGTAGCCGGCGTCCTTGGATCCGACTGCTTCGGCTCGGGCCTTGACGGCGTCCTGCGTGCAGTCGCAGCGATAGGCCAGACCATCGTCGAGCATTCCCTGCGCCGACGCTCGATAGAGATCGAACCGATCCGACTGGCGGTACTCCTCGTCCCAGTCGATGCCGAGCCACCCGAGGCTGTCGTAGATGGCGTCGATGAGTTCGGGGCGACTTCGGTCGGCGTCGGTGTCCTCGACCCGCAAGATCATCGTCCCACCCACGTGACGGGCGTACATCCAGTTGAACAGCGCCGAGCGGGCGCCCCCGACGTGGAGGTAGCCGGTCGGAGCAGGAGAGAACCGGACGCGCACGCCGGCATCAACAGTGGAATCAGCAGTCACCAGGCGATCGTACTGCCGGTGTCAGAGCGCGAGGTTGCGCTTCCAGTCAGTGCGGTAGTCGCTCTCGATCGCAGCGTGCGGTCGGTGAAGTGCCGCATCGGGCACGAGATCGGCGATGGCGCGGCGTTCCCGGTAGTGGTGATGAGAGTGCACCTGGGCGAACAGATCTTGTCGCAGCGTCACCAAATCGTCCGCTGGAGCGTCGTCGAGGAAGCCGAACATCGTGAACGCAGCAGTGAGGTCGTGCACCACGGGGCCCCTCCCGAACAGTGCAGACCGCTTGGTGGCGACGGCGACGCAACCGGCGACGGCGTCCTCGTGATGTACCGATCCGAGACGAAGCGAGTCGTCGAAGAGATGGACCAGCGTCAGCGCATATCCCTGATCGGGGCCCTGCGCTCCCATACGGGGTCCGGATGGCTGCGGCCCATCGATGTCACCCGGACGATCGGCGATCCAGGAGTCACCGCGACGAGGCGGCGATGTGTACTTCCTGACCTTCTCTGTCGGATCCGTCGGGACATAGTCAGGCGCAGCCACGAGAGGAGACTACCGTGCCCCGAATGATCGATCCCTCCGTCTTGTATCAGATTGTTCTCCTCCTCCACATCGCCGCCGCGATCGTCGGGTTCGGTGGCGTCATCGCTCACAGTGCCTACAACGCAAAGGCGTTCGGAGGAACCGCAGGCGATGCCGCCGTCCTCTTGCGAACCACCCAGCTCGTCACTGCGCTCGCCCACTACGCGATCTACGGCGTCTTCGCCCTCGGCATCGTGTTGGTCGCGGTCAGCGACGGCGGGGTCGGCTTCGACGAGCCGTGGATCTCGGCATCGTTCGTGGTCTGGTTCCTGCTGGTCGGCGTGGCCCACGGGCTGGTGAAGCCGGCGGTCAGGTCCCTCACCGAGAAAGCCGAGTCGATGGCACCCGCAACCAAGATGACCGACGATCCCGAGGTCGTCGGTCTGGCCAAGAAGCTGGCCCTCGGCGAGGGCCTCACCCAGTTGTTCCTGGTGATCGCTCTGGTCTTGATGATCTGGCAACCGTGAACGTGAACGCGTCGGGCGCTTGTGAACGCGTCGGCGCATGGCGCCTTTGGCGTTCCTCGAGTTGCTCGCTGACGCTCTCAACTCGCGTTCAGGAAGGGCCGTCAGCGCTCACTTCGAGAGGGCGTAGACGACCGTGTCGCTCAGCGCCTGCCAGCTCGCCTCGATGATGTTCTCCGACACGCCGATGGTGGTCCAACGGCGCTCGCCGTCGGTTGCGTCGATCAGCACTCGCGTGATTGCACCGGTTCCGCTCTGCGAATCGAGAATTCGCACCTTGTAGTCGGACAGCTTCACGTTGGCCAACGCGGGATAACGCTCCCCCACCGCAGACCGGAGGGCCGCATCGAGTGCGTTGACGGGGCCGTTGCCCTCTCCTGTCGCGATGACGCGTTCGGTGACCGAGGCGTCACCTTCGACCGGCACGTTCAACTTCACGGTCGCTTGCGTCTCGACCCCGCCGTAGTGGCCGAGTGGATTGATGTCGAGCGCCATCTTCTCGCCAGGACGGTGATCGACGGTGACTCGGAACGACTCGATCTCGAAAAATGGGTTCCGCCACCCGGTGGCCCGACGCATCAGGAGCTCGAGCGATGCATCTGCCGCCTCGAAGTGGTAGCCGGCGTTCTCCAGTGCCTTCAGCTCCTGAAGGACCGAGCTCAGCTGCTGTGGCTCGAGCTCGATGCCGAGCTCCTTGGCCTTGAGTTCGACGGTCGACCGGCCGGACAGGTCCGACACCAGGAACCGCGTGCCGTTGCCCACCAGGGCAGGATCGATGTGCTCGTAGGCATCAGCTCGACGGGCGATCGCAGAGGTGTGTAGTCCTGCTTTGTGGGCAAACGCTGACTTGCCGACGTACGGCAATGCGTCGTTCGGCGGCAGGTTCACCAGTTCCGCAACGTGACGGCTCACGCTGCTCATGCGCTCCATCGACCCGTCTGGAAGCGTTCGTATTCCCATCTTCAAGCTGAGGTTCGGCACGAATGTCGTGAGGTCACAGTTGCCGGTGCGTTCGCCGTAGCCGTTGATGGTCCCCTGCACGTGGCGAGCGCCGGCCCGGACGCCGGCGACGGCATTGGCGACAGCGCAACCCGTGTCGTTCTGGGTGTGCATCCCGATGGTGAGCTCGGGGAACATCTCGACCACTCGGTGTGTGGTTCCCTCGATCTCGTGCGGCAGCGACCCGCCGTTGGTGTCGCACAACACAAGCGCTTCGGCCCCGGCGATGGCCGCCGCCTCGAGGGCCCGCAGCGCGAACTCGGGATTGCGTTTGTAGCCATCGAAGAAGTGCTCGAAGTCCACGAAGACCCGTCGATCATTCGCCCGGAGGTAGGCCACTGAATCGCTGATCATCGCGACGCCCTCATCGAGTGTGGTTCGCAGCGCCTCGATGACGTGATAGTCCCAGCTCTTCGCCACGATGCAACAGACCGGGGTCCGAGCGGCGATCAGGTTGGCGAGGGTCTCGTCCTCGTCGACCTTTCCCTTCGGTCGACGCGTCGACCCGAACGCAACGAGTGTCGAGACTTCGAGCCTGAGCTCACCGGCTGCGGCTCGCTGGAAGAATGCGTCGTCACGGGGGTTCGATCCTGGCCACCCGCCTTCGATGTAGTGGACGCCGAGGTGGTCCAGCTGTGCCGCAATGCGCAACTTGTCGTCCGTCGTCAGCGCGATGCCCTCGAACTGGGACCCGTCCCGCAAGGTCGTGTCGAAGATCTCGACCGATTCCGGCCACGACGGATCCCGAACCGGTTCGCGGGAGATGTCCATCAGCCGGCGACCACGGTGCGCCACGAGAAGGGATCGTCGGCCTTGCCGTTCAGCAGGTCAGTGAGCGCACTTCGGAGTCGTAGCGTGTTCGGCCCGGGCTGCCCGTCACCGACCGTGACAGGCGAATCACCGACCACGATCGTGCCGACGGGAGCCAAGACGGCGGCCGTACCCGAGAGAAACATCTCACCTCGACCCGCCCAGTCGGTGAGTTCAGAGATCGTGATCGGCCGCTCCTCGATCGCGTATCCGAGTGTGGCGGCCATGGCGAGCACGGAGTTGCGGGTGACACCATGCAGGAACGACTCGTCGAGCTGTCTCGTGATGAGGCGTCCGTCCTCGACCAGGAAGAAATTCGCCGCACCGGTCTCGGTGATGTCGTCGTGGCTGGCGAACAAGACCTGGTCGGCACCGTGGTTGGCCTTCGCATCGAGCGTGGGGCCAAGGGCCATCACGTAGTTGGCTCCGCTCTTGACCATGCCGAACTGAGGCGTCGTGCGGGGCAGCTTGGTCTCGACGTAGAGCGTCAGCGGGCGAACGCCGCCCGCGAAGTAGTCGCCGACCGGGGAGCAGATGACATACAAGAGCCCCGAACTGCTCGGCGCGGCGGCGGCCCCGATGTTCGGCAGTGTGCCGATGAACGTCGGCCGGATGTAGAGCGACCCTGGCGGTTCGGGAGCGAAGGACGCGTTGGCTTCGACGGCATCAATGATGAGCCGGCGCACGAGACTCGGATCAGGCTGGCTCACGCGGAGGCGACCAATGCTCTGACACAGACGAGCCACGTGATCGTCGAGCCGGAAGATCGCCAACGTGCCGTCCACCTGGCGATGTGCCTTGAGACCCTCGAAACAGGCGCTGCCGTAGTGCAGAGCATGAGTTGCCGGATGCAGGTTGAGCTCGGCGAGAGGTTCGGCCGACCCCTCGTAGGTGTAGACGCCGGCAGCGAGCCTCGCCGTGGTCATCTGATCACCGAAGAGCGAGCCGAACGGAGCAGCGAAAGGGTCATCCGGTGCGCCGGTGGGATTGGTGATCATGAAAGCATCCTCTTTGTCTTGTACGGGCGTGTCAGCCTGGCGTGTGTGGTCGGTCGAGCGGGTTCAGCTCTCGAGAGCCGAAACGACGGCCGCCCCGATCTCGGTCGTCGATCCCGTCAGGTCCACACAAGCATCGCACGCGGAACGGATCTTGGCAGCAGCGTTCGACTCACCGAGGAAGTCGAGCATCATCGCTCCGCTCACGATCGCTGCGATCGGGTTTGCCTTGTTCTGCCCAGCAATGTCCGGGGCCGAGCCGTGAACTGGCTCGAACATCGACGGTCCGGTGCGCGCCGGGTTCAGGTTGGCCGAGGCGGCCAGGCCGATACCACCCGACACGGCTCCCCCGAGATCGGTGAGGATGTCACCGAAGAGGTTGTCAGTGACGATCACGTCGTAGCGCTGGGGGTCCTGGACGAAGTAGATGCAGGCCGCGTCGACGTGGTTGTAGGCCGTCTCGACCGACGGGTACTCGACCGCGACCTCGTTGAACGTGCGTTCCCACAGGTCGCCGGCGAAGGTCAACACGTTCGTCTTGTGCACGAGCGTGAGGTGATTCGACCGTTGGGTCGCCAACTCGAAGGCGTAGCGGATGGCCCGCTCGGCGCCCATTCGGGTGTTGACCGAACCCTGAGTCGCGATCTCGTGCGGTGTGCCCTTCCGCAGGAAACCGCCCTCGCCGGCGTAGGCCCCCTCGGTGTTCTCGCGGATGACGACGAAGTCGTGGCCGGGCCCATCGGCGGACGACGCGAGCTTGAACGGACGCTGATTGATGTAGAGGTCGAGCTCGAAACGCATCTTGAGCAGCAAGCCCCGCTCGATCACACCGGGTGGCACGCCGGGGGCACCGACGGCACCGAGGTAGATGGCGTCGAGATCTCGCCACTCGGCGAGGGTCGAGTCCGGCAGGACCGTCCCGTCGGCGAGGTATCGGGCCCCACCGAGGTCGTAACTCACGGGATCGATCCGGACGCCGGTGGCCGCGATCACCGCGAGGCCCTGGGCAATGACCTCTGGCCCGATGCCGTCGCCACCGACGATTCCGATGCGATGAGTGTTGTCAGCCATGGTGCTCCAATCTGCGGCGTGCGGCGCCGATCCTAACGAGGCAGCGCAGAACCGTCGGTCGGAACAGGAGTGAAATTGCTTCTCAAGGCACCTCGCGGTTCCGCCGTTGACATGCTCGAAGAAGGAGCGTCGCCATGACGAACATCGATTCCAACACATTCTCGATGAAGACTGTCCCCGACTCGTGGCGCGAGGCGGAGACAGAGGCCGGAGTACCCGACCCGACACCGCTGAGAAAGGACCGCGCCGTCAGCGTCGTGCCGATTCGACAGGACGCCGACGTCCTCACGGGCGTGGTGGCTGCGTTGTGCATGTCGATCATGACCGGCGTCTGCTGGTACCTGTACGAGAGTCGAGACGTGATCACCACGCCGTGGCTCGCGATCCCCGTCGGCGTACTCATCGCGATCGCCGTTCGGCTCGGCACCGGTGCGAATCACGGCGACGTGAAAGCCACGATCTCGCTGATCTTCTACATCCTGACCGTCTTCGTCGTGGCCTTCTTCATCGAATCGCGGGACTTCTTGCTGGTCTTCGGACATCGCCCGAGCTTCACAGAACTCCAGACCGAACTCGTCCGTGATCGCCTGACCCAGCCGATGACGATGCTCGGCTGGCTGCTCGGCTTGGTAGCCAATCTGCAGACCGGCTTTGCACTCACCCCACGACGGAAGAAGCGTCGCCGCTGAGCGCTGGTCGCCGAGCGACAGGCGGACCTCCTAGCCTTGTCCGGGATGCCTGCCTCATACGAACTCTCCCAAGACGCGTTCGATCGGCTCAAGACCGAACACGATGATCTGACGACCCGCGGTCGCATCGAGATCGCCAAGAAGATCGAGACTGCCCGTGAGCTCGGCGACCTCTCCGAGAACGGCGACTATCACGCCGCCAAGGAGGAGCAGGGCAAGATGGAGGGCCGGATCATCCATCTCGCCAGCCTCATCGAGAACTCCACCATCGTCGATACCGCCGCCGGGGCCGACGAAGTCCGCGCCGGTTGCGTCGTTGCCGTCAAGTACGCCGGTGACGACGACGTCGAGAAGTACCTGCTCGGTTCGATCGAGGAACGCCGCGACGGCGTCCTCGTGATGTCGCCCGGCTCACCGATGGGCCGGGCGCTGATGGGCGCCAAGCCGGGTGACTCGGTCAGCTACGAATCTCCCGGCGGAGCGATGACGGTCGAAGTCGTCGCCATCGAAACCTGAACCGATCAGAGACCCGAGCCGATCAGCGACCGAGCTGATCGGCGACAGCCGCTGCGGCAGATTCCACCAGCGGTCCGAACCGCTCGCCTGGCGCGTTCGTCATGCGGTCAATCGGCCCGCTCACGCTGATGGCAGCGACAACGTCGCCTCCGGGGTCCAGGATCGGGGCACTCACCGAGGCCACGCCTGGCTCTCGCTCCCCCACCGATGTGGCGAGCCCGAGCGACGGAGCAGTCAGCGCCCGTCCTGCCGATCCCAACGACAAGGTGAGTCTGGCCCCGACCGGCACGATCGTGCGGAGGCCGTGAGCCGACTCGGCGACATCGACACAGACGCGATCGTCACCGTCACGAACGTAGAGCTGGGCGCTCTCACCGCTCCGCTCGCTGAGCGAGCGAAGGTGGGGGCGGGCTGCATCGCAGAGGGCCTCGAGCCCATCGATGGTGCGGGCCAGAGCGACGAATCGATAGCCGAGTGCGAAGCGACCATCGGCGGAGCGACGAACCATGCCGTGGAGCTCGAGAGCCGAAGCGAGTCGGTGGACGGTGGCACGAGTGATGCCAGTGCGTTCGGTGAGCTGAGCCGTCGTGCACGGCCCCTCCGACAAGACATCGATGAGTGCCATCGACTTGTCAATCACGCCGACGCCGCTTACGGTGTTGCCCATCTAGTGAGACTACATGTCCACTATATGAGACGACAAACGCACGACCGATGAATCGAGCACCCGTGACCAACTCTTCCGACGCTGCTCGGCCCCAGACCCTGGCCGACAAACTCTGGGACCGCCACCTCGTCCATCGAGGCACCGACAGCGAACCCGACCTGCTCTACATCGACCTGCACCTCGTCCACGAGGTGACGAGCCCGCAAGCATTCGACGGACTGCGGATCAACGGCCGCAGCGTGAGACGGCCAGACCTCACGGTGGCTACCGAGGACCACAACGTCCCCACAGCCGACATCGATCAGCCCATCGCCGACCCGATCAGTGCAAAGCAGATCGACACGCTTCGCGTGAACACCGCCGAGTTCGGCATCACCAACCACCCGATGGGATCACCGGGACAGGGCATCGTGCATGTCATCGGTCCCGAGCAGGGGCTCACGAGGCCGGGAATGACCGTTGTGTGCGGCGACAGCCACACGGCCACCCACGGCGCATTCGGCGCGCTGGCGTTCGGCATCGGCACGAGCGAGGTCGAACACGTCTTGGCGACGCAGACGCTGCCGCAGACCAGACCGAAGACGATGGCGATCACCGTCGACGGATCACTCGGTGAGGGAGCCACGGCCAAGGACTTGATCCTGGCGATCATCGGCATCATCGGGACCGGCGGCGGGATCGGCCACATCGTCGAATACCGGGGAGAGGCCATCAGAAACCTCTCGATGGAAGGCCGCATGACGGTCTGCAACATGAGCATCGAAGCCGGCGCCAAGGCAGGGATGATCGCCCCGGACGACGTCACCTTCGCCTACCTCGAAGGCAGGGAGCACACTCCCCAGGGAGCTGATTGGGACGCCGCCGTCGCCGACTGGCGGACCTTGCCTTCTGATCCCGGCGCAACATACGACAAGGAAGTCGTGATCGACGCTGCCTCGATCACGCCCTATGTGAGTTGGGGCACCAACCCCGGCCAGGTCGCCCCGCTCTCGGCGTCGGTACCCGACCCCTCGACCTTCGGCGATCCGTCCGAGCGCAACGCCGCCGAACGAGCACTCGCCTACATGGGCCTGACGCCCGGCACCCCTTTCAGCCAGATCCCAGTCGACACGGTGTTCATCGGTTCGTGCACCAACAGCCGAATCGAGGACCTGCGAGCTGCCGCTGCGGTCGTCAAGGGACGTACCGTCGCCGATGGCATCCGGACCCTGGTGGTTCCCGGATCGTTCGCCGTCAAGCAGCAGGCGATCGCAGAGGGGCTCGACACGATCTTCGTCGAGGCAGGATTCGATTGGCGTGAGCCTGGCTGCTCGATGTGTCTCGCCATGAACCCGGACAAGCTCGCTGTGGGAGAACGATCGGCCTCGACCAGCAACCGCAACTTCGAGGGCCGCCAGGGCCGCGGGGGCCGCACCCACTTGGTCTCGCCCGAGGTGGCCGCAGCCACCGCCATCGTCGGCCGATTCGCCACGCCCGCCGATCTCACCTGACCGCTCGACCACCACCGAAAGCACGCATCATGGAAGCAGTACGCATCGTCACCGGCCGAGCCGTTCCCCTGGACCGCTCCGACGTCGACACCGACCAGATCATCCCGTCAGACTGGCTCAAGCAGGTGGAACGCACCGGCTTCGAGAAGGGCCTCTTCTCGGAATGGCGAGACGAGCCCAGCTTCGTACTGAACCAGGAGCAGTACAGCGCAGCAAAGATCCTCATTGCGGGACCCAACTTCGGCGTCGGAAGTTCCCGTGAGCACGCCGTGTGGGCCATCCAGCAATACGGCTTTCAGGCAGTCGTGAGCCCACGATTCGGCGACATCTTCCGCAACAACTCGACAAAGAACGGCCTTGTGCCCGTGGTCGTGAGCGAAGCAGTCGGGCGCCAACTCATCGACGCCGTCGAGGCCGACCCGGACCTCGAGTTCGTGATCGATGTCGACCGGCGAACGATCGAGGTTCCCGCCATCGGTCTCGTCGAATCGTTTCCCCTCGACGACGCCACCCGCGAGCGTTTCCTCCAGGGCCTCGACGACATCGGATTGACGTTGCGACACATCGACGAGATCGACGACTTCGAGGCGAAACGCCCCGCCTGGCTCTGAACGCGCTCCCCCTCCAAGAGGCCCGCCCCTCCCCATGCAAGAGGCCCGCCCTCATGTTTCGGTTGGGTGACACCCGTGGATGCGGGAACCAGACCTGCCGATCGGTCGTCTGAGCGATCATGACTGCCACCTCCTTCGGACACCTCCGAGCGCGAGTCCTCCCCGGTGTTATGGCCCTGAGCCTCCTCGCCGGCGCCTGCGTCTCCAACGACGCAGCAACCGACGCCGCGCCCACCGACCTGTCCTCCGACGACATCGTCCTGACCTCCGCCCGGCTCCAGACCGCCGATTCATGCGACGCGCTGCTCGAACACCTCATCGCCGAGGGCGTTGAACGGGTCGGCCCCTACGGATTCGGCAACAACGGTTGGTGGGGTCCTGTCGTCATGGAAGAAACCATGGCAACCGACGATGCCATGGACAGCGGGTCCGAGGCCCCGGCCTCCAACGAGGGCGAGTCAGCGGGCGGAGCCGATGGAGACTTCTCCGGAACCAACAACCAAGAGATCGGCGTCGAGGAGGCCGACCGGGTCAAGACAGACGGTGAACGCCTGATCATCATGCGGAACAACGCCGTCGAGGTGTTCGACGTCACCGGCGACCGCCCCGAGCTCGAACGCACGATTTCGCTCGGAGACGAGGCCTGGGGCAGCGAGATGTTCCTGGTCGGCGACAAGGTGCTGCTGCTCTCACAGAGTTGGGCCGCCGGGCCGTTCCTGGCCGACGATCTCGCCATCACCCGACCTGACGGTTCTCCGACCTCCAAGATCATCGAGGTCGATCTCAACACCGGCAACATCGAAGCGACGATCGAAATCGAGGGCAACTATCTGTCGGCTCGCGAGGTCGACGGCTCGATCCGGATCGTGACGAGCTCCGGGCTCGGCAGCTTCGCCTTCCTCTATCCCTCGAATCCCGGGGCCGAAGACGCCGCCATCGCGGCCAACCGACGCCTGATCGAGGAGTCGACGATCGAACAATGGATCCCGACGTTCCGCCAGACCCTCGATGGCCGCGCCGTCGCCGAAGGTCAGGTGTTCGACTGCAAGGACATGTACCTCCCGAACGAGTTCGCCGGTTTCGGCGCACTGAGCGTACTCACCGTCGACATCGACGATGGACTCCGCATCAACGACTCACTCGGCGTGCTCAGCGACGGACAGACCGTCTACGCATCGACCGATCGCCTCACCGTCGCCAGCAACCGATACCCCGAATGGAACTGGGAGACGGGCGACATCGTCGAGAGCGACGACACCTACACGACCTCCCTCCACAGCTTCGACATCACCGATGTCGGTCGGACGGAGTACGTCGCATCCGGTTCGGTCAGGGGCAGCCTTCTCAGCCAGTACAGCCTGAGCGAGTACGACGGCATGCTCCGAGTGGCCACGACCGAGGGTTCGACCTGGGGCAGGAGCGAATCGAGCCAGAGCATGATCACGGTCCTTGCCGAGCGTGACGGATCGCTTGTCACGGTCGGCCTCGTCGACGGTCTCGGAAAGGGCGAACAGATCTTCGCCGTCCGATTCATGGGAGACACCGCCTACGTGGTGACCTTCCGGCAGACCGACCCGCTCTACACCGTCGACCTCTCGGATCCGAGCAGCCCGAGGGTGATGGGTGAGCTGAAGATCCCTGGGTTCTCGACCTACCTCCACCCCGTCGGCGACGGGCAACTGCTCGGTGTCGGCCAGGACGCAACAGACGAAGGAATCACCACCGGTGCTCAGGTCTCGCTGTTCGATGTTCGTGACCTGACCAACCCGGCCCGCTCTGACCAGATCACCTTCGGCGACAACAGCTATTCGGCGGTCGAATGGGACCCCAAGGCCTTCCTCTTCTGGCCTGACAGTGACCTCGCCGTCATTCCGGTCTCGGCCTGGAACTACGTCGAGCAATCCGGCGAGGAGCGCAACTCCAGCACCGCCGTCGTTGTACGAATCAACGACGACGGCACCATGACCGAGCTGGGCCGTATCGGCCACCCCGTGTCGAGCGACTGCGAGCAATTCGGTGTCCAGCCGTTGGACGATGCCCCTCCGGCCGAGGAGGTGCCCCGTGAAGAGGGCGACGCCGAAGCCGAGTTCGTCGAGAGCGATGCGATCGAGATCGAGACCCAGCCCTCACCGATCGTCGAGGACTACTGCTGGACCCATCAACCCGAGATCCAGCGATCGGTCGTCATCGGCGACTCGCTCTACACCGTGTCGGACCTCGGACTCCAGGTGAACGATCTCGCTTCCCTCGAGACCATCGAGTGGGTACCGTTCGCCCAGCGATGATGAAGGCGAAACGCGACGACGATTCCCGAGGCGACGAGCCCCCCGTCGCCGACCGGGCCGAGGGCGCACCCCCTCACGAGGTGGCGCACGGGCAACAGGTGAGGCGGGCAGTTTCGCCGGCGGTTCTCGCCATCGGAGCGGCAATCGGGTTCGTGATCGCCTTGATCCGACCTCGTTCCTGGCGCTAGCGCCACAATCCTGCAGGCCACACATAGGTCGTTCGACCCATTTCGTAGGTGGAAGCACCAAGGCCGTTGACCCTCGTCCTCGGTGCTGGCACGCTCGTGGTGACATGGACCGCCGACTGATGTTCCTCCTCGCCTCGATTGCCGTCTTCGTCGGCGCTGCCGGCTATGCGCTGGCTCAGAATCGGTCCGCCGACTCCACGGTCGACGCGATTTCTCCCTCCACCCTCCTCGCTCCGCGAGAGGAGACAACCACAACCACGGCGCCGGCCAACGGTGGGACGCCTCGTTCAACCCTCCCGCCGACCCCGTCGAGCGAAGTGTTCGTGTATGCGGCCGGAGGCGGCTGCACCCCGGGCACGAACAAACTGCCAGACGGGACCTACTACGGCAGCGTCGTGATCAATGACGACCGCACGATGGACTTCAACCTGAAGTGTCTGTTTCTGGCTGCGGATCTCCCAGACGACTTCGGCGAGCTGTTCACCGATCGCTTCCCCGGCGAGACGTTCCCCGCGACCGGAGCCGACCTCGTCGACGCTGCGGCCATCGATCGCTCCGTGCGCTACACGCGGCTGAGCGAGTTCATCATCGACGGGGGCACGTACATCGGCGATGAGGCTGCCGTGTACTACGCCAGCCGCGGCGCCACCCCGATCGACGTCACCATCGTGCTCGAAGAGAACGTGGTCAACACGATCGTCGAGCTGATCGACGCCGGCGTCAGCCCAGGCTGATCCGGTCGACACTCAGAATGCCGTCGACAGCAGCAAGCTCGGACACCAGCTCGTCGCTCACCTTCTGACGACTCGAGATCACCATCAGCGCCGCGTCCTCGGACGGATGACGACCCACCGCCATGTCGTCGATGTTGATCTCGCCGTCGCCGAGTACCCGGCCGACATGCCCGATCATCCCAGGACGATCGTCGTTGCGAAGGAACAACATGTTGTCACTCGGTGGCACATCGAGTTCGTGCTGATCGACTCGTACGATCCGCGCCTCGTTTCGCAGACCCATGAGCGTGGCCGCCAGGCGGCGGCCACCGCCGCGGATCGCGAGCCGATTCACATAATCGTGCGGGCTGGGCGACGAGACGGCACGAATGGTGATCTTGCGCTCGGCCGCGATGCTGAGCGCATTCACGAACGAAACAGGATCATCCGAACCGACCGACAGGAGCCCCTTCGCTGCGGCGAGGGTCGCCAGACGACTGTCGTAGCCGCCGATCTCGCCCTCGAAGACGACCTCGATGTCAGCAGGTAGCTCGCCGGTGAGCGAGGCGAAGGTCGCACCCAGCTGTTCGGCCAGCGGGAGATACGGACGCATGGTCTCGCTCACTTCGGCCGCGTCGATGTTTACAGCGAACGGCACGAACTCACCAGCGAGCGCGAGGTTGACTTGCTCGGCGATGGTGACGCCGGCCTTGAGTTGCGCTTCGTGGGTGGAAGCTCCGAGGTGCGGCACGACAACGACGTTCGGATGGGCGAACAGTGGAGATTCGGTCTTGGGCTCGGCATCGAACACGTCGAGGGCGGCACCGCCGCAGACACCGCTGGTGAGCGCAGCATCGAGAGCAGCTTCATCGACGACGCCACCACGAGCCACGTTGATGATGCAGACGCCGGGCTTCGCCTTCGCGAAGAAGTCGGCGCCGATCAGGCCGATGGTCTCCGGCGTCTTGATGACATGCACCGTGACGATGTCAGCCCGCTCGGCCAGTTCGTCGAACGAGACCGGCTCGACGCCGAGGTGACGGGCCCGCTCAGGGGACACGTACGGATCGAAGCCAATGAGGTGCATGCCGAATGCGGCCGCTCGCTGCGCGACCAGTGCACCGACACGGCCGAGCCCGACGATGCCGAGGGTCTTGCCGTGGATCTCTGTCCCGGTCCACTTCGAGCGTTCCCATCGTCCCGCCTTCAGCGCAGCGTCGGCCTGGGGTGTGTTCCTGGCCTGGGCCAGGAGCAATGCCATGGTCTGCTCCGCAGTGGAGATGATGTTGGACTGCGGCGCATTGACCACCATGACGCCCTGCTTGGTGGCCGCCTCGACGGCAACGTTGTCGAGGCCGATCCCGGCTCGCCCGACGACGATGAGGTCTGCCCCGGCGGCCAACAGTTCCTCGGTGACGGTCGTGGCCGATCGGATGATCAGGCCCGAAGCGCCGGGAATCGTGGCCTCCAACTCCTCGGGCGTCAGGCCCAGCCGGATGTCGACCTCGTGACCGGCGCTACGAAGCGCCTCGAGGCCGATGTCAGAGATCTCTTCGGTCACCAGAATCCGATGCATTCGACAAGCATTCCTTGCCGAGGTCGACTGACCAACCGCACCGCCGAAGTTTCTACAGCATCTACAGAAAAGCAGGGGACGACGATCTGGCTAACCTGCCGTCTGTGAACACCCACATCATCGGCGCCGGACTCACAGGTTTGGTCGCAGCGCATCGTCTGGCAGAGGATGGGCACACCGTTCGGGTGATCGACAAGGGGCGGAGCGTGGGTGGCCGGCTGGCTACCAGGCGGATGGGGACCGCCGTCCTCGACCACGGCGCTCAGTTCTTTACGTCACGCTCGGACGACTTTCGACGTGCCGTCGAGCAATGGATCGAGGCCGGTGTGGTCGAGGAGTGGTGCCGAGGCTTCGATGGTGAAGGCGATGGCCATCCCCGCTATCGGGCGGTGGGCGGGATGAACCAGCTGGCCAAACACCTACGGACCACCCTCCCGGATTCAGTCGAGGTGCTCACCTCTCATCGAGCTTCATCAATCATCCCGCTGGCCGAAGCGTTCGCAGTGAGCTACGACGGAGCGACTCGCTCCCCGGACGAATCGACTGCCGTGATCTGCACGGCCCCGATGCCACAGACCCTCGACCTCTTCGACAGTGGCGGTCTCCGCATCGACCCCGATCAGGCCGGCGTACGCGATCTGACCTATCACTGCGTCATCGCCCTGCTGACAACGCTCGACCGGCCTGCCCCGTTTGGTCCGTCCGGGGCAATGCAGCGGCCAGACGACCCGGTCTTCACCTTCAGCTGTGACAACTCGATCAAGGGCATCAGTCCCTCGCCGGCAGCAACCTTCCACGTCGCTCACGGGCTCTCGTCCGACCTCTGGGCGCGAAGCGACTCAGAGATCCTCGAGGTGCTCCGCCCGCAGGCCGCAGCGATGTTGGGCGACGCCGCCATCGTGGACATCCAGATCAAGAAGTGGCGCTTCGCCGGCCCGGTCGAACCCTGGCCCGAGCGGTGTGCTCTTGTCGCAACGAGACCCGGTCCGGTCGTGTGTGCCGGTGATGCCTTCGGAGGACCGAAGGTCGAGGGGGCCTTCCTGTCCGGTCGGGCAGCAGCCGAAGCTGTGCTGTCGGCCTCGTGAAACGACCTCAGCCAGTCGAGGTGATCGAGCTCTTCGAGCAGGGCGTCGAGGCCGTCGTGGCTGCGGCGGCGGAGCGCCAGGATCGTTCATGGCACAAGACCGTGGTCGGCGAATGGTCGGCCCACGAGCTTGCACGCCACCTCGTGGCCGTGTGCGACTGGTACCACGAATGGCTCGACCGAGCAGAGGCCGGTGACGCGTCTACGCCGTTCCAGTTGAAACACCTCGATGGCCGGAACGAGCTCGCGATCCTCGACCTCGACCACATCGACGGGCCCGAGGCCATCGTGCGCTTCGCCGGCCGGGCAACGGCGTACCGCATGCGCCTCGAGACGATCGCCGCCGACGGAAGGTGGGACCTGCCGTACGGGTTCGCCAATGGTGTTTCCACCGTTGGCGGTCACGCCGGCATCGCCGCCGCAGAGTGGAATCTCCACGCGTGGGATCTCAGCATCGCCGACTTCACTCCTGCGCGCCCGGAGCGCCTCTATCTCGCAGTCGGCGAAGGCATGACGCTGGCTCAACCGGCGTGGAAACGGGTCATCACCAGACGCGTCGTGGCGCGGATCGCAACCCGCGATCCCTGGACCGACCTCCTCAAGCGGTCAGGCCGCCGCCCATAGCTCGCGGACGGCGCACCGAGCTCGTGTCAGACGACCCGTTGCAGGGTCGCCCAAAAACCCGTGCCGGCTCGTGCTGTGGTGGCGCTCCACGACCCCGGCATCGCTCGAACGACGTCGTCGACCGGGAGATGGATCGGTGTCTGGTCACCCAACGTGTTGATCCAGAGCATCGAGCCACCCGGGGCCACGACCCGGTCCACCTCGTAGGGGAAGAGGATCATGTTCACCATGACCACCACGTCGATCGCGCCGTCGGCGAAGGGTAGAAGCGAGGCGTCCCCCCGGACGCGTGGTGCCAGCTCGCCCGGCGCATGGGCGAGCATTGCGCTGGACAAGTCGAAGGCCAGGAGCGCCTCTACGCGATCGTGCAGTACGCGGGTGCCGGCCCCTGTTCCCGACCCGAGTTCGAGCCACCGTCCTGAACTCGGCACACCGCCACGTTCGATGGCATCCAGGATGGGCGCTGCCTTCGTCGGGTTCACGTGGGTCTCGGCCCAGTCGGCGGCCATCGAATCGAACAGTGCCGCCATCTTGACTGCTCGAACTTCGTCCCAAGCTCCGTCGAATGCCACTTGCCGGGTCAGCTTTCGAATCGGATGATCCGGGCCGGCAAGAGGCTCGGGCTCGGTCGTGCCAGGGGCATCGGGAAGCGATCGGATGGCGGTTCCTCGGTCGGTCACGGCTCCATCATTCCCTACGGGCGCGTTCGGTACCGAGTTGCTCACCGCTCACGGGCCCGAACGGTACGGTGACGCAATGGTTGCCCTGCGGCTGAAGACATCCATCGAACCTCAACCCGACTTCCTCGGGCTGCCTTGGTCAACGCCACTCGACGCCTGGCCGGACGAGTTCGCCGTTCGGCTCCCCCGAGGTCGCCACCGCCACATCGTGCGATTCATCGAGCACGAGGAACGCTACTTTGCTCTCAAGGAGCTCCCGCCGGCGCTCGCAAACCGCGAGTTCGAGCTCCTGAGCTATCTCAAGGAAGAGGGCCTTCCGGTCGTCGACCTCGTTGGCGTGGCCCACGAACGCGTGTCCTCGGACGGTGAGCCACTCGAGTCAGTGCTGATCACACGACACCTGACCTACTCCCTTCCGTACCTCCACCTGTTCGCTGGAGCCGGAGCCGAGAACCTCCACGAGAGCCTCATCGACTCACTCACCGTGTTGCTCGTGCGCGTCCACCTGGCCGGCGTCTTCTGGGGCGACTGCTCGCTCGGAAATGCGCTCTTCCGTCGCGACGCGGGAAACCTCGTTGCCTACCTCGTCGACACCGAGACGGGAGAACGGCACGCCCAGTTGTCGGACGGTCAGCGCCAACACGATCTCGCCATCGCCAGGGACAACATGGCCGGTGGCCTGTTTGAGCTGGAGGCGATGGGCAAACTGGGCGATGCCGTGGATCCAGTCGCGCTGGTCGACTTGCTCCAGATCCGCTACGACGAGCTCTGGGCGGAGCTCACCCGGACCGATTTCGTCAGAGCAGACGAGCAGTGGCGCGTGAGGGATCGCCTCAACCGCCTGAACCAGCTCGGATTCGACACCGCCGAAGTCGAGTTGGTGGAGCGAGACGGCGCCCGGGTGGTGATGTTCCGACCGGCGATCGTCGAGGAGGGTCACCACAAACGCAAGCTGCTGAGTCTCACGGGAATCGAAGCGGAGGAGAATCAAGCGCGGCGCCTTCTCGATGCCATACACGGATTCGGAGCGTTCCTCGGTGAGCAAACCGGCCGCATCCTGCCAGAAGGTGTCGCTGCCTACCGATGGCTGACCGAACGCTACGAACCGACCATTCGAGCCATCCCAGATGAGCTCCGCACGAAGCTCGTCGACGCCGAGATCTACCACCAGGTGCTCGATCATCTGTGGTTCATGTCAGAGGCAGCCGGAAGCGACGTCGGTCTGCCAGAGGCGACGAGCGACTACATCGCGAATGTGCTCACGGTCCTCCCAGCGGAGCGGACACTGCTGACGTCCGATGACGAGATCGAGCTGATCTGATCCGAAACGTCAGGTCGGCGAGGTCGACGTCAACCAATCGGCGATGTCGTTCGCGATCCGATGAGGGTCCTCCAACGGGGCGAAGTGCGTGAGGTCTGGGTAGTCGCCACGCACGAATCTCGGGTTGCGACTGACGACGTCGTCGACGACCAGAGCGGGTGGTTGGCCGTCGCCGCTGGCGGCGACAAGGAACGGGAAGTCGATCTCGCCGAGGTGCTCGAAGGCGCCGCACAACGAGTACTCGAACGTCTGTGCTTCGCTCTCTGGTTCGCAGCGCAGCCGAACCGACCCATCGGCGAGGTCGGCGAATCCCTCATCGACGTAGATGCGCAGCACGCCGGGATCGATCTCACTGAACGGCGGCCTGCTCGCATAGCGATCGAACGCGGCGTCCCTGGAATCGAACTCGGCGCGGCGGCGGCGAGCACCGGCAACCAACGGGGATTGGTGCACGACGATCCCATGCTCGTCGCGCTCGACTTCACTCGGTGTCGGGAAGAGAATCGGCTCCAACGCCCACGCTCTGGTGATCGTGCCCGGCCTGGCCAACTCGGCCAGGACGATCGACGCGCCGCCCATCGAATGACCGGCGGCGAAGACGGTGTCGCCGACTCCCTCGCCACGACGGCGACGGAACTCGTCGATCACCGCAAGGAGGTCCTGGCCCATTCCCTCCCAGGCGAGCTCGACACCGTTAGGCCGAACGGTGCGTCCGTGGCCTCGGAAGTCCAACGCAACACAGTGGAAACGGTCGGTGAGAGCGTGAGCGATCGGCGCCCAGATCGCACCGCAGAATCCGGTCGCGTGACACAGCACGAGCAGCGGTCCATCGCCGCCGAAGTCATGAGCGGACACCACCACGCCATCAGTCGAGGGAACAAAGATCGGTTCTGGGACGTCGCTCACCGACTCAGCATGACAACCGAAGGGCGCGGGTGCCAACTGGCTGTCAACCGGTGGCGTCCTCGATGGGCCAGCACGTACCGCTGTTCAACGATTCGATCGTGTGGATCTGGTTGGCGATCAAGGCGCAGAGCTTCTCGGGCACCTCGGAGACGCCGAGCTGGCTGAGGGACACGGTGATGGTCTGTGGCGTGTCCCACACCTGCCAGTTGCCTGAGCCATCCGAGAACGGACCCGCGGTACCGACCGCAGTCGGCTCGAAGCTGCTCGCGTACACGTGGAGGTGCAGTCCACTGTTGATACTGAAGGTTGGGCCGCCTTCGTCGACCGACGAGTAGTACGTGCCGGTGATGTTCGTCCCGTCCCACATCGCACTGTCGACGCAAGCCCAGTTGGGCTGGGACTGGACGATCTCCGTGCAGCGTTCGTCCTCTGCCTGGACCTCGGTCTGGTCGTCGACAGACCCGACACCGGGAAGTGCCTCGACTGCGGCGACGGCAGCAGCGTGTTCATCGTCGTCGAACGCTCTTCCGGACAAGGTGACCACATCGCCCGTGATCGATGCCTCGACCGTGGAGAACTGCTCGTCGACGACTCCGGCCACCGCGGATTCGACATCAGCGGCACTGGGGGGCACCACCGATGCCGTTGCTGCCTCGGTGGTCGTCGATGCTTCAGTGGTGTCGACGACGGAGTCATCGACAGCCTCATCGACGGAGTCCAGCACGTCGGTCGAATCGGTGGCGGCTGCAACGTCGTCGTCGCCGTTGTTCAGCACGATGAAGATGCCAATCCCGACAACGGCCAGGACGGCAACGAGTGCAGCGATGAGTGGGAGGCGGTTCGGTGCCTCATCGGTGGACGGCCCGACAACGGGCGAAGACGGCTCCCTACTCGGCTCCCTACTCGGCCTCTGCGCCGGGGCCGGAGCCGATCGCGGAGCGGGTGTGGCGAGCGGCTCGGGCGCAGCCGGTGCATCGGCCCCTCTCGGCGTGGCGGCCGGCGGGGCCATCGGGGTCGACGGTGGATCGAGCGGTCGCTGCTGCATCGGAGCACCAGCGGTGGCCGGCCGCGTTGGGGCCGACGGTGAGTTCTGTGCCGCGGGTGGGCCCTGATCGACCGGCGCCACCGGTACGGACGAAGGCTCGGGAACGTCTGGTTCCGGCACGGGCTCGGACGGGGGCGACGGTGCCAGTGGCGCGAGGGATGACGCAGCAAAAGCGGCCCCGAGCGCAACGGCGTGTTTCGGGTGGGCGTCGACGGCCACAGGGCGACCGAGTTCGGACGACACCATCTGCGAGATCAGCGGCACGCGGCTCGAACCACCGACCAACAGCACCTTCGACACATCGTCCCAGGTGATACCGGCCGACTTCACGGCGCGATGCATGGCGCCGATGCTGTCGACGAGCGACGGCCGAATCAGCGCTTCGAACTCTGCCCTCGTGATGCGGACCTCGGTCTGCAACGCAGGAAGGAGCACGGGGATCCTGGCATCGGTATCGGAGGAGAGGGCTTCCTTCGCATCAACGCAGTCCTGACGCAATCGCGACATCGCCGCGACCGCAGAGGGATCGTCGTCGTCCAAGTTGTCGAGCGCCCCATCGAGCGATCGGGCCACGTGAGCGGCAACCGCGGCATCGAAGTCGATACCGCCCAGACGCTCGATGCCTTCCGGCTTGCCGAGAATCTCGAAACCATTGTCGGTTCGCCGCAGCACAGCGGCATCGAAGGTTCCACCACCGAGGTCGTAGACGGCGATGACTTCGCCCGGGTCGATCCGTTCCTGCGAGGCATACGAAAGCGCTGCAGCCTCCGGTTCGCTGATGAGCACGACTCGGTCCTCCTCCACCTCGGCGAGGCGAACCGCCTGATGCAGGAGATCGAGTTTGTACTGACCCCAATTGGCCGGGTGGGAGATGGCAACGCGCGACGGCGCCGAACCCTCGCGACTCTCGACCTGGTCGAGCACGGCTCGCAGCACCCTCGCCATGAGCGCCTCAGCCGAGTACGGGGTTCCACCGACGATGACCGGGGTCGTGTCCCCCAGCCGCCGCTTGAACTCTCGAGCGACACGTTCTGGTTCGGTCATCGCCCGACGAACTGCGGCCTCGCCCGTCAGGACGACGCCGCCCTCTTTGAGGTAGACCACGGTGGGAATGGCGGCGGCCCGCGAGCCGAGGGGGAAGATCGAAGAACGACCATCCCGATGAACCGCAGCCGCGGTGTATGTCGTGCCCAAGTCGATGCCGACTTCGTATGTCACAGGCTTGCTTCCCTCCAGAGATTTCGCTGTTCGAACGGTCAATGGTGGCCAGCCGAACTGAGCCCATCGTAGGCCGAACGGCGGACCCCGAACACGACCAGGGAGATCCCCCATTCGCCGGGGCGATCGCAGGGTTATTGTCTCTGTATGACCCTGCGAGGAGTGATCCAAGGGCTTTTGCGTGGTTCAGACGACGCCGAGGCCCTCTTGGCCGACCAAGGATTCGGCGATCTGCCGGCCGACATGTTCGGCCAGGCGCTCGCGTCGTACGCCGACACGGCCCCAATCGCTGAAGCCGACGCCCTCACGCCGATTCTCACCGAACTCGATGGAGGTGACCCTGCGGATGTCTTCGCCGTGCTCGAGGAGCATCCGCTTGCGGGCCGACCCGACCTCGACGGAATGGATGGGCTCGCCCTCGGACTTCCTGTCCTTGCACTCGACGAACTCGATCCGGAGGACATCGTGGACGGGTTCGGCACACCGGCCGAGGCCGACGAGTCGGCCGACCACGACCGTTCCGACGACGATGGTTCCGACGATGGAGCTGCGGACGACAGCGCATTCGATGACGCGACGACCGAGGAGGCAGACCTCAACGATCCAGAGAGTGTCGAGGTCGATCAGCTTGACGATGACCCCTTCGCCGATCCGTTCGAGGACTCCGATGCGGCTGACGAGGCCGACACCTTCGAGGATCTCTTCGACCACGAACCAGAAGCCACCGGCGACGACCCATCCGACCTCGACCTCGACTTCTGATTCAAGCCGAGCTCTGCTCAGACCGTTTCGTCAGGCAGAGGCATTCATGATCATCTCCTCGAGCGTCCTGATGGCGACTCGAGAAGCGACCGACAGGTCGTGTTTCGTGAACGGGTTCTCCGCCAACCTCTGCCAGCGCCCCAGCTCCACCATGGCCGCAGAGCGAACCACCTCGTCGTCGGCAGCCGGTTGAAGGTCGAGACGTTGCCATGCGGTGGTCCCTTGCGAGCCAAGCACCCGCTCCAGATCGAGGAGATCCTTCTGCTTGCCGCTCACGAATCCACTCCGGAGCGCCGCCAAGGTCGTCAGCTCATTGAAGGGATGCGCCCCGGCCATGATCCGCTCGACCTCGAGCAACAGCGCAGAGGAACCGGGCGCCGTCGGCTGCTCGGTGCAGAGCCGCTCGACGACGAGGAGCGCCGATCTGGCCTTCAACACATCGGATCGGTCGACGAACAATGTTGCGAGAATCGTCTGGAGATCGGTGAGCCCTGAGCGTTCAGTGAGCTCGTCGGCCAACTCGACGCTGGTCTGACAGACGCCCCGTCGCAGCAGCGCCATCGACAGGCGCAGCCCGAAGAGTCCGAAGCGCTGCAACAACGCCGCCCGCTCGAGCGACGTGAGCGGCGTCTCTGGCCTGGCCTCGACGAAACGATCGGCCGATAACAGCACCGGCTGGAGTTCTTTCGGGGGTACCTGGGCGAGCGCGCGCAGCATGCCGAACTCGGCTTGTGTGAGCGTCGCCGCCGTCTCGGCGAGCAACCCGGCGAGCGGCACGACGATCTGTGCCAGCCGCCGCAGCCGACGGTCGTCCCCGTACCGATTGGCGATGCGCCGAGCTGAGGCCATGGAGTCGAGACGCCCGGCCCCGATCTCGTCAGCACGGCTCAACACGGCGACCGCATTGATCGGATTCGGCGACGCGACCGAGTCGTCGTGGAACGCTTCTAGGAGCCGGAGATCAGACGCATGGATGTGCTTCATGAGATAGAGCACTGCGTCGGCAGGAGTGTCAGCGTCCTCGGGATCGAGGAACTCGAAGGCTCGCTCGGCGACCCCTTCGGTCAGCGAGTCGACACCAGGAGTGTCGATCAGCGTGATGGTCTTGAGGCCCTGGGTCGGCCAGGTGACCTCGATCCTGTCGACATCGTTCGCGTTGAGGCCGCCGAGATCGACTTCGATCGCGCCCTCGTCTCGGTGGAAACGAGCCTGGGTGGCGCCGGAACCATCGCGCGGATGCACGAGAACCTCGTAGGTGTGACCGTCGCGGTACCAAGTGACGATCTTGGTGCACTCGCCGGTATCGGTCGGCGCCAGGGGCTCGCCGACCAGAGCATTCAACAACGTGGACTTCCCCGCCTTCACCTTGCCGGCGATTGCCACCCGCAGTGGGCCATCGAGACGTTCCTGTGCGTGGTGCACCGCGTCGAGCGACGTCGCGTCGTCGAAGACGCCCTCGGCCCGGGTCAACACGTTCTTCGCCTCGGCGACCAACGTCACGCCGACACCGCCTGGACCGCCATCGTGCGGAGCCGCTCGATTCGTCCGAGTTCTGCCTCGACGTCCCTGGTGCGGGTGACGCGCTGGTTCTGGTCGAGGTTGGCCGCCTCGGTGGCCGCCTTGAGCGATTCCGTGGTCGAGCGATGGAGCTCTTCGGCCCGGGAGCTGTAGTGATCTCGTAGCTGTCGGTGCACTCTGCGAAGCGTGTCACGACTGTCTTTGGTCACCTGAAAGCTCACCTCATCGCTGTAACGGCGAAGGGCGATCTTGGCCTGCGACTGGCGTTGCTTCAGCTGGCGCTCCTTTTCGTCCTTCAGCCCTTTGCGCCCCATCAACAAACCGACCCCGATGGCGACCGGACCGAGCGCGACACCGATCATCGACCCCATCATCGTGAACATCAAGATGCCGCTGTACGAGCCGCGCAGCACGGTCAGCCCCTTCTGGCCCGTGCCCATGTCGTTCAGATCGACTGACGGCTCGATGGCCACCTTCGACAGAACGTTCATCGGATTGTGGACGTCGAACGCGTCGTTGAGCTCCGCCCCCTCAATCTCGAAGTGGTCGGCCACCTTGGCGCTCAGCTCCTGCGCGCGCTCGATCAGGTAGCGATAGTTGGTGACCACATCGAAACTGACCCGATTCACCAACCAGGGCTCGAACTCGTCCCAGGTGTCGATCGGGTCGGTTTCATCGATGGCGGCGTCCGCCTCCTGGGTGAGCCGCCGCATACGACCCCGGAAATCGAAGTCGACTTCGGCGTTCAGATCACCGATGCCATCGTTGAGCGTCACGTTCCACTTCGACACCTGGCTGCGCAGCCGTTCGCTGCGTGTCTTGGCCGCCTCCAACTGTTCGACGATCTCGGCCGCCCTCGCTGGATCCTTCAACGACTCGAGCTCCGCGCCGAACTGCCCCGCCAACTGATCGCAGGCCGCGAGCAGGTCCCTTTGTGCACTGCTCAGTTCTCGGGTGTTGGCGTTGGCGACCACGTCGTCGGTCAGCCAGGAGATCAGGTCGGTGAAGCCGGACTCGGCGTTGAGCGTGCGATCACGAAGCCGAGCCGCCTCGAAGCGGAGCATCGACGAGACCGGAAGAATGGACACATCGAAGCCAGTTCGTTGGAGATGTCCCTGGTTGATCTCCTGGACTCGACGCCAGTCCGGGTAGAAGTCGATCTTGGTCATGACGCAGAGCACGTGAGGACACAACTCCAAGGCCTGGCTCAGGAAGTCGATCTCGGCCCGGGTGAACTCCTGCGACGCATCACTCACGAAGACCACTGCGTTGGCCACCGACAGTGCGCCCAGAGCTGCGGTCGAGTGGGCCGATCCGAGGCCGCCGACGCCAGGGGTGTCGATGAGAACCAGCCCATCATCGAGGAGTCGGCGAGGAATCTCGACCTCCACGCCGGTGACCGTGACCCTCGTGTCCGCGGAACCGACCTCGGTCTCGAACGCCGGTACGTCCGAGAACTGGATGGCGGTCTTCGTCGCCTCCGCATCCATCGGGCCGTCGACCGGTCGAGTGAGCGCCCACGCCCGTTGTTCGTCGCCGTGACGGACCACCGTCGGAACCGCCGTTGCGATGTCGTCGTCGACCGCGCAGACCTTCGCGTTGAGCAACGCGTTGATCAGTGAGCTCTTTCCCTGCTTGAACTCGCCGACGACCACGACATTCACGGACGGATCGCCGATCGAGTCGAGGGCGCGCTGCAAGCGGTCGCCGAGGTCGGGGCGATCGTAGGCCGCCGTCGCCTGCAGCCCCGTGCGCAGCGTTGTCTGCATGGCAGCGGTCGTGCTGGTCGTGTCGTCGATGCTGGTCGTAGTCATTGGTTTCCCTCTCGGGAATCGCCGTCCCCAAAACGCCCGGATGGACCCCGGCGAACCGGGGCCCATCATTGTTACCGATCAAGTGTCGGTTTGGTACTTGAGCTCAGTCTTCGAGGATGTCCTCGACCTCGACCTCCGGCTCGATGATCTCTTGCTCGGCCGAGAAGTTCTCGGCGTCATTGAACGAGTCCGTGGTCTCGTTGTCGAACGAGTCCTCGATCGTCGTGTCGATGTCGACATCAGCGTTGAACGAGTCGACGGCGCTGTTGTCCTCGATGTCGATGACGCTGTTGTCGCTGTTGTTTGACTGATCGAGGCTGTTGTCCGACTGATCGATGGTGGTGTTGCCCGAGTCAGCCACGTCGTTGTCCTGGTTGACCGATCCGCCGAAGCCGATCTGCGCCTCTCCGAAGTCGTTGTTCTCTCCGAAGTCGGCCACATCGCCGCTACCGAAGCCGGTGTTGTTCTCGTCGCCCTGGACCGTCTGGTTGTCGTTGCCACTGACCGAGTTGACCTCGGCGTTGCCAGAAGCGTCGATGTCGGTGTTCTGAACATCGCCGCCGGCTTCGATGAGCGTGGCATCTCCACCACTCGTGTCGACCTGGGTGTTCTCGTTGCCGTCACCGGACTGGACCACGTTGTCACTGCCGTCGATCTGGTTGACGGTGTTGCCGTCGCCAGAGACCACCGTGGCGTCATCGCCGTCGCCGACCTGAGTGTTGCCGTCACCGATGATGGTGTCGTCAACGCTGCCATCGGCGATCACGCCGCTGTTCTCGCCGGTGTTGATGACCCCGCTGTTGGTTCCGTCGAACGCCACCGCACCCTCGCCGGAGGCGATGTTGCTGTTCTCGATGTCGTCGCCGGCGGCAACTGCTCCGTCGCCATTGGCATTGACAGCAGTCTGATCGAGATGCAGGTCGATGTCTCCCTCGACGTCCTGGAAGTCGAGCTCGAGGGTCTGGGAGTTGTCGAACAGGTTGTTGGTGATGGTCTCGTCGCCTTCGTACACGACGGTGGTGTAGTTGTTGACGATCTGCTGCAGTTCCTCGATCGAGGTGATCGGGGCCGGGATGTGGGCCGGGGCCGGGGCTGAGCCACCGCCTCCGCCACCGCCACCGCTGGGAGCTCCGGCCGGAACCGGTGCTGCGGCGGGCGGAGCGAGAGGCGCCAGGACTGGGCCGGCCGGGACCGGCTCGCTGACTTCGATGAGCGTCTGGGTGACGCTGTTGTCGAGCGCCAGCTCGTTGGCGACATTGGCGACGCACTCGCCCATGTCGATGCCGCTGAGATCGATGTCGCCAAGGCCTTCGGCGACGAGATAGTCGCCGGGTGCTTCTGAATAGGCTTCTGCCTCGGCCGGATCCGTGAAGATCTTGCGCAGGACATCACCGATGAGATCGCTGGTTGCCATTGTTCTTTCCCTCCTGTTGAGCCCGTGGGCTCTCGAGACCGGCGTGTTCCGGTTGTTGTGTTGTTGACAAGGGACAAGATAAGTCAGTCGCTCCGCACCCGTATCGGGGGTACCCCCAGTCCCTCAAGGGCAACATAGGGGGAGAGCGGGGGGGCTGTAAACGGCTACCGCCATTTCGCGACGAAACCGCTCCAACAGTGGATTCACGGCTCGTAGACGATCAGTCGGGATCGCCCGAAGTGGCCCGTCGAACGATCGCCATCATCTCCGCACGCGTCGCTGCGCCCAGTTTCTGGCGGATTTTTGCGACATGGTGCTCGACCGTCTTCGGCGAAATGAACAGCGCCGCGCCCACCTCACGATGGGTCTTTCCTTCCGTGACCGACACCGCCACCTCGGCTTCGCGCTCGCTGAGCCCGAGCGACACCAGCCCTTCGTTCCCTTTGTCATCGGCGGGGTCGTTGGCGAGCGAGCGGGCAGCTTCCAGCAAACGCCGGGCAGCCTGCGGATCATCATGATCCAGTGCGGTCTGGCCCAGCAGCCGGGATGCCTCCCAGCCGTCACCGACCGGTACGAGCGCCTCCATCGCCGCCATGGCGGCCGCTTCGTCGACGACCCCGGATCCGAGATCGGCCCAGTGGCGGGCCGCAGCGACCCTGGCCCGGCTTCGTGGATCGCCGATCTTGCGGGCGGCCATCGCCTCGGCGCCGGCGCGGACAGCCGCGTCGTCACGCCTGGCCAGACCCAACTGGACGTCGAGCCAGTCAGCGGTGGCGGGTCCTGCTCCCGTTTCCGGCATCGATCTCAATTGCTCACCGAGGGCAAGAGCGACCGGGCTGACTCGCCGCTCGTCGCCGAGTCGAGCTCCCGCCGTCAGCAACTCGAGCACCGGATCGAAGAGGAGCCACGAACTACTGGGGCGCAGGAGGGCGAACTCCGAACGGGCCCAAGCATCGCGGAGGCGCTGCGTGTCCCCCGACCGACGGGCGAGTGCAGCATCGATGGCCGCGACCAGCAAACGGTCTCGTTGGGGCCATGTCGGCTCGTCGCCGGTCTCGACGATCACCAGAGCGTCACTCGATGAACCTGCGAGCAGCGCGACGTAGGCATGGAGGAGTCGGTGGGTTCTGGCCTCTCCCTCGCCACCGCTGCCGAGCTCGATCGCACGGTCGAGAACAGACGATGCTGCCGGTAGATCACCGACCCACGTGGCGGCCAGTGCAGCCAACGCGTGCGGCGTGATCCCCAGCGGTGTCTGCCATGTGGAGCGATCGGCGTCGTCGGCCACGAGGATCAACTGACCGAGTCCGGATTCGGCATCGCCATGGACGACCGCAGCGAGGCCGCCAACGATGCGGCCGAACCCGGCGGCATCGGTGGCGTCCACCGCCTCGCCGATGCAGATACGAGCGACGTCGCGGAGCACTCCGTCGACGGGACGCTCAGAAGCAGACGCCCAGCGGAGATCGCGCACGTCGACGCCGAACCCGAGAAGATGCAATTGCCGCAGCTGGCCCCGGCTGGCATCGCTCGGCGGGGTCAACCGCCCGAGGACGTCGTGTCGTCCCGCCCAGTACGCCGCCGTTGCTTCCACCACCTCGAGATCGGGACCGAGCGGACCGAGCTCGGCGGCCCGTTCGAGCAGATCGAGGCAACGGTCTGCATCAACGACGGCAACCTTCGTCACCGCCAGAGTCAGCAGCTCGACGTGGTCGACCATTGTCCGCGAGCCACTCAGGAGGTGCTCTGCCGATGCAGCCGGATCGACCTCGAGCAGCAGTTTGGCCAACTGGTCGTGACGCTCGCGACGTCGCTGGCTGGTGAGCGACTGCCGCAACGCACGCCGGACGATGGCACAGCAGGAGCCAGCGGTGCCGACGGCTCCGCTCGCTCTCGCCGCAGCCTCACCGGCATCCGGATCGGCGAGGGCAGCGGCGTGGACGCCAACATCGCGACCTGGGTCGGCGTCGAGCGCCGCCAGCTCCAACACGACCAACGCATCGTCGCCAGAGCGCTGGACACGATCAACCACGGCGGCCGCGGTCTGGTCAGGGAGATCGTCGAGGTCACCACCGAATCCCGTGTTCGCCGCATCGGCAATCCAGGCAGCCACTCCCCCGCTCACATCGAGCAGTGTGGAAACGAGATCGCTCGACGTTGCGCTTCCGGTGATGGCGCTGATGACTCCGGCGACACCGGCCTCGTCCAGCCGATCGAGTCGCTCGACCGTGCCGACCGCGTCCATGGCCTCGACGAACGCCCGATTGGCGGATCCGGACGGCCACGGTCGCATGGTGGCTGCAACCGGGACCGATCGAGCCGCATCGATCAGTGCGTCGAGCGCGTCGTCGTCACTCCACTGCACATCATCGACGACGATCATCGTCGGTCCGTCGGCAACCGCTCCACGCACAGCTGCTGCGGTCAGTGGGCGGTACGACGTGGCCGGGATCCAGACCGCATCCGGTTCGGCGATCTCGTGCAGACGGTGGGTACGTCCACTCCCGCCAACGCCGAGCACGAGCGTGCTGGACGGCACAGAGCCGTCTTCGCCTGCTGTTCGCGTCACTGGCCCCTCCCACCGATCATCCTCAGAGTCTGTCACTCACAGGCCGACGGCGTCCTCGATGGGCTCGACAGCGTCCGCCGGCACGAACCCGAACACCCGACCGTAGAACCAGAGCTCGGCCTCGAGGGACCGCACGATGTTTTCCGAGCGACGGAACCCGTGCTGTTCGCCCGCGAACAACACGTAGGCGTGGGGAAGGCCCTTCTTTGCGACGGCGGCGACGATCGCTTCGGCCTGATTGGGCGGCACGACCTCGTCCTCAGCGCCTTGGAGCACGAGCAGGGGGCACGAGAAGCCGTCGGTGTGGTTGATCGGCGAGCGTTGTTCGTAGATCTCTTTTGCTTCCGGGTATGGGCCGATCATTCCGTCGAGATAACGGGACTCGAACTTGTGAGTGTCGGCGGCCAGCGCCTCGAGGTCGGCAACGCCGTAGAGGCTGGTGCCGGCCGAGAACACGTCGGTGCCGGTGAGCGCAGCCAACACTGTGAAACCGCCCGCAGAG
Source organism: uncultured Acidimicrobiia bacterium (assembly GCA_965530755.1). Lineage (GTDB taxonomy): Bacteria > Actinomycetota > Acidimicrobiia > Acidimicrobiales > SZUA-35 > SZUA-35. The sequence continues at coordinate 31,950 of CBESNA010000021.1, read as the reverse complement.
CCGCCCCGGATGGCCATGCGTGCTCGGTCGACCAGGCCCTGGTCGGCCAGGAACAGTGCAGCGTTGACGCAATCCTCGACGTCGACGATGCCCCAGTTGCCGTTCAGCAACCGGCGATAGTCACGTCCGAAACCGGTGGAGCCGCCGTAGTTGACGTCGACGACAGCGAAACCCCGGGTGGTCCAGTACTGGATCTTGAGATTGAGCGACGGATCGGTGTGTGATGTGGGCCCGCCATGGCCGACGACGACCAAAGGGGGGAGTTCCGAGTCTGGATCGTGGCTGATCTCGATCGAGTTGCCCTCGACGTCGAGACCCGCCGGCGGATAGAAGAATGCGTGAGCGACACGACCGTTCGACGGGTACGAGATCGCCTGAGCACGTGAGAACCAGCCGCTGTGGAAACCGAGCTGGTCGGCTGGACGGACCATGCGTTCGGCGCCGTCCACCGGGTCGATGATCTCGATTGTGGGGAGCCCATCGTCGTGGGTCGCCGTCACCAGCAGCTGATCCCCGATTGGGGCGATGCCGGTGAAGCCGGCCGCTCCGGTGTGGATCAGCCGAACGCCACCACCGGAGACTTCCGCCAGCGAATCGGCAGCGTCGTGAGTGACCGTGGCAAAGATGCGACCGTCGGCCGTCTCGGTCCAGTGCTGGACCCCGAACACCCAGTGCGGCCCTCCGATCTCACCGTCGTCGAGCGTGGTGAGTTCCTGATCGCTCTCGTCGCCCGGCACCCACTGATAGAGGTTCCACCAACCTGATCGATCGTCTGAGTAGACGAGGTGACCGGCAGAGGTCCAGTCGGCACCGTGAACGGCGATGTCGCTGCCACCGGCAACGATCTTCACGTTCCCGAGGCGGAGCTCGGTGTCGCTCTGCCACACCGGCGCGGCACACAGCGTCGTGGCATCCCACGGCATGTCGGGGTGATTCCAGCTGAACCAGCTCAACCATCGCCCATCTGGTGAGAAGCGCGGCGCAGCAACGAAATCCGTCTTCGACGACAACACGATCGGCTCGCCGCCGTCGGCGGGGATCGCGACGAGTGAGTTGACCGCCTCGCCGTGCTCGGCCACAACTGCCGAATGGTGATCTTCGCCGACGCAGACGATCCAGCTGCCGTCCGGGCTCACCCGGCCGTCGGCGTAGCGCCACGCTCTGGCCTCTTCTGGCTCCGGGGTCACGGCCTCGGGCTCGGCATCACCGCGACCGTCGATTCGGTAGAGACGCTGATCCTCCCAATTGGAGAAGTAGACGTGACCGGGGCCGTGGAACCAGGCCCCGCCACCGTATTCATGCACCGCGGTCCGGGCCGACCACGGCGCGATGAGTGCATCACCCGTGGTGCCGTCGGCCAACTGGCGAACGAGCGCGACGCGCCCGGCCTCGGTCGAACGGGCCTCACTCCACCAGATCTCGGCGGAGCCGTCAGCTCCCGCACGGCTCGATGCCGCACCAACTCCGACGCCACCGGCGGCGAGCAGGTCTGCCGACAATGGCGACGGCCATGATCCGAAGGCAGCCATCCTCACGCCTCGCCGAGCAGATCACCCAGTCGAGTGAGACCCTCGCCGAGATCGTCGTCGCCGAGCGCGAACGAGAAACGCCCGTATCCGGGACTTCCGAATGCCTCGCCGGGAACGAACGCCACCTTTGCCTGCTCGAGCACGACATCGGCGAGCGTCAGGGTGGAGTCGATGGTGGTCCCCCGGATCGTCCGGCCCAGGATCCCTTCGAAGCTCGGGAAGCTGTAGAACGCTCCCTCGGGCATCAGGCACTCGACACCGGCCATGCCGTCGAGCATCGCATGCATCGTCTTGCGTCGGCGATCGAAGGCCTCTCGCATCATGTGAACGGCCGAGAGGTCCCCGGAGACAGCGGCGAGCGCCGCCATCTGGCTGACCATCGCCACGTTGGAGGTCTGATGGGACTGCAGGCTGGTGAGGGCCTTCGCCATGTCGAGCGGAGCGATGAGCCAACCGACGCGCCAACCGGTCATGGCATAGGTCTTCGCCACACCATTCAGCACGATGCAGCGATCGGCGATCTCGGGCACGAGCGTCGGCATCGAATGAAACTCGTTGTCGTCATAGACCAGGTGCTCGTAGATCTCGTCGGTCAGGACCCAGATCTCGTGCTCGGCCGCCCAGCGGCCGATCGCCTCGATCTGCCCCTTCGAGTACACGGCGCCAGACGGATTCGACGGGCTCACGAAGATCAACGCCTTCGTCTTGACCGTTCGCGCCGCCTCCAGTTGCTCGACCGTCGCCTTGAAGCCGCTTCGGATGTCGGTCTCGACCGGCACCGGCACACCACCGGCGAGACGCACCGGTTCGGGGTAGGTGGTCCAGTACGGCGTCGGGATGAGGACTTCGTCGCCGGGATCGACGACGCCGGCCACTGCGTTGTACACGGCGTGCTTGCCACCGTTGGTCACTACGACCTGCGCCGGATCCACCTCGTAGCCACTGTCCCGCTTGGTCTTGGCTGCGATTGCCGCCTTGAGCTCGACGGTGCCGCCGGCCAGCCCGTATCGGTGGTTCTTCGGGTCACGACAGGCGGCGACCGCGGCGTCGACGATGTAGTCCGGCGTGGGGAAATCGGGTTCGCCGGCGCCGAAACCGATCACGGGCTCGCCGGCGGCCTTGAGCGCCTTGGCCTTGTTGGTCACTGCGAGCGTTGCTGACGGGGCGATCGACCCGACTCGTTTCGAAATGCGACCAGCTGCCATGAGGACTCCAGATCATCGAGGGCTCGGAAGGTGAGCGAACGTTGCCACGTCCGCTCGAAGGATGCCGAGAATTTCTGCGAATGAGGTTCCCGAGTCAGCGCAGAGCTGCGATCCTTTCGCCGTGACCACCTCCCCAGACTCCATCGTCATCCCCGACTCGCTCCGTCCCGCTGACGGGCGCTTCGCCTCGGGACCGTCGAAGGTTCGCCAGGAAGCCGTGCTGGCGCTCGCCGAGGCCGCCCCGACATTACTCGGCACGTCGCACCGTAAGTCGGGGGTGAAGGACATCGTCGGACGTCTTCGGACAGGCCTCTCCGACCTGTTCCAGCTTCCCGATGGTTGGGAAGTGGTGCTCGGCAACGGTGGCACGACCCTGTTCTGGGACGCGGCGACTTTCGGGCTGATCGACGCTCGTTCTCAGCATCTGAGCTTCGGCGAGTTCTCCTCGAAGTTCGCGAGCGGCGTCGCCAGAGCCCCGTTTCTGGCCGACCCGATCGTGATCACGTCAGACACCGGAACCCACCCTCAGCCGGTCGCCGATCCTTCGGTCGACCTCTATGCGCTGACCCACAACGAGACGTCCACCGGCGTCACGATGCAATTGAAGCGTCCAGCCGGAACCGAGGGCACGGCCATCGTCGCAGTCGACGCCACCTCGGCAGCAGGAGCCATCCCATGGGATCCCGCCGAGGTCGACTGCTACTACTTCGCCCCGCAGAAAGCGATCGCCTCGGACGGCGGGCTCTGGATCGCCTGCTGCTCGCCGGCCGCCATCGAACGGATCGAACGCATCGCAGACGGCCCGCGCTGGATCCCGGCCGGTCTCGATCTGTCGATCGCTCTCGACAACTCGACGAAGAACCAGACCTACAACACGCCGGCCCTGGCCACTCTCTTCCTCGCCAACCACCAGATCGAATGGTTCAACGAGAACGGCGGCATGTCCTTCTCCGCCGGCCGAAGCAGCGAGCTGTCCTCGATCGTCTATGACTGGGCGGATGCGTCTTCGATGGCCACGCCGTTCGTCGCCGACCTCGCCGAGCGGTCCCCCGTCGTCGCCACGATCGACTTCGATGATGCTGTCAGCGCCGACGACATCGCTGCTGTACTCCGGGCCAATGGCATCCTCGACACCGAGGGCTACCGGAAGCTCGGCCGGAACCAGCTTCGCATCGCCTGCTTCCCTGCCATCGAGGCGAGCGATATGCGCTCCCTCACGGCCAGCATCGACTTCGTCATCGACGAGCTCACCTGAGACCCCGATCGCGGTCGACGTCCTGGTCACTGCCCCCAGGGGAGCGGAACCAACGCGAACCGATCGCGTACCGACGGGTCGATCGATTCCCAGTTACTCGAACACAGCGCCATGTGTTGGGAGTACCGGCACTCCACCGACGGGTCGGCATCGATCAACTCGGGGAAGCTGAGCGGGCGAACGACCACGGTCAGAACCGATCCGCCGGGGGCAGACGCCGTTGTCGGGCATGCGGTGTCGGTGTCGGTGCGTCCGCCGTAGTAGCCGTTGATGGGCACCTCGGTCATCGTGGCCGCGATGACCGTGTCCTGGAACTCGGTCAGCGCCTCGTTCACCGTGGCGGTACAGAACCAGTCCGGCGTGATTTGAACATCGTCATGGACAGCAACCACGGTAGCGAGCAGGTCGATCTGCTCGACCCGCTCAGGCGTCGCTCCGAACATCTCGGGAACGAAGTCGCGGTACTTACCCGTGTCAGCCACCTGCACGCCGGCCAGCACGATCATCGCCACGCCGAGCATGGCCGGCGCTTGTCGCCAGCGGTTGCGTCTGGCGCTGAACCAACGGTCGAGAGCGATCAACGCCCCGATCGACAGGCCGTAGCCGATGACCCAGAAGAAGCGGCCCGATGCTCGGAACTGTTGCAGTTGATCCCAGAAGAAGCGTCGGTCGAGCACCGTGATCACGAAGCCTCCGATGCTCATCACTGCCAGCGTGGTCGTGGCAGGCCGGATCACGCGTCCTCGCTCCGAGATCCAACTCCAGACGAACACCGCGAAGCCGAGAAGCGCCAAGATCGCAAGCACGGTCATGGGTCCCCGCTCGCGGTTGTTGATCGCCGACAGTTCCTCGCCGAGCGGCACGTACGGCACCTGCGTGTTGATGTACACCTTGTGGGTCACGGCGACCACTGTCAGCACGGCGAGGAAGACCATCAGCACCTGTTGACGAACGAGGAACCCACCGACTCGACGCCACGAGAGCGTGATGGCAGCCAAGACTGCGAGGACGCCACCTGCACCGAGGTAGTTGATGCCTTCGAACGACATGTTCTGGTTGAGCAGGATCCATTCGTTGCCCGGCCAGAGCCCGGACCACTGCGGCCAGAAAGGTGAGACGACGGGCATCGCGAACGCCCCGTAACCGCCGGGGGGAATGGCGTCACTCGGCAGGTAGCCGAAGACATACATCGCGGCCACCAACACCACCCCGGTGACCGCGAACCAGCGCAATGTGTCGCCGATGCCAATCCACCTGAGCGAGGCAGCAGACAAGACAACTCCGACGATCAGGACACCGTTCATGGCGAAGAAATAGGGATGCACGAGGAGGCTCAGCACCATCACCGGGATGAACCACCAGGCCGCCTCCGCGGATCGCCGCCGCCAGAGGTTCCCGGCCGCAGCCCATGCCAGGAGGATCACGAAGTGTCCGTAGAGACCCGGGTGCCACACTCGCATGATCATGACCGGGGCCGTGACGGCCATGACCGCGATCGCCGCTGTCGTCCAGCGCGAGGACACACCGAACGCCCGGGCAACGAGCCCCGCGGCTGCCCCCTGGGCGGTCACGTTGCCGTAGTACCAGATGGCGATCCAGGTGTTGGCGCTCAGGCCCAGGAACCCGAAGACCTTGGCGGAGAGTGCGAGGAGGGGGAGGCTGTCGGTGAAGGCAATGACGGTCGGTTCGCCCCGACCGTTCGTGAGGAGGTGGGTCTCGAGCAGCGGGAAGTGCCAACCGTCGGCGATGTAGGCACGAAACCCGGCGAAGCTGCTTCCCGCGTCACCAAGAATCCCGGTGACGAGCGCGTCGTCTCCGAAGAAGAACGAGCGATCGTAGATGACGCAGGCCATCACCAATCCGATGGCCGCACCCAGTGCCACGTCGAACCAGCCGCCGGCGAGGGGGCTGACGGGCCGCCCAGTTGTTTCCTCACTCACGGCTCGAACTGCGGTCGTCACAGCTGGACGCTACAAGCCTCGGAGGCATCGGCCTCGTGATCGATCCGAGACTGCGCTGATCCGAGACTGCGCAACACGCTGGGCTGGATCAAGCCGGCTTCCGCTCGATGAGCTGCCGCCACGCGGCGAACTGAGCCTCCAGGACCGAAACCGGGCGAGTGCCATTCGGACGAGGCTCCTGCGGGTCAGTGTCACGGCCGGCCCGCTGCGTCGCCGCGACCGATCGGTACGTACCACCGAGGCGGTCCCAGGCGGTGAAGATCGGCCCGAAGTTCGCCGATCCGTCGCCCTCGTGGTGGACGCGGTGCCCGGCCGGCGTGATGACGACAGCCCGCAGACCACGAGGCAGCGCCGGCGCCGACCCCACGTGCTGCAGGGCCTGCAGGAGATTCGAGATCGCAGCACACACGAGCACCGTGTCGAAGCTCCAGCCTCCGATGCCGATCATGGGCAGAATCGCAACCCCATGGATCGGCACCCAGCTCTGACGGAGAGCCAGGGACAGTTCGAAGACGCGATCGGAGTGATGGGGGGCATGAGCGGCCCAGCCGACAGCGGTGCCGTGACCGATCCGGTGATGCAGGTGTCCGAGCGCATCGAAGGCAACGAAGGCCGACAGCCACGCCAGCATCGGGTGGCCGCTCCACAGGTCGGCCAACCCGTCGGGGGCCAGACGCTGCCACTGCACGAAGGCAAAGGCCATGGCGCCACCGAGCATCGAACTCACCACCAGACCACCGATCCCCAGCGCGACGGCAACTCCCAGTCGACGCCCCGGGTAACGAACCGCTCGCCATCGCCAGGCTGACTCTGCCGCAACAGCACCGACGATGAGGACGAGGGCGGCGGCCGGAATCAGATCGGCCGCCGTGGCCTCGGACAGTGGATCGAGCAACGAGATGACGCGTTCAGGCATCAGGATCTCCGGACGGGGCGACGAAACGTGGAAGACTCCATCGGTGTTCGCCGAGGCGATTCAATTCGACACCGGTGAGATCGTCGCCATCTTCCTGGTGATCTTCGCGGTCTTCGCTCTCTGGTGCCTGCTCATGATCGGCGGCTCGATCGTGGTGTGGCGTTTCGTGCGGCGAGGCACCCACGAGAAGCGGTTCATCGCGACGGTCGTCGCTGACGTGATGCTGGCTCTCGCCGCTCTGACGTCCGGGCTCGACTCGCCCACGATGCTCCTGGCACTGCCGCCCGTTCTCCACGGCCTGCTCGGCGCCGCGAGCTGGGCGACGAGGCCGCCGGACCCGACCTGAGCAGCGGAAGGCCATGCCGGGTCAGCCGTCGACGGCGGTGCCCTCGGCCGAGGGGGCGGCATCGGCTGCCGGTTTGAACGACAACGAAGCCGAGTTCATGCAGTAGCGGAGGCCGGTCTCGGTCGGTCCGTCCGGAAAGACGTGCCCGAGGTGCGCACCGCAGTTGCCACACACCGACTCGACCCGCCGCATCCCAAGCGTTCGATCCTCGATCTCGCCGACCTTGTCGTCGCCGATCGCTCGGTCAAAGCTCGGCCACCCGCAGTGGGCATCGAATTTGGTGTCTGACACGAAGAGCTCTTCGTCGCAGACCACACAGTGATACGTGCCGTCGTCCCACACATCCCAGTGCTGACCCGTGAACGGCCGTTCGGTGCCGGCGTGCTGGGTGACCTGGAACTGCTCCGGCGTGAGGCGCGCCTTCAGTTCTTCCTCGTTGTACTTCTCGCCTGAATGGATGTTGGTCATGCCGGGATCAACCTTTCCGTCGCGGGATGCGTTCCCGAGTTTCGCAGATGTTCACGGCCTCGCCAGCACCGCACGGAGTGGCACCGCTCAGTCGCCGACCCGCCGAGCGTCCTCGATCAGATTGATCTCGTAGATCACCTCGTCGAGCCGATCGCCGGACTCGATGGGGGCGAATCGTTGCGGACGCTCCGACGTGATGCAGCTCGAGACCGCGTCGAGAACGGTCCACGGCGTCGGGTGGAGGAACTGCACCACCGAGTAGCGCTCGCCAGGCTGATCGGGGTCGGCGACCACTCGGTGCCAGCCACTCGGGATCAATCCATTCGTGATGTGCTCGAGCATGATCCCGGTGTTGATGATCATGCCGTTCTCGGGCGGCACGGCATCGACCCAGCGATCACCATCGATCTGGACCTGGAGCCCGCGAGCCGAGGCCCTGGGCAGCGCAGTGATGAGATCGATGTCCGCGTGTTCAGCCGCCCACACGTGCGTTGCCCCCGGCGCCATTTCCATCCCGGGGTAATGAATCGCCCTCGTGAGCGTCGTGCCGTCGATGGTCATCTTGTCGAAGAAGGTCTCGTCGCACCCGATGCCGACGGCAATGATCCGCAGGAAGCGACGCTGGATGTCGGCGATGGCGTGATGGAACGTGTCAAGGACTTCGGTGATCCCCGGCACCTCGTTTTCGGGAAGGACACGATCGGGGTACCGAGAGGGGTACTTGCGCCGCAGCGGGTGCCCCGCGGGCATCGGAGCGCCCCAGTTCAACATCTCCTTCCAGTCCGGCACGTCGCTGACGGCGGCGGTCTCCACCAGCAACCCGGTGTAGCCAGTCTGACCGTGGGTCCCCGGCGCAGCCGACTTGGCCTTCTTCTCCACAGGCAGTGAGAAGAAACGCTCGAGCAGACCGTACGCGTCATCGAGCAATCCCGAGCTGACGTCGTGACTGGTGAAGACGAACCCGTTCGCCAGACTCCGCATCACGCCGTCGACGACGGCGGCCCTTTCATCGCGTGTGCCTTTCTCGAAGGCAAGGAGATCGACGTCGAGAATGTCCTGCATACGACCGAGGATAGATGGTTCGACGGTCAGAGCAGAGCCAGGCCCCGCCGCAGAGCCGGGAGGATGTCGGGTTCGTGATACGGGAGTTCCGAGGTTTCGATCCGATCACAGAAGCGGCGGTAGAGGATTGCCGGCCGAATCGCTGCCAGTGGGCGGAACGCGGACCAGCCGTCATGATCGGCACCGAGCAGTTCGAGCCAGCGGTCGGTCGTCTCGGCGGGCCAGCCCGGGGTGTAGCTGTCGATCACGCTGAGCTCGAAAAGAGGGTGGGTGATCGACGCGTCGCCCCAGTCGATGATCACATCGAAGTCCTCGGCCTCGGCCAGCCGGAGATTTCCTCCGTGGAGATCGCCGTGAACCAGGCGATCGTCCAGCCCGCTCCGTCGCCACCGATCGCTCGTTTCGTCGACGAGCGTCGTCAACCTCCCTCCTTCGTCACCCGAGAGATCGGCGCCGTGGCGGTCCGCGAGATCCTCGAGCGCACGAACACAGTCGGCTGGGCCGAATCGGGGGACGTCGACCAGACGATCGAAACCGGCCCGTTCCAGGTCGCGGGTGGCTGCACCCAGTCGGCGAACGGCTGCGAAATGGCGGTCTGGCCCAACGTCGTACCCGTCGAGCGAACCAGCCGGGCGCATCAACATCGCTCCCGAGCGAGCGGCGATCAGTTCGGGAACGAGCGTCGGATCGATCTCGGCCAATGTGCTCACCACGGTCGCTTCGTGCGAGAAGAAATCCGGCACCGCCTTCAGCCAGAAACGCCCTTCGTTCGTCGGCAGCCGCAACAGACACGAGAGATTCCACGTGCGCACCTGTTCGACCGGACCGATCGATTCGATGCCGTCAGCCTCGAGAGCAATGGTCGCCCAATTCGTGAGTTCGGCAACTCCGCCGATCTCGGCGTAGACCGGGCGTCTCGGATCGGGGCCGAGCGCACCCGGCCAGGGTTCGAGGTCGGCGGCCGGATCCATCGCGTCGACCTCAGCCAGGTAGGTGACCGGACCGCCGGGAAACCGGTCCCCATCGAGCAGGCGAACAACCACGATGTCGAGCCCGAGTTGCTGGCGCGCCGCCTCGACCACGGGTCCGCTTTCCATCCACCACGGAGATTCGACGGTGAACGGCGGCAACGCCCCCCTCGGCTCGTCGACCACGAGTGTCACGAGTCGAGGGGTCGGTGTCACGTTGCTGTCAATCTCGTGATGTCAGTCCTGCGGTCAGTCGTCGTGTTCGGTGATCGTGACCGATTCGATGACGAGATCGTCGACCGGCTTGTCGCCGGGGCCGGTCGCAATCTTCTCTATCTGGTCGACCAGCTCCAGGCCCTTCACGACCTTGCCGAAGAGCGAGTACGACGGCGGAAGGCCCACACCGCTCGGACCGCTGATGATGAAGAACTGGCTGCCGTTGGTGTTCGGTCCGGCGTTCGCCATTGCCAGCGAGCCGAGCTCGTACCGGCCGGGCTTGGGCAGTTCGTCCTGGAACTTGTAGCCGGGACCACCACGGCCCGATCCCTCGGGGCACCCGCCCTGGAGCATGAACCCCTGGATCACGCGGTGGAAGGTGAGACCGTCGTAGTAGTGATAGCGGGCGAGGCTCACGAAGTTGTTGACGGTCGTTGGTGCAGCTGCGGGATCGAGGGCGATGGTCAGCGGGCCGGCGCTCGTGACCATCTCGGCGGTGTAACGCTTCGACGGATCGATGCACATGTCGAATGGACCGTCGAACGAGGTCTGACGCGGGCTGGAACCGTCGATTGCGGGGCATTCGGGCACAGTGGAACTCCTGGATGTCGAGTGACACGCAGTGTTCCACGAACCAGTCCGGCATGGGGGTACCCAACGCCGACGGATTCTGTCGTCCTCAATCGGCCTTCGCAGCGCGGAAGCCCGCATCGAGGTCGGCAAGGATGTCGTCGAGGGATTCGAGCCCGACCGACAGACGGATGAGGCCTGGCTCGACGCCGGTGGTCGCCTGCTCCTCTGGTGTCAACTGGCTGTGGGTGGTCGATCCCGGATGGATCACCAACGACCGCACATCACCGATGTTGGCAACATGTGAGTGCAGCTCGAGCGCATTGACAAAGCGCTCGCCTGCGTCTCTGCCACCCTTGATAACGAAGGACGGAACCGAGCCGAAACCCCGGCCCTGGGTGTACTTCTTCGCCGACTCGTGCCACGGCGAGGACGCCAGGCCGGCGTAGTTGACGCTCTCGACCTCGTCGCGAGCTTCGAGCCATTGCGCGACGGCGAGCGCATTGTCGACGTGGCGTTCCATGCGGAGCGAGAGAGTTTCGAGTCCCTGGAGGATGAGGAAGGCGTTGAACGGGCTGATGGCCGGGCCGAGATCACGCAGCAGCTGGACCCGGGCCTTGGCGATGAAGGACCCGTGACCGAGCATTGGCCAGTAGGTGAGCCCGTGGTAGCTCGGGTCTGGTTGGTTGAAGTTGGGGTAGCGATCGGCGTCGGAGAACTCGAAGGACCCGCCGTCGACGATCACGCCACCGATGGAGGTGCCATGACCACCGATGAACTTCGTGGCCGAGTGCACGACGATGTCGGCGCCCCATTCGAGGGGCCGAATCAGGTAAGGCGAAGCGACGGTGTTGTCGATCACGAGCGGAACACCGACGTCGTGGGCGACGGCAGCGACGGCCTCGATGTCGAGGATGTTGTTCTTGGGGTTGCCGATGGACTCCCCGTAGAACAGCTTCGTGTTGGGCTTGGCTGCGGCTCGCCAGGCGTCGATGTCATCCATGTCGTCGACGAACGTGGTCTCGATGCCGTACTTCGGCAACGTGTAGTGCAGCAAGTTGTACGTGCCCCCGTAGAGCGCGGCGCCGGCCACGATGTGGTCACCGGCCTCGGCGATGTTCATGATGGTGAGCGTCTCCGCCGCCTGGCCAGACGCAGTGGCAAGGGCGCCAGGCACGCCGGCGGCCGTCTCGGACAAACCGTTCTCGAGTGCCGCGACTCGCGTCTCGAGCACGCCCTGGGTCGGATTCATGATGCGGGTGTAGATGTTGCCGGGCTCACCGAGAGCGAACAGGTTGGCGGCGTGAGCAGCATCGCGGAACTGATAGGCGGTGGTCTGATAGATCGGAACGGCTCGCGCCCCAGTGGCGCTGTCGGGCTCCTGCCCCGAGTGGATTTGCCGAGTCTCGAAACCCCAGTCGGAATTGCTCATGTCGTTCCCCTTGTTGCGTGGTCTGCCAGCGGAGTGCCGATCCGAACAGTAGCCCTGATTCCCGACCTGTCCACTCGACAATCGCCAGGGTTCCATGCGGTCGAACCGGACACCGGCTCGACGCCCGGCTCAATCGCCACCCGCTTCGACCGATAGGAGCGGATGCAGCTGTGTGACGCCTGTGGCGCGTGTCGCGAAACAGAATGGAGCCTCTGTCCGTTCTGTCGAGCGGACCTCACTCCCGTCGTCGCGCCCGTCGCCCCGGACAACGAACGTTTCGATGCCCTCGCCGCAGCTGCCGAAGGCAATGACGTCGATCTCCTTCCATCTCCGGTCGGTCCAGAAACCGAGATCGAACCGAACGACAGCGATCTCGTGACCGCTGCCGATCTCGCGCACCTCACCGGTGGCGCCGGTCCGGAGTCGAACCCATGGAACTCCTCACCGGCACCGCCGGCTGCAGCACCCGTCAAGTCCGAAGACGACACCGTCTCGAAGCTCGTCGTCGTCCCGCTCGTCGCGGCAGCCATCGTCGCCGTGATCTTCGTCGCGTACAGCATCGTCACCCAGTCGCCTCCAGAACGCCCCGATGCGGTGGCGCTCATCGACCGCACCACGACGACGGCCGCACCCCCGACGACGGAAGCGGCGCCGCCGACACTGGCTGGTGGTGCGACGCCGATCGGCGTCGACCTCGCCGAGCAGGCGGCACGCATGTGTCGCGGCGACCAGTTCATGATCGCCAGGGCTGCTGCCCCCTCCGCCGCCATCTTCAACGACATCGTCATCGCCGAGCAGGACGGGCGGGATGATTGGGTTGGCTTTGCGGACCAAGAGACGCTCCGCTCCATCGTTCCCCCGCTGATCGGATGCCTCCAAACGGCCGACGCTGGAGAGATCGACCGGTGCCCTGCGGCGTCCGGCGTGATCAGCCGCCGTTCGGTGTCCTGGTCGTATCGCGTGTTGCGATCGAGCGACGGCACCGTGCTCGGTTCCGACTCGGGCGTTGCCCGCTCCCTGCGTCCCTGCGACGAGCTCGTGATCGTTGCCGGCGGCGAGAACTTCGGCTCGTGGTCGCCGCTCCCACAGGACCTGCTCGACGCTGCCGGCGCTCCGTACACGACCCTCCCCCACCCACAAGAGGCCTGTCGAGCGGCGGCGAACCGGAGCAACAAGGCCGAGAGCGACGCCGAACCCGAGTCAGAACCCGTGGTATCCGAGCCCCCATCTCTCCCGACCGTCGGACTCTCACTGCATGCCACGGTCTGGGGACTGCCCGGCACCAACCACCCACTGCCAGATGGCTGGATGGCGTCAGACGATCGGCCGACCGAGGCAGTCATGTGCCTGATCCCCACCGCCGATCTCGACCAACTGCGCCCGATCGGTCGACGCAACGCCGACGCAGATGCCGCTCCCGAGGAAGCCCCGCCCGCCGGTTGCCCGATCACCGCCGCCGTCATCTCGTCAGACGGCGACTGGATCGGTCAGTGGGAGTACATCGCACCTCGCTGCCCGAGGCCGAGAGAGCCGGTCGTCCCGGAGACATGGCTCGTCGACGAGGTCGGTCCGACCATCGGCTACTCGCTCGTGGAACCCGAACCTGGGGCCGAGCCCTCATCGGAGGGCGAGTAGGTCGCGATGAACGGCAGGTTGCGGTAGCGCTGGCCGACATCGAGCCCGTAGCCGATGACGAACGCTGGCGGGAGCTCGAAACCGACGTAGTCCAGACTCACGCCGGGGGCCGTCCGCCCTTCACGTACCAGCATCGAACATGTTCGCAGCGACTTCGGGCCCTGCCCGGTGAGATAGTCGACGAGGTAGGCCATCGTCAGGCCGGAGTCGATGATGTCCTCGACGAGAATCACGTCACGGCCGGCGATGGAGCTGTCGAGGTCCTTGACAATCCGGACCACACCGCTCGACTCGGTTGCATCCCCGTATGAGGAAACGGCCATGAAGTCGACCTCGACTGGGCCGGCAATGGCCCGCATCAGATCGGCGATGAAGATCACGCTTCCCTTCAGCACACCGATCAGCATCGGGGTCGTGTCGGCGAAGTCTTTCGTGATCTCGGCACCCAGTTCGGCGACTCGTCGCTGGATGTCCTCGGCGCTGAGGAGGACCTCGCCGATGTCGCTCTCGGGGGGATAGGGACTGCTCACCAACACACCCTGCCAGCCCCACGTGCTGTTCGCCACAACAGCCAGGACTGGCATTCGAAGCCTCAGCTGAGTATCAGGTCGAGCTGATCACCGATCTGTCGTGAGAAGCGGAGTGCGCCATCCGCGTTCAGGTGCGTGAAATCGATGAACTCCCCATCCCGGAGCGGGCCAGGGGCGACGGGGCTGCCGGCGGCCATGTCGAGCGTGATGAGCGGGACGTCGAGTTCGTCGCTCAGCCCCATCAGTGCTTCGGTCACGACGTGTTGCTGCTCCGGGCCGGCTGGAAACAGCGCACGAAACCGTCTCGGCGTCGGGAGCTCGACAAAGACGACGAAGACGCCACGCTCACGCAACACGCCGACGGTACGAATGATCGCGGCGAAGTCATCCCGATCGAGTTCGAACGGGGTGATTCGACCGGCGATCTCGGCCAGTCGCGCCTCATCGTCGACGACAGTGAAATCGCGACGTTCGCCATCGAGGCCGAGGACAGCGAGGGCTCCATCGCGAGCTTCGGACGTCCGGTCCTGCTCCGGTCCGAAGATCGCCGATGGACTGCGCAGAACCCGACGGTTCCGGACCAACTCCGACAGTTCGGATCCGCTTCGGTCGAGCTCGCCGAGGACCCCGGTGGCCGTCGCCGGAGCACGCTCGTACGCCTGAACCACCGCATCGCCGTACACGGCTGAGAAGTCGAGCGCCGACAGTCCCCAGACCACGACGTCCGGGGCAAGCCGCGGTTCCACCTGGTCGAGCAACCAGGGCTCCATGATCTCCGGTACCCCGGCATTCAGTGCCGCGTTGTAGATCGAGTCGACTTCGGGGAGCTGGCCGAGGAGTTCGCCGGGGACGAGGTCCTGTTGTGCCATCGAGGTTCCAATCACGACAACATCGACCTCTCCCCGCGCCTCCATCTGCTGGATCTTCAACTGCGCCGTGTGGTCATGCCAGAGCAAGACGACGGGATCGGCAGCGGCCATCGTCAACCGAGCTCCTCCCTCGAACAACGCAGCAACAACGAGCGCGGTGAGGATCCACCTCGAAAAGAATCGTCTCGAGGTCACCAGACCCCCAGGTTCGCCAACGCATTGGCGATCGCTGCCGTGTACTCCGTCGAACCCTCGGCGGTCGGGTGCACCCAATCAGACCAATAGCGTGCCTCCTGGATGGCCTCGGTGAGATCGACGAACGGAACGCCGGTCGGCTCGGCGACTTCGCCCCGGAAGCGCTCCATCACCTGTGAGAGCGCATCACTCCCGCCCGGGTAGAACGGCACGAGGTCAGGCGAGACGGGCATACCGACGAGCACGACCTCGCGGCCATCGGCCCGAAGGTCCTCGATGATCGACTTGATCAAGGCGGCACGATCCTCGCAATACTCGCCTCGCTCGAACGCCGGGCCGAAGTTGGCCCGGTGCTCCTCGATCGCTACCTGCGAGATACTTCCGAGTCGTACGGCCTCGCCCAGTCGATTGCCTGGATAACGAGCCGCCGCCAACTGACCGATCGGCGTCTCGAGGTACACCTCGTTGCCGACGGGTCCAAGGACTCGGTCGATCGGAGGGAGGTTGCTGAGCCAACCGAACCGCTCGAACGAAGCGGCCCGACGAGCAGCCGTCTCGGCGAATGTCGCTCCCCTCCCATCATCGACGCAACCCACGACGAGATCGATCGGGCCGACTGCCCAGATGATCGTTCCGGGATCGATCTCGTTCATCACCGTCGGCAGCCAATGCTGCTGAACCTCGGCCACCGACCCCGGAATCGCGACCGACCCAACCACCCGGCCACTCGCCTCGCCGAGTTGGATCGGAGAGATGCCATGCGTGGCCTGCGACGTGCCAACGACGACGAACTCCACCGGTTCCGGCGTCGTGCGCATCCAGCGAAGGTGCGCGAGCTCGTCTGGGTGGAAGAACAGCGGATCGCCTTCGAAACCGCGAAGAACCCTCCCGAGGTGCTCGACCGCCGTGGCAACCGTTGCTGTCGCCACGTTGAGCCGAAGCGTGATCGCACCCGTCGGATCCAGTGGAAGGTCGGGCCCGCCACCGCAGCCGGTGAGCAGAACGGCTCGGTCCAGCAATGCCCGTGCCAGCAGCCTGGCCGATGATGAGCCGATATAGCCGGCGATCGCGCCCTCACCTGCCTCTACTTCAACCGCCGAAGCTGCTTCGAAGGAAACCGCTATTTCTTCGATCTCGGCGGCAGCGGTCTCCGCGGCATCGGTCCAGACCTCGGGGTCGATACCGCAGGATCCATCCAGATCGTCGAGCAGCAGCGAGAGCGCTCCGAGCGGCCTGCGGAGATCATCATCGGGAACATTCCCGACGAGCGTCGCGAACAGATCGAGCGGAAGCGCTGAGTCATCGGACAACAGTGCGTCGACGTTGATCGACGGCTCAACACCGTCAGCGGCCCCGACATCGGGATCAGGGCTGGCATCGCCGCCATCAACTGCGGAGTCGGGATCTGACGGTGCGCACACAGCGGTTTCGGTTTCGAATCCGTACTCGTCGATCACGACGGTTCGTGTGCAATCGTCGGAGGCGACGGCACGAGTGACCGGTTGGTCGATCGACGCGATGATCTCGTCAGCCATCGCGTAGGAAGCTGCGTCGTCGGTCGTCGAGCAGGCAGCGGCCAGCAGAAGAACCGCAAGACCGCTCGGGAAGAACCAAGGTCGACGCATCAGAATTGGAAGTACACGAAGGGGCGAGGTACTCCACCCGAAAAGAGCAAGAGGGACAGCAGCGCGGTCGAGACCATCGCTGCGGCCAGCGCCGGACGCTGACGGAGCAGAGCGGGCGAGACGAGATCGAATCGTGTCGTCACATCAACTCCCACCATTGCGATCAGCGTCAGGGTCACGAGCAGCAGGTCGCCTCGGTCGGTGAACCCGGATTGGAACGCAAGCGCTCGGAAGACGTCGGCCGCCGTTCCGAAGTCGGCGGCCCGGAAGAAGATCCAGGTGACCGAGACGACGCCGAACGTGAGACCGATTGCTGGGATGTCACGCCACGTTGGCTGGCTGGCAGCGACACGCCCGGCACGCATGAGGCGGTGCATCACGAGGTAGAGCCCGTGCAAACCGCCCCAGACGACGAAGTTCCACGAGGCCCCGTGCCAGAGTCCGCCGAGCAGCATCGTGACCATGAGGTTCACGATGGTGAGTGCGCTCCCACGCCGATTGCCGCCCAAGGGAATGTAGAGATAGTCACGAAGCCAGTTCGACAACGAGATGTGCCACTGCCGCCAGAACTCGGTGATGTTGCGAGCGAGGTAGGGCTGGCGGAAGTTCACGAGGAGTTCCACGCCGAGCAACCGCGAGACGCCTCGTGCGATGTCGGTGTAACCCGAGAAGTCGCCGTAGATCTGGATCGAGAAGGCCAGGACACCTGCCGCGACAGCAACGAACGACAGGCTGGATGGATCACTGAAAGCTTTGTCGGCCACCGATGCAACGCCGTCGGCGAGAACCACCTTCTTCGCGAGACCTAGCAGGATGAGGCCGAGTCCGGACTCGATCTCGGCACGACCGATGGAACGATCGGTTCGTTGGAGACGTGGCAGCAGGTTGTGAGCGCGCTCGATCGGACCAGCGACGAGTTGCGGGAAGTACGCCACGTACGTCGCGAAGTCGATGAGGCTGCGGCACGGTTCCATACGCCGTCGGTAGACGTCGATCGAATACGACATCGTCTGGAAGGTGTAGAAGCTGATGCCGACCGGCAGGATCACTTCCAGCGTGAACTGGCCCGGCGCCAGTCCGACTGATCCGGCGAGATCGACGAAGCCGTCGGCGAAGAAATTCGCGTACTTGAAGAACCCGAGGATCCCCAGGTTCACGACCATCGAAGTCGCAAGGAGAGCACGACGCGTTCGCGCCGGCCGATCCCCCTCGAGCAGACGGGCAACCGAGTAGTCGACGACGGTCGAGACCAACAAGAGGCCCAGGAAGCGCCAATCCCACATCCCGTAGAAGACGTACGACGCCACGAGCAGGATCGGATTCCGCCAATGCGGCTTCGCCACCCAATGAAGGACGAGCACCGCCACGAAGAACAGGACGAACTGAACCGAATTGAAGAGCACGGTCAGACCCGAGCCGGGCGGTCAGCGGGCATCAGGGCGAGGATAGCTGGCACCAATGCCCGCTGATCCCCTTCTGAAGTCTGCACGGACGAGGATCTCGCCGATGTCAGTCTCTGGCGGAGAGGCGTTCCTCACGTTCCGCTGAACGTCGCTTTGCCGGGGCCCTTCTCGAGAAAGCTGGTGATGCCGGTCACCGCGTCGTCGGTCTGGAACGAGGCTGCGAACTCCCGCTTCTCGACTGCGATCGCTTCTTCGAGCGAGACGTGGAGGCCGTCCATGATCGCCTTCTTGCAGTGGCGCAGCGCAGCAGGTCCGTTGGCGAAGGATGCCGCCATCGCAACGGCCTCTTCGAGGACGGCCTCGTCCGGATGGACCGCCGAAACCAGACCGATGGCGAGCGCCTCGGCCGCGTTCACCATGCGGCCGGTGTAGTTGAGTTCCTTGGACTTCGTCACACCGACGAGGCGCGTGAGGCGCTGCGTACCACCGGCCCCGGGAATGATGCCGAGCAGGATCTCGGGCTGGCCGAACTTGGCACCCTCGCCACAGATCCGGAAATCGGTGCTCATGGAGAGCTCGCAGCCTCCCCCGAGTGCGAACCCGTTGACCGCAGCGACCGTGATCTGCGGAAGGTTCTCGATGGCGAAGATCGCATCGTTCAGCGGGTCGACCATCGGAGAGGGGTCGCGAACGTCGCCCTCGATCGGAAACTCGGCGATGTCGGCGCCGGCGGCGAAGAAGCGGTCTCCGCCGTAGAGGACGACGCTGCGGATGTCGTCCCGACCGGCCAACTCCTGAGCGGCTGCGAGCAACTCGACGCCAACCTGCAGATTGAGGGCGTTGACCTTCGGCCGATCCAGGCGGAGAATCGCCACCTTGTCGGTCCCGGATTCCTCGATGTTGACGAACTCACCCATGTCGATTCCTTTCGGCTGACGATGTAACTGGCCAGGAGGTGATTAGCACACCTCTACGGCGACGACCCTCTCGAACTCGTCTCGAGAGCGGACGAGGCATCGGTCACGCCGTCGAAACAACCCGAAATCGATCGCCCTTGGCTACTGTTCCGCAGGTGACATTGCGGCATCAGAACATCGAACGCTTGAGCGGCGGACACTTCGATGTCCTGGTCGTCGGAGGCGGCATCAACGGCGCCGTCAGCGCGGCGGCACTTGCAGCGCGCGGAATCGAGGTTGCCGTCGTCGAACGCAATGACTTCGCCAGTTTCACCAGCCAGGAGTCATCGAACCTGGTCTGGGGTGGTTTCAAGTATCTCGAGAACTACGAGCTCAAGCTCGTGTGGGACCTCTGCACATCCCGAAATCTGATGCTCAAGAGCTACCCCACCCGTATCAAGGAGATCGATTTCCTCGCGACGCTCGACAAGAGCGCTCCCTTTCCGTTGGCCTTGGCTGCCCTCGGCTCTGTGGGCTACTGGGGCATCGGCCGGTTCGCCACGAAGTCACCGCGGTTCTACCGGGCGAAGGGCATCGAGAAGGCGGAACCGGTGGTCAACACCGACACCGCCATGGGCGGCATTCGCTACGCCGATGCCTACCTTCCGGACAACGACTCCCGATTCGTGTGGGAGTACGTTCGAGTGGCGCTCGATCACGGGGCGACGGCGGTCAACTACTGCTCGGTCGACGCTGCTGAGCAGACCAGCGATGGCTGGAAGGTCCGGGTCACCGACCAGATCGACGGCACCTCACACGAGGTCACCGCATCGGCAATCGTCAATGCCGGCGGTCCGTTCGTCGATGGCCTCAACGACCGTATCGACCTCGAGACCGAGCACCGGATCGTCTACTCCAAAGGCATCCACCTGATCGTCCCGAAGCTGACCGACAACGAGCGGGTCCTGGCCTTCTTCGACGACACCGGTCGGCTCTTCTACGTCATCCCGATGGCGCATCGATCCGTCATCGGCACGACCGACACCCGGACCGAGAACCCGAACGAGGGCGTCCTCGACGAGGACCGCGACTTCCTGCTCGAACAGATCAACGCGAGACTCGACCTCGAAACACCCTTGACCAGGTCGGACATCATCAGCGAGCGGTGCGGCGTTCGGCCACTCGTCGTCAAGAACGACGGCAACGACCAGACCGACGTCGACTGGACTTCGCTGTCCCGCAAGCACGAGATCGAGACCGACAAGCAGAAGCGGGTCGTCACCATTTTCGGCGGCAAACTGACCGACTGCCTCAACGTCGGCGACGAGATCGCCGAAGAACTCGAGTCGCTCGGCATACGTGGGCGACGGTCGCCCGGCCGCTGGTTCGGCGAGCCGGACAGCACCGAGTGGGAAGTGTTCAAGGCATCTGCCACAGCGGTCGGTCTCGACCGTGCGCCGGATGTCGAGCGGGCCGACAGCATTGCCGAAGTGATCTGGCGTCGGCACGGAACGGCAGCGCACCGTGTCATCGAACTCATCCGCGAGGACCCGGCCCTGGCCGAGCCGGTGTTGGCCGACAGCGACCTGCTTCGCGCCGAACTGCCGGTGATGGCCGAGCGCGAGATGATCGTGCGACCAGACGACCTCTTGCGGCGTCGGACGAAGCTGGCGCTCATCACTCGGGGAGACGACCTCGGGGCCGACCCCGGCATGGCCGAGATCAACGCCACCTTCGGCTTCTAGCCTCCCGCGAGACGGTGGGTCGGCGGTGATGCGGGACCTTTGTCTCTGATCGGCCGGCCCGCACAAGGACAATCCTCTCTCTGCGGAGACGAGTTCGGAACCGACTCGTTCAAAAGGAGCACCATGCAGACGACTCGTACAGAAGCGATCGAGGCCCCGGACGGCGGGTCCTTTGATGCGCTTGTCACACTCCCGACCGGGATGCATCGATCAGGCGTACTTCTGATCCAGGAGATCTTCGGCATCAATGACTACGTCAAGGACGTCGCAGATCGGCTCGCTCGACTTGGCCACGTCGTCCTCACCCCGGACGTCTTCTGGCGGCAGCAGCCCGGAATCACGTTTGACTCCTCCGACCAGGACAACATCGGACCAGCGATGGAAGTGGCGGCCGCATGGGATCCCGACACCGGGCTCGCAGATCTGGGCGCTGCGCTGGCGCACCTGGAAGGACTACCCGAAGTGACCGGCGCCGTCGGCGTCGTCGGGTTCTGCTTCGGCGGGACACAGGCGTTCCGGGTGGCGAAGGCCTTCGACCCGGCCTGTGCCGTCTGCTACTACGGCTCCGGGGTGGCCGACCATCTCGACGACCTCCACACCATCGAGTGTCCAACACTCCTGCACTTCGGCGACGACGACCCGTTCATAACGAACGATGCAGTCGCCAGTATCAAGGCAGCTGCGGTGGACAACCACCATGTCGTCGTCGACAGGCACCCGGGCGCAGGGCACGCTTTCGACAACCGATTTGCGCCACACTTCTCCAACCCGAAGGCAGCCGCGGCAGCGTGGACTCAGACCGGGGCCTTCTTGTTCAGCCACCTCGGCGGGCCGAACATAGGTGCCTAGGGCACCGCTCAGCCTTGGCCGCCGGAGGTCTCCCGCACGCTCGCTTTGCCCTGGCTGATCCACGGCATCATCGAACGCAGTTTCTTGCCAACGACCTCGATCGGATGATCGTGGCCGGCGTTCTCCAACGCAGTGAACGTTTCCCGACCGGAGCGGCTCTCCTCGACCCAGTTCCGGGCGAATGTGCCATCCTGGATCTCGGTGAGTACATCCTTCATCGTCGCCTTCACGTCGGCGTTGATGATACGGGGACCGCTGGTGAGGTCTCCCCACTCGGCCGTGTCGCTGACCGAGTAGCGCATGCCGGCGATGCCCTCTTCGTACATGAGGTCGACGATGAGCTTCAGCTCGTGGAGACACTCGAAGTAGGCGACCTCGGGCTGGTAGCCGGCCTCGATGAGGGTCTCGAATCCGGCCTGCACCAAAGCGGTGGTACCGCCGCACAACACGGCCTGCTCGCCGAACAGGTCGGTCTCGGTCTCCTCGGTGAACGTGGTCTCGATGACACCGGCCCGGGCACCGCCGATGGCGTCGGCATAGGCGAGAGCCAAGCCCTTGGCGTTGCCGGTGGCGTCGTTTTCGACGGCGATCAACGCCGGAACGCCACCACCCTCGACGTAGGTGCGACGCACCAGGTGACCAGGGCCCTTCGGGGCCACCATGCAGACGTCGACGTTGTCCGGCGGCGAAATCAGTTCGAATCTGATGTTGAATCCGTGAGCGAAGAACAGGGCGTCGCCATCGGAGAGATTCGGCTCGACCGACTCGGTGTAGATGGCGCCCATCTCGGTGTCCGGCATCAGCATCATGATCACGTCGGCTTCGGCGACCGCATCGGCGACCGACAGCACCTTCAGACCAGCTTCCTCGGCCTTGGCCTTGGAGGATGAGCCCTCACGAAGACCGATGCGCACGTCGATGCCGGACTCCTTCAGGTTGAGGGCATGGGCGTGGCCCTGCGATCCGTACCCGAGCACGGCCACCTTGCGGTTGGCAATGAGCGAACGATCGGCGTCGGCTTCGTAATAGATGTTGGCCACGGGTTTCTCCTGTTGGGCGCTTGTGCGTTGGCGACGCTAGTGCTGCGTCATGGTTTTGGCACCGAAGTGCCGATGGATCCGAGCGATCGACGGGTCACGCTCGCGTGAGAGGGACGTCGTTGCCGACGATGCGCAGCGCGACCTTGCCGGTGCGCTGAATATCGACGATGTCGAAAGCACTGAGCTCGTGTTCGATCGCGTCGATCTCGTGCGGCTCACCGGCGAGGCTCACCATCACGTGGCCAGCTTCGTCATGGAGGACACGGCCGTGCAGCCGATCGACAACCGCCACGAGCTCGGGCTTGCGAGCGTCGTCGACCTCGATGTTCAGCACGACCATCTCGCGAACGAGAGATGCCTCGGGGATCATCTCCAGAATCTCCACGACGTTGATCAGCTTGAACAGCTGCTTCACGATCTGATCGAGCGGAGCCTTCTCGACATCAACGACGATCGTGATGCGACTGACGCGCTCGTCGTCAGTCGGCGCGACGTTGAGCGACACGATGTTGTAGCTGCGCCGAGCGAAGAGGTCGGCGACACGTGCGAGCACGCCCGCCTTGTTCTCGACGAGCACGGCGAGGACGTGTTGCTGTAGATCTCCTGGCCGGTTCATCGTGCACTCCCATGGCTTGCGGCGGCGGCAGCTCGCTCGGCGTCGAGCTTGGACTGCTGGCTCGGATCGACGATCACATCGTCGTTCGAACCCCCGGCGACGACCATCGGGTAGACGTTTTCCTCGCTGTGGCAACGGAATTCGATCACGACCGGACGATCGTTGATCTCGTTGGCCTTTGCGATCACGGCATCGACCTCGTCTGGGTCCTCGACCCGGAAGGCAACGCACCCCATCGCCTCGGCCCACTTCACGTAGTCGGGCATGTCATGGCTGAGGTACACCTCGCTGAGCCGCTCCTCGTAGAAGAGCGACTGCCACTGGCGCACCATGCCGAGATAGGCGTTGTTCATCAGCGCCACCTTGATCGGGATCTTCTCGACCGAAGCGGTGACCAGCTCTTGCGCCGTCATCTGGAAGTTGCCGTCGCCGTCGATCGCCCAGACGGTGCGATCCGGCATCCCTGCCTTGGCGCCGATGGCGGCGGGAATCGAGAAACCCATCGTGCCGAGACCACCAGAATTGATCCACGTGTACGGATAATCGAAGTGCCAGTACTGACTGGCCCACATCTGGTGCTGACCGACGCCGGAGCACACGATCGTGTCGTCCGGCGAGAGATCGCGCAGCCGCTCGATGGCGTACTGCGGCTTGATCAACTGACCCGGTTCGGACTGCTCGTAGGTGAGCGGGTACTTCTCCTGCCAACCGGAGATCTGCTGACGCCACGGGGTGAGGTCGGGCTGCTCGCCGAGTCCCTGAACCTTCAGCCGCTCGAGCATGAGCTCCATCGCAATGCGACAATCCCCGACGACGGGAACGTCTGGAATCCTGACCTTGCCGTGTTCCGCCGGGTCGATGTCGACGTGGATGACCTTGGCGCCGGCAGCGAAGGCGCCCACCTTGCCGGTGACACGGTCATCAAAGCGACTGCCCATCGCGATGAGCAGATCGCATTGCTGGATGGCCGTGATGGCGGTGTAGTTCCCGTGCATGCCGGGCATCCCGAGGCAGAGCTCGTGACTGTCAGGGAACGCTCCGCGAGCCATGAGCGTGGTGACGACGGGAATCCCGGTGGTCTCGGCCAACTCGAGCAGAGCGGCCGCCCCGCGGGCCTTGAGGACGCCGCCACCGACGTAGAGCACCGGACGCTCGGCGGCAGCAATCAGCTCGACCGCATCAGCGATCGACTGCGCCTCAGGCGTGGTGTTGGGCCGATAGCCGGGGAGGTCGAAGTCCTCAGGCCACTCCCAGTCGAAATACGCATCAGGATTGTTGGCGTCGACGATGTTCTTCGGCACGTCGACGAGCACAGGACCCGGGCGTCCCGTCGTGGCGATGTGGAACGCCTCCCGAATGGTCTGCGGGATGTCCTCGGCTCTCGTGACCAGGAAGTTGTGCTTCGTGATCGAACGGGTGATGCCGGTCGTGTCGCACTCCTGGAATGCATCGGTGCCAATGGCCGACAAGGCGACCTGGCCCGTGATGCACACCATCGGGACGGAGTCGAGCATGGCGTCGGCCAGCGGCGTGACGACGTTCGTGGCCGCCGGCCCGCTGGTGACCATGCACACGCCTGGCTTTCCCGTGGCGTGGGCGTAACCCTCGGCCATGTGGCCTGCGCCCTGCTCGTGACGCACGAGCACGTGGCGGATCGGTGAGCCGATGATCGGATCGTAGACGGGGAGAATCGCGCCACCCGGGTAGCCGAACACCACCTCGACACCTTCGAGTTCGAGGCTGCGGATGAGGGCTTCGCCTCCGTTGATGCGCTCTGGGTTGCTCATGGGTACTCCGGTGGAACGTGGGGCGGGTGCAGTCTGGCGGACAGGCGGGGAAAAACAAGAAAGCCTCCCGAGAGGGAGGCTCAGCGCACGACGAAGAACGGCGTGCGCTAGGTGATGAGTACTACGAGGAGGTCGCGGCGGAACGTCACAGTTGACCAGTCAAGCAGATCGCGCGGCAGTTGCCACCGAAGATCACGACTCGTCGACGACGATCTTCTCCTCGGCGGTTCGCCGCAACTGCATCGCGGTGTCGCCCGCCTGCCGTCGGCTGAGTCCGAGATGGGTGCGGAGGTGGACCCGCAGGTCCGGATCGTCGAGATCGAGGAGCTCGGCCAGAACACTGAACTCGGAACGACGGAGCAGACACGGCTCGTCCGGTTCGAGACCTCGGAGCACACGGATCGAGACACCCAGCAGCTCGATCAACTCAGCGTCGCGTCCGGTGCCGGGCCGGAACGGCAGTGGTGTCTCAGCGATCCAGAGCACCTTGTGCGTCTCGTCGAAACGAGCGACAGGACCGACTCGGTTGTCCTCGATCACTTCATCGTCGCTGAGCGTTGTGTCCTCGACACACGGCTGCTGGTCGATCATCACGAACCACCCTTCGAAAGTTGGCAGATCCCCAGGACCTGCGAGAGCGCTGCCTCTTGCTCGTCTGTCGACGGCGCACCGACGAGCGGGAACATCACCTCGGCTGACGCCCGATCGGCGAAGCACGTGGCGCCGGCAGCCGAGAAGGTGCCATCGTCGGTGAGTAGATCGGCGAGAACTCCTCGACGGTCGGCTGTGTTCAGGAGGCTCGCGTAGAAGACGGCCGTCTCGTCCTCGGGGAGATCAGGGTCGATGTCGCACTCGAGGTAGCCGAACTGTTTGACAAGGATCTGTGCGGTGTCGGCGCCGAGCTCCTGCTCGAGCTCGGATGCCTCGGCGATGACGGCCCCGAAGTCGTAGTCGTTCGCAGCGAGCAATTGGCGAAGCTGGACGATGAAGGTGCGCATCGTCTCGACCTCGTCGGCAATCACCGCTGGGGCGACAGAGGCGGCGTCGATCCACGCCGCCTCGAGAGACGTGAACACTGCTTCGATCCCCGCGGGGTCGTTCGGGTCCAGCGCCGTGTCGATCTCCGACAGTTGGGTGTACGAGGCGCAGTATGGGGCGAAGGGATCAACCGTCGTCGGCGGCGACGTGGTCGGGGGCTTGGTGGTCGGCGCTGCAGTGGTCGAGGAAGTAACAGCGGTCGAGGACGGGCTCGTCGTCGTGACATCAGCGATGGTCGTCGTGGTCTCTTCCGCGATCGACGCGCTCGACGTCGACGCCTCGACCGTGTCCAGCATCGGGATCGATGTCGGACCGTCGCCAGAGGCGACATCGGCGGCTGCTCCACACGATGCTCCGACGAGGAGAACGCAGCACGCGGCAATGAGACGGGTCTTCACGTCGTCCCATCGGCAATTCGCCTCCGATCGTGAGCGGCGGCGAGTAGTTTCGGCCGAATGGCCAACGAGAACCTTCTTGCTTCGACTCCGGAGCCGCCGTACACCGCCGTGATCTTCCGGACGGTCAGATCCGGTGACACCGGGGGGTATGCAGCGATGGCCGAATCGATGGAACGATTGGCAGCCGGGCAACCGGGATACCTCGGCATCGAGTCGTCGGCTGACCAGCAAACCGGGATCACGGTGTCGTACTGGAGCTCACACGATGACGCCCGGGCCTGGAAGACCGTGGCCGAGCACCTTGCGGCACAGCGAGAAGGCATTGACCGTTGGTACGCCGACTACGCCGTGCGAATCGCCACCGTCGAACGCGAGTATCGGCACCCACGAACCCGCCTCGGGTCGACGACACGCGACAACACAAAGGCAGAGGACCCCTCCTGATGGCCACCGCATACGAATCGATCACCGACGCCATGAGTGGGTTCGTCGAACGCCAACATCTCTTCTTCGTCGCCACCGCTCCGAGCGGCGATGAGGGCAGGGTCAACCTCTCGCCCAAGGGGCTGGATTCCTTTCGCGTTCTGGGACCCAACCGCGTCGCGTATCTCGACCTCACCGGCAGCGGCGCCGAGACCATCGCTCACGTCCGCCAGAACGGCCGGATCACCTTCATGTTCTGTGCCTTCGACGGCAAGCCGGACATCGTTCGTTTCTACGGCAGGGGCGAGGTGCACCGCCCGGGCGACGCAGCATTCGCCGAGCTCGCACCTCTCTTCGGCGAGCGGAAGGGCATCCGCTCGATCATCACGTCCGACATCGACCGAACATCGAGCTCGTGTGGGTTCGCCGTGCCGAAGATGACCTTCGTCGAGCAGAGGGACACTCTCCCGAAGTGGTCGGCCAACAAATCGAGCGACGACTTCGCTGCGTACTGGGCCGAGAAGAACGCATCGTCGATCGACGGCCTTCCTGCGGTCGACCGCATCTGACCGCTACGCGAATTCGCCGTTCGTGATACGCATGTGACCGACGATTGCGGGAGGACACATGACGTTCGAGCTCATCAGGGACCAGGCGGGGTTGACCCCCGAGTGGATGAGTGAAGTGTTGCGATCGTCCGGCACCATCGACGAGACGACCTCGGTGAAGACGATCGAAGCAACGGACCTGGTCGCCGAGGGTGGCATGCTCAGCGAGCTGTTCCGCGTCTCGATGACTTACGAGGGAGGCACAGGTCCTGCGACGGCGATCGTGAAGCTCCCGATCGACGACGAGACGCAGCGGTTCACCGCAGACGTG
The DNA here is from genome assembly GCA_965530755.1 of uncultured Acidimicrobiia bacterium. Taxonomy (GTDB): domain Bacteria; phylum Actinomycetota; class Acidimicrobiia; order Acidimicrobiales; family SZUA-35; genus SZUA-35. The sequence goes on along the minus strand of CBESNA010000021.1, from coordinate 4,094 downwards.
CTCGGGTTCTATCCGCGAGAGCTCGCCTTCTACGAGCAGATCGCGCCGGACGCTCCCTTCGGCAGCCCGTCTGTGTACGGATCGAGGATCGCTGACGACAGCACCGACTTCGTGTTGGTGATGGAGGACGCCGGCAGCCTGCGCACGGTCGATCAGATCGACGGGGTCGGCCTCGACGATGCCATGGCGGCGCTGTCATCGATGGCCCAGTTCCACGCTGCGTGGTGGGACCACAGCGACATCGCGGCCCTCAGCAACACCTTCCTCCCGGTCAAGAACGAGGTCTACGTCGCTGCCTTGCCTGGCGTGTTCGAAGGCGGCTGGGCCGCGTGCCAGGAGCACGGCGGCGACCTCCTGACGCCCGAGACGATTGCTCTCGGAAACCGATTCGGCGAGCTCGTGCCTTGGCTGCTCGAGGAGATGAGCACGCCGGCCACCTTCGTCCACGGGGACTGGCGATCGGACAACGTCTTCTACGGCCCAGGCGACTCGATCACCATGATCGACTTCCAGATCAGTGGCTTCGCATGTGGGCTCTACGACGTCGCCTACTTCGTCGGCCAATCGGTCGACAGCGACATCCGAGCCGGCAATGACGAGGCGCTCGTACGTCACTACCTCTCGGTACTCGCCGCGAACGGCGTCGATTACCCCTTCGACGAAGCATGGTCCAAATACCGCATCGTGTTGGCGCACTGCTTCATCTACGGCGTCTCGGGGTTCTCGTCGTGGGAGCACTGGAACGAGCGGCAGCGCCGACTGCTGCGCACAATCCTCGGCCGCTCGGTGCGCTCGATCATGGACAACGATGCGATCGAGGTACTCCCGGGCTGAGGGTCAGCTCGGTCGATGACGATCTGCGGGCGATGACACTCCGGCGCGGCGATGAACCGAGCGCAGCGGCGGGCAGACTGCGCCGGTGGCGCCTCCAATGATCTCCTTCGTCGCACCGTCCGGGACCGGCAAGACCACGCTGGTCGAACGGGTCATCAAATCGCTGAGCGAGCGGGGAATGCGGGTCGCCGGCGTCAAACACGACGCTCACCGCATCGAGCTCGATACCGAGGGCAAGGACTCATGGCGGATGCGAAAGGCCGGCGCGGACACGTTGTTGGTCGGGTCGAACCAGTTGGCCTGGATGAGCGACACCGGTGTCGCACCCCCGCTCACCTCACTGGTCGGCCTCTTCTTCGCCGACGCCGACCTCGTGATCGTCGAGGGGTACCGATCGGCCGGTCTGCCGACGGTGTTGGTCGAGCGCCCCGACGTCTCCGACCCGACCTGGCACCGACCAGACGACGCGGTCGTCATCGCCACCGTGCACCCGAGCGATCTCGACGGCGCCATCCGCGCCATCGACCATCACATGCGCGCACTTTCCTCTGATCCGTCCGCCGACTGATCGATGAGCCGACCCGCTCACACCACGGCGAGCAGTTCGGCAAAGAGGGCTTCCCCGTCGACATCGAGGCCGTGTTGCCCGAACCATGCAGTCACGTTCATCACGTCCCGGTGAATGAAGTTCAGACCTTGCGGATTTGCGGCGAGCTCCATCGCCTGCGGGAGATCGATGAACCAGAGTTCGTCGTTCCACCACAGGAGGTTGAAGGCCGACAGGTCGCCGTGCACCCAACCGGCCGCTGTCATCACGAAGAGTCCATCGACCAGCTGCTTGTACGCCGACTCGAGCTGCCCGGCGTCGAGTCGAGCACGAGCGAGATGAGGAGCTGCCCCGCTGCGATCGCCGACGTACTCCATCAGGAAGACGTCGTCTCCGTAGGCCACTGGGTATGGGGTCCGCAGACCTTTGGCCCAGAGGACAGCCATGACGTCGTGCTCGTGGCCAGTCCAGCGCGACTGCAAGAGTCGCTTGCCGTGGGCTGACATCCGCTCGACAGCGCGGCGATCACGGGTCTTGCGAAACTGGCGGCCCTCCCGATACGCCGCGTCGTTGCGGAAGGTGGAGGCCTTCTGCACACCCATGGCCTCGAGTTGGCCCTTGTTCTTGACGTGGCGCGGCATGTAACGCTTCTGAGCAAGCAGGATGCTCGGACGCGCGGGCTGCCCCGGGACGGGCGAAGGCGAGCGCTCGACGAGGTTGATCTGGGCTTCCTTGCCGGTGCGAAGCACGCCGAGATCGGCGTCCTCGTATGGCGCCGGTATCAGCCAATCCGGTGGTCGTCTGGGCGTCGGATGGGACGGGTCGATGGAGGTGGTGTCCGGGAGATCGGCATCTCCGGTGAACTGGTGCATGGTTCGTTCGAGCTCTCGTGTGAAGGATCGGGTGTTGACCCGGCCGGCACCAATGCCTTTTCACGCGCGATGTTGCGAGCTTCAGCGAGCAAATCGGGGTGACCGAAGGTCACAGGGGCGTCCGGGGTGGCGTTTTGCGGATCGAACAGTCATCTGCAGGGCCTCCCTTCGGCTCGAACCGAGCGACTCGCTCGGTGCTTGGTTGGCACCCTAGATTCGCCGTTGCCGCCGCGCCAGCGATTTCTCACCAACTACGGTGCCGAGGCACGTCCATCAGCCCAACCGTGAGGTCCGTCATGCCGCAAGAAGTCCGTGGAGTCATCGCCCGAGCCAAGGGCGAGCCGGTGTCGGTCGAGACCATCGTCGTTCCCGATCCTGGGCCCGGGGAAGCGGTCGTCGCCATCCAGGCTTGCGGCGTTTGCCACACCGATCTCCACTATCGCGAGGGCGGCATCAACGACGAGTTCCCGTTCCTCCTCGGCCATGAGGCGGCCGGGCTCGTGGAGTCGGTCGGCGAGGGCGTGACCGAGGTCGCTCCCGGCGACTACGTCATCCTCAACTGGCGGGCCGTGTGTGGCCAGTGTCGGGCCTGCAAGAAGGGCAAGCCGCAGTACTGCTTCGCCACTCACAACGCGAAGCAGAAGATGACGCTCCTCGACGGCACCGAGCTCTCTCCGGCCCTCGGCATCGGCGCCTTCTGCGACAAGACGCTGGTGGCCGCCGGTCAGTGCACCAAGGTCGATCCGGCGGCCCGCCCTGAGGCAGCCGGCCTGTTGGGTTGCGGTGTGATGGCCGGACTCGGTGCGGCGATGAACACCGGTGAGGTCGGGCGGGGTGACTCGGTCGCCGTCTTCGGCTGCGGCGGCGTCGGCAACGCTGCGCTCGAGGGCTCTCGGCTGGCTGGAGCGAGCATCATCATCGCCGTCGACATCGACGACGCCAAGCTCGAGTTGGCCAAGCAGTTCGGTGCCACACACACGATCAACTCGGCGAACGAAGACCCGGTGGAACGCATTCGTGAGCTCACCGACGGCAACGGAGTGGATGTCGCCATCGAGGCGATCGGACTGCCCAAGACTTACGAGCAGGCGTTCTACGCGCGGGACCTCGCCGGCACCGTTGTCCTCGTCGGTGTCCCCAACCCGACGATGAAGATCGAACTCCCCTACATCGACATCTTCGGACGAGGCGGATCGCTCAAGTCGAGTTGGTACGGCGACTGCCTGCCGAGCCGCGATTTCCCGATGCTCATCGACCTGTACCTCCAGGGGCGCCTGAACCTCGACGGGTTCGTCTCCGAGACCATCGACCTCGACTCGGTCGAGGAGGCCTTCCACAAGATGGAGGGCGGCGGCGTGTTGCGCTCGGTCGTGGTGATCTGATCATGTCCAACCACCAGATTTCGACCAACCCCATTCATCTCGGCCTTGGCGCCACCGCGGAGGTCGAGCCGGAGTTCACCGGCGAGATGGAGTGGTACGGCGGCTACGGCGAGCGCCACAGCGGCGACGGAGCGGAGGGCCGCCTCGTCACGATGCATTCGTTCACCGAGTCGTGGGACGTGTGGGAGATGCACCCGGTCGGAGCCGAGGTCGTAATGTGCGTCGAGGGCACCGTGACCCTGATCCAGGAGATCGACGGTGCCGAGGTGCCCACCACCATCACCGGCGGCGAGTACGTGATCAATCCTCCAGGCGTGTGGCACACCGCCGACGTCGTCGATGGCGACATGCCCCGAGTGCTGTTCATCACCGCCGGCGCCGGAACCGAACACCGGACTCGCTGAACTCGCTGACTCGCTGACTCGCTGACTCGCTGACTCGCTGTGCGATGATGCAACG
>CBESNA010000020.1:0-69889 GCA_965530755.1 uncultured Acidimicrobiia bacterium | reverse complement strand
GGAGCGGATGAGAGTGGTGCGGGTCGGCGTGGAGCGGATGAGAGTGGTGCGGGTCGGCGTGGAGCGGATGAGAGTGGTGCGGGTCAGAGGATGTGGGTTCGGTCGAGGTAGTCGAGCGTGAGGAGCTGCGCATCTGGTGCCGCGGTGGCGATGGCGGCCCGGATCGGCTCCACGTCGGTGGCGACCGAGAAGCCCGGGAGCCAGTTGTCGTGATGGCACAGGACAACCGAGCCTGCCCCGAGCGTGGCTGCCTGCCGCCCGACGAACTCTGCGAGTGAGCCCTGGATGGGTTGGCCGTCGATGTTGGCCCGGCCGGCCGCAGCCAGGATGGCGACGTCCGCCGCGATCGTGTCGATGACTCCGGACCAGTGGCCGGACGTGTCCTGGTAGAAAATCGAACCGTCCGGCGTCTCGATGAGGAACACGAGCGCTCCTCCGTCCCCTCGGGGAGAGTGGCCGACCGAGGAGGCAGCCAGGTGTTCGGCGGCGTCTGAACCGAGTTCGGTGGCGAGATAGTTCATGAGCAGCGCCATGCGGGACTGCTGCTCCTGCCAGGTGCGGCCCATGTCCCCGAGGCACACGGTGTCCGCTTGCTGCATCTCCCCTGACGAAGGAACGTCATCGTTCGGATCCGGGATCTGCGACCAGACACAACTGTGTTGGCTCGGGTAGGCCGAGACACGAACACCGTCGCCTCGGCCGCCTGACAACGCGAGATCGATGGTCTCGCCGCCTCCGATGCTGATCATTCGCGCCGGATCGACACCGGCCGCTTCCATCACCCGGATGCTCTCGTAGCTGCCGATCAGAGTCGCATTGGTGTTGGCCATGATCCGCTCTGCCCCGTAGAGGTGATCGAAGTGTGAGTGCCCGATGAGGATCCAGTCGGCCTCGTCGACCGAGTCGGCGGTTCGGGGCGGCGTCGGCCCTGCCGCCTTTCCCGTGCGGTCGATGTAGGCGTCGAGGAAGATCGTGAGGTCCGTGGTTCGCAGGGCGAACGTCGCGTACCCGTACCAGTCGAGTGTTGCCATCAGGCCTGTGCCTCCAGCCCGAGCAGGATGATGTCGAGCAAGTCGTCTGCCGCCTTCTTGGGCGACGACCGCAGAGTTGGGATGACGTCGGCACTGGCGAACAGGCGAGCCAGCCCGGCGACCACACGTGCCGTGGCCGCTGTATCGCATCGGGCGATGTCTCCCCGCCGCACCGCTTCGTTGAGAAGTGCCCGCGTGACAGCGGCGAGGTAGTCGTTGTGCGCATCGTGCAAGGCCTGGGCTGCCGGGATCGCTGCGGTGTCGTTGGCGAACTGCTCGGTGATACCGGCCACCGCAACATTTGCGGCCCGGAGATAGGCCCGGATCGCCTCGAGAGGAGCCATGTCCGGGACGATCGCTTCGTGGGCGGTTCGGCCGATGGCCCACAGGTTCCGATCGACGACGATGAGGACCAGCTCCTCCCTGCTCGAAGCCACCGTGTACAACGTGCGCAACGAGCAGTTCAACTGGGCCGCGATGTCGGCCATCGTTAGGTGGGCGAAGCCGTTCGCGAAGAGCTCGCCGACGTCGTCGAGGATCTCCCGCTGGCGGTCTGAAAGGGCGTGAAAGGTGTCGCGGGGCATGACCGGCGTTGGCCGCACGACGCGGGCGATACGGGCGATGACCTCGTCGCTCGGTCCGGCCTCCCGGCCGACGGTGGCAGTCACGGTCGATACCCCTCGTTCAAGAGTTCGACCGGGATGTCGACGAAGCGGGCTCGTAGCCATTCCCCGAGACTCTTGGCCTGTCCGTCCTGTCGAGTGGAGGCTGCCACTCCCTCTTCGAGCAGACCCCGAATGAGGAAGTTGATGCTGCGGATGTTCGGCAGGGAGTGGCGATCGATGTCGAGCTGAGCCGTCTCCGGTAGGAGTTCACGGAGCCGATCGGCCGTGAGGACATCGTCGATCCATGCGAACGCTTCATCCGTACGGGCGAACACACCGAGGTTCGCATGCCCGCCCTTGTCGCCCGATCTCGTCCCGACGACGGCGCCGAGCGGAGCGCTCACAGTGGCGCCGGCGGGTGGTGGTGGCATGGGCGGCGTGGTCGGAGCGACGACGATGTCGCCAGCCGGTGCCACCGAGTCCACGACCGTTCGATGCTCACCATCGCTGGATCTGACGACGACGTGCTGCGGTACGAGCGCAGCGTCGATGAGGGCCGGGCGGTAGATGCCGTACGGCCGACCCGCTCCGGGTCCGCCGCCGAGGCCGTAGAAGCCGGGGATGTTCGCCAGGGCCAGCTCGATGACGGCGTTCGACACCGCCCTGCCCACCTTCTGCTCGTCTGGATCCTTGAGCGACAGCTTCCATGCGGCCCCGGCCTCCTCGTTGGTGGCGGGGTCGACCTTGTCGGTGCGGACCAGTCGTGTGGTGACGCTGGCGAAGTCGCTCGGCTCGTATGGACAGGCCGCCCAGAATCCGGCTTCGACGAGTTCGGCCTTGGCTTCGATGTCCAACCCGGTCAGAGCGATGGACATGTCCTGGCGGTAGCCGCCGAGCTCGTTCATCGCGACCTTCAGGGTGGCTGGTGGCGGTGAGCCCTTCGTGCCGCTGATGCGGACCCGGTCACGGCCTGCGTCGTGCAGCTCGATCGTGTCGAAATGGGCGATGACGTCCGGCCCGAGATATTCGGGCGCTCCGATCTCGTACAGCAACTGTGAGGTGACGGTGCCGATCGAGACGAGGCCGCCGGTGCCGTCGTGTTTGCCGACCACGCAGCTGCCATCCGATGCGACCTCGGCCCAGGGGAAACCCGGACGCTGGAGCCCAGGCACCTCTTGGAAGAAGGAGTAGTTGCCACCGGTGACCTGCGTGCTGCACTCGATGACGTGGCCGGCCACCACGGCCCCCGCCAGCTCGTCCCAATCGTTGCGTTGCCATCCGTGATGCCATGCGGCCGGCCCGCAGACGACGGCCGCGTCTGTCGCTCGCCCCGTGATGACGATGTCGGCACCGCCGTTCAGCGCCTCGACGATGCCCCAGCAACCGATGTACGCGTTCGCGCTCAGATAGTTGACGGGATCGCCGAGCAGCGATCGGTCGTCCGGGGGGCCGTCGAACGGTTGCAGCTCACCGAACAGATCGCCCATCCGGCCGAGGAGATTGTCGCCGGCAACGTAGGCGATCGTGGGGGAGAGGCCGAGCTTGGCCGCGACCTCGGCAACGGCGTCGGCACATCCATCGGGGTCCAGTCCGCCGGCGTTGGACACGACTTTGATCCCTCGATCGAGGCAGGTGCCCATCACCTGTTCCATCTGAGTGACGAACGTCCGTGCGTAGCCGCCTCCCGGCCGCTTGGCCTGGGTGCGAGCCAGGATGAGCATCGTCAGCTCGGCCAACCAGTCACCGGTCAGGACGTCGACGGGTCCGTCCTCGACCATCTCGCGGGCGGCGGACGCCCGGTCGCCGTAGAAACCACTGATGTTCGCAATGCGGATGGGATCAGCCATCGGTGTCCCCCGGTTCCTCGGAGCCGTCTGTCTCGTCTGCCATCGTGAGAAGGACGGCGTCCTTTGTGACCTGGTCACCCGCCGCCACCCGGACTTCGGCAACGATGCCGTCGGCCGGTGCGGTCATGTGGTGCTCCATCTTCATGGCCTCGAGCACGATCAGCGTGTCCCCCTTGGACACGGTGTCGCCCGGTGCCACACGAACGTCGAGTACGACACCCGGCATCGGGGCGAGGAAGCCACCACCGGGGCCATCGGAGCCCGGCACCGTGAACTTCGGCACGATCTGGAGCTCGACTGTTCCCATCGGCATCTGAATCCAGAGGCGGTCGCCTTTGGCGCCGGCTGTCACCCGATGTTCCATGCGGACCCGTCCGATGCGGACGGCGATGACGTCCTGCGTCCATGACTCGACCTGGGCAGACTCGGCGAGCTCGATGGCGAGGACCTCCTGGCCCGTGAGGTGGCCCGAGGCCACACCGATCGAGACCGAGCCGTCGCGCTGCGTCTTGTAGGCGACGGTCCTGGTTGGGTCATCGTCGGTCGGTCCGAAGAATGGTGGGCTCGCCGTGAAGCTCACCGACGTCGGCGGAAGGCGACCATTGCGGAATCCCGCCGGCAGTTCTCCCCAGTGAGGATCATTGGCCCGATTGCGTTCGCGGAGCCACAACGCACCGACGATCATGGCGGAGTTCGCTCCGTCTTCGCCCAGGTCGAGCGATGGCGACGGTGCCACCCGTTCGATGAAATCGGTGGTCGTGTCGCCGGCGAGAAACGCAGGCGAGCGCAGCACGTTCACGAGGAAGTCGCGGTTGGTGACCACGCCGCCGAGGTGCAGCCGCTGCAGTGCTGCTGCCAGGCGGAGCGCGGCCTCGGTTCGGGTGAATGCCGTCGCGATGACCTTGCCCAACATCGGGTCGAAATCGATCGTGACCTCCGAGCCCCGCTCGACGCCGAGGTCCCATCGAATCGGACCGAATGGCCCGCGCCCGTCGTCCGCTGGATGGACCGACAAGGCCTCGAGGGTTCCGGTGGCGGGCAGGAAGTTGTTCGACGGGTCCTCGGCGTACAGCCGGACTTCGATGGAGGACTGCCAAGCGTTCTGGGTGGGCGTCGCAGGCGCGCCCATGGCGATCTCGAGTTGTTCGCGCACCAAGTCGATGCCCCTGGCCCTCTCTGTCACGGGGTGTTCCACCTGGAGTCGCGTGTTGACCTCGAGGAAGAAGAAGTCACCCGTGGCGTCGTCGACAAGGAACTCGACCGTGCCGGCCGAGGTGTAACCGATGTCAACACCGAGGCGGATCGCTGCCGCCTCCATCTCCTCACGCGTCTCGTCCGAGATGCCGGGCGACGGTGCTTCCTCGACGATCTTCTGATGACGGCGCTGGATCGAACACTCTCGTTCGCCGTGGGCCACCACGGTGCCGTGGTTGTCGCCCATGATCTGGATCTCGACGTGGCGGGAGCGCGGGACGTAGCGCTCGAGGAACACCGTGTCGTCACCGAATCCGTTGAGCGCTTCTCGCCTTGCTGCGGCGACGGCCTCATCGAGCTGGTCTGCCGTCTGCACGACGCGCATGCCCTTGCCGCCACCACCGGCCGCAGCCTTGACCAGGAGCGGATAGCCGATGTCGCTGCCGGCGGTGGGGTCTTCCGATGACGGCAGGGTCGGAACCTCGGCGGCGACAGCCCGCTTCTTTGCTTCCAGTTTGTCGCCCATGGCGGCGATGACCGCAGGGCTCGGACCTATCCAGATGAGACCGGCGTCGATGACCGCCTGGGCGAAAGCGGCGTTCTCCGAGAGGAACCCGTACCCGGGATGGACGGCGTCGGATCCCGCACTTCTGGCGGCAGAGATCACTTCGTCGACGTCCATGTAGGAGGTCACCCGCACCGCCATCTCGGCTTCGCCGACGAAGGGGGCGTCGGTGTCGGCGTCGACGAAGACCGCAGCGGTGCGGATGCCCATCTCGGTTGCCGTTCGGAAGATTCGCCTGGCGATCTCGCCTCTGTTGGCGACCAGCACGCTGGTGATGGGGGCGCTGGTGATCGGGGTCGCGGTCGTGTCGCTCACAGCCGGAACACCCCGTACCCCTCGGCGCCCTTCACCGGATTGTTGCGCACGACCGACAGGCAGATGCCGAGCACGGTTCGTGTGTCGCGGGGGTCGATGATCCCGTCGTCGGTGACGGCGCCCGTCGCGTAGAGGGCGAGTGAGTTTCGTTCCTGGATCGTCTCGGCGGCATCGACCAGCCTGGCCTCTTCTGCCTCGTCGATCTCCACGCCCTTGCGTGCCGCCTGGCCTCGACGGACGAGCGACATCACGCCGGCAATCTGCTTCGGCCCCATCACGGCGATCTTCGCCGTCGGCCAGAGGAAGGTGAACCGGTTGCCGAACGCACGACCGCTCATCCCGTAGTTGCCTGCGCCGTAGCTGCCTCCGACGATCAATGACAGGTGGGGGACCGTGCTGTTGCTGACCGCGTTCACCATCTGGGAACCCTTCTTGATGATGCCGGCCGCCTCGTAGTCCTTGCCGACCATGAAGCCTGTGATGTTGTGGACGAAGACGAGGGGGACATCGATCTGGTTGCACAGCTGGATGAAGGTGGCGCCCTTCTCGGCGGCGTCGGTCTCGATGACCCCGTTGTTGCCGAGGAAGCCGACGGTGTGGCCGTGGACCTGGCCCCACCCGCAGACGAGGTTGGGTCCGTACCGCGCCTTGTACTCCTCGAATCTCGATCCGTCGACGATGCGTCCGTAGATCTCGCGAACGTCGAGCGGTTGCCGTAGGTCGCGGCTGACGAGCCCGAGCAGTTCTTCCTCGTCGAGCACCGGCAGTTCGCTGATCACCGGTGGTCGAGGATCGTGCTTCTTCCAGTCGAGGTGGCTGACGACCTCGCGGCACAAGCGGATGGCGTCCATCTCGTCCTCGGCGAAGTAGTCGCCGAGTCCGGAGACCTCGGCGTGCATCTGTGCTCCGCCGAGCGATTCGTCGTCGCTGATCTCGCCGGTGGCCATCTGTACCAACGGCGGACCGGCGAGGAAGATCTTGCTCTGTTCCTTGACGACGATGTTGTAGTCACTCAGGCCGGGTTGGTAGGCGCCGCCCGCTGTCGACGAACCCATCACGACACAGACGGTCGGAATGCCGAGCTTCGACAATTCCGTCAGCTCGTAGAAGAAGCGGCCGGTCTGCGCGAAGTGGTCGACCTGCATCCCACCGGGGACGCTCTTCACGTCCTTTGCCTCCGCATCGATCCGGAGATCTCCACCGGCCGATTCGACGAAGCTCACGTAGGGAATCCGATTCTCCCTGGCGATTTCCATGGCCCTCATCCACTTCTTGATGGAGTACGGCGTCATTGCGCCCGCCATGGCGGTCGGGTCGTTGCCCATCACGACACACTCCGTGCCGGCGATGATCCCGATGCCGGCGACCAGCCCGCCACCCATGGCGTAGTCGCTCGCGTATGCGGCGAGCGGGCTGATCTCGAGGAAGGGAGTGTCGGGATCGAGCACGTGGCCGATGCGTTCGCGGATCGGCATCTTGTCCCGGCTGCGCAATCTGGCCAGCGCACGCTCCCCGCCACCGAGCTCGGCCGCGTCGAGGAGTTCGTCGATCTCGTCGATCTGCTCGAGCATGTCGGCCCGATTCCTGATGAAGGCTTCTCCGCTCGGTTCGACCAGCGTTCGGACGGGAGGGGCCAGCAACGGGCGAACAACCTGGGCGGTCATGGGCGGCAACCTATGGCGGTAATCTGGCAAGGTCAAAACTACCGCCGGGCACGGCGCTGCGGGGAAAGCTTCACCGGCAGGGGCGCGGTGTGGTTGGCTTGACCGGTGCAGCCGACGAACACGCCCGCCCAGCTCGGGTCGACGGCACCGGGATGGTACGCCGACCCCTGGCGCCAGGCCGAGTGGCGATGGTGGGACGGTCAGATGTGGACCGCCCACGTCGAGAGAGGGGGCAAGAGACGTCCCCGGCTCCCCGATTGGCTGAGCGTGCCGATCGTCGTGTGTGCGATTCCCGTGGTGCTGGCCACGGTCTGGTTCCTGATCGACTCGCCCCTTTCGGTCGTCCTGAGCTTTGTCCCTCTCGCCCTCGTGGTGCCGACGCTGTGGTGGCTCGATCGTGTGGAACCGGAGCCGCACTCCGCACTTCTGCATTCGCTGCTCTGGGGAGCCACGGTGGCGGTGCTGATCTCCGGCTCGGTCAACACGGCGGTTGCCGAGGGCTACGGCTTCGATGCGGCAGCGATCACCGCGGCTCCTTTGATCGAGGAGGCAACGAAGGGGCTCGGCGTCTATTGGATGGTGCGTCGGGGCCACATCGACAGCGTTCTCGATGGCGTGATCTATGCCGGCTGGGTGGCCATCGGGTTCGCCGCGGTCGAGGACATCCAGTACTTCGCCAGCGCAGAGGCTGCTGATCAGCTGCTCTCGGTCTTCGTCGTCCGAGGCATCGTCACGCCGTTCGCTCATCCGTTGTTCACCTTCTGGATCGGTCTCGCCGCCGGTCTGGCCAAGGAGCGGGATCGTCCGGTGGTGGCAGCGATGCTGGGTGGCTATCTCGCCGCCGTTCTCACCCACGCCGCATGGAACGGATCGCTCTCGCTCTCGGAGTCGTCTGGCGGGACAACGGTGATCCTCGTGGCGATCATCGGCTTCCTGCTGCTGTTCGGGACCGTGGCCGTTCTGCTCATTCGATTCAGGCAGCGGGATCGTCGCCACTTCCTCGCGGTCGCCCCGATGCTGGTCCAGCGATACGGACTCACCGCGGCCGAGCTCGAGATCTTCAGCGACTGGGGTCGGATGCTCGCCGTGCGACGGAGCCTGCCTCGCTCGAAGCGGCGGACCTTCGACGGTGTGCACGCCGCGCTGGCCAGATTGGCAGTGCTTCACGCCAAGCCGAGCGTGAACCCGGCTGACGAGGCTCGATTGGTCAATCTGCTCTACGAGGCCAGGTCAGCGGCGAGCTGACGTCGTCAGGCGAGGTCGTACGCAGTTCGGTTGGCAACGGTTCGCAGCGAGAAGCTTGATCGGATCCTGGTGACGCCGGGGAGAACCGCCAGGTGGGTGCGGTGGATGCGTTCGTAGTCTGCGACATCGGCGCAGGCGACCTGCACGATGTAGTCGGCGTCGCCGGCCATCAAGTGACAGGCCATCACGGCGGGTGACTCGACGACCGCTGCCTCGAACGCGTCGAGGGCCGGCTCCTCCTGGCTCGCCAGCGAGATCTCGACGAAGGCAGTGGTCCCCCGCCCGATCGACGCGGGTTCGAGCAGCGCGACGTAGTTCTCGATCGTGCCATCGGCTTCGAGGCGTCTCACGCGACGCAACGTGGCCGACGGTGAGAGTCCGACTCGATCGGCGAGGTCGTTGTTGCTGACGCGCCCGTCGCCCTGGAGGATCTGGAGAATGGTGCGATCGGTTGCGTCGAAGAGCATGAACACAAGTATCGGTCGCGGAAGCGTGACAACGCAAGGTTTTGCAGCGTCAGATACATGTCCGACGCATCATCTTGCAATCCCGTGTTGTCGTCGTCGGTCTACGTTTTGCCCGACCGGTCACTCGACCGGACCGAGGCAATCGTCGACCGAGGGGTGCAGGTAATGCGAGTTGGAGTTCCGACAGAGATCAAGGTGCTCGAACGGCGGGTCGGTCTGACACCCGAGAGCGTTCGCGAGTTGGTTGCCCACGGCCACGAGGTCATCGTGCAGTCCGGGGCAGGCGAGGGGATCGGGGCAGACGATCTGCGCTACGAGTCGGCCGGGGCGACGATCGTTACCGACGCAGCCGAGGTGTTCGCCGGCGCGGACATGATCGTCAAAGTCAAGGAACCCCAAGCGGTCGAACGGGCGATGCTGCGACCAGGCCAACTCCTGTTCACCTACCTGCATCTGGCGCCCGACCCGGACCAGACGGCCGACCTCCTCTCCAGCGGCGCGACCTGCATCGCCTACGAAACGGTCACCGACAATGGAGGGGGCCTGCCGCTGTTGGCTCCGATGTCGAAGGTGGCCGGACGGATGGCGGTTCAGGCCGGGGCCCATTCGCTCGAGTCGCCACAGGGCGGCGCCGGACTCCTTCTCGGAGGTGTGCCCGGGGTCGCTCCGGCGAAGGTCGTCGTGCTCGGCGGGGGAGTGGTCGGAGTCAACGCCACCGAGATGGCGGTCGGTCTGGGGGCAGACGTGACCGTGCTCGAACGCAACGTGCGCGTGCTCGATGAACTCGACGCCCGCTTCGGCACGGGAATCCGAGCGGTCCATTCGAACCGTACGTCGGTCGAGGACTACGTGATCGACGCCGACCTCGTCATCGGTGCCGTGTTGGTCAAGGGGGCGAGGGCGCCGAGGTTGGTGACGACCGAGATGGTGGCAGCGATGCGACCGGGATCCGTGCTCGTTGACGTCGCCATCGATCAGGGTGGTTGCTTCGAGACATCGAGGCCGACCACTCACGCCGACCCGACCTACGTCGTCGACGGGGTCGTGCATTACTGCGTGGCGAACATGCCGGGGGCGGTCGCCCAGACATCGGCCCATGCGCTCAACAATTCGACGCTGCCGTACGTGCTCGCTCTGGCCGACCGCGGCCACGAGGCAGTGCTGCGCGACGACCCGCACATGCGCAACGGCCTGAACGTGTTCGACGGCAAGCTCACCGAGGCGGCCGTCGCCGAGGCGCTCGACCTGCCATACGTGGACCCCGCCACCCTGTTCTAGAAATGGGGTCGGCAGACCGGGAAAAGGTCAACACCCCCGGTCGGACGAGGCGTGAGCAGCGTCTTTCCGGGGGTGTCGTGTGCAGTGAGAGCATCCACCACAGTCGATTTTGACGGCAGTACCGTTTCCATTGACTGTTGAGCTTCCCCGTCGGTTCGAGAACCGGCGGGGAAGTTGCTTTTCCGACCACCTCTTTGCTTGCATACCCCGCCGCTCAAGCTCAGGGCGAACCCCTTGCTTTCCGACCGAGTTCCTCGGGCACGTCTGGTGATCAGTTTCCGTCGATCGATGTCAGCCGAAGCCGAGACCGATCTCAGGGGTCACACCCAGCGGGTGCGGCCGGCGATTTCTCTCACCTGACCACCCGGTTCTTTCGCTTCGTTCCCCACGTCCGGTTTCGACGTCGGACTCTCGATGCACCGAGGTGATTCGAGGGCCGACTTCGCCCGTTCCGTGAGGCCGTTTGAGCGACGCTCCCGGCTGGCTGAAGCTCACTCAAACACCCGTCGACAGCGGGGTCAAGCGGTTTCTCGCAATCCACATGGTTATCCGCAGAACTTCTTTGTTTGTCCTCAGACAGCAACCGGTTTTCCACTGGTTGTCCACCGCGTTGCCCACAGAAGGGCGACCCGCTCAGGTGTCGTTGAGCTTGCGGGCGAGAACGAGAACGATCACGGCACCGATGATGGAGAGGAAGAGCCCGCCGGTCTCCGGTTCGAGACCAGACCCGGTGAGCACGTTCCAGATCGTGCCCCCGACGAGCGACCCAGCGATGCCGAGCAAGATGGTTCCGAGGCAGCCCAGCTTTCGATTGCCCTTCACCATCCATTGCGACACGACGCCGACGATCAAGCCGAAGATGATCCACAAGAAGGGTCCCATCGGTCCAGCTTCCCACACGCGACGTCGGCAGGGATGGTGGGGTCGACTCGATCCGGTGCGAGGCTGCCTCGATGAATCAACGACTCGACGCTGCTGCGATCTGCACCCCCGGCCTCGAATCGTTTCTCGAGGCCGAACTACGCGACCTCGGCATGAAGCCGAAGGTGGGTGCTCACGGGGTCGTTCCGTTCCGGGCGACGACGCGCCAGCTTTACGCAGCGAACGTCTGGTTGAGGACGGCTTCGAGGATTCTCGTGAGGCTGGCGACGTTCCGGGCCACCGATTTCGCCCACCTCCAGCTCCGAGCCTCGGAGATCGATTGGGCGCCGTGGATCGGCGACGACGTCGCCCCGGAGTTTCGCGTCACGTCACACAAGTCGAAGCTCTACCACACCGAGGCGATCGCTCAGCGGCTGCACAAGACCGTAGGCCCGGCCACCCGCGGCGAACCGGTACAGCCGTTCGTCGTCCGTTTCGAGAAGGATCTTTGCACGATCAGCGTCGACACCGGCGGCACACCGCTCAACCATCGAGGTTGGCGGCGCGACATCGGCATCGCTCCGCTTCGCCCCACGATGGCTGCGGCGATACTGATGTCGATCGGCTGGGATGGATCCGTCCCGCTGGCCGATCCTTTCTGCGGTTCCGGCACCATCGTTGTCGAGGCTGCTCTGATGGCTCGTTCGATGCCGCCCGGGGGCACCCGCCGTTATGCGTTCCAGACATGGCCGACATTCGATCCGGGCACCTGGGCCAGCGTGCAGGGCGAGATCGCCAGCCGGAGTGCTCCCGATCGGCCGGTGTCGATCGAGGCCAGTGATCGCGATTCCCTCGCCGTGGAGATCACCGAGAAGAATGCGAAGCGCGCCGGTGTCGCCGACGCCGTCCGCGTCGAGAAGCGAGTCGTGTCGCACCTCGAGGGACGGACCGGGCCGGGATGGGTCGTGACCAACCCGCCGTACGGAACCCGCGTCGGCGACGGCGATCTCGCCCCGCTCTACAAGCGGTTCGGGGCCGTGCTGCGTGAACGTCGCCCCGAGTGGGGGCTGGCGATGATCGCCAACGACCGAACACTGGCCCGCGCCGCCGATGGTCGACTCGCTCCCGCTACTGGGTTCAAAGGGTCGTTCGGGCATGGAGGCATCAAGGTGCAGGTCCTCAGCCGGCCGGGCTCAGCTCCAGCATCGTCGAGTCCGGACCCTGAAACACCAGAGCCGTCCCCTCCTGTCGCCACTGACTGACCTGCTCGAGCGCATTCACGAGCGCCTCGTGAGCTCGACGTTCGTCGGCCGGACAATCGCTGTTCGCCGCGGGGCTCGGAATCGTGAAGCTTGCCTCACCGCCATCGGTGCCGTCGCCGAGGAGCGTGTAGGAGCCGAACAGTCGGCCGCACCCGGTCTGACCCCGTAGGGCTGCCTCGCCGGTGTCGATCTCGACGAGCAGTGGAGCGCCGATCGCGTCGAGGAGCCCGGTGTCGTCAGCGCCGTCGGCGGCGGTCATATGGACCTCGAGCGTCGTCACGATCCACGCCCCGTCGAAGGTCGGCTCGAGGTCGAGCTCTGACGAACCGCATCCCGCCGCCACGACACCGACAACGGCCAAGAGGAGCACACGGTGGCGTCGAGCGGGCACCGGATCGACCGTAGCGTCGCATGAACTGACGATGACGAGATCAACAGATTGTTGACGATCCCCAAGCGGTTCGGCGGGAAAGCTGTGCATCGGACGGCAGGGCGATTACAACGGTGGGTCATGACATCGCCCACATCCGAGTCAGACATCGCCTTGATGGGCGGACCGGTCGGTCTGCACGAGGTGCAGCGAGCCCCGTCTCGGCCGGCAGACTACGTCAGGCCCGAGAATCTCGAGGAGGCCATGGAACTGCTCGCCGAGCATGGCGACCGTGCTCGCATCGTGGCCGGTGGCACTGATCTGCTCGTCGAGCTCGACCGCGGTTCGCGCCCCGACCTCCAGTTGTTGATCGACATCTCGGGGCTCGAGGGACTCGACTCGATCCATCAGTCGCGACACGGGATTCACCTGGGTCCGCTCGTGACCCACAATCAATGTGTGATCAGCGATCTCGTGAAGGAGCGAGCCCTTCCCTTGGCTCAAGCCTGCTGGGAGGTCGGTTCGCCTGCGCTTCGAAACCGGGCGACCGTGGTCGGCAACATCGTCACCGCAAGCCCGGCCAACGACTCGCTGTCGGCGCTCGTCGCGCTCGACGCAGAGGTGTCGATGGCGTCGGCACGGGGTCTTCGGACGGTGCCGATCGCCGAGTTCACCACTGGTGTTCGGTCGACCGTGCTCGCGCCGGACGAGATCGTCACCGGCGTCACGATCCCGGTGCCGGACGTGGACGGGGACCGCCGCGGCGTCTACCTGAAGCTGGGCCTTCGTCGAGCCCAGGCGATCTCGGTCGTGCACATCGCCGTGGTCGTCACGGTTGATCGGGACGGCCTGATCAGCGACAGTCGTGTCGTGCTGGGAAGTGTGGCGCCCACGGTCGGTCGCTGCCTGGCGGCCGAAGCCGAACTCGACGGAACGTCGATCGTGGACGGCGTCATCGATGACGCGCAGCTCGAGAGCGTTGCCGAGGCTGCGGCGGCATCCGTCTCTCCGATCGACGACCTCCGGGCGACAGCGGACCACCGCATCGACCAGATTGCGGTGATGGTTCGCCGCGCTGTGGCTGCACTGGCGGCCGGTCGTCATGCCGAAGCGTTCCCGGCGTCGCCGCCGACGATCGGTGGACCGTCGGTCGCGTCACCCGCGGCGGCCGGCACATGGACGCGGGACCGATCGCTGGAGATGACGGTCGACGGCGTCGCGGTTTCGGCGCCGTGGCGGCCCGTCACCCTCCTGCACTGGCTGCGTGACGACGTCGACATCACGACAACCAAGGAGGGCTGCTCGGAAGGCGAGTGCGGGGCCTGCACCGTCAGGCTCGATGGCACCAGCGTGCTGAGCTGCCTGGTTCCTGCCGGTCGAGCGGCGGGTGGCGAGATCACGACCGCTGCTGGTATCGGTACCGCTGGGGCACTGTCTCCGATCCAGCAGGCGTTCGTCGACGAGGCAGCCGTCCAGTGCGGCTTCTGTATCCCCGGGTTCATCGTCGCTGCCGACTCGCTTCGAGCCGAGGTCGGAGCGCCTACGCCGGCGCAGATCAAACAGGGCTTGGCCGGGAACCTCTGTCGCTGCACGGGCTACTACAAGATCGAAGAGGCCGTCCGTTGAGTGGTGGTGTGAAGGGCGGTCTCGGGCAGTCGATCATCAAACGGGATGCGGCGGCCAAGACGAGTGGCGAGGCGCTCTACGCCCAGGACCTTCGCGTCGAGGGTGCGCTCGAGGCGATGGTCGTGTTCACCAACCAGCCTCACGCCAGGATCCGTTCGCTCGACACCTCGAAGGCCGAGGCGCTCGACGGTGTCGTCGCTGTCGTGACCGCGGCCGATGTTCCCGTCAATGAGTACGGCCTGACCATGTTCGACCAGCCGGTGTTGATCGGGCCGACCGTCTCGGAGCGATCGGACGTGCCCGGTGACGTCTCGCGCTGGGAGGCAGATCATCTGGCGATCGTTGTCGCCGAGTCGGCCGAGATCGCAACCGCCGCCGCAGCGCTGATCGAGGCCGAGTGGGAGCAGCTCCCGATCGTGGCCGACATCGATGCCGCGCTCGCCGATGGCGCCCCGCTGGTCCACCCGGAGACGCCGGCCGGCTCAAACGCGTACCACCACTACGTGATCCGCAAGGGCTCCGCCGACGATGTGGTCAACGCGTTCGCCACCGCTCACGTCGTCGTCGAGGGCACCTATGAGATGCCCTACCAAGAGCACGCCTTCCTCCAGACAGAAGCAGGGCTCGGCTACATCGATGATCAGGGTCGCATCACGATCGAGACGGCCGGGCAGTGGACTCACGAGGACCAGGAGCAGATCGCCCATGCGCTCGATTTGCCGGTCGATCGGGTTCGCGTGATCTACCGCGCCATCGGCGGAGCGTTCGGAGGCAAGGAGGACATGAGCGTCCAGATCGCCCTGGCGCTCGCGGTCCAGAAGTTGGCGGCGCTGGGGATCGCACGTCCGGTCCGCACCGAGTGGAGCCGTGAGGAGAGCATCGTCGGTCACCACAAGCGGCACCGGGGACGGGTCCGAGCCCGCCTGGCCGCTGCTGCCGATGGGCGGATCCTGGCGGTCGAGGCCGACGGCCACCTCGACGCCGGCGCCTACAACTACACGTCCAACAAGGTGCTCGGGAATCTCCACCTGACGGTTGCCGGGCCCTACGAGGTGCCGATCGCCAGAATCGACAGCTGGGCTGTGTACACCACCACGGTGCCGGGCGGGGCGTTCCGTGGTTTCGGCGGTCCCCAGGGGTGTTTCGTCGCCGAGTCGCAGATGAACAAGCTGGCGGCGGCGCTGGGGATGGACCCCGTCGAGCTGCGTCGTCTGAACACGTTGTCTGACGGCTCGTTCGGCATCACGGGAACCGAATTGCCACCGGGTGTGAGTCTTCCGGAGGTGGTCCATGCCTGCGCCGAGGCTGCCGGCTGGACGGACGCGCCGGCGCCCGCCGCGCCGATCGCCGCCTTCGCGTCGCTGCCGGCGTCGGCGGACACGACCCGACGCGGTCGAGGATTTGCCTGCGCCTACAAAAACATCGGCTTCTCGTTCGGCTTCCCGGAGCGGTCGGAGGCCCGCATCGTGCTGACCGGCGACGGCGATGATCCTCACGGCGCCGAGCTCTACCTCGCCGGCGCCGATGTGGGTCAGGGCGCACACACTGCATTCCTGCAGATGGCCGCCGAGGCGACCGGCCTTCCGGTCGACGCAATCACGCCCACGTACTCCGACACCGCGACGAGCGGCGACTCCGGCTCAGCCTCGGCGTCCCGTCTCAGTTGGATGACCGGCAATGCGATTCTCGGCGCGGCCGAGGAGGCAGAGAAGGCTTGGCGCGAAGGCGAACGCCCGGCGGTCGGGGAGTTCCGCTTCACCCCGCCGCCGACCGAGATGCTCGACCCTGACGGTGCTCCGACAACCCCGAACTTTGCCTACGGGTACGTCGCCGAGGCAGTGGATCTCTCGGTCGACATCGAGACGGGCCACATCGTGGTCCACGACGTGGTGGTCGCCTCCGACGTCGGACGAATCATCAATCGTGCGTTGGTCGAGGGTCAAGTCGAGGGGGCCGTCGTGCAGGCTCACGGATACACGTTCAGCGAGAACCTGCACGTCATCGACGGACGGGTGCGCAACCCGCGGTTCTCGGGCTATCTCATCCCGGGCATCGGCGACATTCCCGAGCAGGTGCGGTCGGTGTTGCTCGAGATTCCCGATCCTCGCGGTCCGTTCGGTGTTCGAGGCATGGCGGAGATGCCGCTGATGCCGTATGCGCCGGCCGTGGTCGCGGCGCTGTACGACGCCACGGGCGTGTGGTTCGACTCGTTCCCCCTGACCCCGCCGAAAGTGCGAGCCGCCCTGCGGGCCCACGCCGCCACCTGAAACGCCAACCAACCGGTCCGAACCCGAGGCTATGACCCCCGATTCTGTGGGGCCCAAACCCGAGGTTTGGGGCCCCCATTTCCGGGGGTCATAGCCTCGGGTTGGCGGAGGTGTCACACCGATGGACCTAGTCTTCGTCGGGTGACGGTGGAGACCTCCAACTACGGCCGGCCCGCAACCGAGGCGCTGGCGCGCGCCGTTGTCACGGCGAAAGCGGGTGACGCCCTCGCCCCCGTCACCGTCGTGGTGCCATCCAACTTTGCCGGGCTGGTCGCTAGACGCATGCTCGGCAGCGGGACCGTCGGTCCCGCCGGCATTGCGAACGTCACGTTCGTCACCCCCTTCCGGCTCGCCGAGTTGCTCTCCGCCGGTCGACTCGGCGACCGGCGCCCGCTCACCAACCCCGTGCTCGGCGCCGCTGTAAGGGTTGCGCTGGCCGACAACCCCTATCACTTCGCCGCCGTCGCCGATCACCAGGCCACCGAGCGGGCGCTCGCCCGGCTCACAGGTGAGCTCAGCAACGTCAACAATGCTGCGCTCGACCGCGTCGCCACCGCGTCTCGATCAGCGGGCTCGGCGATTGCGTTCCACCGTTCGGTTCAGCGCCTTCTCGTCGGGTTCCACGACGAGGCCCACGTCGCCGAAGCGGCGGCCCGTAGGTCCGACCTCGCCGACGACCCGGAATCGCTCGGGCCCGTCATCTGGTATCTGCCGTCCCCGATGTCGGCGCCGCTCACTCGGCTTATGCGCTCGTTCCAACGCATCGGGCGTCTGTCCACGATTGTCGGCCTGACCGGAGCGGAGGACGCCGACCGGCCCGTCTTCGATCTGTGTGCCGCCGTCGGTGTCGAGATCGACGAGCCCCTCCTGTCGGCCGGCATCCCCGTCGCCGAACGCATCATCTCGGTCACCGATGCCGACGAGGAGGTGCGAGCCGTGATGCGTTCAATCGTCCAACTCGCCACCTCCGGGGTTCCCTTCGACCGCATCGGTGTGTTCCACGCCACTCCCGATCCGTACGTCCGCATCCTCCAGCAGCAGCTCGACGCCGCCGAGATCCCGTCGAACGGTCCGTCCCGCACCCGCCTCGCCGATTCGGTCAGCGGCCGCACCCTGCTCGCTGCGCTCGAGCTGCCGGCCGAGCGTTGGCGCCGCGATCGGGTGATGGCGCTGGTGAGCGGAGGACCGCTGCGCCTCGACGGCGTCAACGTCCGCCCGGCCTCCTGGGAGCGTCTGACCAGGGAGATCGGCGTCGTCGGCGGCCTCGGCGATTGGCACGCGAAGATCGGGCGTCGACATCGCACGCTCGAGGCGATCATCGCCCGCGGGGCTCGGTCCCACGGCCACGACGCACCGGATTCCGCCCCCGATCCGTGGCTCATCGACCGCATCGAGCGGGAGCGCGCCGACCTCGATCAGCTGGGTGGATTCATCACTGCGACGGCCGAGTGGGTTGCCTCTGTCGATGACGCTGACGGCTGGCTGGCCAAGTCCGAAGCCGCTGCGGCGCTGCTGCGAGGACTGCTCGGACCGGCCCACCGGCACACCGGTTGGCCCGAAGCCGAGCAGATCGCTTTCGAACAGGTCGAGGCTGCGCTCGAACGCCTGGCCGTGCTCGATGAACTCGAACCGTCGCCGAGTCACGCAGTGTTCGTACGCGCCGTCCGGGGGGAGCTCGACGTCGCCCGTGGCCGTGCCGGACGATTCGGCCATGGTGTCGTCTACGGCCCGCTCTCGTCTGCAGTCGGTCACGACCTCGATGCCGTCTTCATCGTCGGGTGTCGTGAAGGGATGCTGCCTGCGCCCCGTCGCGACGATGCTGTTCTTCCCGACGCCGCCCGAGCGAACGCCAACGGCGAACTCGAGCTGCGGGCCGGCCAGCTCGGCGAACAGCATCGGCAATTCCTGGCGGCCATCGCCGCAGCCCCCGAAGGTCATCGCACGCTGATGTTCCCGCGAGGCGATCTGCGCAGCAGCCGCGAGTCGCTTCCTTCTCGCTGGTTGCTCGACTCGGCCAGCGAGCGTGCCGGACGCCCGATCCGGGCCACCGACTTCGCGGCGCTCGGTGAACCGGTGGTGGAGGTGGTGCCTTCGCATCACGCCGGGCTGTCCACCGCGCCTGTGCACGGTTCGATCGTCGAGCGTGATCTGGCGGCGGTCGAGCACCATGTCACCATCGGTGGCGATGCGGCAGATCATCCGGCGTCCGAACACTCCAGACGTGGCATCGAGGCCAGTCGTGCCAGACGCAGTTCCGAGTTCACGAAGTGGGACGGCAACCTCGCCGGCCACGATCTCGGCAACACGGCCGACCGTCCGCTCTCGCCCACGCGCCTCCAGGCCTGGGCGGCCTGCGGCTACCGATACTTCCTGGCATACGTGCTCAAACTCGCCGAGCGAGATGATCCCGATCGGCTGGTCGAGATCAGTGCGCTCGATCGAGGCTCGGGCGTGCATCTCGTGCTCGAGACCTTCATTCGAGGGCTCCTGGAGACCGATGAGCTGCCGGCGTGGGACGAGCCGTGGAGCGACGCACACCGGGCCGCTGTCGCATCATTGGCCGGTGAGGTCTTCGACGACTACGAAGCTCAGGGCCGCACCGGACGACCCGTGCGCTGGCGTATCACGAGGGAAGACCTCCTGGTGTTGTTGAACGATTTCCTCAGCTCGGACAACGCCCATCGATTCGCCAACCGCGCCACGCCGGTTCGGGTCGAGATGCCGTTCGGCCTCGAGGGGGTCGAGCCTCTTGCGATCGAACTGCCGGACGGACGCACCCTTCAGTTTCGTGGCATGGCCGATCGTCTCGACCGCTCGGCCGACGGGCGGACGTTCGTCTCCGACTACAAGACCGGCAAAGGCAAGGAGTACATCAAGATCGATCAGGGCGATCCCGTCCGGGCCGGTACCACCTTGCAGCTCGGCATCTATGCCGAGGCGGCTCGCCAGTTCGCCGATGCCGACGAGGTCGAGGCCCACTACTGGCAGGTCAATCAAGCGGTCGCTCATCGCCGCAGCGGCTACCTCTGGGACGAGGAGCGACGCCAGCGGCTGATCTCGGTACTCACGGTGATCGCTGACGGCATCGAAGCCGGCGAGTTCGCGACCGACCCGGGGGAGTGGGACAGCTGGTCTGGCACCAACGACACGTGCAAGTACTGCGCCTTCGACGCCGTGTGCGACCGAGACCGCGGAGAGCACGCAGCCGAGAAGGTCGGTCGACTCGTGCACCGCCCTGCGTTGGTGTGGATCGACCCAGAGACGTCAGAGTCGGGGGGCTGATTCGTGACACCGTCCGACCAGCCCACCCGCAACCTCATCACCAAAGGCGGTCTCGACCAGACCCTCTTCGTGGAAGCCGGCGCCGGAAGTGGCAAGACCAGCGCGCTGGTAGCCCGAATCGTCAACCTCGTGATCGACCGCGGCGTCCGGCTCTCG
Organism: uncultured Acidimicrobiia bacterium; assembly: GCA_965530755.1. Taxonomy (GTDB): domain Bacteria; phylum Actinomycetota; class Acidimicrobiia; order Acidimicrobiales; family SZUA-35; genus SZUA-35. Next base: position 49,854 of record CBESNA010000020.1, on the reverse strand, counting down.
CGGGTGGCGGCCATCACGTTCACCGAGGCGGCGGCTGCCGAGCTCCAGGCTCGTATCCGCGTGCAGTTCGAGCAGCTCCGTGACGCCGAGGACTCCACCGACGAGCAACGGGAACGGGCCCGCGTCGCCATCGACGATGCCGACCTCGCAGCAATCTCCACGCTGCACGGATTCGCCAGCCGCATCCTGTCGGAGTTGGCCGTGTCGGCGCGGCTTCCACCGCAGGTGCGTGTGCTCGACGAGGTGTCCTCCCAGCTCGCGGCCGAGGATCGGTGGCGACGTTTCGTCGATGCCCTGTACGACGACCCCGCCAACGACGAACTGCTGGTGCGGGCGGCGTTGCTCGGCGTACCGCTCGAGTCGGTGTACAACGGCCAGCCGACGTTGAAGGACGTCGCCGCTGACTTCAACCAGAACTGGGATCGGTTGCCCGCAGTCGTCGCGGGGGCCACCGACGATTCGTTGCTGCCGATCACCTTCGGGGCCCTCGATCACGCGGCCCACACCGTCATGTCGTGCCTCGACGTCTGTACCGACCAGACCGACCTCCTCTACGTGCACCTCACCACGTCGTTGATCCCCGACCTCGAACGACTTCAGGCGATCGCCGATCCGCTCCGCCGCGTCGCTGCGCTGTCCGAAACCAAGTTCACGGGGAGGGGTGGAATCAAAGGCAACTGGGGCGGCGACGCCGCCGGCATCCGGTCGCTGATCTCCGACCTCAATGTCGCCAAGGATGACCTCGTGCAGCGAGTGAAGGCCGATGTCATCGAACGGTTCGTCTTGCCGATCGCCCGAGACGTCCTCGACGCTGCCGAGCAGCGTCGGGCCGATGGTGGCTTGGAGTTCCACGATCTGCTCGTCCTTGCCCGCGAGATGCTGCGCGCCAACGAGGAAGCCCGGATGGCGCTCCACGAGCGCTTCACCCACCTCCTGCTCGACGAATTCCAGGACACCGACCCGATTCAGATCGAGCTGGCCCTACGAATCGCGGCCGCCGTCTCATCGGGCGACGAACGATGGCAAGACCTCGCCGTCGAGAGCGGGAGACTGTTCTTCGTCGGTGATCCGAAGCAGTCGATCTACCGCTTCCGTCGAGCAGACATCGGACTCTTCCTCGAAGCTCGCGAGCGCTTCGGGCCAGACGGCACCTACGCCCGGCTCACCACCAACTTCCGTACGGTCGAGCCGATTCTCGACTGGATCAACGTCCTGTTCACCCAGCTCATGGGTTCGGGTATCGACGACCGCCAGCCGGCGTATGAACGGCTCGTTGCTCATCGTGCAGCCGATTCCGGCGCCGACCATCGCCCGGTCCTGTTGGGAGGACCCCACGACGACCCGAAGGTCAAAGCAGCCGAGCTCCGCGAGCTCGAGGCGGACGATGTCGCCGAGGTGATCGCTGACGTGATCGCTCGCCCCGAGGCATGGCCGATCGGCGACGGCGACCGTGGTTGGCGATCGGCTGAGCTGTCCGACATCGCGATTCTGGTCCCGACCCGGACATCGCTCCCGTTCCTGCGAGCGGCGCTCGACGAACGGGACATCTCCTATCGGCTGTCGACGGGCACGTTGGTCTACGCCACTCAGGAGGTCAGCGACGTGCTCGCTGCACTCCGGGCCGTCGATGACCCGACCGATGCTCTCAGCCTGGTCGCCGCCTTGCGTTCGCCGCTCTATGCATGCGCCGACACCGATCTGTTCACACACGTCGACGCGGGCGGGCAATGGGATCTTCGGTCGGCGCCGCCCGAGTCGCTCGATGCCGATCATCCGGTCAGCGTCGCGTTCGCCCACCTGCGATCGCTGTGGGAAGCACGCTGGTGGTCGAGCCCCTCGGTCGTCCTCGATCGCCTCCTACGCGAACGCCAAGCAGCGATGCTGGGGTTCGGGTCGACCCGCCCCGCCGACGTGTGGCGTCGGCTCCGGTTTCTCCTCGACCAGGCTCGGTCGTTCGAGGAGTCGGTCGGTGGTGATCTCCGAGCATTCCTCGACTGGGCTGCGCTGCAGGGAGCGGACCTCGCCCGAGTCCACGAGCCCCTGCTGCCCGAGACCGATGACGACGCCGTCCGCATCATGACGATCCACGGTTCCAAGGGGCTCGAGTTCCCGATCACGATCCTGTCCGGCATGACCACGCAACTCACCAACCGGCGCTCGGGCATCGGCGTGCTTTGGAGGGACGACGGGACGCCGGAGGTCCGTGTTCGCAAAGATGCAGCGACCCTCGGCTTCGAGGCGAGGGCGACAGTCGAGTCGGAAATGGATCAGTACGAGAAACATCGCCTGCTCTACGTCGGTCTGACCCGGGCCCGGGATCACCTCGTGGTGTCCGCTCATCACAAGGGATCGACCAAGGCTTCGAGCTTCGCCGAGATCGTGTGGGACGACGTCGACCATGTCGATCTGTGGCGCAGACCGCCACCTCCTCTCGAGATCGACACTTCGCCCAGCGCGCCCCGAGCGGTTCCGCTGCCGCTCGACGATCGAGATTCCTGGATCGATGCTCGAGCTCGACTGGTGGCGAACGGAGACGAGCCCCGGGTGATGTCCGCGACCGGTATTGCCATCGCGGCGCAAAAGGACCGAGCAGGCGCGGGCGACGTTGAATCGGACCTCGTTGGGATCGAGGGCGGCGACGACGACGGAGCCGACCAACCCGATGAAGGTGTGGTCCCGATCCGTCGACGCGGTCGAGCCGGATCGGCCATCGGCTCGGCGACCCACGCCGTTCTCCAGATGGTTGACCTCGCCGACCCGGTCGATCTCGACGTGCACGTTCGTCAACAGTGCGCGATCGAGTCGATACCGGATCACGAAGGAGTGGTTGCGCTGCTGGCTCGGTCGGCGCTCGGCTCCGAGGCAGTGGCGCTTGCCGTTGCCCATCGTCACCACAAGGAGCTGTTCGTGGCGGCGCCCGTCGGCGATCGTGTGATCGAGGGGTATGTCGATCTCCTGGTCGACACCCCCGAAGGGCTCGTCGTGATCGACTACAAGACGGACACGGCGCGAACCGAGGCCGAGATCGACGCCAAGCTGGCCACCTATGAACTCCAAGCAGCGTCCTACGCCGTGGCGCTCGAAACGGTCACAGGTCGAACCGTGACCGATTGCCGCTTCGTCTTCTGCAACACGAAGGGCGCGATCGAACGGTCCGTGGCCGACCTCGAGGTGGCGAAGCGTCGGGTGAGGGACACCCTGACGACCTGACCGATGCAGACATCTGACGATTGACTTCGGCGTCTTGTCCTGTATGAATAGGGCTCCGGTTTGGCGGAGTGCTGACCGAAGGAGTTCGTCTTGCCCCGACCAATTTGGAGCGGTGCCATTTCATTTGGCCTCATCTCGATTCCGATCCGCCTCTTTCCGGCGGTTCGGCGCAAGAACGTGTCCTTCAACCAGCTCGACAGCGAAACCGGGTCGAGGGTGAAGATGAAGCGGGTCTCGGCCGAGACCGGCGAGGAAGTCGCCTACGACGACATCGTGAAGGGCTACGAGGTCACGAAGGGCAACTACGTCATCATCACCGACGAGGAACTGACCACGCTCGACCCCAAGAAGAGCCGCACCATCGACATCGTCGAGTTCGTCCAGCTCTCCGAAATCGATCCGCTCTACTTCGACAGCGCCTACGTCGTCGCACCGGACGAGCTGTCGGCGAAGGCATATGCCGTGCTCGAACAGGCGATGGAGAGCGCAGGAATGGTGGCCATCGCCAGCTTCGTCATGCGGACCAAGCAGTACCTGTGCGCGCTACGGGCAGCGGACGGCAAGCTGCTCCTGTCGACGATGGTCTACGGCGACGAGGTCGCAGACTTCAACGAGATCGAAGCCTTCGAGCATCTCGAGGACGTCGAGGTGAAGCCGGCAGAGCTGGCGATGGCCGAGCAGCTCATCGAGTCGCTCACCGAACCATTCGAGCCGGCGAAGTTCGAGGACGACCATCGCCAGCGTGTCCTCGACCTCATCCAGGCCAAGGTCGATGGTGAGGAGCTGGCACCACTGGAGGACGACGAGCCCACCGCCGAGATCATCGATCTCGCAGCAGCCCTGGAGGCGAGCGTCGCCGCCGCGAAGGCGGCGCGCGAACGCCACCCGACGTCAAGTGTGGCTGCTGACGCGGACGCCGACGGCGCCGAGGCGTCGACCAAGATCGAGAAAGCCGCAACGAAGAAGGCGGTGGCCAAGAAGTCGACGGCCAAGAAGGCAACGAGCAAGAAGGCCGCTGCCAAGAAGGCCCCGGCTCGCAAGTCGGCGTGACCACACGGGTGGAGGTCATGCTGGCCTCGCCCGGCGATGACGAAGCTGTCGGCCGTATCGATCGTGATCGAGAGGCGTGGCAACTCGAGCGCAAGTTCGATGGCTACCGGCTCGTCGGTGTGTCTGTCGACGGACAGGTCACACTCCGCACCAGGAACGGCCTCGACGCAACCGCTTCCTACCCCGAGGTCGTCTCCGCACTCCAGGACCAGCCATACGGCGACTTCGTCGTCGACGGGGAGGTGGTCGCGTCTCCCCGGGGGGACGCATCAAGTTTTGAACGCCTCCAGCAGCGGCCGGCCACTCGCCCCGCCGCTCCAGGTGAAGTCGAGGCCGTGCCCCTCCGGTTCGTCGCTTTCGATCTTCTCGAGCTCGAAGGTGTCGACCTGCGACCCATCTCGCTCGATCGGCGTCGAGCGCTTCTGTCCGATGGGTTCGAGTTCGACGCCACGCTGCAATTGAGCGAGGTCCTCGTCGGGAGCGCCGAGGACCTGTTCGCCCAAGCGGCGAACGATGGCTGGGAGGGCCTGATCGCCAAGCGTCGGGATGCCATCTACAAGCCTGGTCGAGCCCGGAATTGGCAAAAACTGAAGTGCCTCCTCCGGGACGACTTCGTGATCGTTGGCTGGACACCGCCGAAGGGCGGTCGCACGGGCTTCGGCGCCCTCGGGCTGGCGACCCGTGTCGATGGAACGCTCGTCTACTCCGGCCGCGTCGGCACCGGATTCGACGACGCGACCTTGCGGTCGTTGCAGGAGCAGCTGGCAGCGATCGAACGACCGGACACCGCACTTGACGGCATTCCCACCGAATTGAGGACGGCGCGGTGGGTCGAGCCCGTCCTCGTGTGCGAAGTTGGGTTCAGCGAATGGACCTCGTCAGGGCTCATTCGCCACCCTCGCTACCTCGGCCTCCGGCCGGACAAGGATCCGATCGACGTGGAGAAGCAGCCATCACCGACAACCGTTGCGCTGTCGAGCCTCGACAAGATCCTCTTCGCCGACATCGAGGGAACGAAGGGTGAGATGGTCGGCCACTATCAGCGCGTTGCCGACAAGATGCTGGTCGAGGTGGCCGATCGACCGCTCGTGCTCGAACGCTTTCCGAGCGGGATCACGAAGAAGGGCTTCTACCAGAAGAACACCCCGGACCACGTGCCGGACTACATCTCACGACTGACGGTGGCCTCGCGAAGCAAGGGACAGATCGTCTACTCGGTCATCCACGACGCCAACGGGCTCGTCTATCTCGCCAACCAGGGCACCATCGTGTTCCACACCCTTCTCTCGGGTGCCGATGACCCGGACCGACCGATCGAGATCATCTGGGATCTCGACCCGTCCGACCCGGATCTCGGCCCGGTCCAGTTGGCGGCAAGGATGCTGCGCGATCGGCTCGAGGAGTTGGGGCTGGCGCCTCGGGTGAAGACATCGGGATCGAAGGGCCTGCACATCCACGTCGACGTCATCGACGAACCCGGGTCCGGCGTCGGCTTCCCGGCGACGAAGGCGTTCGCCGAACGGCTCGCCTGGGACCTCGTGATGGCGGAGCCGGATCTGTTCACCCTCGAGTTCGCCAAGAAGGATCGCAAGGGGCGACTGTTCATCGACGTGTTGCGCAACGGCCACTCGTCCCATGCCGCAGCGCCGTACTCACTCCGGGCCGTCCCCGAGGCCTCGGTCGCAGCTCCCCTCTCCTGGGACGAGGCACTCGCCGACGATTTTCACCCACGGATGATCACGATGCGGACCATGGGAGAACGGCTCCTCGCCGGCATCGATCCGTGGAAGGCCCGAGAGCGACCGACGGCGACGATCATGGAAGCGGCACAACACCTGCTCTGACCTGCTCTGAGTGGTCCGATACCGTCGCTCAATGCGCAGAGCAGCCCTGTTCCTCGTTTTCGTGGTCGGCTGTGCCGTGATCGCCTTCCCCCATGTCAGCGTCTGGCGACTGAAGCACCAGGTGCTCGACCTCGTGCCCGTACCTGCCGGCGCCGCCGTTGTCGTAGAGGAGACCGTCGACGGTCCGCTGACCGAGGACGACTTCCTGCTCGCATACCGCCTTGTCGGTGCCACGGTGAAGGACGTCATCGCAACGCTTCACACCGAGGGCTTCGAGAATGGCGGACGGCCGTTTGGCCCGTCGACGACGTTGATCAAGCCGTGCTGTGGCAGCTACGACGGTGTGATCGTCAGCGTCTTCGAGGGACGTGACGGCTTGGCAGGACTGCGCATCAGTGTGCAGGATGATGACATCACGACGAGCTGGTACCTGATCAGCGGGGTCGGACTGCTGTTCGCCGTCGCGAGCGTGTTGGCCCTGTTCATGACGGGGCGGGCAGATTCGACGGTGTCGCCGATGCCCGGCCAGACTGCATCCGCCGAAACCTGACGAGGAGTCCCCATGCCCGAGATCGACCACGCTGCCACGATCGGATCGGCCACGGTGCACATCGATGCGCCGCCGGAAGCCGTCTTTGCGCACCTGACCGACCTCTCGCTCCTGCCGAGCTACAGCCCGGAGAACGTCAGGTGCGAGATGCTCGGCGATGCCGACACGCTCGCCGTCGGGGTGCGATTTCGCGGCCACAACAAGGCCGGTGACTACGAGTGGCATGCCGATTGTGAGGTGACGGTCTTCGAGCCGGGTCGTGCCTTCGCCTACGAAGTCCCGCCGGGATTCGAACACGCCACGACCTGGAGCTACGAGATCGAGGCCGATGGCGACGGGTCGATCGTGACCGAGCGCTTCGACGCACCGTTGTTGGCGCTGCCAGACGTCTATCCGGGGCGGATCGAGGGTCGGAGGGACAACCTCGAGAAAGCATGTGGGATCACGATGGCCAATCTGAAAGCAGCCCTCGAGTCGAGCTGATCCCTCTCGATCGCGGTCGCTGGAACGAGGCGGGCCGGCTGCCGCTCCCTCAACCCGAGGCTGACACCCCCGATTTTGTGGGGCGCGAACCCGAGGTTTGCGGGAGTGGGGGGAGCATCGCCGACGCTGTCACACCCCCTGCGTACGCTCATTGACATGCGGATCATCCACACCAGCGACTGGCATCTCGGCCGTTCCTTCGGTGATTTCAGCCTGCTCGGCGAGCAGGAGGCCTTCATCGAGTGGTTGGTCGACGCTGTGGCCCGGGAATCCGCCGATCTGGTCGTGATTGCAGGCGATCTCCACGACCGAGCCGTACCGCCGGCCGCAGCAGTCTCGCTGTTCTCCGACGCAGTGCGCCGCATTCGTCTGGCCGGAGCCGAAGTCGTTGCCATCGCCGGCAACCACGACAGCGGTGAGCGCATCGGTGCGTTCGACGGTCTCGTCGATGCGGGCGGTGTGGTGATTCGGGGCGGCTATCGGTCGGCGTCGACGGTGACCGTGCGCGAATTCAGCGACGGACCCCTGGCGATCGTTGCTCTGCCATTCCTCGAGCCGCTGCTGGCCCCCATCGAAACCCGCGAGTCCATCCTCGATCGAAGCGAATCGCCTCGTCTCTCGCACGAAGCGGTGCTGGCCCACGCCATCGACCGTGCCCGCGGTGATCTGCCCGAGGGGATGCGGTCGCTCGTCATCGCCCACGCGTTCGTGACCGGGGCCGCGCCCTCCGACTCCGAGCGGGAGCTCGCGGTCGGCGACAGCGGCATGGTGTCGGCCGACCTGTTCGCGCCGTTCGACTACGTGGCGCTGGGGCATCTGCATCGTCCCCAGTTGGTCGCCGGGTCCGAGCGTGTTCGGTACTCCGGTTCACCTTTGCCGTATTCGTTCGGCGAGCGGCACCCCAAGCTCGTGGTGTCGGTCGACCTCGCTCCGGACGGTTCGATCGAGGCTCGTGAGATCCCGATCGATGTCGGCCGCGGAGTGGTCACGGTGCGGGGAGGATTCGATGAGTTGATGCAGTCTCCGATCAACGACTCGGCGTGGGTCCGGGTCGAGCTCACCGATGCGGCAGTGATCCCCGATGCTCACCGCGCATTGCGGCGCCGTTTCCCGTGGCTGGTCGAAGTCGCCAGGGTGGCTGAACCGTCTGTGGTGTCACACCGACTCACCGCGGCCGACGTGGCGGCGCGGCCGCCGTCCGCTCTGGTGCGCGACTTCTGGGCCGAGGTGTCCAATGTCGACGCCAGTGAAGAGATCGGTCTCGTGCTCGACCGGGCCATCGCCGAGGCCCAGAGGACCGGCACATGAAGCCGGTCCTCCTCCGCATGGAGGCCTTCGGGCCGTATGCAACTGTGGCCGAAGTCGACTTCGAGCCGCTGGCCGACGTTGGCCTCTTCGTCGTGTCCGGGCCAACAGGTTCGGGCAAGTCGACCATCTTCGACGCGATCTGTTTCGCGATCTACGGCTCCTTGTCCGGCGCTCGACAGGGCCATGTCGATGTTCGGTCCCACTACGCCGATCCCAGTGCGGAATGCCTCGTGCGGTTCGTCTTTGACGCCGACGGGCAGCGCTGGCGGGTCACTCGCCAGCCCAGCCAGGTTCGTCAGAAGCGTCGCGGCTCCGGTACGACCGAGCGGCCGGCCGATGCACTGCTGGAGCGTTGGACTGCCGCCGGTTGGGAGCCGGATGCCGCCAAGGTCCGTGATGTGACCAGTCGGTGTCGCGAGCTGGTTGGCCTGTCCCTGGAACAGTTCGAACGGGTCGTCCTGCTACCCCAGGGCAAATTCGCCGAGGTGCTGAACGCCCGCACCAGCGAGCGAGCCGATCTGTTGCGCACCCTGTTCGGGTCCGAGGTCTTCGATCGAGCGGCCGAGGTCCTGGCCGAACAGGCACGGGAAGGCGAGCGTGCACTCGCAGGAGCCGCGGAGCAGCGTGCGGTGTTCCATCGCCGCGCGTCCGACGCATTGGATCGGGCCGATGTCGAGATCGAAGGTCTGCCGACCGACGTCGCTCGTGCGCTGGCGTCGTCCCTCGCCGACCACGCAGCCGCTGTTCTCGGAGCCGACGACATCGCCCGTCCTGACCGTGCCCACGCCGAGCCTGTGGTCGAGATGAGTGCGCAGTTGTCGCTGCTCGACGAGGCCCCGATGACCGATGTCGTCGACACCGACGACGAGCCCTCCGCACCCGGGCTCGAGGATCCGGCCGTTCGCCTTGCTGATCTCCGGCTCGACACCCTCCCGGGCCTCGAGACAACAGCGTCGGGGTTCCGGTCCACCGCGACATCGGCCCGATCGCACCTGGAGCGAGCCGAGGCGCAGAGGAAGGCGATCGAGCAGAGGACCTCAGCTGCGGCCGAGTTGGCGATGCTCGACGGCCGGACGAAAGCGATGGAGCAGCTGAGCGCCCGCATCGACGCGGCCAAGAGCGTCGTCGGGATCGGGCCAGCCGCCGCCGTACGGGACCGGCTTGCCGCCACGGTCCAGCAGTGTCGGCGCGACATGGAGCAACTGTGGGCCGACGTACAAGCATTGAGCGAGCGTGCACTGTCGGATCGGCCATCGCTCCCGTCAGCCCCGACCGCCGACGCCATCAGTTCGCTCCTCGAATCCACCGCGGCGAGGAGTTCGGCCGTCGACGCTCTGGTGGCAAAGGAAACGCGAGTCGAGCTCCAGCGGACTGAACTGGTGGCGCTGACAGCCAGTCGTGATGCCATCGACACCACGGCGGCCGAGGCCGCTGATCGTCTCGCCGCCCTCACCCTCGAACGCAACCAACTGGCAGCCGAGGCGACCGAGCTCACCGACGTTGCGGCCCGGGCCGCCGCCATGGCCATACAGCTCGAAGCCGCCGAGGCCAAGGTTGCGGCGCGCCGAACCGCAGACGAGGTTGCTGTCGCCATCGCCGAGCTCGACGCGCAGCGCACGGAACGCTCAGCGGAAGCTGCTGCGGCCCGCCAAGCGAGCGCAGCGGCCACCAGCGAGCTCGTACTCCTCGATGAGCAACTGACCAATCGTCCGCAGCGGCAGGCTGCACTGGACTTGGCTGCTCGGCGGCGGGAGAAGCGAGCCGAGATCGATCGGATCGGCGCACGCCTCTCGTCCGCAACCGCAGCGGCAGCAGAGCGGCAGCGGGAAGCCGACGCAGCCTTCGCCGCGTTCGTGGCGGGAACCGCGCCCCGCCTCGCCGCTGATCTCGCCGACGGTGAGCCCTGTCCTGTCTGCGGTGCGTTCGAGCACCCCACACCGGCCGGCGACGCCGCCGAACCCAGCCTGGTCGATGTCGCCGCCGTCGAGCGAGCATCTGCAGCGGCATCGGCCGCACTCACCATCAAGAGTGACCATCAGGCGGCGTTTGCTGGTCTGGTCGCCGACGACCCGACGCTTGCCGACAGCGATCCCATCGATCTCGACGCGGCACTGGTTCGAGCCACCGAGGTGCTGGCTGCGCTCGACCAGCTTGCGGCCACACGAATGCAGATCGCTGCCGGCATCGAGGCTCTCGAGGAGCGCCTGACCCTCATCGTCTCCGCCATCGACACCATCGATACGGACCGAGGACAGGCCAAGGAGACCCTGAGCGGATGCCTCGGCGAGCTCGGCTCTGCGGCACAACGAACGAGCCCGGACCTGATCGACGAAGCGGCCACCCTGCGATCAAAGCTCGAGACCGCCGAGCGTGCAGGGGAGCGGCTTGCCCACATCACGTCTCGTGCCGTCGACCTCGTTCTGGAGGTCGACGAGATCGAGCGGTCCAAGAGCGACTTGGCCGTCCACCGCGCCACGGCTGCTGAACGCATCGAGCAGATCGGCGAGGCGATTCGTCGGGCCGAGGCCCAGCGCGACAAGGCCACGGACGGGACTGACCTCGCGATGATCGTGGGTCTGCTCGTCGAGCTCAGAAATGCCCTGCTCAGAACACAGCAGCTGTCCACCGAGACTGCGACGGGTGACGCGTCCCTGGAAGCGGCGTCCAACGCCGTCGTCGCCATCGTCGGTCGTGGCGCTTTCAGTTCTGAACGGGACGCGCTCGAGGCCTCGATGGAATCGTCGGCGCTCGAGGCGGCCGAGTCAGCCCACGCCGAGTGGCGTCATCGCCGGACGACGCTGGCAGCCACGGTCGAGGCGTTGGACGCCCAAGGTCTGCCAGACGACCTCCCGGACATCGATGAGCTCCGGGCGGCGGCCATCGGGGCCGAGACCCGGCACCGCGTCGCCGTCGATGCGTTGTCCGCTGTCACCCAGAACGTCTTCCAGGCTGAAGCCGACATCGAGGAGATCGCATCCATCGACCATGCGACCTCGGAGCAGCGCTCCCACCACGAGATCGTCAGACGAGCCGCCAGCGTGGTCAGGGGCAACAACAGTCGGCGTTTGTCCCTGGAGAATTGGGTGCTGTCGGTCTACCTCCGTGATGTTGTCGATCATGCGAATCTCCACCTCCACACGATGAGCAACGGCCGTTACCGGCTGCTCGTGCAAGACGCGCCAACCAACCAGGTCGGCCAGCACGGCCTGGACCTCGTGGTCGACGATGCCCACACCGGCCGGGTCCGGCCCAGCGTGTCCCTCTCCGGCGGCGAGACCTTCCAGGCGTCGCTGGCCCTCGCGCTCGGCCTCGCCGACGTCGTCATGATCGGTCGAGCGGGGTTACACCTCGATGCCCTTTTCGTCGACGAGGGATTCGGTTCACTCGATGCCGACGCCGTGGATCAAGCGATCACGGTGCTGGACGGCTTGCGCAGTCGCGGCTCGATGGTCGGGGTGATCACCCACCTCGAGGCGTTGAAGAACGCGCTCCCGGTCGCGATCGAGGTCCACCCTCGCTCCGACCACCGGGGATCCGAGATCCGACAGGTGGCCTGACGCTCCTCGAAGTGGGTCGAGCTTTCAGGCAGCTCGGCTGCGACGAGGCAACTGGGTGCCCTCTGGCACGACTACGGGATTCTTGTAACTGGGTGTCTCGGGCAGGGTGTCGCCGAAGACGGCGATCGCGCCCTCTGGCATGACAACCTTGGCCGGAACTTCGGCCTCGGCCTCGGGCGAAGCTGAGGCTGTGGTGATCGCCGGGGCGTCACCGACGTCGAGATCCTCGAGCAACTCGGCGACCAGCGCGAGGTTCACCCCGGTCGGAACACCCGCCGGAGTTTGCATCCGAGTAGCCACCTCGGCGGCTGCTGCGGATTCGGCTGCCGCGTCGATCGGCGAATCGGCCGGCGGGGCGCTGTTCTGTGACGCACTGTCAGCATCCTGCTGCGTCGCGGGAGCGAATTCTGGTGTCGCGTGCGACTCACCCTGCTCGGGGGCGGTGAGCAACGGCGCCACCGGCGCGGAAATGACCGCGGGAGCCGGTGGGGCGAGGACGCCGCGGTCGTCGAGCTCGACTTCTTCGACCAGCTGGAGCCCGACCATGTCGTTGTGTGTGCCGGACACGGTGAGTTGTTCTGTCACGTCGGCCAACTGAATGTGCCCGTTGAAGAGTGTGCTGATCGCATCGACGACGAACCAGCCCATTTCGGCGTCGGGTTCTCGATTCACGATGTCGCCAACGACAACGTCTTCGAGACGCGTCTTGATGACTTTGATGGAGCGCCGCTTCACACTGGAGGTATCGGTCGTCGCAGCGGAGTACATGAGAAGAACCTGACGCCTGTCGCCGGGTAGGTTTGCGCCATGATCACTGGCTCGACCCCGGGACTCGTCTGCGGACACCACCATCTGTATTCGGCGCTGGCCCGTGGAATGCCGGCGCCGCCGCAAACCCCTTCGAACTTCCGTGAGATCCTCGAACAGGTGTGGTGGCGCCTCGACACCGCGCTCGACCTCGAAATGCTCGAGTGGTCGGCCAAGCTCGGCGCCCTCGAGGCTCTCGAAGCAGGCTGCACCGCCATCGTGGATCACCACGAGTCACCTCATGCGATCGAGGGGAGTCTCGATGTCATCGCAGATGCCTGTGCCGACGTGGGTGTCCGCGTGGTCTGTGCCTACGGCGTCACCGATCGGCATGGACCCGAGGGTGCCGCTGCTGGTCTGGCTGAGAACGAGCGCTTTCTCGCCGCCGGCGGACGAGGCATGGTGGGCCTCCATGCGGCATTCACCTGCGAGTTCGCAACGATTGATGCCGCCGTGGACCTTGCCGACCGTTTCGGGGTCGGAATCCACGCCCACGTCGCTGAAGGCAGCATCGATGCCGGCGGTGGGGCCGAGTTGGCTCGCCGGAGCAAGGACAACTGGCTACTCGTCCACGGTGTGCATCTCCCCGACGGCATCGACATCAAAGGCACCATCGCTCACAATCCGCGGTCCAACATGAACAACGCAGTTGGCTACGCACGACCAACTCGCTTCTCCTGTGATGTCGTGCTCGGCACCGATGGCATCGGTGCCGACATGCTCGAGGAGTTCCGGCTCGCCTACGTCGCCTTGCGGGCCACCAATGTGGAGGCGTCTCCTGACACGGCATGGGCGTGGCTCGAGAACGGATGGAAGCTCGTCCCTGAGGCGAAGGACGACGTCGTCACGTGGTCGTACCCCACCATGGAACCCTGGCATCTCGCCTACACGACCGGCGTGCGACCGGTGCAGGTCCGAATCGGCGATCGAACAGTGCTCGAGGATGGTGTCGTGACGACCGTCGATGCTCAGGAGATCAGGACGAAAGCGGCTGAGCAGGCGCAGCGCCTCTTTCGGGTGCTGTGAGGGGCCGTTCCTGAGCTGATCCGCCGGCCGCCGGCTGGTCTCCGCGTTCAGCCCCGCCACCGGTGGGCGGTGGCCACGACCTCGATGCAGATGGCAGCCGAGACCAGCAGTACGAGCGCCAGGACCCCGACGGCAGTGAACGAGCCGCCGATCACCAGTGCTCCACCGACCGACGGGCCGATCACGCGGCCAAATGCCATTGATGCCTGGGCGTCACCGACTCGGTCCGATGGGAAGACCGAGCGGTCGGCCAGCATCGAGAACACTTCGGGGATGGCGCTCCAGAAGCAGAGCCCCCACACGCCGAGGATCACGAAATAGACCACTTGGGACGAGGTCTGGGTCAAGAGAAGGGCACAGCCGCCCATGACCGCGATCCACACTCCCGGGAGTCGACGCCGACCGGGGAAACGGGCGGTCGGGATGCCGGCGAGTGCGTTCAGGCTGAGGGCCAGTGAAGTGGCGAAGGCGGACATGCCCAGGTTCTCGGCGATGACCCGGGCGAACACGAACACCGCCGAACCCGCCCCGGTGATCGCTGCCATGCTCAGCAGTACCAGACGAACCCCGGGCGTCTGGATGGGGTTGCGAACTTTGCTGAATGCGTGTTCGGCCACCTCGATGTCCAGGAGAAGGCCGGCGGCAGCCGCCAGAGTGAGCACGGCGAAGATCGAGCTCAAACCGCCAACAGCCGACAGCACGCCCAGGATCGGAGCGGAGATCGCGCTGGCCAGCGGTCCGATTGCGGCGATCTCACCTCGGCGTTTCCCATCGGTTGCACTGTCGGCCCAAGCGATCCACGTGAGGAGGCCCATTGCGCCGCCAGAGACGACACGGGCGGCGACGAGGGCGGGGAACACGGGAATCACGATGCTCAGTGCGTTCGCCGCTGCGAACACCGCCAGGCAGGTCCGTGCCAGTGAGGCGGACGCAGTGAATCGGCGGTTGCCGATCAGGTTCGCGACGGTGAATCCCCCGACCTGCGCCGTGGAGAGCGTGGCCGCCCAACCGATGCCGATGTCGAAGCGTTGGATGGATTCGGCGATCACGAACGGCGTGGCCGTGAACGTGGCGGCGATGGCCGACGATGCGGCGAGGAGGCCCGGGCTCGCCGATGGTTTGAACGCACCAAAGGCGCGGGCCGGGATCGAAACCGTCACGGCGTGAGCCTAGAGGCCACAACGGGTGCCGGTTTCAGAGAGTGGTCCATGCCGCGAAGCCCAACATCGCCATGCCCCCGAGCCGAGCGAAGATGACACGGCGGGCAGCAGTGATGGCCGATGACATGTATCCGGCGGCGCTGCCGAGCACGAGGTGCCACACAACAGACGATGTGATGCCGCCGCCGGCGAAGGCGGCAAGTCGTGGGAGGTCCTTGGCAAAGGGCATGGCACTGAAGAGCGCAACCCAAGCTCCGAACACCGACGGCGCGAGGGCGGTGATGGCGAACATGGAGCGGAAGGGATTCTTGATCCGTTCGACCATGTTCTGGCCGAGGTCCGGACGGCTGAGCAAGCCGACGCCGATGATGAGGAGCACTCCACTCGAGAACGCCTGGGTGGCGATGAAGAAAGCGGACGGGAGCGTCGTCCCGAGGCCGACGACGGCGAGGGCGGAGGTGCCGGCGAAGATGTCGCCGCCGGCGACGCCGAGACCGGCGTGGACACCAGAGGTTCGACCCCGGGAGACGCCGAGGTCGACCAGCGCCACGGAAACCGGACCGGGGGTCATGACCGCGAGGAGACCGATCGCGGTGCCGAGGAGAAACGAGTTGATCATGTGAGGAGTCTCTTGCAAACGGAGCCTCAAGAGCACCTGAATATGCGGGCGTAGCCCTGATCGGACGATAGAATGTATGGTCATGGATACGATCGACCGTCGAATCATCGTCGAACTGCAAACAGACGGCCGAATGTCGCTTACCGAACTCTCGGATCGGATCGCGTTGAGCCTCTCCGCAACCGGTGAGCGACTCCGGCGACTCCGGTCCACCGGGGTGATCTCCGGTTTCACGGTCTTGGTCGATCCCGATGCCGCCGGTCGGCCGATCCAAGCGCTCGTGGATGTTCGCTTTCCGGCGGCAGGCACATACGCAGGCGGCATCCATGAGCTGCTGGCCGAACTTCCTGCCGTAGTCGACGCCGTGCACCTCACCGGGCCGTTCGACACCCAGCTGCGGATTGCGGCCACCGATGTCGGTGAGCTGGACCAGCTCCTCGCCCGGTTGAAGGACGACTTCGGGGTCCAAGAGACGAACACGCGTCTGATCCTCAGGACCATCAACGGGTTCCCGCGCCCGCCGCAAGTGTGAACGCTCACGTGTGTGAGCCGGCAACCTGCCTGAGACACTGCCGATCGTGACCGCCCCCTCTGTGCCTTCCAACACTGGCCCTTCTGACCGAGGTCTGGTCGACTCCGAGGACGACGCCAAGCGCCGCGTCGAGCTTCGGCGAATGAAGGCAGTCGCCACTGCGCTGCTGGTCGTGGCCGCCATCGTGTTCGTGTTCGCCCGTTGGGCGCAGGAGGATCACGGATGGGCCGGATATGTCCGGGCCACCGCCGAGGCAGCGATGGTCGGTGCGATCGCCGACTGGTTCGCCGTGACGGCGCTCTTCAAGCATCCGCTCGGTCTGCCCATCCCTCACACGGCGATCATCAAGAAGCGCAAGGACCAGATCGGAGCCAGCCTCGGCGGATTCGTCCGGGACAATTTCCTGACTCGCGAGGTCGTCGCCGATCGCCTCGAACACGCCGAGCTCGGGAGGCGAGTCGGCGGTTGGCTGGCCGATGCCGACAATGCCCGGTCGATCGGTGATCAAAGTGCGGCCGTCGTTCGTGGCGTCACCGAGGTCCTGCGTGACGACGTCGTGCAGAAAGGGCTGGAGCAGGTCATCGCCAATCGGATCCGCAGCGTGCCCGTTGCTCCCATCGTCGGTAAGGCCGTCGACGTGGCCATCGACGGCCAACACCACCAGGTCCTGCTCGAAGCAACGCTGGCCGGTGTTGCGTCGTTCCTTGACGAGAACCGAATCGTGTTCCGCGAGCGTCTTGCCACAGAGTCCCCGTGGTGGGTGCCGGAGCCCATCGACGATCGGGTGTTCGAGAAGATCTACCTCGCCGTTTCCCGCTTCATCGACGAGGTCGCCCGAGACCGTGACCATCAGCTTCGTCACCAGCTCGACGAGCGGACGCTGGAGTTCGCCGCCCAGCTCAAAGAGAGTGACGAAATGTTGGCACGAGGCGAGGCAATCAAAGACGACTTGCTCGACCATCCCGAGGTGCGGCGATGGTCCGAATCCCTCTGGAGCAGGGTCAAGCTCGCCCTTCTCGAGGCTGCCGACGACCCGACCTCGCCCTTCCGGATCCAACTCGAGACAGCCCTCCAGGAGGCAGGCTCGTCGATCGAGGGCGACCCGGTCTTACAGGCCAAGATCGACAGCTGGATCGTCGGAGCCACTGGCTATGTGGCAGAGCAGTTCCGCGGTGAGGTTGCCGATCTGATCGCCCACACGGTCCAACGATGGGACACCGATGAAACCAGCGACCGCATCGAGCTCCAGGTCGGGCGCGACCTCCAGTTCATCCGGATCAACGGCACGATCGTCGGAGGGCTGGCGGGTCTGTTGATCTACACGATCTCCGAGCTGGTCTTCTGAGTCTGGGTCACGGCGGGTCGCCCCCCAAGGGTCGAGCTCGATTGGTGAAACGGGCAACCGTCCGCTTACCTGGCGCAGATGCATGTGCCTCCCGAACCCGATGGTGTGCTCCTCCACCACCGGTCCTACGACGTCCACGCCTACCGATTGGCAGCCGATCGGCTGATGCTGCGCGGCATCGTTCACGATCAGAAGCCGCCTGGCATCTACTTTCCGGACGACCCGGAACCTCTCAGTGTCCATCACATGGTGGTCGACCTGACGTTGGTGTTCCCGACGCTCGAGATCGTCGCCGCAGACGTCACGATGAACGTCACGCCGCACACGAACTGCAATCGAATCGAGCCCGACTATCAGCAGCTCGTCGGTCTGTCGATCGCTCGCGGGTTCTCCCGCAATGTGAAGAATCTGTTCGGCGGGCCGAGCGGCTGCACCCACATCGGTGCGCTCCTCCAGGCGATGGCGCCGGTGGCCATCCAGTCGATGTGGTCCATGACCGGCGGCAGCCGAGCCGGTTCTGATGCCGGCGTCGACGACGACGAAGGCCGGAAACGGGCGATGTCGTTCAACCTGAACACCTGCCACATCTGGGCCGAGGACGGCGAGCAGGTCGTGTCGCTCCGTAACGGCGAATCGTTGGAGGTCCCCGTCTGGGCCGTTGACCGCCTGAAAGAGCTTGGCCGCGATCCGGACGAGTGGAATCGGCGCTGAACAATTGCTGGTCAGCTCGCCGGTGACCCGAGGCCGATGTCAGGCTGTTCGATCGCCTCAGCGGGGATCGACCACGGCTTGGTCGGCAGGGTGGCCGGGTCGAAACGTTCCAGGAGGGTGCTCAGATCGGGCTGCTCGCCCGCCTCGCACAGGCCGAGACTGACAGCGAGGATCGATCGCACCTCCTCCGCTGACTGACCGAGATCGATGCGGTCGGCCAGGGTGACCGCGCCGTCGCGTTTGGCCAGACGCTCGCCGTCGTGATTGAGCACGAGCGGCACATGGGCATATGCGGGGACAGGACGTCCCATGGCCTCGAGCAGCAGCAGCTGGCGAGGGGTCGACTCGAGCAGGTCGTCCGCTCTCACCACGAGCCCGATCGCCTCGTCGGCGTCGTCGAGTGTCGAGGCGAGGTTGTAGGCGGGGGTTCCGTCGTTCCGCTGCACGACGAAGTCATCCACGCTCGACGAGAACGGTCCCGCGACCAGATCCTCGAATGATCGCTCGAGTCCGACCGGGTCCACTCGAAAGCGAAGCGCAGGCGGCCGGCCGGTGGCTGCTCGTCTGGCCTGTTCGGCTCGGGAGAGGTTCCGGCATGTCCCGGGGTAGGTGCCGCTCCAATCTGTGCCGTTGGGCGCCATCGTTGCTTCGCGGACGTCTTTGCGGGAGCAGAAGCAGCGGTACAGGCGGCCGGCTCGATCGAGCTCCTCGATGGCGCTCCGGTATGCGTCGATGCGGTCGCTCTGGCGATGGGCTTCCCCATCCCACTTGAGACCGAGAGCGACGAGATCAGCGGCCTGTGTTTCGTAGTGTTCGACCCGTACAGCGGCCGAATCGAGGTCCTCGAAACGGAGAAGGAAACGGCTGCCGTCCTGTCGCGCAAACAGCCACGCCAGGAGCGCGGTACGCAGATTGCCGAGGTGGAGGCGCCCCGTTGGGCTCGGGGCAAAACGTCCGTCGCGTTCCATGCCAATCGAACGTTACTCCGGCGCTGCCCGACCGGCTTTCTCGTGCGCTCGCCATACTTGTGCGGATGGGGATGCTGCAGCGGTTGGAGCCAGGCCAGACGATCGTGTTCGGGGGAAACCGCACCACCGAGGTTCCTGGGGCGCTCGCCGCTGCGTTCGTCGATGGGGATCGCCTCGTCGTCGTGAACGACACCGGCGACCTGATCCACGTGCCCGCCTCCGAGTGGGACCTCGCCCAGGAAGCGGTCGGCGTCGCTCACCGCGCGTTCTTGTCGTTGGGCACGGTGTCAGACGAGGCCGTCACCGACTTCTACTCGCGGTTTGCCGATCTCCTCGCTGATGACAAGGCGTTTGCTCCCATTGCCGTCGCCAACCAGCTCGATGTCTCGGCCGCTCGGGCCAAGGGGCGCTCGACCACTCGGCTGTTGCTGAGTGATTCGATGCGGGCCGACATGATTGCCGGCCTGCGAATGTGGGCGAACACGCCATCGAGTCGCGACCGGGTGACCGAGACCATCGAGCACACCGGCTGGTCGGTCGAGCAGCGCTTGGCAGGGCTCGGTGTCGTCGGGTTCGTCTTCGAGGGTCGTCCCAATGTGTTCGCCGACGCGTGTGGCGTGATCCGCAGCGGCAATGCAGTGGTCTTCCGGATCGGATCCGATGCTCTGGGAACAGCGAGGGCGATCGTCGAGCACGCGCTCGATCCAGCCCTGGCGAGCTCTGGGCTTCCGCCAGGGACCGCCACCCTCATCGCCAGCGCGGCTCGGTCGGCGGGGCATGCGATGTTCAGCGACGCGAGGCTCGCACTCGCCGTCGCCCGAGGCAGCGGCGCTGCCGTTGCTCAACTCGGATCGGTCGCCCGCCAGGCCGGGGTGCCGGTGAGTCTCCACGGCACCGGCGGTGCGTGGATCGTTGCCTCAGAACACGCCGATGCCGAGCGGCTCACCCATGTAGTTGCTGCCTCCCTCGACCGCAAGGTGTGCAACACGCTCAACACCGCCGTCGTCGTTCGCAGCGTTGCCGATCGCCTGGTCCCGGCCGTCCTCGAAGGTCTCGACCGGGCGGCTGCCGATCGCGGCGCCAACGCCAAACTGCACGTCGTCGGCGATGCGGCCGATTCGGTTGGAGCCGGACGTTTCGCCCGATCGGTCCAGGTGTCGAGAGCCGAAGGCCTGGTCGGCGAGCCGGCCGCCGAACCGATCGCCCGCGACCAGCTCGGTCACGAGTGGGAGTGGGAGGAGTCGCCGGAGATCACGCTGGTCCTGGTCGACTCGGTGGCCGAGGCCGTCGAGCTGTTCAACCGGCAATCTCCTCGTTTCGTGGCCTCGTTGATCTCCGAGGACGCTGCGGAGCAGGAGCAGTTCTGGTCCACGATCGATGCGCCGTTCGTTGGCGATGGTTTCACGCGCTGGGTCGACGGGCAGTACTGCCTCGATCGTCCAGAGCTCGGTCTTTCGAACTGGCAGTTCGGGCGGCTGTTCGCTCGTGGCGGCGTGCTGGCGGGCGACAGCGTGTTCACGGTCCGAACTCGCGTACGCCAGGGCAATCCCGAGTTGCACCGCTGAAGGCGAGCTGTACCCCCTGAGGCCCCGGCAAGTCAGAGGGTGACGATTCGAGTGGTGATCGCACTGTCGGGGTCCTTGACATCGTCGACCAGGTGGAACTCCGCATCGACGCGAACCTCCGAGACATCCAACTTCAGCCAACCGTTGGCCACGGTGACCTCTCGCAGCTGCGGGTTCACCAACGGGAGAAACGGAGCGAGGTCGGCGTACTGCTCCGGGAATGCGGAGCTGATGGCGGGAGCCATTATCTCGACAGCCACCGGTGTTTCGAGTCGGTCGAGCGGATCGGCGGAGAAGTCGGCGACCAGCGTTGTGTGGAGATCTCCGGAGACGATGAGCGGTTTCGGAGCGGCAGCCAACGCAGCGGCCATTCTCGAACGTTCGTGCGGATAGGCGTCGATGGAGTACGGGAGGAGCGGCTTGCCGTCGAGGTCGCGAACGCCGCTCATCAGCACGGGACTGGCGACGATCGTTCGACTCGCTCCGTGATCGAGATCGGATCCGACGGCCGCCCACTGCTCATCGCCGAACAGCTGGGTGTCGTCTGCGTACTGCCGAACGTCGAGGCCGACGACGCGAGCAACGCCGCCGAGATCGAAGGAGCGGTGAATCCGGAGATGCCCGCTCTCGTCCGGCGGTGGGAGTCTCGTTGGAATGTGCTCCCACCACGCTTTGAGTGCAGCACCCCGGCGCTTCGGGTCGACAGATGCGTCGTAGTCGTTCCTGACTTCGTGATCGTCTGTGAAGACGAACCAGGGGTGCGCCGCGTGACACCGCTGCAGCAGCGGGTCGCTCCGGTACGTGACGTAGGCAGCCCGATACTCGGCCAGGTTGCGATACTCGCCGTAGATGTAGTCGCCGAGCCACAGCACGGCGTCGACCCGAGCGGTTGCCAGGTCTCGGTGGGCGGCCCACGCACCGTCACTGCGAGCTTGGCACGAGCTGACACCCAGGGCGATCGGTTGCTTGTCGCCCATGGCCGGCATGGTTCGTGTGCGGCCCTTCGGCGACACCAGGTCGCCGGCAAGGAACCGATACCAGTAGTGGCTCGCCGGTTCGAGCCCGGTGGCCACCACGCGAACCGAATGGGCGTGAACCGCCTCGACAGCCACGACCCCTGTCGCCACCAGCCCCTCGAAGACCTCGGAGGCCGAGAGCTCCCACACGATCGGCACCGACTCGTCCGTTGCGCCCAGCAGGCGGGTCCAGACCACCACCGATCGGTCGTCCGGTTCGCCAGATGCGACACCGAGGGCGAAGGCGTCCTCCGGGAGGACGACCGGGGGAGGGGTCAGCGGATCGACGCCGGGTGGTGTTGGCTCGACGGTCGAGGCGACGCTGGTGGCCGGTTGGGTCGGCTGTGTCACGGACGAGGGCGACACGGTTTCGCTCGATGCGGTCGTGGTGTCGTTGGCGGCGGGTTCGTCGGCTCGGCTGCACGCAGCCAGGAACGAAGCGAACCCGACTCCCAGGAATGATCGTCGCTTCATGGATGGTCAGCGATCCGGTTTGTCTTTGAGGAGCGAGTCGAACAGGCGTTGTGCGTGGGGAGGAATGGACTCGAACTCGACCTCGATCCCGTTCGCGCGTTGGTCGATGGCCAGGTCTGCCATCTCGATGGCTGCGGTGAGGTCGAGGCGCCCGACGCCGTCGAGACTCACCACCAGTTTGGTCACGTCCGGCCGATCTGCGAGCACCGCCAGGATGTGCTCCATGATCTTGTTCGTCGACCCGAACCACATCACGCCGTGGGGGACGATTCGCAGCGTCGCCTCGTCGGTCTGGTCGACCGACACGAACACCTGCATCTCACGCCACAGGTGCACGGCAACCGAGAGGATGATGCCGAACTCGATGGCGTGATCGATGCGCGGATCGAGCGCAAGCGTGAAGCCGAGCGTCGCGACGGCCGTCGCTGACTGCGGCTTGCTCCACTCCCACATTGCGGCGATCCGATCGAGACGCACGAGGCTGACCGCGGCGCTGACGACCACCGCAGCGAGGGCGGCTCGCGGGATGGTTTCGAGGACGCCGGCGAAGGGGAGGAAGGCGAGCATGGTCAGGCCGGTGATCGCGCCGGACCAACGGCTGGTCGCACCGGCCCGCTCATTGAGCGAGCTCCGGCCGAACGAGCCACCCACCGGGAAAGTGCCAGTGACAGCCGCAGCCACGTTCGCGGCGCCCTGGCTGATGAACTCCTGATTGGCGCTCCAACGCTCGCGTTTCGCTGTTGCGTACGTGCGACAGATCGATGCGGGCTCGACGAACCCGACCATCGCGATCAGCAGGGCCGGCAACAGCAGGTCGCCGGTGCGTCCGTACGGAAGATCGAACGAGACCGACGGCAGGTCGTTGGGGATCGCGCCGATGTGGTCAGCGGAGCCGCCTGTGATGGCGTCGAGGGCCCACGCCACAGCGACGGCGACGAGGACACTCGGGAAGAGTTTGTGCACGCGCCGTAGTCCCAGGGTGAGAGCAAGCGTGATTGCAGCGATGGTGATGGAACGCGAGTTCCACATCGACGGATCGTCGATGGCGTCGAACGCTCGTGCCATCACCGAGCGGGTCGTGCCGTCCTGCGCTGTCCGCGACACGGACACACCGAGAGCAGTGGGTACCTGTGTCCCGGCGATCAGAAGGGCAGCACCCGTCGTGAAGCCGATCAACACGGGTTGCGACACGAAATAGGCCATGATCCCGAGCCGGAGGACACCGAAGACCAACCGGGCGATCCCGACCAGCAGTGCCAACAGCGCAGCGAGTTCGAGGTATGACGCCGACCCTGGCTGGGCGAGCTGGCTGAGCGGCCCGAGCACGAGCAGGGCGGTCAGCGCGGTCGGACCGGTCTGGAGGTACGGGGACGACACGAACAGTGCGGCAACGAGGGGCGGCACGGTGCCGGCCAGCAGCCCGAGGTGGCTGGGCAGCCCGGCGAGCTCTGCGTAGGCCAGCCCTTGGGGGATCAGTATGAGGAACACGCTCAGCCCCGCGACGAGGTCGCCCCAGCTCGGTTTGATCGGAGACATCCGTTGGCGAAGAGCTTGGGGTCGCAGATCCACCCGTTGGCTGCCCGTCAGCTGCGTGACCCGAACGGGCGCCTCCCAGGGCTTCATCTCGGCTCGTTCATGTGAGGATCACCTGTGCCATCTTGCCAAAGATCTGGGAGGACTGGATTACGGTCTGCGAATGGCCCACGGCACCCACGACTACGACCACGATTCTCGCAACGATTCGATCATGATCGGCATCAACGGAGAGCAGCGGCCGAGGGCCGAGGCGACCGTCTCGGTGTTCGACAGCGGCTTCATGCTGGGCGACGGCGTCTGGGAGGGCATCCGAGTCCACAACGGCAAGCTCGCGTTCATCGACGATCACCTGCGCCGCCTGTTCGAGGGGGCGAAGAGTCTCGACATGGACATCGGCAAGACCGCCGACCAGCTTGCCGCCATGATCAACGACACGCTCGAGGCAAACGACATGGCGTCGGCCGACGGTGTGCACATTCGTCTGATGGTGACGCGCGGTGTGAAGTCGACGCCGTACCAGGACCCGCGTTTCACCATCACTGCACCGACGATCGTCATCATCCCCGAATACAAGGAGGCCAGACCCGAGACCCTGACCGAGGGTGTTCGGCTGGCCACAGTCTCCACACGACGCGGGCGACCGGACGTGCAGGATCCGAAATGGAACTCGCACTCGAAACTCAATTGCATCAGTGCGTGCATCCAGGCGACGAAGGCAGGGGCGGATGAGGGCCTGATGCTCGATCCGCAGGGATTCGTCGCCACCTGCAACTCGACGCACTTCTTCATCGTCCGCCGACCGGACGGACCCGGCACGCCCGATGCGCCCGGGCCGGTCGAGGTGTGGACCTCGACCGGCGACTACTGCATGCCCGGCATCACCAGACGCAACGTGATCCGACTGTGCGACCGCAGAGGCGCCGAACTCGGGATCACGGGGCACCAGAAGAACTTCAGCCTCACCGAGGTCTACGGAGCAGACGAGGCCTTCGTCACCGGAACGTTCGCCGGCATCGCCCCGGTCACCGAGGTGGACGGCCGGGTGATCGGAAGCGGCCAACGTGGCCCGATCGTCGAGGCGCTGCAGCAGTGGTACCTCGAGATGATCGACGAGGAGTGTGCATGACGAGGCGCGATCAGATTCGGGTCGCGATGTGGTCCGGTCCTCGGAATCTGTCGACGGCCATGATGCGGAGCTGGGAGAACCGGGCCGACACCGATGTCATCGACGAGCCGCTGTATGCTTGGTATCTCGATCGGACGAAGCTCGATCACCCAGGGGCTGACCGGATCATCGAGGTGGGGCCGGCCTCGCTCGTTGACGCGATCGCAGCCTGTGTCGAAGCCCCCCACGGCGAGGCAACCGTGAGTTACCAGAAGCACATGGCGGGACATCTCCTCCCCGATGTCGACCGGTCATGGCTCGATGAACTGAGCAACTGTCTGCTCCTGCGTGATCCGCGACGAGTTCTGGCGAGCTACACGAAGGTGAGGGAGAACGTGACGATGGCCGACATCGGTCTTCCCCAGCAGGTCGAGCTGGCTCCCCGCTGCCGGATCGTCATCGATTCGGACGATTTCCTGACCGATCCCGAGGGCTATTCCCGCCTCGTGTGCGACGCAGTCGGTGTCGATTTTGACCCGTCGATGCTCATGTGGCCGGCGGGAGCGAGATCCTCTGACGGCGCCTGGGCCGAGCATTGGTACGGATCGGTCGAGGCCTCTACTGGCTTCGGGCCACCCCCGGACTCCGGACCGCCGGTCGCTCCAGCGCATCTCATCTCGCTCGTCGAGGAAGCAATGGACCTCTACTCCGATCTGCACGGAGCCAGAACGACGCTTTGATCCACCTCGAATGGTTGGAACCGTCGTTGGCACAGGCCAGCATGTGCCGGTGCAGAACGATCAGACCGCGCCGACGCTCGTCATCATGGCCGCAGGCCTCGGAAGCCGATTCGGTGGCGTCAAGCAACTGGCCCGGGTCGGACCAGACGATGAGGCGATCCTCGACTTCTCCATCAAGGACGGTCGTTCGGCAGGATTCGGTTCTGTCGTCCTGATCGTTCGGTCCGAGATCGAAGATGACGTTCGGGCCCATCTCGAAGAACAGCACCCCGGCGCCGACTACTTCAGACTGGTTCGTCAGGACGATCTCGGCCCCGAGCGGGACAAGCCGTGGGGCACGCTGCATGCCGTTCTGAGTGCCAGCTCGGAGCTCACGAACGATTTCGCCGTGATCAACGCCGACGACTACTACGGCCCGGCGTCGTTCGCTCTCGCTGCCGAGGCCATCGCCGATCTCGGCTCCGGACAAGCTGCCAACGTCGCATTCGAAATGGGAAAGACCGTGCCGCCCCATGGTGCTGTCACACGTGCGCTGTGTGAGGTCGCCGACGGGCGGCTCACCGGCATCGTCGAGACCGACGGGTGCGAACGGTTGGCCGATGGGCGACTCCAGGCGGCGGGTGAGATCGTCGCCGAGGAAACCCCGGTCTCGATGAACCTCTGGTGCTTCAGAGCTGAAGTGATGTCAGATTTTGCCGAGCGGTGGGAGGCCTTCTTTGCCGAGAACTCCCAGACGGCGAAGGCCGAGTGTCAGCTTCCGACGGTTGTTGGTGAGCTGATGGACGACAACCGTCTCGACGTCATCGTCCGATCGTCGTCCGAGCAATGGATCGGTATCACGAATCCGGACGATCTCGAGCTGGCTCGAACCGCGCTCGCCGCTCGTTGAGGCTGCTCCGCCTCGGCCTCGTCCTCGCCATTTGCCCGGCCGTCCTCGGTTGCACCTCTTCGGTTGTCGACGCCGAGAGCGGGGAGGACGAGGTGTCGAGTCTGGTGGACGGTGATGGCTACGAGTACGAGTTGAGCTCGGTTGGCACGGGCGAGCGCTTCGAGCTCGTGATGCCCATCCCCGTCGGTCGTTCGGTGATCGTCACGGTCGGTCTGGCATCGAAAGGCGAGACAATCGAGGTCGACCTCGTCGCAGAGGTCCGGGCCGCCGATGCGCAGGGAGTCGGCCAGGAGATCCAACTGCGAGTCGTCGAGGTCAGGTCGGATGACCCGCAGACCGTCGATGGCCTGGAGGAGATTCTCGACGCATCGTCCGTGCTGCGGCGAGACGAGCGACTGGCGGTCATCGAGCAGGTACTCGACATTCCCGAGGGGCTCGGGTTTCGGGCCGATGCCGTGGCCAGGCAGGTCCTACGTGCGCCGTTCTCGTTGGCCGGTCCGCTGGCGCCGGTGCCGGTAGGGACCGACGCCCGCTGGACTGTGAGGACCACCGACGGCGACGTCGTCGTCGACGAACGCGAGGTCTCGGTTGTCGAGATCGGGGACGATGGCTACGTCCTCAACTTCGAGATCCCCGACGGTGACGTGGAGATCCACGGACGCTTCGGCGCGCTCCTGCCGGACCTCCAGGTCATCACGCTCGCTGATGCTGCGGTGACGGTCAGCGCTCGACGCAGCTGATCAGCTGCCGTTGGCGGCGAGGGCGGCCAGGCGGTGGCGCTGGATCTTGCCGAGCACGGTGCGGGGCAGCTCGTCGACGATCACGAGTGAGCGCGGGGCGTACCACACGGGGAGCTCGGCCTTGACGGCATCGCGGAGGTCTGCCAGCTCGATCTTGACGCCATCATCGGGCACGACCACGGCCACCAGCTCAGAACCCCAGTCGGGGTGGGGTCGCCCGGTCACGGCGACGTGGGCAACGCCGGGCACCGTCTCGAGAATGCGTTCGGCACGCTCCGGCCATACCTTTTCTCCTCCGGTCATCACGACGTCTCCGGAGCGACCAGACACACTCAGGCTGCCGTCGTGGGCGAACGACCCGAGGTCGCCGGTGGGGAACCAGCCGGCGGCATCGAGGGGATCGACCTCACCGTCGACGGTTCGGTAGCAGCGCAACAGCATCGGGCCGCGCACCAAGATCTCGTCGTTGTCGTCGATGCGAAGTTCGACCCCGTCGATGATCCGCCGCTCGTAGACGATGCCAGAACCCGTCTCCGTCATC
Organism: uncultured Acidimicrobiia bacterium; assembly: GCA_965530755.1. Classification (GTDB taxonomy): domain Bacteria; phylum Actinomycetota; class Acidimicrobiia; order Acidimicrobiales; family SZUA-35; genus SZUA-35. The sequence continues at coordinate 22,078 of CBESNA010000020.1, read as the reverse complement.
CCATAGGTGGCGACAACGTTGGCCGGGCGGTTCGCCGGAGGGGATGCTCCGCCGATCACAACGATCCGGAACAGTCCCGGATCGACCTCGACGAGCGCTCGGGTCACGAGCGAAACGAGCGTGGCACCCTCCGCCGCCGCCCGCATGACGGCCTCGGCATCGAAGCCGGACTGAATGACCAATGGCGTGTCGGTGTGCAGCGCTCGAGTGATCACCGACAGACCCCCGATGTGCGCCGGTGGCAAGCACGCCAACCATGTGTCCGATGCGGGGTCGGCGCCGATGGCTCGGCTGGTCGCAACAGCGGATGCGGCGACAGCGTCGTGCGTGAGGACCACACCTTTCGGGTGTCCCGTGGTGCCGCTGGTGGAGAGCACGAGTGCATCGCCGGACTCGGTCGGTCGACCGCCGTCCAGCGCCCGGATCTCCCCGTCGCCTGCGAGCACATGGGTGGGTGCCACACGCTCGATGGTGAGGCGTCGTTCGGCTTCGGGAAGTCGTTGGTCGAGGGGAAAGGCAGCACCACCCATGTCCCACACTCGGCATAGGGCATCGACGAACGCCGGGCCCGCAGGAAGATCGAGTGTCACGACGGGTGCCATCCCGCGAGCGTAGGGGCCGCTAGCGTTCGACCCGTGACCGAATCGGACGCCGGTGTGATCTGGATCGATGGCGAGTTCGTGCCGTACGGCAAAGCCACGGTGCACGTGTTGTCCCATGGCATGCAGCGTGGGTCGACGGTGTTCGACGTGCTCAAGGTGGTGCATGTCGACGGCGGCCCCGCCGCGTTCGGTCTTCGGGAACACGTTGCTCGATTCATGCAGTCGATGCAGCTCATGGGAATGACACCCGAGGTGACCCTGCCAGAGCTCGAGGCGGCGGTTGCCGCCGCAGTGGCAGCCAATCCCGGGGCCGAGGTGGTGAAGCTGGCTGCCGCTTGGATCGAGGTGCCGCTGCGAAGTCTCCCGGTCTCGACTGTGCCGACCGTGTACGTCGCCGCCATGCTTCCGAGTGCAGCCGTCGACCCTGGGGGCACCCACGACGCGGTCAGGGTGATGACTGCGGCGTCGCCCAAGATGCCATCGGAGGTGCTCCCGCCGAGCCTGAAGGTCGCCGCCAGCTACACCGCTGGGGTCAGGGAGCGCTTGCGGGCGGTTGCCGAAGGATACGACGACGTCGTGTTCCGCACGATGTCTGGCGACCTGGCGGAGGGGACCACCCAGAGTCTGTTTGTCATCTCGGGAGGGCAGGTGCTCCTTCCGCCGCTCGACAACGTGCTTGATGGAATCACTCGCCGCGTCGTGCTCGATCTGGTTCGGCACGAGGCGATCCACGTCGATGTTCGGCCGGTCTACTGGGATGAGGTGACCGGTGCCGACGAGTTGTTTCTCTCGTCGACCAACAGTCAGGTCCTGCCCGTTGCCCAGCTCGACGATCGAATGTTGGATGCGCCGGGCCCGATCACCGCTCGGTTGTCGACACGGATGGACGAACTGTTGGCCGGCCAACACGAATTGAGCCGACGCTGGTTGACGCCGCTCGGCTGACGTCGCTCACCTGACGCCGAAGCTGCGGTCAGGGGTGGGCCTTGGCGTAGGCCTCGAGCCCCGGTCCGGCGTCGGCGATGATCGAGCCCAGGATCGGTTCGAGCGGTGCCGTCCAGAGGCCGCCGTCATAGCGGAGATCCATGATGACCGTCGATCCGAGGTCGACCGCCAATCCGCGGTCGCCGTTTGTCGCCACCGACGCCTCCAGCGTCCACCCCGAATGGTTTCGACCGTCGATCTCGCGTCGTTCGAAGCGGAATGTGGCGCCGGCTTCGCTGCGATCGACCGAGGTACGAACCATGCGCAACTTCTTCGATCGGGCGAACGGGCCGACCTTGGCCCTGATCGTGACCAGCCAGGACGGATGGTCGTCTGGCGACTGCGCCTCATCGGGGGTCGCTGCCGTCACGAGGTCGAGCCACGACGGGTAGGTGCCGAGATCTCCGATGATCTCTGCGATCCTCTCGATGGGAGCGGCGACGCTGGCGGTGGTTGTCTGATGCATCGGGCTCCAGTGTGCCCGACCTAGCCTTTCGAAGGTGCACTCCACGACCCATCGACTCGACGCCGACATCGATCCGATCGCGCTCGGCGCGCGGTCCGGTCTGCTGTGGGCCCGCGACGGATTTGCCCTCGCGGGGATCGGCCAGGCCGCCACGGTTCCGCTCGGACCTGGCGACGCAGCAGCGGCGACACAAACCCTCGCTGGTCTCGCAGGTCGGGACGAAGTCGAGATTCCCGGGTCGGGGCCCGTGGCCTTCGCCGCGCTGCCGTTCGACCGCGAGCTCGCCGATCGCCTGTTCGTGCCTCGGATCGCCGTCGGTCGATCGGCCGATGGTCGACGGTGGTTGACGACCATCGGCGACATCGAGTTCGCTGAGGCGATTCGAGAGGTGGAGGCTGTGCTCGATCGGCCGGTTCCCTTCGGGCCCGAGCCATCGACGTTTCGCCTCGACTCCACGCTGGCGCCCGAGATCTGGCGCGACGAAGTCGTTGGCTTCGCTCGCGATCGCATTCTCGCCGGAGCCCTGGACAAGGCAGTGCTCGCTCGTGAACTGCGGCTCCGCACCGATCATCCGATCGATCCGGCAGTGGTGATCGAGCGCCTGCATTCGACGTTTCCCTCGGCGATCTTGTTCTCGGTGCATGGATTCCTCGGGGCTTCGCCCGAGTTGCTCGTTGCACGAGAGGGCGATGTCGTCCGGGCGCACCCGCTGGCCGGTACCGCACCTCGCTCTTCTGACCCTGCGACCGATGCCGCTCATGCCGCGGGCCTGCTCGGGTCGACCAAGGATCGATGGGAGCACCGAATCACGATCGATTGGTTGCTCGACACGTTGCTGCCGTTCTGTTCGTACGTCGACGCTGAACCAGAGCCGACCATCGTCACGTTGGCCAATGTGCATCACCTCGGAACGAGGGTCGAGGGTCGACTCTCGTCGCCGGCGAGCTCTGTGCTGGAACTCGTGGCCTCCCTGCATCCGACACCGGCTGTCGGTGGGCAACCCCAGGACGTTGCGCTCGATTTGATCGAGGGTCTCGAGCGGGCTGACCGAGGTCGGTATGCGGGTCCGTGCGGCTGGGTCGACGGGGCGGGCAACGGGGCGTTCGCGGTCAGTGTTCGGTCGGCGGAGCTCGCCGGGACCGAGGCCAGGATCTTTGCCGGGGTCGGCGTGGTCGATGACAGTGATCCTGCAGCAGAGCTGGCCGAGACCCGGAGCAAGTTCCAAGCCATGCTCGGCGCCCTCATCCGCCCCTGAGGATCGCGGGGTCAGTAGTAGTAGGGGAAACCGGACCAGTCGGGATCGCGCTTCTCGAGGAAGGAATCGCGGCCTTCGACTGCCTCATCGGTCATGTACGCGAGGCGGGTCGCCTCGCCGGCGAACACTTGTTGTCCGACCATGCCGTCGTCGACCATGTTGAGCGCGTACTTGGCCATCCGCTGCGCCATGGGGCTCTTGCCACAGATCTCGGTCGCCCACTGCAGCGCCTCGTCCTCCAGATCGGCGTGAGGGACCACCGCATTCACCACCCCCTGAGCGTGAGCCTCCGCAGCCGTGTAGGTCCGTCCGAGGAAGAAGATCTCTCTCGCGAACTTCTGTCCGGCCTGGCGGGCCAGCAAGGCCGATCCGAATCCGCCATCGAAGCTCGCGACGTCGGTGTCTGTCTGCTTGAAGCGGGCATGCTCCTCGCTGGCAATCGTCAGATCGCAGACCACGTGGAGGCTGTGTCCACCCCCGGCCGCCCAGCCAGGCACCACGCAGATCACGACCTTCGGCATCATCCTGATGAGCCGCTGGACTTCGAGGATGTGGAGACGCCCTGATCGGGCCGGGTCGATGCCGTCGGCAGTCTCGGAGTCTGAGTACTTGTAGCCGTCCCTGCCCCGAATGCGCTGGTCGCCACCGGAGCAGAAGGCCCAACCGCCGTCCTTCGGCGACGGACCGTTACCGGTGAGCAGCACACAGCCGACATCGCTCGACATTCGTGCATGGTCCATTGCCCGGTAGAGCTCGTCGACAGTGTTCGGCCGGAAGGCATTTCGGATCTCGGGCCGATCGAACGCGATGCGGACCGCACCGACATCGTTGGCCCGGTGGTAGGTGATGTCGTCGAAGTCGAAGCCAGGGACTTCGGTCCACTTGCTCGGGTCGAAGATGTCTGACACACCGTTTGCGGGTACGGCGGGGGAGGAGTGCTCACTCATGGCGGCCGAGCGTACGCAACTTCTCTAGCCTCGACCCCATGCAGCGGGTCGTCGTGGTGGGGAACTCCGGATCGGGCAAGACCACGCTCGCACGCGAGCTGGCCGAGCGCCTCGATCTGACCCACATCGAGCTCGACTCCCTCTTTCACCAGCCGGGTTGGACCCCCCGGGATCCCGAGGAGTTCCAAGCCGACCTCTTGGACCGCATGGAGCGGGCCGACAACGGCTGGACGATTTGCGGCAACTACAAGAGCGTGACGTGGTCACTCACGATGCCGAGCGCCGACACGATCATCTGGCTCGACTTGCCGAAGTCGCTCGTCATGCGCCGGGTGACGAAGCGAACCCTGCGCCGTGCCCTCACGAGGGAAGAGCTCTGGAACGGCAACCGTGAACCACTCACGAACTTCTACCGGTGGGCGCCCGAGGAGAACATCGTGCGGTGGTCGTGGACGATGCACGACAGCTATCGACAGCGCTATCTGACCGCCATCGCCGATGGTTCGTGGGACCACGCTGCCGTCCATCAGTTGAGCTCTGCCGATGCAGTGTCGCGATTTCTCGACGAAGCGACTTGAATGCTCCGATGGCCTTTCCCGCAATGACCCGTGATGGCGACGTCTTCGTGATTGCGATGACCGACAAGGAGAATCGTTTCAACCGCTCGTCGGTCGACGCGTTCCATGCCTGCCTCGACGAGATCGACGCTGCTGAGGGACCGAAAGCGATGGTGACCGTTGGTGAAGGCAAGTTCTTCTCGAATGGTCTCGACCTCGACTGGCTGGCGACGTCTGAGGAGGACATGTTCGGTTTCATTGCCGACGTCACCCGCCTCTGGGCTCGCATCCTCGAGGCACCCTTCCCGACGGTGGCTGCCGTAAACGGTCACGCATTCGCCGGCGGAGCGATGTTCGTTCTCGCCTTCGACCAGCGGGTGATGCGCGATGACCGCGGTTTCTGGTGTGTCAATGAAGTGCTGCTCGGAATGGATCTCACGCCCGGCATGGGCGCCATCGTGCAGGCGCGGCTCGACCCGCACACCGCACACAAGGCCGTCACCCAAGCGCATCGGTTCAACGGGCCGGAGGCGCTCAGCAACCACATCGTCGACGCACTCGCGGCCGAGGCCTCCGTACTGTCAGATGCCATCGCCTTGGCCGACAGCCTGAAAGCCACGGCAGGCGAGCCCCTCGCGGTTCTCAAGCGGCGGCTCTACGCGCCGGTCCTCGAACTCCTCAGACCCTGATCACTGGGCCGAACGGCCCATTGGGATGGGCCTTAGGGACCCTTCGCGCCCTCGGAACCACTCAAGCGGAACCGGTCCGGTGCCGACGTGCGTTGTGAGTGCACCTGAAAGGACACCTCCCCAACCATGTTCGGAATCATCGTTGCCCTGGCCATTGCCGCCGTCGTCATCGCCGTCGGCGTGTCGGTCTACAACCGGCTCACGTCGCTACGTGAGCGCACCCGCACTGCGTTCTCACAGATCGATGTGCAGCTCGAACGTCGCTATGACCTGATCCCGAATCTGGTCAACGTTGCGCAGCGCTACCTCACCCATGAGCAGGACACGCTGACCGAGGTCATCGAGGCACGCGCATCAGCGACCCAGGCCCGCATCGAGGTCGCGGGCGACCCGAGCAACGTCGAGGCCGTTCGTAGCCTGTCCAAGGCCGACGGATCGCTCGGCTCTGCGCTCGGTCGTTTGCTCGCCGTCTCGGAGCAGTATCCCGAGCTCAAGGCCGACCGGACGATGTCCGAGCTGACCGAAGAAGTCCGCAACACCGAGAATCGTGTGTCGTTCGCCCGTCAGGCCTACAACGACGAGACGCGAATCTACGAGACCTACCGTCAGTCGTTTCCCCAGATCGCCGTGGCCAAGGTCACCGGGTTCGGCCCGTTCGCCTACCTCGAGACGGTCTCTGACGAAGCTCGCGACCGCGTCGAGGTGACCTTCAACTGATCGTCGATTCAGCGACGGTTGGTCCTGTCATGGACTATCTCCGGCTCCAGGCCGACGCCAAGGACGAGAACCGCAATCTGCTGTTCGTCTTCGCCGTCATCATCGGCGTCGTCGCGGCGACGGCCGCGGCAGTGGTAACGGCAACCACCTGGGCGACGTTGATCCTGGTCGAACTCTTCGCCGCCGACCAGGCTTCGGATCAAGGTCGCGAGCTGACCGAATCCGAGGTGCTGTCGAACCGAACCCCCTGGGGGTGGGTCTTCTTCGTCGTCTTCGTGTTGGTGGCTGGAGTCATCGCATGGGTCAGCCGCTCGCGCGAGCGGGCGCTGATCGCTCACGGCGGCCTCGGTATCGCACGTTCACTCGGTGGTCGATGCATCGATGCTCGAAGTGCAGACCCGGCGGAGCGCCGCTTCGTCAACGCTGTCGCCGAGATGGCGATCGCCGCTCGGCGCACGACGCCTGCGGTGTTCGTCCTCGATGGTCACACATCGATCAATGCGTTCAACGCCGGATGGACCGACGAGACGACAGCCATCGGTGTCACCAGCGGAGCGCTCTCAGACTTGCGGCGCGAGGAACTCCAAGCGGTCGCCGCGCAGGCGATGTCGCATGTGTTCCACGGCGATGCGCGACTCAACCTCCGACTCATGGGATTGGTGACCGGTGTTGCCGGCCTCGCCATGGTTGGCGAGGACTGGATCGAGGGATCCAAGACAACGGACACGGCCGATGGCGACGAAGGCGTCTTCGTCCCGCTCTTCGTCGCCGGGTCGCTTCTCTACGCCGTCGGTTGGGTGGGAGTGTGGCTCTCGAACAAGGTGCAACGCTCGGTCGCTCGACGTCATGAACTGCTTGCCGATGCCACGGCCATCGAACTGCTTCGTCAGAGCGAACCGATGCGAGACGCGCTGCGACGAGTCGGCGGTCACCCTGCGAAGGGGCTGATCCGGCACCGCCGCGCCCGTTCGATGAACCATCTCTTCATGGTCGATGCGGGCGGCCGTCGTCGCGGAGGTCTGCACCCAGATCTCACGCTCCGGGTCCACCGGATCGATCCGAACTGGGTGGGGGACTGGCTGAAGCCGGACACCAGCGACCACGTGTCGCCGGACGGCCCGATTCCGTCGCCGTCGGTGCCGATGAGCAACGGGACCGCCTCGCCGTTGGCGCCGGCCTTCGACGCCCTCACCGCGCCGCTGGCCGGGCTGGTCGACGTGGGCTTGCTCGGCCCGGCTGGGGCTCGACTCGGTCTACCCGATGTGGGAACCGGCCTGCTGACCCCAGTGGCGGGGCTCGCCGTGTTCGAGGAACTCACGTCGGCTCGGCCGGCGATGGAAGCGAACCGGGCACGATCGCTCTTGGCCGCGTTGACCCATCACACGGCAGCGGTCAGCCCGACCGCGGCAAGCGTCCCGGAGGGCTGTTCGGTCGAGGCCGTCCTCGCCCAGGTCGAGGCGGTCCTATCGATGACCGGTGAACAGCGTCGAGCTGCAGCTGAAAACGCGTGTCGGGCACTGGTCGCCTCGAATGGGAGCGAAGCCTCGTTCGCAGCTGGTGTGGTCGCTCCGCTCCGGGCAGATCGCGAGCTCGATCATTGGATGCTTCGTCGACGCATTCTGGGCCGACTCGGCGCGGCTACCGCCACGTCCACGAAGCGTCGCCCGCTCGAACGGTTGCGAAACGAATACGCCGTTGCGCTCGGGTTCCTCACCGCCATCGGCGGTGGCGATGCCGCTACCGCTTTCGCCGTCGGCGTCGCGAAGGCAGACCTCATCGGGCTGCACGCCCGCCGACCGGGCAAGCTCGCCGGACTCGAGCGCGCTCTCGACAAGTTGACCGGGCTCGATCCGGACGATCACGACCGTGCCCTCGACGGCATGGAAGCAGCCATGTACGCAGACGGCGATTGCCGCGAATCGGAGCTCGAATTCATCGACGTGGTCCGGCTTGCTCTGCGGACGGACTCCGCTCTCGCCACAGCGGGGTCGCCGGAACGGCGATCGAGAAGATCGTGGCGCGCGAGACTCCGGACTGCGACCTCAGTCGGCGCCACTCCCGAATGAGCGGTGCGCGCTGATCGCCAGAACCGATGATCAAGCGATGGCGTCGATCACCGCGGTCACCAGTGCACCATGAAGCGCGAGGTTCTCGGTCCGGTCCGTCCGTGCGATCACGACACGCACGCCGCTGATCTCGCCCAGTTCGCCCTTCCACGTCGAGGTCTCGATGCCGTGCGCCTGGCACAGCATCGCCAGGTCGGTGTCGTGTGGCGTGCCGAACAGGAGCTCGTAGTCAGCGGCAGCCAGGATCTCGTGCTGGGGCAGGAACGAGAAGATCCCGCCTCCGTCGTTGTCGATCACGACGATCGTGAGGTCGAGGGAACGACTGCGAAGTGCGATGAGGGCATTGGTGTCGTGTAGGAAGGCGACGTCCCCGATGAGCAGTGTTGTCGGCCGACCGGTCAGGGCGATGCCGATGGCTGTCGAGGTGACACCGTCGATGCCGTTCGCCCCTCGATTGGCGTACACCTCGATGTCGCCCCGTGCTGTTCCGTACCACTCGACGTCGCGAATCGGCATGGACGAGGAGACAACCAGCGCCGCCCCGGCGGGGAGCTGGGCCGTGACGGCTCTGGCGATCGAGGGCTCCGACACGCCGCGGTCGAGAGCGTTGTCGATCACCAGTTGGGCTGCGCCTTCGGCCGCCAGCCAGTCGCCGAGGTAGGAGCCGGCAGGCGGCGTGCTCGCCTGGGCCACCGCAACCAGGCGCGGCAGAGCAGACTCGACGGACATCACGGCGGTCGCCACTCGTTCCGGGTCGATCAACTGACCGCCGTCGGTCAGCGCGATCACGGCGGCTCCCTCGGCGGCAGAAGCGGTGATCCACTGGCTCAGCGCCTTGCTGGCCGGCGGTTCCCCGATGCGGATGATCATCTGCGGCCGGACTGATGCGGCGAACGTCGCCGACCGGAGCAGCGAATCGAACCGGGTGATCGATTGACCCGGGATGCGACAACCCGATCGTGGATCAGCGAGGACGGGCCACCCGAGCGCTGCGGCGAGGGCATGGGCATGAGCCGGGTCGGCGCCGGAACGACCGGCCACGATCACGCCACGCTCGGGGAGATCGAGATCGGGTACCGGCGGGCCGGGAACGTCGTCGCCGGAATCATCCGGCGAGGCGAGAGAGAGCGGCGGCGGCAGGCTGCCCGATCGACCGACGAGCGGGTCGCGAAAGCTGAGGTTCAGATGAACGGGACCCGGAAGGTTCGTGTCTGCACCTGTGGCGGCCATCCAGGCATCGGCGGCCATCGGTCGCCAGCCTGCCGGATCGACGCCGGGATCGTCCGGTGGGCCCGGTTCGAGGAATCCCCGGACGGCTTCGCCGTAGAGATCGGTCTGGTCGATGGTCTGTGGCGCCCCGATTCCCCACAATTCGGGGGGCCGATCGGCCGTGCAGACCAGCATCGGTACCCGCGAGGCATCGGCCTCGGCAACGGCGCCGTGAAAGTGTGTTGCGGCAGTACCGCTGGTGCAGAGCAGCACCGCAGGCCGTCCCGTGGCGAGGCCGTGGCCGAGGCAGGCAAACGAGGCGGAGCGCTCGTCGTGGACCACATGGGTGGTGATGCGCCGATCGGCGACCAACGCAAGGGCCAGCGGCGTCGACCTCGAGCCAGGAGCGATGAATGCGTCGGTCGTGCCCATCTGTGCCCACTGATCGGTGAGGGTTGCGCAGAAGGTGGCGGTGGCCGTGGTCGTCACCGCACAAGAGAACCACACCGGTGACCACGGGCAGGGCATCCTGTGGAGGTGAATCTCGCAATCGAACACCTTGCCGAAGCCGGGACTGTGTCAGATGGTGCCGAGTTCCGGGTCTCGATGGTGCACGGGTTCACTCAAAACGCCCAGTGTCTGGGAGTGCTCGCCGCAGCGACGGCGGAGGCGTTCGCGTCCCAGGGTCGATCAGTGTCCGTGCTGGGAATCGACGCCCCTGGACACGGTGCGTCGGCAAACGATCGATCTGACCTGATCGATGCGGCTCGTTTGATCATCGAAGCCGGTGGCCGGGGACACTACGTCGGCTACTCCATGGGAGGTCGCATGCTGCTGCACGCGGCGCTCCTCTTTCCTGACCAGATCGAGTCGTTGACGCTGATCGGCGCCACCCCCGGCATCGAGGATGCGATCGCACGGGCGACTCGGGTCGAGGCAGACGAGCTGCTCGCAATGCGGCTCGAGTCCGAGGAGCTCGTCACCTTTCTCGACGACTGGTTGGCGCTGCCTCTCTTCGACACGCTGCCGCTCGAAGCAGCGTGTCGCTCAGAGCGTCTGTTGAACCGACCGGAAGGACTCGCTGCAAGCCTGCGGATCTGTGGCACGGGAAACCAGTTCCCGTTGTGGCATCTGCTCGGCAGCATCGAGCTTCCGGTGCAGGTGATCGCCGGGCGTGCGGACAAGAAGTTCACCGCCATCGGCGAACGCATGGCCGATGACCTCCCCGATGGCACGTTCTGTTCGGTCGACGGTGGTCACGCCGTGCACAGCGAGCGTCCCGCCGAGGTCGCCGATCTGATCAGCGACTTCGCCCAGCGCTCCGCCGGGTGAGTCGGTCGAGCAGTTCGACATCGGGAAGCGGGGCGACGCCCGAGCCCGCCGGCACGAGGACCGCCCCGTTGGCCATCACCACGTCCGGCCAGGGGTCAGCGGCCAACCACTGACGGGCAGGTGACAGGTCGCCCGTAACCGTGAATCCGTCCAGCGCTGCGATTGCGGTGAGAGCGTGGCGTCCCAATCCGCACTCGAGCATCCCGCCGATGGAGACCCCGACGTCGGACCGTCTGCACCACTCGACCAGTTCGACAGCTGCTGCGATGCCGCCCAGACGAGGCGGCTTGATCGCGACCGCTTGCACGGCGGACGCGGCCAGGAGACGCTCGGCATCCCGCAGTGTCGGAGCACCCTCGTCGGTGATGATCGTTGCCTCCGTACCGAGCATCAGCTCCACCGCGAGATCAGGTCGATCGACGGCGAACGGTTGCTCGATCGCCGTGACCCCGTGCCAGGTCAGACCCGACAGGGCCATCAGATGGCTCTCGTCGAGCGAACCATTGGCATCGACGTGGAGCTCGATGTCGGTCAGCTCATGACTGAGGGCGTGGGCGACATCATCGACCTGATGGGGGTCGATCTTCACCTTGAGTTTCCGGTAGCCGAGATCGACCAGCTGGCGGGCCAGATCGACCGACCGCCCGATCGGGCCGAGTCCGATGGTGGCTCCGGCCATCACGCGCGATGCGGTGGCCCCGATCGAAGAGGCCAGGGACTGTCCGGTCGAACGAAGCTCGGCATCCAGCGTCGCCATCTCGATGGCCGCCGCCGTCATCGGAACGTCGGCGGCATTCGGGGCGTCTCCTCCTTCGGCCCAGGAGGCGAGACGCTCGAAACTGTCCTCGGCCCATTCGTGCGTGTACGTCGGGGCGTTGAGTGCAGAACACTCGCCCCAACCGAGCACCCCGTCTGCCGACTCGATTCCGATGACAACGAGCTGGCGCTCGATGGCCGGGTCGTTGTCGTGGGCTGTCCCGAGGGTGCGAAGCGTCGGTAGTGAGAGCAGGCGAACCTCGATGCGGGCCGGCGCAATGTGTCGTGTCGGAGGTTCCACGGCAATGATTGTCGCTCAGTTCGCCACCGCGCGGTGTCCAGGTGGCACCATCTGCGCTCACCACCTCAAGGGGAACCATGTCTGATACGCAATCGTCCGGTGGCGACGCCATCCCAACCGAGAAGCCGGACCGGTCCGGCCTGAAGACCGTGCCGTCGCTCGTCGTCGTGAACACGGGCCACGGGAAGGGCAAGAGCACAGCGGCGTTCGGGACGATGCTTCGAGCCATCGCCCTCGACTGGCCCGTCGCGGTGGTGCAGTTCCTCAAGAGCGGCGACTGGAACACAGGTGAGGAGAAGGTCGCCCGGTCGATCGGTGTCGATTGGTTCGCGGCCGGTGATGGATTCACCTGGGACTCCGGCGATCTCGACGAGAGCACGGCGATGGCGCGGGCCGCCTGGGAGTTCGCCAAGAAGACGATTCAGAGCGGCGAGTACCGCCTCGTGATCATGGACGAGATCAGCTACGCGATGACCTGGAAGTGGATCGATGTCGGTGACGTCGTGCAGACGATCCTCGGCCGGCCCGAGAAGGTCAACATCGTGCTGACGGGTCGCGACATGCCTGAGCCGATCATCGACATCGCCCACACCGTGACCGAGATGACCAAGATCAAGCATGCGTTCGACGACGGCATCGTCGCCAAGAAGGGGATCGACTACTGACCTGGCGCAGCCAGTATCGACGACGCGGCCCGTGCCGGCGCGCCCGTCGTGCGCCGGTCACTCGTGCGCTCGACGCTCGGGACGCGTACTCTCCCGGCACCAGCAAAGGGGAGGTACCCATGGCAACACTCGCCGCCGTACCGACCGTGATCGCCGTCGACGTCCCTGAGGGCGGGGAAGGTCGAGCTGTCTCGGTCGAGTGGAGCACCGGAGAACGCGCGTCGTTCAATGTCCTGTGGCTTCGGGACAATTGTCCCACCGGTGGCGACAAGCGGTCGGCGTTCCGGACCTTCTCGGTCGCCGAGCTCGATCCCGACCTGACGATCGTTCAAGCGAGATCGGCCGACGGTGGTCTGTCGCTGACGTTCTCAGACGGCCACGATTCGACGTTCGACCTGACATGGCTGCACGAGCACCGTTCCGGCGTGCGTCACCTGGCCAGAGCTCGCACGTGGCGGTCCGACATGGAGCCTGCCGTCATCGATTTCTCGTCGGTCGGGGACCGCCGGATCTGGTTCCAGCTTCTGGAAGCTGTGGCGACAGACGGAGTTGCCCTTGTGTCTGGCGTGCAGGGAGAAGGAACCGGAGAGTTGGCCTCCCGGCTCGGACACGTTCGTGAGACCGACTTCGGTCGGTTCTTCGACATCATCTCTGAGCCCGAGGTGTGGACGATGTCGCAGTCAACGGCGGCCATGGATCCCCACACCGATGATCCGTACCGCTACACCCCGTCCGGTTTCAGTATTCTTCACTGCATCGAAGCGAGCGCGACCGGCGGTGGCCGGAGCACACTCGTCGACGGGTTCGCCGTGGCCGAGGCGATCCGGTCCGAAGCTCCCGAAGCCTTCGAGCTCCTGTCGACGGTGTCGGTGCCGTGGATCCGCCGGCGTTCTGAGTCGGTTGATCAGGGCGAGGCCGTCCACATGGTGGCTCACGCCCCGGTCATCGCCGTCGACGGTGACGGCGATGTGTGTGGTATCCGTTTCCACGAACGGTCGATGGACACGATCGATCTCGCCGCCGAGTTGATCGACGACTTCTACCGCGCACTGATCGAGTTCACGATCCGGATCCGAAGCTCGGAGTTCCAGTGGGAACACGGGCTGCTCCCTGGTGAAGCGATCGCGTTCGACAATCAGCGAGTGCTCCACGGCCGCAGCGAATTCGACGGGGATCCCGGCCGCAGGCATCTGCGCCTCTGCACGGTCGACAGGGATCAGGTGCACTCGGCCCTGCGGCTTCTCCGGGTCGAGTTCGCACCCGGGACCGAGGAAGAGAAGCTCACCGCCGGGAATCTTTCGTGACGTTGGCCGTCGTCACTGGTGCAAACCGGGGCATCGGCATGGCCATCGCCTCCGGCTTGGTGGCTGCCGGCCACCACGTCGTCATGACCGGTCGATCGGTGACGGCGATCGAGGATGCGGTCGCCGAGGTCAGGTCCGGTTCCGCCGACGACTCCGAAGCCGGCTCGGCCGAGGGTTTCGTCGTCGACGTCACCAGCGACGATGACGTGCAACGCCTGGCTCGCCATCTCGTGCCGCTCGGTCCGCTTGGCATCGTCGTGAACAACGCCGGTGTCTACCTCGAGGCTCCACACGTCGCCGGCTCGGCGCCGAATGCGATGATCGACCAGCCGATCCAGGTCGTTCGCGACACGATGGAGGTCAACCTGTACGGGCCCATCCGGGTGATCCAGGCGCTCTGGCCGCTGATGACCGAAGGCGGGTCGATCGTGAATCTCTCGTCGACGAACGGTCAGCTCGAATCGATGACCGGTGGAGACGGTGCATATTCGATGTCCAAGACCGCACTCAACGCGGCAACCGTCAAGTTCGCCGCGGAGCTTCGCCCGAAAGGAATCTCGGTCAACGCCATGTGTCCCGGTTGGGTGTTGACCGAGATGGGCGGACCGCAGGGCGATCGCAGTCCGGAGGAGGGCGCGGACACCGCGGTCTGGCTGGCCTCGCTCGGCACCCTGGAGCCCACCGGACGGTTCTTCACGGACCGAACACCGATCCCTTGGTGAGAGCCGCTCGACCGCGGCGCATGACCTTCTAGGATTCGGCCATGACTTTCGTGAACGCTGCGACCACGCTGCCGACCCAGAAACTGTGGATCAACGGGGGCTACGTCGACGCCACCTCCGGGGAGACCTTCACGACCATCAACCCAGCCACCAACCAGGTGATCGCCGAGGTGCAACAAGCGAGCCAGGACGATGTCGATCGTGCGGTGGCTGCGGCACGAGACGGATTTGCGGTTTGGTCACAGATCCCGGCGATGGAACGTACCCGCATCATGTTGCGGGCAGTGGCCATCCTCCGAGAGCGCAACGACGAGCTCGCCCATCTCGAGACCCTCGACACAGGCAAGCCACTGTCGGAGACCACCACTGAGGACATCGTGACCGGCGCCGACGTGATCGAGTTCTACGCGGGCCTGGTTTCGTCACTTCACGGGCAGCACTTCGATTTTCCGCCGAGTGCCTTCGCCATCATCAGACGGGAACCGCTCGGCGTCTGCGCCGGTATCGGCGCGTGGAACTACCCGATACAGATCGCGATGTGGAAGTCGGCACCGGCGCTTGCGTGCGGCAATGCCTTCATCTTCAAACCGGCAGAGCTCTCGCCGCTCACGGCGCCGCGCCTGGCCGAGATCTATCACGAGGCCGGTCTCCCACCCGGCGTCTTCAACGTCGTGCAGGGCGACGGCAGGGTCGGCCAGATGCTGAGCCGCCATCCCGGGATCGACAAGATCTCTCTCACCGGCGAGGTCGGAACCGGCAAGAAGGTCATGGCAGACGCGGCGACGACACTCAAGGAAGTCACGCTGGAACTCGGAGGCAAGAGCCCCATCATCGTGTTCGACGATGCAGACCTGGACAGCGCAGTCAACGCCGCTCTCGTCGCCAACTTCTACTCGGCCGGTGAGGTCTGCAGCAACGGAACCCGGGTGTTCGTGCAGCGAGGCATGTACGAGTCGTTCGTCGAGAAGCTTGCTCCCCGAGCCGAAGCCATGAAGGTCGGCGACCCTTTCGACCCCGAGGTCGTGGTCGGGCCGCTGATCAGCGCCGAGCATCACGCGAAGGTGATGGGTTACATGGACATCGCCAATGCGAGCGGCGCCAGGCGTTTGTGTGGCGGGGTCGTCCCGGACGATGCCTCACTGGCTGGCGGCAACTACGTCACGCCTGCGATCTTTGCTGACTGCGAGGACGACATGACCTTCGTGAAGGAGGAGGTCTTCGGTCCGTTGATGGCAGTGCTGGTCTTCGATGACGAGGAAGAAGTCCTCAGACGAGCCAACGACACACATTACGGGCTCTCGGGCGCGGTCTTCACTTCAGATTTCGCACGTGCTCACCGCGTCGCCAACAAGATCGAAGCCGGCTCGGTCTGGATCAACGACTACAACGCCCTCCCGCCATCCATCCCGTTCGGTGGCTACAAGCAATCTGGAGTGGGTCGAGAGAACGGCCTCACGACGCTCGAGCACTTCACCCAACTCAAGACCATCTATGCCAATCTCGACTCCTTCCCCGCCTACTACTGATCGAGTCGGCGCTCAATCGATGCGACGGAGCGCCGACAGATCACCATGACATCGAAGTTCCGCCCGCTGTCCGTGATGGGACGCCTGATGACGATCCTCTTCGGCGTCATGTTCGGCGGTGTCTTTCTCGTTGCCGGTCTCTGGATCCGTTCGGCCACCCAGCCCCTCGACGACGGCGTCATCGTGGTCGGTGTCGTTGTCGACGTCGATCGGCGAACCGACAGCGATGGCGACAGCACCTATTCGCCGATCGTCGATTATGTCGACCCGGCAACCGGGATCACCCATCGCATCCAGGGGTCGGTCTCATCGTCGTCACGGCCCAATATCGGCTCGAGCAAGGACGTGTCATTGCTTCCGGGTGATCCGTCGAGCGCCCGTGTCGTCGGTCCGGTCTGGTTCCCGTGGATCTTCATCGTCATCGGCGTCGCAACTCCGGTTGTGTTCCTCTTTGGTCCGCTTCTCGGTCGAAAATCACGATCCGGTGCCAAGGCCGCGGCCGGCGAAGGCGACCACACGTGGACGATCGAGTCTGACGGTGTGAAACCGTCCACGAAGAAATCAGCGGGCAGCCGTCCACCGCTCGGCGTCACGCAGCCCGGCTACCACCCCGACCCGGACGACGACGGACGAATCCGCTACTGGGACGGCGCCGCCTGGACCGACATGTACGCGCCGAGCCTGTTCGACGATTGATCCTCCCACGACTGGTGTGTCTCCTCGATCCCCCGATGGATCGAAGCGGCGCCTGGCTGCAGCCATCCAGCCACTGACATACTCCTCGGATGGCAACTCTCTCGCAGTCCGGCCGGCCCGTCGACGACGTCATCGCCGATCTGATGGCAAAACGAGCAGACGACCTCCGTTGGCAGGACGGCAAGACCTTCGGCATGGTGTACGACGGCGGCCCGGAGGTGCGTGCCGTGGCCGAGAGGGCGGCCGAGCTCTATCTCCACGAGAACGCGTTGAACACCAAGGCGTTCCCCTCGCTGGGTGCAATCCAAGCCGAAGTCGTCGGGTGGACGGCGGGACTGCTGAACGGCGATGAGGAAGTCGCCGGCTTTCTGACCAGCGGCGGAACCGAGTCGATCCTGTGTGCCGTCAAGGCGGCGCGTGAACGGGCCAAGGCCGAGCGCGGCATCTCGGCGCCCGAGATGATCGTGGCCGAGAGTGCGCACGCGGCGTTCCACAAGGGTGCGCACCTGTTCGGGATCACCCTCCACAAGGCCCCGGTCGACGACGACTGGCGGGCTGACGTCGACGCCATGGCCGGCTTGGTCAACGACAACACGGTGCTCATCGTTGGGTCGGCGCCTCAGTACCCCCAGGGCGTGATCGACGACATTCCGGCGATCGCCGCCCTGGCCGACGGCGTCGGTGCGAACTGCCACGTCGATGCATGTATGGGCGGCTTCGTGCTTCCCTTCGCAGAACGACTCGGCCGAGACGTGTCGCCGTGGGACTTCCGGGTGGACGGAGTCACCTCGATCAGCGCCGACATCCACAAATTGGGGTACGCGCCGAAGGGAGTGTCGGTCATCCTGCATCGGAACCGCGCGCTCAGAAAATACCAGACGTTCGTGTTCGACGACTGGCTCGGCGGTTTCTACGCCTCACCCAACCTCCAGGGCACGCGATCGGGATTGCCGATGGCAGCGGCCTGGGCGGTGATGCAGCATCTCGGGGTCGATGGTTACGTCGAGCTCACGCGTCAGACGCTGGAAAACGCCGACCGCATGCGAGCCGGCATCGCCCAGATCGAGGGAATTCGAGTGCTCGGCGATGGGGAACTCCACCTGGTCGCCATGAGTTCCGAACCGGGCGATCCCGAGCCCATCGATGTGTTCGCTCTGGCTGATGCTCTGGTGGCCAAGGGTTGGTACCACGATCGGCAGGGTCCGCCCGACTCGCTGCACTCCACCGTCTCCAACACCAACACGGGCGTCATCGACGAGTACCTCGAGGTCCTGGCCGCCACCGTCGCCGAGGTGCGGGGCACCTCCACAGACGACCGCTCCACCGAATACGCCACGCTCGAATAGCGGCGCTCCTTCATCCGACAGCAAAATCGGCGACGGCCGGCTCCCACCTCGGCAAGGATGACGCATGGTCACCGTTCGCCCGATTGATCCGAGCGAGGCAGGAGTATTGCGCTCGATCCGTCTTGCTGCGCTTGCCGCCGACCCGACAGCGTTTGGTCGGACCTACGACGAGGAGGCGGCCTATGACGATGACCATTGGAGAATGCGAGCCGCGGGTTCGCCGACGAGTCAGATGTTCGCTGCCGTCGACGGTGAATTCATCGGCCTCATCGGCGCCTATCAGGAGGCACCGGATGAGAGGGTGGAGCTGGTGTCGATGTGGACGTCACCGGCGGCGCGGCGTCGTGGAGTCGCTCGCCAGTTGGTCGAGATCGTGTTGGGTTGGGCCGAGGAGCGTCACCCGCCCTCGATCGAACTCTGGGTCACGCGAGGCAATGACGGAGCGCTGGCGCTCTATCGATCCTGTGGCTTCGAGGTGATCGGCGAAGTCGTGCCGTCGCCGGCGGATCCGTGTCGTGAAGAGATCCGGATGGGGCGGCCGATGGGCTGAGCTTGCGTTTGTCGGTGCTTGGGTCAGGTGGACCGATGTGCGATCATGCGGCCTCCTGTCGATGTGGAGCCTGATGACCACCAACGAGAAGTACCTGGATGATCTCCTGCACGACGCTTGGATCCCACTGCCGCCCGTCGAGATCGACGACGCCGTTGTGTTGCAGTGTCACCGCGACGCCGACAAGAAGCGCTCCTACTTCCGAGTGACGCTCGCCGGAGCGCGCATCGACGGGTTCGACGACCCCGAAGAGTGCTGCAGCATGAAGGTGCTCGGCGTCCATCTGATCAACGGACTGCTGTGTCTGGAGGGTGTCGAGGGTGGCGAGCTGAGGCTGCGCCCGCCAGAGGCCATCAAACACGTCGCCGCGGGGTCCGTGGAGGACACGCGGTCGTGGACAGCCAAGATCGGTCTCACCGATGGTGACGAGCCACTCAGCGCTGCCGACGTCGTGCCGATCAACGATCAGGGGCCGCTCGGCGGCTCCACGTAGGACACCGGTTGGGCAGTGTCCGGTTGGGCAGTGTCCGGGCCGGCGGCGAGCCCGTCGACGATGAAGGAGGCGTACACGTCGACGAGATCGTTGTTGCGTTCGATGTCGGATGACGGCGTCAAGCCGCGAATCGCCACCCAACAGAACGTCGTCGCCGAGTCGATGTCGAGGTTCGGGTTTCGTTGGTCCCGAATCATCGTGACCACCCGTCGCATCGTCGCGTCGGCTCGCCCCTGCTGCTCCACCAGGGCGCTGTCGTCGACGCGGAGGAGGTCCGTCTGTGTCATCACCGCGAGATGGCCAGGGTGTCGTTCGGCGGTCCTGCGGTAGGCGGCGCCGACTCGTTTGAGGCGTTCGGTGGCGTCGTCGATGCCGTCGACGGCAGCGGCCATGGCGTCGGCCAGCATCGAAAAACCCTCGGCTGCGAGCGAGGTGAGCATGCCTTCGGCATCACCGAAGTGGTGGGCGGGCGCGGCGTGGGACACGCCGGCTCGTCTTGCCACCTCACGCAGGCTGAAACCGGATGTTCCCTTCTCGGCGATCAGCTCGGCCGTGGCCGAACGAAGCGCATCGGGAAGGTGGCCATGGTGGTACGTGGGCACCGTGGGAGCCTATGCCTGTCGATCAGCCGGCGAGCTTCTTGCGTTGCCACCCGAGGGCCGTGAAGACGAACCAGATTCCACCGAAGATGCAGATCGGTCCCCAGAATTCGGTGCTCCAGCGCTTGTCGAGCTCGTACGACAGCGCGTGGCCGAAGGCCACCGCGGCCAGGAGCGTCGTCGCCACCTGAACCCGAGGGTTGTAGCGGATCAGGCCGATCGCCTCGGCGCAGTATGTGACCGTCGCCGGAATCGAGAGGAGCCAGATCGGCCAGGGATCGATCGAGGTCGGCCAAGGAGCGAGTCCGTTCAGCGAGAGGATGGCGACAACCAAGCCCAGTGGATACAGAGCGGCGCATCTCCGACAGACATGATGCGATCCGATCCGG
The DNA here is from genome assembly GCA_965530755.1 of uncultured Acidimicrobiia bacterium. GTDB lineage: Bacteria > Actinomycetota > Acidimicrobiia > Acidimicrobiales > SZUA-35 > SZUA-35. The sequence continues at coordinate 1,907 of CBESNA010000020.1, read as the reverse complement.
ACACACCGCTCCTGGTACTCGTCCGGCCAGTGGTGGGCCAACCACATCTGTTTCTTGGCCAATCGCTCGCGTTCCTTCGCCCCGATCATGGCAAGACGAGCGTCGAGCATGCGGAGGGCCTGTTCTTCTGCAGGGTCATCGGCGCGAGAACTCACCTGGGTCCATCGGCCCACGTGGTCGCGAGATGAGGGGCCTGCCAGATTCTGGCACGCTCCGGGAGGCGCCAGGAAACTTGACCGCATGGTCAAGGCGGTGAGAGCATCCTCGTTCACCTTCGGTCGGAGTTGCCGGCCGTCTTTTCGAGGAGTCCCCATGCCCGAGGCAGTCATCGTTTCCACCGCCCGCAGCGCCATCGGTCGAGCCTTCAAGGGTTCATTGAAGGATGAGCGTCCGGACGACATTGCCGCGCAGATCGTGAAGGCTGCGCTGGCCAAGGTTCCTGAACTCGACTCGTCCGAGATCGGCGATCTCATGATGGGCTGCGGTTCGCCCGCCGGTGAGCAGGGATTCAACATCGCCCGCGTCGTCGCGGTCATGGCCGGTCTCGAGAACGTGCCTGGTGTGACCGTCAATCGGTATTGCTCCTCGTCGTTGCAGACCATCCGCATGGCGGCCCACGCCATCAAGGCCGGCGAGGGCGATGCCTTCATCTCGGCTGGGGTCGAATTCGTGAGTCGCTACGGCAACGGTGCCTCGGACAGTGGCGGTGCCACCAACCCGACCTTTGGCGACGCACAGGCGCGTACGGCCGCTCGGGCCGAGGGCGGGGCTGACACCTGGACGCCGCCGGAGGGCCTGCCGGACGTCTACATCGCAATGGGGCAGACTGCCGAGAACGTGGCGCAGCAGGAGAACGTGACCCGTGAGGCCATGGACAAATGGGGCGTGCGTTCGCAGAACCGAGCCGAAGCTGCCATCGAGCGCGGGTTCTTCGAGAACGACATCACGCCGGTCACGCTCTCAGATGGCAGCGTCTATGCGACCGACGACGGTCCCCGACCTGGCGTCAACTTCGAGGGCGTGAGCCAGCTCAAGCCGGTGTTCCGCCCAGACGGCAGGATCACCGCAGCCAACGCGTGCCCTCTCAACGACGGTGCGGCCGCTGTGATCGTGATGTCGGACACAAGGGCCAAGGAGCTCGGCATCACGCCGCTCGCTCGCATCATCTCCTCTGGTGTCACCGGTCTCAACCCTGAGATCATGGGATTGGGCCCGATCGAGGCCTGCAAGCAGGCGATGGCGCGGGCGGGTATGAGCATCGCCGACATCGATCTCGTCGAGATCAACGAGGCGTTTGCCGCGCAGGTGCTCCCGTCGGCTGATCAGCTCGGGATCGACTACGAGAAGCTCAACATCAACGGTGGCGGCATCGCCCTCGGCCATCCGTTTGGCATGACGGGTGCTCGCATCATGACAACGCTGATCAACAACCTCATCGAGGAAGACAAGTCGATCGGCATGGAGAGCATGTGTGTCGGTGGCGGCCAAGGCATGGCCATGATCATCGAACGCCTCTAACCCGCGACCGCAATAGGGGGGATCAGCCGCAGGTGTCCAGGGCTGTCTCGAAGACTGCCTGGAAGGCGCTGGCGCCCTCGAGATCGTTGGCACCATTGTTGATTTCGGACTCGGTGAGGTCGGAATTGTCGAACACTTCGACAGCCATGCATTCGGCGGCCTCGGGAGTCATTTCTCCCTGGCGTTCCATGGCCCGCACGAAGGCCTCCCGGTCGTTGGCCTCGTCGCCACAGGCGGAGAGCAACAGCCCAGCGGTCAGCAGCACGGCGGTGGCGCGTCGTTTCATCGCCACAGTCAATCGGATTCGGCTCCCATCGGCACCGTCGGCACTTCGACCGTCGGCACTTCGACCGTCGGCACTTCGACCGTCGGCACTTCGACCGTCGGCA
>CBESNA010000019.1:0-71577 GCA_965530755.1 uncultured Acidimicrobiia bacterium | reverse complement strand
TGCCGAACACGGCGCGGGTCAGCCCGAAGAGACAACCGGGCCGCCAACGCAGCGCCATCCTTCACGAAGAAGAAGGTCAACACGATGACCAACACCGTGCCTGCGACCAACTCCAGCGCCAGCGGCGTCTGCGCCAACGCACCCTTGGCCACTTGCGACTCGAACGATCCGACCTGCGAACGCAAGCTGGTGCCCCAGCCTTCGACGCGCAGCTTCGACAGGCCGAGGGGGCCGGAAACCAGCCAGTCCTCGATTCGCGTGAACCCGTCGCTCACCGAAGCGCTCAAATTGGCCGCCTCCGACGTCGCCGACGGAACGATCCACCAAATCGAACCGGCGATGATGCCGAGGAGACCGAGGACAAGGAACCAGGTCGATGCCAGTTTGGGGATGCCGGCCGCTTGCAATCGTTTGGCGACAGGCAAGAGAAAAGCAGTGAGCAACAGTGCCACGACCACTGGGACAACGACCACGATCAGCCGCAGCATCAGCCATACCGAACTGGCCAACACAAGCCCGACTCCGAGAAGCGCCCACGCATTCCTACCGGCTGCCGCGAGTGTCCACGGCACCGGTCCGGGATCTGTCGCTGATGCGTTAGTCATCTGAGCTTCTCCGGGGCATCGATCGTCGACATCGGGCGAAACTCACTGTCGGCGATGGCCGCAGTTGGGCACAGACCTGGGGATGTGCAACGGATTGACACGTCTGCGTCATGCAACCGGCACGGCGAGCGCCGGGTGAACGTGTGCTTGTGCCAGTGACGCACCCGAGTCATGACCTGGGTGCGGGGCAGCCCCACACTGATCCCTACTTCTCGACCCGGTCAGGCCACCATGCATTGGCATCATCCGAACCGTCATCCGACCATCGCAACTTCCGAGCTCAACGAGGTCCTGGCGACGAACGTCGCGCTGGCCTCGACGTTGGGTCCACAGTCAAGGCAGCGGCTGTTGGAGCTGACCGCGAAGCTCGTCGCCGAGAAGCGATGGGAACCGCTGGCTCCGCTGGAGCTCACCACCGAGATCGCTGTCACCATCGCAGCAAACGCAGCGATCCCGATCCTGAGCCTCGACCTCTCGATCTACCGCAACGTCGGTTCCATCATTGTGCGGCCAACGATGGCCACCTCCTTCAAGAACCGTGCGGGGCCCGTGCGCGGGGTCGTGACGACCGGAGCGCTCACCACCATCGGCGAAGCCACACCACAGTCAGGTCCCCTGTCGATCTCGTGGGATGCCGCACTGGCCGACAGCCGCAGTCCAGGGGCCGGACGAAATGTCGTGATCCACGAATTCGCGCACAAGATCGACATGCGCGATGGGTACTCGGACGGCACGCCCCCGCTACGAGGCGCACAGCTCGAACGATGGGCAGCTGTCCTTGCTGACGAGTACGAGCGGCCCGAGGTGCGGCCCGGCGACGAGGTCCTGCGTCCATACGCGTGGACCAACGCTGCAGAGTTCTTCGCCGTCGCAAGCGAAGCGTTCTTCTGTACACCAGCAGAACTCGCTACGGCGAAGCCGCAGCTGTACGACGCCCTCGGGACGTTCTACCGACAGGACCCCGCCACCAGCACCGCATGACTCCCCGTCCACTGTTCCACCAATGAAGCGGGTCGGCGAGCTACCGGAGGGCGAATCATTGCCGCAACTCGATTTCACGATTGATCTCGGTCACAAAGCCCGGCGCCGGGCCTCCGGCCGTGGCACGATTCACGGCCACATACGCTGCTGCACCCACGGGTATGGGGAGCCAGAAGTTGACGAGGCGATACGCGACGACTCCGATCGAGGCTTGGGCTGTCGGGGTCCCGAAGCCGACGAGCGTCGGGATGAGGATCGCCTCGACGACACCCAACCCGCCGGGACTGATCGGGATGGCGGCCATCACGTTGGCCAGTCCGTAGGCAACGAGCAGGCCGACGATGCCGGGCCGGTGTCCGAACGCCAAGAGCATCACCCAGAGGGCGGCGGCGTCGAGCAGCCAGTTCACCGCCGCTAGACCGGTCACGATCCGCAGGCGCCGCCGGTCTCGTACCAGGAGATCGAGCTGCCGGGACAGGTTCAGCGTCGTGGAGTGCACACGATCGGCGTCGACTCGCGGGAGATGACCGGCGGCGTTCGCTACCCGATCGGCGAACCGGTCCCTTCCCCGTAGCATCGCGACCACTGCCGCCGCGAAGACAGCGATGAGCACTGCGCCGACGGCTGCCGCCGTTGCGTAGATCGGATGAAAGCCGCTGGTTGGGATCGACACCACCAACGCACACCACAGGCCGACGTTGAGCACCACCGCTGAACCGATCGCCTGCGAAGCCAGGGCAAATCCGAGCTCGTCGCTGGGTACTCCGGCGCGGCCCAACAGTCGATAGTTCAGCGTCGCCGTTGTCGCCGCGCCACCGGGGACGACATGGTTCACACCCGTCGAGGCCATCACGATTCCGAACGACAACCCGAGCCCAGGCCGGTTTTCGGCCGGTATCAGCACCTGTGTCATCCGGGCATAAGCCAGGAACGACAGACCCTCGAGCGCCACAGCCGCCACCACCAGTTCCGGACTCACCGAACCCAGAACCGACAGGGCCTTCTCGGCGCCGCCGATCTGGGGGATCACGAAGAGATGCACGACAAGCGCGAACAGCAGCAGCTTCACTGCCCTCTTCGCTCCTGCCGTCATTCGCGTGGCCATGAATGCTCCCAACATTCGTGTCTCGGATCGGTCATGTCGTCACGTCCATTCAACATCGCGTCGCGTGGCGTCATACCGGTCGGGCTCGACGTAGCAGGTGAGCGTGCTGGGCATGAGCCCCTCTACGGCAGCCTCAACCGCATCGATGACATCGATGACTCGGTCCAGGTCGGCGGGACCGGCTATCGCGACCTTGACGCACACCAGGACCTGTTCGGGCCCGATGTGTTCTGTCCTCAGATTGAGCACACGATCGACACCGTCCACACCGGCGATGACGGCCCAGAGCGCCTCGTTCATCGTGTCCGAGACGGTCTCGCCGATCAGGAGACTCTTCATCTCCGTGGTGAGCAGGCCGGCGACGAGGCAGAGCAGCACGCCAATTCCGATCGTGGCCACAGCATCCCAGACCGGATCGCCTGTGGCCCACGCGGCAATCAAACCCGCCATCGCCATCGTGAGGCCGATGATTGCGGCTCCATCTTCGAGTAGCACCACCGTCACCTCGGGGTTGCGGGTGCGGCGAATGAAGGACCACCAACTCTGACCTGCCGGACGGATCGTTTGAGCCTCGGCCACCGCCGTGCGCAACGAGAAACCCTCGATCACGAACGCGGCGAGCAACAAGCACACACCGAAGATCGGGCTGGTGACTTCGTGCTCGCCCACCTGCAGCTTTCGCACCCCCTCGTACAGCGAGAAGACGCCGCCGAGTCCGAAGAGCACCAGACCGACCACGAACGCCCAGAAGTAGCGCTCGCGTCCTCTCCCGAACGGATGGGCCGGTGATGGGGTTTCACCCGCCCGGTGAGCGCCGAGCAGCAAGAGTGCCTGGTTGCCGGTGTCAGCAATCGAGTGAAGCGTCTCGGCCAGCAGCGCGCTGGAACCCGTGATCAGGAATCCGAAGAACTTGGTTGTTGCCACTCCGAGATTCGCCAGAAGAGCGGCGACGACGGCGCGCCGACCCGTCCCACTCATGAGCGGGGCAGGGGGCCAACCCTCCGTATCAATCCCAGCAATGAACCCATCCTTCCCGCGAACGTCCACAGTCAGTCTCGACCTAACCGCCGGGAGGCGTCATGACACCGGTGTGTCATGGGGCAGTGACAGGCCGTGGGCCATGCCGCCGCGACAGCTCCGCCCAATTCCACCATCGCCGCACCGAACGGCGCGACGATCATCGAGCCAATCACCGTGGCAGCAGAGTCCTGGGACAACCCCAACGTCGCGAATCCCACCCGACAGCACCAGCATCACGGTGAACGTCGGCAGCCAACGGGGATCGATGTCGAACAACACTGCGTGCAACACCGAGGCACGGTCCGGTCAATCGGTCAGTCATCGATCGATATCAGACGAGCTCGGACCGCTTTGACCACCGCCTCGAGCTTGGTGTGGGCATCGAGCTTCGCCATGGCGTGGCGTAGATGATTCTTGACGGTGTGAGGGCTCAGGCACAGCTGATCGGCGATCTCATCGGACGTGCGACCATCGGCGGTGAGTTGGAGAACCTCGACTTCGCGATCTGACAGCTCGCCACCCTCGACCTGTTCGAAGCGGCGCAGGTGTACCAAATGTTGGAGGACGTCACGTGTGAAGTAGGAGTCGTTGGCGGCAGCAGCGCGAATCGCAGCGATGAGATCAGCTCGGTCGGCGTTCTTGGACACGAAGCCCGTGCAACCGGCATCGAGCGCCTGGCCAAGTACGCGCCGATCTGGCACTGAGGTGACCATGACGACGTTCGGAGCCGGATCCAACAGACGCACCTTGCGGGTGGCCTCGGCGCCGGTTCCATCGGGCAGTCGATAATCCATCAACATCACATCGGGTTCACGTCGATCGGCTGCCGCCACGGCGGCGGCAACGGTACCGACGGCATCGACTACGACGATGCCGGGTTCGTCATCGAGCAGCGCCCTCAGGCCCAACGCAACCACGTCGTGATCCTCCACGATCACCACCGTGATCGGTTCGCCCTCGGTGGTGTCCATTGTCCTCGTGCTCTCGATCCTGATTCGTCTGATGGCAACGAGCGACACGCTCGACTTGTCACCATCCTGTCAGCACCGCCGCCAATCCGCGCCCGTCGTCGCAGCGTCGATGACATGAATGCGTCACCGAGAGAACGTTCGTGGGTATTGATGGCTACAGCCCCTTGCAGCACGCTGGACCGAGAGGGCTGACCAATTGCCAACGGCCTGCGGAGAAAGACAGGAAAGACGTGTTCAAGACACTTCAGATCGGTTGGTTCGGGGCCCCTCGCTTAGCAGCGGGGGCGCGAGCCTGATGGATGTCCGTGTCGGTCCTGACCTCATCACGCTGCACCTCGACGATCACGTCCTGGTGTGTGACGTGGACGGGCGAATGTCCCGCGACTCCGGACAGGGCTTCTTCGCCGCCGACACGAGGTTCGTATCCGGCTATCGGCTACGCCTCGGCGGAACCGCTCCCGTGTTGCTGGCAAGCGCCGCGGTGTCGGCCTTCGGGGCTCGATTCGAGTTCACGAACCCGCGACTGCGCTCACCCAACGGAGACATCGAGCCCGGCGCTCTCCATCTTCGGTTGGAACGAGCCATGGGCGGAGGACTCCACGAGGACTACGACTTGGTGAACTACGGCCCGAGTGCAGTCGCCATCACGATGGAGGTGAGCCTCGAATGCGATTTCGCCGACATCTTCGAGGCGAAGGACCGGACCGTGGTTCGCCGAGGAATGTTGCAGAGCAGCTGGTCTGAGGATGAGCGACGGCTGACAACCCGGTATCGCAACGACGACTTCGAGCGCTCCCTTACTGTCAGGGCAGAGCGTTCGGATTCGGCTCCTGAATTCGCGAACGGCGGCATCTCGTTCCGGGTACAGCTCGACCGTGGTCAGCGGTGGCACACCTGCCTTGTGTGGGAACCGGCCGGCGGCCAGCTCGATCTCGCGTCTCCGGTGCGGTCGTGCCATGCGCTCACCGGTGGCTCGCACTCGATCGACGAGGCCCGGAGGTCATGGCTCGCTCAGGCCGCCCGATTCTCGACCTCGGCCGCTGGGCCCAGCGATGCCGCATCGCGAGCGGTGGACGATCTCGCCAGCTTGCGCCTCCATCAACACGATGCGCTTGCAACCGCGAACGAGCCCACCGCGGTCCCCGACGATGCCAGATGGGTGCCGGCTGCGGGAGTGCCGTGGTTCACGGCGCTGTTCGGCCGCGATTCGCTCGTCGTGGCCCTGCAGACCCTGGCGTTGTCCCCAATGTTCCCAGTGGGCGCCCTCTACGCGCTCGGTGCGCTTCAGGGTGACGGCTACGACGACGAGCGCGACATGCAGCCCGGCAAGATCCTCCACGAGCTGCGCCGCGGCGAACTCGCCCATTTCCGACTGATTCCACATACTCCGTACTACGGGAGCCACGACTCGACGGCGCTGTATGTCTGGACCGCGGCCCAAGCCTGGCGTTGGCACGGGAACCGCAGCGTGCTCGACGCGATCCGACCCAACGTCGAGCGGGCCTTGGCCTGGATCGACACCGACGGTGACATCGACGGCGACGGTCTCCAGGAGTATTCGAGCCGAGCTCGACGCGGCGGCTACTACAACCAGGGCTGGAAGGACTCCGGCGACGCGATCGTCACCGAGGACGGCCAGCGGGCCGAATTGCCGCTCGCCTTGTGTGAGCTCCAAGGCTATGTCATCGCTGCGAAGCGGGCCTGGGCCGACATCGTCGACGAAGTCTGGGCTGAGCAGCGGACCGCGGATCGGCTACGTTCCGAGGCCGACCGCCTCTCCGAGCTCGTCGAGGAACGGTTCTGGTGGGAGGACGAGGGCACCTACTATCTGGGCCTCGACGGGGCGAAGAAGCCAATTCGAACTGTCGCCTCCAACGCAGGCCATCTGCTGTGGACTCACGCCGTCGACCCCGACCGCGCTGTGCAGACAGCGCGTCGGCTGCTGGCGCCGGACATGTGGAGCGGCTGGGGGGTCCGCACCCTCTCTGCCGACCATGTGTCGTACAACCCGTTTTCCTATCACCGGGGATCGGTGTGGCCCCACGACAACGCGATCCTCGCTGCGGGCATGAGACGGTATGGGCTCGACAACGAGGCCACCCAGATCGCCGGAGGGATCTTCGACGCCGCCGAGCGATTCAAGGACCGGCGACTCCCCGAACTGTTCGCCGGCCTTCCTCGCGACCACAACGGGTTCCCAGTGCCATACCTCGGCGCCAACGTCCCCCAGGCCTGGGCATCAGGCGCAATCGTCCACCTACTCACGACTCTGCTCGGCCTCGTGCCAGACGCCGACAAGAATCGGCTCACCATCGCGGCCACTCTCCCGAGCTGGCTGCCCGACCTACGTGTCGACAACATCGAGATCGGCAACGCCGCGCTGAACCTGATCCTGCAACGGAAGCCAGACGGCTCGAACGAGGTCCGATGCGACCTCGTGCGAGGAGACCTCGAGATCGAGTTCGAGGGCAGAACTTCCTCGGCGACACCTTGCCCAAAGGTCTCCTCCGGGGCCTCCGACCAAAGCAGGCACGCATGAACCGGTCAGACTTCGAACCTCCCTCGCCGGCCGACACCCCCTGGACTCAGGACGCAGAACAGGTGACCCCGGCTGGTCCGGGCACGGAAGTGACGCTCGTTGACGGCTCCACCTTTGCGGTGAGCGCTAGATCCGGCGACATCGACGGCAGCGGACCCCACGGGCTCTTCATGTCGGACACGCGCGTGCTCGACCGGCTCGTGCTCACCATCGACGGAGCCCGCGTCGAGTCGCTGAGCACCATCGCCAACGGTCCGTTCTCCGCAACTTTCGTTGGCCGAACGCCGGCGACGGCAGGTCGCGCCGACTCGGCCCTGTCAGTCATCCGCCGCCGCCATGTCGGGCGAGGAATGCGCGAAGACCTCGAGATCCGCAACCACGGTGCGACAACCTCGACGGTACGTGTGCGGCTCCAGGCGAGAAGCGACTTCGCCAGCCTGTTCGACGTCAAAGCCGGACGCATCCGCGACACCCAACACGTCGAACGCCGTCGCACCGCCGACGGCACCGAGCTCTCCTGTCCGCACAGCGCCATGACCCTCAGCCTGGGCCACTGCCCTGCTCCCAATGACAACGACGGCTGGCTGGTCGACATCAGCGGTGGTGGTGCCTGGCGCCTGTGCACCGAGATACAGCTCCAGATCGACCAGAACACGATCGAGCCGAGCTACCGCTGCGGTGATCCCGTGGCCGACGCCATCCCCGTCAGACGTCTCCATCAGTGGCGAAACGACGCACCCCGCATGACCGCCGGCGATCCCTCGATGGCGCGGGCCGTCGACCAAGCGATCGAAGATCTCGGCGCCTTGCGCATCTTCGACCCCGACCATCCCAGTCGCGTGGTCGTGGCGGCGGGAGCGCCCTGGTTCATGACGCTGTTCGGTCGCGACTCGATCCTGGCGGCCTGGATGGCGCTGATCGTCGATCACGACCTCGCCCGTGGCGTTCTGCACTCGCTGGCCGAGCTCCAGGGCGCAACGGAAAACCCCCTCACAGAGGAGCAACCCGGCCGGATCCTGCACGAAGTCAGATTCGACGCCTCAACCGCCCGATCGCTCGGCGGCCACAACATCTACTACGGCACCATCGACGCCACCCCCCTGTTCGTGATGCTCCTGGCCGAGTATTGGCGTTGGACCGCAGACCGCGACCTCGTCGACCAGCTACTCCCCAATGCAGACCGCGCCCTCGATTGGGTCGACAACTACGGAGACTCCGACGGCGACGGCTACGTCGAATACCAGCGCTCCACCCCTCAAGGGCTCGAGAACCAAGGCTGGAAGGACTCCTGGGACGGCATCCGTCACGCCGACGGCAGCATCGCCGAGGCCCCCATTGCGCTCTGCGAAGTACAGGCCTACGTCTACGGGGCCCTCTTGGGCCGAGCCGAGCTCGCCGACGCATTCGGCGACCGTGCGATGGCGGCGCAGCGCCGCAGCGAAGCGAGTGCACTCAAGCACCGATTCAACGCCGATTTCTGGGTCGACAGCCTCGGCACCTACGCCATCGGGCTCGACCGCGACAAGCAACCCATCGCCAGTGCGACGTCGAACCCTGGTCACTGCCTGTGGACCGGCATAGCCGACACCGAGCATTCGGCCGCCGTTGCGGCGTCGCTCACCGGCCCTGGCCTGTTCAGCGGCTGGGGGTTGCGCACCCTCGATACTGCCAACGGCGGCTACAACCCCCTCTCCTATCACTGCGGCTCAGTGTGGCCCCACGACACCGCCATCGCCGTCGCCGGCCTCGCCCGCTACGGCCATCACGAACAAGCCGCCCAGCTTGCTGCCGGTCTCCTCGACGCGTCGACCTTCACCGCAGGACGCCTTCCAGAGCTCTTCGCCGGCTTCGGCCGTGACGACCTCCCAGCCCCTGTCCCCTACCCGTCATCCTGCTCGCCCCAAGCGTGGGCAGCGGCTGCTCCGCTGCTGGTCCTCAGATCCCTCCTCGGCCTCGACCCCGACATTCCCGCCGGCCGAGTCCACATCCGACCCGACCCTGGTCCCGAGCTCGATGGACTCCGGGTCGAACAAGTCGCCGTCGGAGCCCGAAGAGCAACGATCGAGGTCGCAGACGGTTCGATCCGAATCACCGGCCTCAACCCGGGGGTCACGATCCACCCCACCACACCCGAACCAGAGAACGACAGCGAACCGCGATGACAGACCGCGACCAACAACCACGGAGCCCGCAACCATGATCACATCACCGCCACCATCGACGACGACCCACCACGTGCACGGAGACCACGGCCTGTTCGCCGATTGCCCCGACTGCAACTCACGCGACTTCCTCATCAACGACACCGAACCGGTCGCCTTCACCTGCCTCGCGTGTGGCGGCCAATGGCACTACAGCCTCGGCTACGTCTGGCGACTCAAATCCGACCAACCCAAACCCAGCAGCCGATCATGAAGATCGGACTCATCGCACCGCCCTGGGCCGCCATCCCGCCGGTCGGCTACGGCGGCACCGAAGCCGTCATCGACCAACTCGCCCGGGGCCTGCAGGCCGCCGGCAACGACGTCGTGCTCTTCACTGTCGGAGAAAGCACCTGCCCGGTGCCGATGAAATTCGTGCTCGACCGCGCCGAAGGGATGCGCATTGGATCCTGCGTCCCCGAGCTGCGACACGTCACCGCTGCCTACGACGCGATGGCTGCCGCCGGCGTGGACATCATCCACGATCACACCATGGCCGGCCCGATACTCGCCGCAGTCTCCGGGTTCACCGAAGCGCCCGTGGTCACCACCAACCACGGCCCGTTCAACGACGAGCTCAACGATCTCTATCGACGCATCTGCGACACCGTCGGCGTGATCTCCATCTCCCACGACCAGGCCAGCCGCGCCAGTGGCGTGCGGATCGCCGCCGTCATCCACCACGGGGTCGACCCTGATGCGTTTCCCATTGGTGACGGATCCGGCGACTACCTCTTGTTTCTCGGCCGGATGGCATCCGAGAAGGGCGCACACCGCGCCATCCGCATGGCCCGAGCCGCAGGAAAGCGCCTCCTCATCGCAGCCAAGATGCGCGAGGAGTCCGAACGGCGATACTTCGAGGCCCAGATCGAGCCATCCCTCGGTGATGACGTTGTCTATGTGGGCGAGGTCAAGGGGGACCACAAACTGGAGCTACTCGGCCACGCCCAGGCACTCATCAACCCCATCCGCTGGCCCGAACCCTTCGGGATGGTCATGATCGAAGCCCTCGCATGCGGAACCCCGGTTCTGTCGTTTCGAGAGGGCGCCGCCCCGGAGATCATCGTCAATCGAACAAACGGCTTTCTCGCCGACACCGACCAAGAACTCATCGCCGCCGTGCACCAGATCCACACGATTGACCGCGATCTATGCCGGGCCACCGTCGAAGAACGCTTCAGCACCATCCACATGACACAACGCCACCTCCAGTTGTACAACCAGGTCGTCGCCGCACGGCAAGCGACCCCATCGGCAGCCGGTCACACCAATCTCGCCTCCCTCGCGCTCGACCTCACTGCGGCCCCAAGGCACCGTGGAATCCTTGAACCGAGCCCGTAAGAAGCGCCATGACCACAACCATCGTCATCTTCGGAGCAACCGGGGACCTCGCCGGCCGGCTCCTGTACCCGGCCATGTACCGGCTCGAAGAGCTTGGTCATCTCCACGACGTTCGACTCGTCGCAACTGCGCTCGAGGACTGGACCCAAGACCACTTCACCAACCACATCGAGACCGCACTGGCCGCCGAGAACACCGAACCGGCAACATTGACTCGGCTGCTGAACCGGTGGAGCTATCGGCAAGGCGATCTCACCGCGACAACAGTCGCCTATCTCAGACCGTTGATGTCGGAGACGAACGTCCACTACCTGGCGCTTCCCCCCGGGTTGTTCCCCAAAGCCGCAGACGCGATCGCCGATTCCGGCATCACCGACATCGGCAACCACCACCTCGTCGTTGAAAAGCCTTTCGGCACCAACCGGGCCACCGCCGCCGCCCTCGAGGCCGACCTCCACCGCCACTGGGACGAGAGCCAGATCTTCCGCATCGACCACTTCCTCGGCAAGGAAACCGTTCAGAACCTCAGCGTCATGCGCTTCGCCAACCGAGTCATCGAGCCGCTGCTGTGCGCAACCCACGTCGACCAGGTCCAGATCACTGTCGCCGAAACCCTCGGCGTCGAAGGCCGCTACCGCTACTACGACGGCATCGGCGCGCTACGCGACATGATCCAGAACCACCTCATCCAACTCTTCTGCCTTGCGGCGATGGACCCACCCGCCGTGTGGGACGCCGAAGTGCTCCGCGACCACAAGGTCGAGATTCTTCGCTCGGTCCGCCGATCCTCCGCCGATGTGAACACATGGGCCGCCCGCGGCCAGTACACCAGGGGCAACCAGCAGGGAAGGCTCGTCGACGGGTACCGCGATGAACCCGGTATCGACGCCGACAGCACAACCGAGACCTTCGCCGCAGTCCGCCTCCAGGTCGACAACTGGCGCTGGCAAGGCGTGCCCTTCTACCTCCGATCAGGCAAACGGCTCGGCGCCAAGTTCTCCGAGATCGCCTACCGGTTCCGCGAACCACCCACCCAGCTGTTCCACCACACGCAGCTCTCGAAGCCGGAACCGAATTGGCTGATCTTCCGCCTCGACCAACCCGAAGGCATCGATCTGTTCCTCCAGACCAAGACCCCCGGCCTGGAGATGGCCGCAGAGCGAAGCCACCTCCACACCGACTACGGAACCACCACCGAAACGGTCACCGCCTATCAGCAGCTCCTGCTCGACGTGCTCGAAGGCGACCACACCCCGTTCCTGCGCGTCGACGAAATCGACTGGGCCTGGCACATCCTCGACCCCGTCCTCGACGCCTGGAGTCAGGGACGATCCGAGCCCTACCCAGCAGGCTCGAACGGCCCCACCAGCCAGGACGAGATCCTCCTGCCGGGCCACACCTGGCGATCGCTCAGCTCCTGAGCGGGTCGCACGACGCCTTCGACCGAGCGACCAGACAGCGCCGACGCAGCCAGACACCGGTCAGAGGATCGGAAGCTTCACGGTGACGGTTGTGCCCTGCCCAGGGGTGCTCACCGTCGTGTAGGTGCCGGCGGCCCAGCGGGCCAGTGTCACCGCATGAGGGATACCGACGTGCCCAACCCTGGTGTGACGGACTTGCGCGAGGTCGAACCCGATGCCGTCATCGCGCACCTCGACCTGCAACAGTCCGTCGATGGAGGACACATCGATCACCACCGCACTCGCCTGGGCATGTTCGACCACGTTCACCAGGGCGTTCCGACAGAGCCGGAACGCGAGCGCACCGAGTTCGAGGGGAACCTCATCATCGGAAAAACCTGTGACCTTCCAGGCAAGTCCCTCGGGCTCGACGTAGCTCTCGCAATATGCCTCGATCGAGGCGGTGAGTCCATCTTCGGCCAGGGTGGCGGGGTGCAAGGAGAAGATGACGTGACGGAGGCGGTCGATGGCGTCGTCGTTGAGGGCCCTCGCCTGCTGGATCGCGGCACGATCCTCGCCGTCTGCAAGGCGCGAGGCGGTTCGCTGGAGTTGAAGTGACACGGCCGTCATGACCTGTATGGGGTCGTCGTGGATCTCTCCCGCGGTTGATTCGCGCTCCTGGGCAATGGCTTGGAGTTGGCGGCGCTTGCCCATGTGCCGCTCCAGCACGAGGAGCGCCATCGTCGCGAAACGGGTCGCGACCAGCTCATCGAGCGGAGTCGGTTGCCGCTCCGAGTCGGCCCACCAGAACTCCAGCTGCCCGAGGGGTCCGTCTGCAGGGTTGCCGACATCAGCGATGAGCTGCGGCACCACCACTTCCCTGCCCAGCACTCCCGGCCCGGATTCGACGAGGCCCGAGAGGCCGATCGCTCCCTCGTACAAGCGGACCGCGACGTCGTCGGCCCCGAGCAAGTCACGGGCCGAGTCGCACAGATACCGAAGCGTCTCGCTCGGACGCCCATCGCCGGCCAGGTTGGCGAGCCAGCGGCCATCGATACCGAGCATGGAGCGCATGAAGGAAGCGGTGGCCCCTTCGAATGCTGATTCCTCAGCGTTTGCGCGCACGACCATGGGCCCACATTAGCGGCGGCCAACCCAGCGGCCCGTTCCTGCCCCGTGACGAGACCGACTAGTCCACTGACCCCCAACCGACTGGCGATCGCGGTCTCTTTCGGTCAGCCGGGGCCTCACCACAGTCAGCGGCATCCGAGCCGGGACCTCGCCAGGACGCCCACAGCCCGGCCAGTTCGTTTGCAAGATCCGAAGCACCGCCCTTGGTGAACGAGGCGGCCGCACCCGCCGCAAGCATTCGGTCACGGGTCAGACGATCAGATCGTGCCGTGAACATCGACACGATCGTGAACGGAGAAACCTCGAGGATGGCGCGAATCGCGAACTCGCCCCCATCGGGCATCATCACGTCGACGACGGCAAGCGAGGGCTGATGAAGCCCGCACAGCTCGGCTGCCATGCGACCCGTGCCGGCAAGCCCCACGACTTGAAGACACGGATGATCATCGAGCAGACCGGCGAGCGCGTCACGCACATTCGCGTCGTCGTCGGCTACCACAACCGTGGCCAGGATCGTGTTGTGCACGAGTCAGCGCCGCTCTCCACCTACCGCAAATACCGCACGTCGTCGCGGCTGGCCTCCCGGACATCGACTCATGCACCCACTGTGACCCCGATTGGGTGGCCCCATCCAGACACGGACACGTCATTCACCGGGTAACGGCTCGACAACCTCCCCGGTCGTCAATGCGAGCGTGCGGAACTCTGCCTCAGCGATCGACCTCGACGGCTGGAGCGATAGGCGATCTTTCGCGCCACGTTGAGGATTCCGTGGGCTCGAAGCCCAGCGCCGTCGTTGGCGAGGGAGAACGAGAGCGCTTCGGTTTCCGCATTTGCCAGCGGAGCGAGAAGCGTGAGGACACCAAGAATCCGGAGCTCATCTGACGATGAGCCGGCAGAGACGTCGAATCGGAGCCCGACGCCTGATCCTGCTTCGATGTTCGGATCGGATGGCAAGGCCTGTCGTGGTCGAATGTGAAAAAGCAATGGCCCGGCCGGTGCACGAAGCCGAACCATGGTCGAGTATGTGCCGTCGTAGCTCTCGAGCAGGACCGACACTGCGTTTCCGAGTCGGCCAGGGGCAACGGTGGCCAACAGCAGATCTTGGACGCCTTCGGTCCCATCAACGATCAGCCGCAATGCGAAACCGCGAACATCCCGACGCTGGCCGGGAAACGCGAACGCTCGGGACAGGCGGACACGAGCCGGGAGTCGGCCTGGCGTTGCCAATTGCGTCCCCGCGAGGGACCGCAGCGGTGGATCAAAGATCTCGAGTTCTGCTTCGTACCCGACGCCGACGGGATGAACGATCCGTTTGCCGCGAACCAAGGACCCAGCCGCAGTGGCCGGGGCAAGCATCAGGCCAACTGCGCCTCCGACCAACCGTTCGTGCAATGGGAGCGCAGGCATCACAGGATCGGACTTGTAGTGTCCGTTGGCCAGGCGTTCCAGCGAAGGCAAGGACGGAACCCACAGGTACTCCCCGCCCTTCGTCGTCACGAGCTCGGGCAGCGGGTGCACGATTGCCGGTACGGGCCCAGGGACAACGAACTTGTGGTCGCCTGGAGCCCGACCGACGAAGGGGTCACGGTCACGGCCGACGCCAACGACGTCGCCGCTGTTGCACCAGTTTCGCTGGATGAATTCGTACTGACGCTCGATGTCGGCCATGTACGCAACGAAGAAGATGCCGCGGTCCGCACCATCGGCCGGCGCCCCCTCGGCGAGTGCCGGGCCGTACGTCATCCCTCGTCTGATGATCCTCTGTCGCTCGGACAGCGCATCGCCGAACCCAAGTCCGGCACGAGGATTGACACGACGAATGTGTGCACCCAAGGGGCACCGGTCTCCGAGGGGGTCGTTCGTGTAGTCGAAAGCGTTGAACCGGCCAGGGTCAGCTGCGATCGCCGGATCCGGCCGGTCCGGGCTCAGGGTCAAGGGAGTTCCGTCCGGCCATCGGCCGATCAACTTGGCCCGGAGATGCGCATCATCGAACCCGAGCCGCGTTGACTCCGATGCCACCCATTGGCGGAAGACAGGAACGTTCTCGTGGAGCTTCCGCCAGACCTTGAACGTTCCGTCACGCTCGAACGGCGGTGCCGGTCCCGGCGACTGATGGCCGTCACCGTCGGTGTGCCCATGGAAGAACTCCCCGACTGGAAGCCCTCGCCACTGGTGCAGGAGCGTGAGATCACCCTCGCCCTTGACCGGCCCGGCTGTGCCATCAACTGCTGGCTGACCGATGCCATCGGTGTAGCCGAAATGCTCTTTCCTGTCGGGAAGCCGAGCACCGCGCTGATCGCTGACGACGGCCACGTGGTTGAGCGCGCAGACATCCACGAGCTGCTCGACTGCATTGTTCAGCTCGCCGGACGAGGCGGCGTTGATGGTGAAGAGGATGTGGGCCGCTCCCGTGCCGAGCCCTTCATCCCATGTGGACGGGGCTGATTGCTCCGTGTCCCCCAGCAACGGAGCGCGGGCCGACATGCCCTCGCTGAACGCAACGGGAAAGGACTCGATCAGCTCGTTGGGAGCGCCGAGCGCCTGCAGACCGGTGGCGGTCAGGCCGACGTTGAGGGTGATCGACGGCCGATTGGACCAGTCTGCAGCACTCGTCACCTGCGTGAGGGTTGCAGCCAGGACCGCCCGTCCCCCGTTGCTGTGAGAGATGTTGACGAACACATGGGCCGAGAAGCGCAGTCCGTATGCCTTGAGAACGTCGCCTTGGATGTTCCGCGGGTTCGGACCCTCACTCCTCACGAGAACTCCCGTCGATACGCATCGAGTAGTTCGGCCGCGGGCAAACCTTGCGTCCGTACCGCGAAGTCGACCAGTTTCCCCCGACAGTCGAGCGCACGACGAATCTCCGCTGCGGGCTCGTCCCACGTTGCGAAGCCGAGATGTGGCTTGACCTGATGAGCAAGCAGGTGACCGACGTGGTCAGTTGTCGGCCAACCGGGACAATGCCCCCAGATCTCGTCGGCGAGGCCTCCGACCTCGGCGAGGAGCGCAGACAGCCATTGCGCTGGTGTGGAGTCGATCGCAGCCGAACACACCAGCATGGGAGCCACAAGGCCACCGGCTCGCAGCGGAGCCGTCAGTGACGCTGACGTATCGATCAGCGCCCACCGCCCATTGTGGGTGCCGGGAATTCTGGCAAACGGGCTGGCGGCACCTGTGGGAATCGACCCGAGTAAAGTCCGAAGCTCGTCGTGTCGCCCCGGCTTCACCGCTGTGATCACGGTCAAGTGCGTCACCGGCATCAGAGGTCGCCCTGGTTCTCGGCGAGGAACCTCCGCCACAGCCGCTCGAACTCAGCTGGGGCAATCGAATCCAGATCTGCCGGAAGTCCCCGCGAAGCCGCCGTCATTCTCAGAGCGCGGCCAACATCTCTCGTGGTGGCATCCGGGTACGCGGACCAGTAGTGAGCGGTCTCATACGCATTGTCGACAGTCCACTGATGAAAGGGCGCCGATGGAAACATGTCGGGGAACCGTTGGGTCGGCGTCCACGCAGCTCGCATTCGCCACGGAATGATTCGAGCGAAGGTGTCCATGTATCGCACGACGTCACCGTCGTAGTTGCTCTCGAACCACAGGACCGGGTGACGTAGGCGCTTCAGCCGGCCGGTCTCGTCTGGCAGATGGGTCAACAACATCCAATGACAGAAATGGATGAACTGCTGCTGACGCATCGGAGCGGTGACCCATCCGACGTTTCGTGCCGCAAGGAAGAGCAACCGATACCACGACATCCCGAGTCGCCTGATGGAGACGACGATCGACACAGCGGTGGCCTGATGGTCTTGGTCGCTCATGAGGCCGCCGTTCGCAGCGAGGTCATCAGCTCCTCCGCTCTTCGGTGCACCGTCGCAAGGCTGAACTCGCTCGCGTCTTCGGCGACCCGGTGGGCGAGAACGATCGCCCGGTCGAGGTCTTCCGCTCCACCTCGATCGACCAGAACCCGGCACTGGATGAGGCGAGTTCGCACAGCGGAGATGGGGGCGCCGACTTTCTCGGCCTGCGCCAAAGCCTCCACTGCATCACGCTCGGCCTGGGGGAGGTTCCCGGCGACGAGAGCGAGGCCGGCCAAACTCTCACTGACGAGGCCGTTGAAGGCCACAACCGCGCTGTTGGCCCGCCCTCGAAATGGATCGAGCAGGTCGTAGATCATCGTGGCCGCTTGCACGTCGCCGACGTCGATACACACGCTGGCGAACATCGACATGGTCAACATCCAGAGCGGGTTCATCGAATGGTCGGCAAAGCCATTCGATGTCGACTGGGAAAGGATCTGTGATGCCGAATCGAAGTCGTCCACGTCACAATACGCAGCGGCCAGCACCGCCTGGAATCCGGTGACCGCCGGGTAGCGGCGGACGGTCGCTTCAATCGTCGGGAGAAGCGATCCAAGTTGGCCTCTGTCCCAGAGGACGAATGAGGTGGTCGCCATGTAGACCGCCTCCCCATCGACTTCGCCCCGCATCGCCTCGCGCGCCGCGGCGGCATGTCCGAGAGCGGCTTCGGTGTCACCATTGACGTGGGCCAGCACTGCTCGCAGGCTGAGCAGATTCTGCCCGACGTACGGGTCGAGGTGGCCGAACTCTTCGATGACCGCCATGGAAGGGCCGACCTCATCGAAGGCTGCCGCCTCGATCTTCAACCGAACGTCGCGAACCGCAGCAAGTCCCCGGAGCCGCGGGTCACCGACGCGGACCGCCAGGTCGAGCACCCGCTCACCGTCTGCCATTCGCTGGTCAAAGGTGGCCGGAATGCGGGTCGCCTCGGTGGTGTGGAGCAGGACCGTCAAGAGTGCGACCTCATCATCTGCTTGCTCAGCGCACTCGACGGCCTCCAGAGCAATCGCGTTGACCAAGTCAGGGTCGTCACGCTGGGAGAGTTCGATGGCCAGCGTGCCCAACAACCGGGCGCGGTCAGGCGAGACCTCTGACCCGACGATCTCCAACGCTCTTTCAATCGACGCAACACGAGCCTCGTCGACAGCTCCCGATCGACTCGCACCGCCTCGGTTGTTTGCCAGCACGACTCGAACGAAGGCCGCCTCGTCAGCAAGCTGTTCGGCGAGCTCTCCGGCCTCGAGCATCGTGGTTCGGAACACATCACTGTCGACCCAACGCTGGGCGGGCGCGATGTCGATCAGGAGCTCGAGGCGCTCCGCGGATCGATCTGAATCGAGAGCTTCGAGCGCATGACCGAACCACTGGAGTGCATCCTCAGGAGACAGATCATCGAGGGCATTCCGACCCGCCAGGCGAGCCCATCGAACGAGGCGATCGTTGTCGCGGGAGTTCGATCGCAGGCAGTGCGATGCCACACCCGAAGCCGATACTGCCTTTCCGTAGAGTTCCTCCATGGCCCGCCCGCATTGCTCGTGCCGGAGGGCTCGACGCGTATGGCCGAGTCCGTCGTACAGCGAATCACGAACGAGGGCGTGCGAGAACTCGAAGGTGTCGACGTCGATCTCGCGGACGAGGGACGCGGTGATCGCTGCTTCGATGGCATCGACCACATCGAGTTCGTCTGCCGTCAGGACGTGCGCCACCAACCGCGAGTCGAAACGCTGACCCACCACTGAAGCAACTTCCAGAATTCTTGCCGCCTCCGTGCCGAGCCGCTCGAGTCGCTGGCCGACCACGGCAGTCACCGTGCCAGGGGTCGAGACGTCCTGGAGGTCCTTGCCGATCACCCAACCAGCCTCGCTATCGGATGTGAGCAGGCCGGTCTCGACGAAATGGCGGAGGAGCTGCGCGAGAAAGAACGGGTTGCCGCCCGTCTGTTCAGACAAATAGGCAGCGACCTCGATGCCTGTCTGCCCGAGACCTCGCCCGGCGTACGTTTCGAGCAGTTCGAGCACCTCGCCATTCGACAGACCCGTCACGTGAAGATCGTCGGTGGTCCCGTTCAGTGATCGGCCCGATCGCAGTGCGGCGAGATGAGGTGCCTCGGCAGATCGATAGGTGCAGACCACGGTCATGCTCGCGCCCGTCCCATTCAGTCGGCTGAGCAGCGCCAAGCTCGTTGCGTCAGCCCATTGCAGATCGTCGAACACCAACATGAGCGGCCCGCAGGAGGCAACACGTTCGAGAAGGTCGATGATCGCGTCCTCCAGCAGCGAGCGCGTGGTCTCGGGGTCGAGCTGTTCGACCGGCGAGATGTCACCCATCCGGGTCCGCAACGCCGAGGTGAGACGCCCGACCTCGCCACCGTGGGCTGAGACGTGATCTGCCAGCAGATCACGAGGTGCTGCTCGCACGTAGTGCTCGAGCATGTGCCGGAACGGTTCGAACAAGGTTTCCGTCCGCTCGGAGCACGATCCGAACAGCACGGTGTACCCGGCGTCGTGAGCGGAGCGCGCGGCGATTGCCGCCAGCGTCGACTTGCCGGCCCCTGGTTCACCGCCGAGCAAGACGAGCTGGGCTCCCCCATCGGCGCGGCGGCGGGCCTGTTCGATGCGCTCGAGGTGATCGCTCCTGCCGACGAACACTGCGGGAACTGCGGTACTCAAGACACTCGGAAGCGGTACCTGACTGGTCACCTCGTCGTCGGCAGGAGTCTGGACCTGCGCATCCACCAGTTCGTAGATCTCCTCGGCCCCGTCAATACCCTTCAGGACAGCCCGGCGGAGAAACCGTACGTCCACGCTTTCTGGAAGGCCCGATCCGGCGAGAAGCGCTGCCGCCCCGCTCAGAACGATCTGATCTCCGACGGCAACAGCGCGAACCCGGGCAGCCCGGTTGATGGTGCGTCCGAAATAATCTCGCCCTCGCAGAATGGATTCTCCGCTGTGCAGGCCCATCCGGACTGTGATGCGGGCACGCTCGTGCCACGGTTCCTGCGTCAGGGCTCGTCGGGCAGAGACCGCCCCCGCCACAGCATCCGCAGCCGAGACGAACACGCAAAACGTGCTGTCCCCTTCTCCCTTGTGCTTGAGCAAGAGACCGCCATGGTCGAGCACGGCCTTCTCGATGATCGCGTCATGGCGCGCGAGGGCGGCCTCCATGAGATCGGGCGCCTTCTCCCACATGGCCGTCGAATCGACGACATCGGTGAACAGGAACGTCAGAACGCCGGTTGGGAGCACGGTTGCCATGTCGCTCCACGCGTCAACGGTCAACCTTCGTTCCCCCTCCCTCGTGATCGTGCCGACCCCACTCGCTGGAGTCGCGCCACCGTAGCTGATATCAATCTGTCGGTAGGAGGGCGCCGGGAGGATGAACGTGCAGACGATCGATGCAGCGCTACTGGACAAACTTCGACAACGCTCGGACCCCGAGGCTGACGCCCTCGCCGATGAATACCTCGATCGAGATCCGCACGAACTGTTCAAGTCCATTCTGGCCGTGAGCCATGTCACTGGCGACGCGTCGGATCCGCACGTTGCTGCTTGGCTCGCACGACGGCCGGAGCTTCCAGACTTCGCCGATAGCGATCGTTTGGACAGAGGTGTTCAGTTCTTTGCCGAGTGGGGCGTCGAACTCGGCCTCGGTCTGTTCCTCTCCTCGCTTCCTCTGGCCTACGCATCGCACGATGGAGCACAGGTTCTGGCCTTGACCGCCCGGCTCGAGACCGACGCCAAGCGACGGGTGCTCGAATCAGCGCAGTTCCTTCTTGATGTCACGGCTCCCGCCGGTCTCGAGCCCGGTGCGGCCGGTTACGAAACAGCTCGCCGAGTACGACTGATGCACGCCGGCGTTCGCCACATGGTCGTGAGCCCCCACGGGAAGGTCCCGAAAACCAGCGACCCAGACGTCTGGCCCCGGTGGGACGACGCCTGGGGTGCACCGATCAATCAGGAGCACATGCTCGGCGCCATGTTGTCGTTCAGTTCCTCGCTGATCCATGTTCTCGACCAACTCGGCATCGAATACGACGAGCAGGGGGCGGAGGACTACTGCCATTTGTGGAACGTCGTTGGCAGTCTCCTCGGCATCGATCCCGACCTCTTGCCGCTCGACCGGGCCGAGATGGACGAACTCGAAGTACTCATCCGATCTCGAAATGAGAAGCCGTCCGACGCGGGGACTCATCTCACCGCGAGCCTCATCGAGTTGGTGAACTCGTTCATTCCCATCTCTCGGCTGCACGGAGTGTCATCGGCCATGACCCGATTGTTCATCGGTGACGAAACGGCGAACATGCTCGGGGTCGGAGATGCTCGATCCTCGCGGCTGCTCGTCAAGCTCTTCGCCGTGGAAACTCGATTGGCGTCCAAGTATTTGAAAGACAGCCGCATGGCGCGTGGTATCGCCCGTTGGATCTCCATCAGGATCCTCGAGGGCTTCGTCGTGCACTATCGGGCCGGCGAGCGGCCTCGATTCAACGTCCCAGATCACCTTGCCGCGTCCATTTCCTCACCTCGGCGCCGATAGCGCTGCAGCCGTTTGAGGGATGAGCGACGCTGCGTGGCATCGTTCGTCTTCGGTACGGTTCGACCATGATGATCTCTGGTCGTTCGTTGCTCGCCGATCGATATGTGAACAAGGGAACAGCGTTCACGGAGGCGGAGCGTCGACAATTCGGACTCGACGGGCTACTGCCGCCGGTGATCGAAAACCTTGCGACGCAACTCGAGCGGGTGTCCTTCGAATACGACGCGAAGGACACCGATCTCGAACGTCACGTGTTCCTCCGCGCATTGCAGGACCGGAACTCGGTGCTGTTCTATGCCTTTCTCGCCCAGAACCTCGACGGTTTGTTGCCGATCGTTTACACGCCGACCGTCGGCGTGGCTTGCGAGCAGTGGTCTCGCATCTACCGTCGGGAGCGCGGACTGTTTCTTTCGTGGCCCCAACGCGATCGCGTCGATGAACTGCTGGCCAACGCGGTTGGCGATCGAGAGGTCGACGTGGTGGTCGTCACCGATGGCGAGCGGGTCCTTGGCCTTGGAGATCTCGGGATCGGCGGAATGGGTATCCCCGTCGGGAAGCTCGCGCTGTACACGGCCGCCGGGGGTCTGGATCCGTCGCGCACGCTTCCGGTGTTCCTCGATGCCGGGACGAACAACGAGGCGCTCCTGTCCGATCCGCTCTACCTCGGATGGCGACACGCACGAGTCCGCGGCGACGAGTACGACGAACTCGTCGACGCATTCGTCGCCGCACTCCACCGACGATTCCCCAACGTGCTGCTGCAGTGGGAGGACTTCGCTCAGCTGAACGCGAATCGATTGCTGGCCCGTCATCGCGATCACATCTGTTCGTTCAACGATGACATCCAGGGCACCGCTGCCGTCACGGTTGCAGCGATCGTCGCCGGACTCGTGACCGCAGATGTGCCAATCACGGAACTGCGTCTCGTCATCGTGGGCGCCGGTTCGGCCGGCAGCGGAATCGCAAGTCAAGCGGTGCGTGCGATGGTGGCCGGCGGCCTCGCCCACGACGACGCCGTGGAGCGTTGCTGGCTCGTCGATCGAGACGGTCTCCTTCACGATGGAATGGATGGCCTCCTACCGTTCCAGCAGCCATACGCGCGTTCTTGGCACGACGTGGCCGACTGGGACGATGACGGCGACGGATCGATCGAGCTGCTCGACGTCGTCGAACGGGTCGCTCCGCACGCCCTGGTCGGTGTGACCGGACAGCCCGGGATCTTCACCGAGTCCGTCGTCCGTTCGCAAGCAGCAGGAGTTGAACGTCCGATTGTGCTCCCACTTTCCAACCCGACCCCGAGAGCAGAAGCCATTCCATCCGACGTCCTCGAATGGACCGGCGGTAAGGCGCTCGTCGGGACGGGAAGCCCGTTCGACCCTGTCACTGTGCACGGCCGATCGATCCCGATCGCTCAAGTCAACAACGTTCATGTCTTCCCCGGTGTCGGTCTCGGCGTGGTCGCCACGAACGCCAGAGCGGTCTCCGACGCGATGTTCACTGCGGCGGCCACCACCATCGGGGACCTCGCGGCTCGAAACAGCGACGGCGGCCTGCTCCCTCCGATCACCGAGAGCCGCAATGTCGCCCGCGAGGTTGCGATCGCGGTTGCACGAGCTGCAATCGACGAAGGCCTGGCGGAACCCCTGACCGACCTCGAACTGGCCGAGCGCATCGACGAAACGGCATGGCATCCCGACTACCGGGAGATCACCTTGTGAGTCGCGACGCAACCCCGATTCGCTGAATCGCCACGTCGCCAGGACGATGCTTCAGCGTTCGACGGCCAGGACCAGCCGGTTGCGACTCGCCGAAGCTGCCCTATTGTTACTGCTCATCGTCAACCCCTTTCGGTTGAGGATCAGGGTCCGGGCTGTTTCAGCAGTGCCGGGCCCACTTGTTGGTCGCCCTTCGCTTCATGCCGTGCGGCCATAGAACGTCGTGAGGGCCGACTCGGAGAGACCGACGCCGGGTTGATCGTTGTAGGCGAACACAACGAGCAAGCGGGTCGTGCCGCCCTCGGTTGGAGTGACCCTATGGATGGCGTTTCGCCCACGAAAGAGCACGAGGTCGCCCGGTTCGAACTCGAGCGTCTGGATCGTTTCGCCCCCGTTGAGGATGGTGTCCACGCGTTCGAATGCCATGTCGCCGGCATCGGCATCGCGAACTGCCGGCACGTACTCGAAGTACGCACCGCCTTCCGCGGCCTGCAGCAGCATGGTGACGGCGAACGACGAGTTGTCGAAGTGCCAGCCGAGCTCCATGCCTTCTGCTGCGTAGTGGACGTTGATCGAGGCCAGGTTGTCGGCGTATGGATGGATCTCGTTGATTCCTAGGACGCCGCACAGGAACGACCGGAAGGATGCGCCTTCGTAGATCTCCCGGAGGGGCGAGTTCTCAGCGATCTCGTCGTTCGCGATGAGGCCCTTGCTGCTCTCGACCTGCCGGTTGCGGGGGTGGCGGTCAGCGAACTCCGGATCGATCGGCATCAGATAGACGTTGTGGGTCTTGTCGGTGTAGTAGGCATCGGCTTCGTGCGGTGCTGACTGGGCAACGATCCGGTCGATCGCATCTGCCTTCGCAAAACCCCGGAGCACGAGTGCGCCGTTGCGGTCGAGATCATCTCGACACGCAGCGATGTATGCGTCGTCGGTGATCGGGTGCTGGACCGTGTCGAGGTGCTTCGTTGTCATGTGCCTGCTCCTTGTCGGTTGGTCTGACGTACCTGAGTCAGGGGTTCGGGAGGGGTCCGGCGAGCGGGCCGATGGTCTGGCGGATCAACGGGACACCGGGTCGATAGGCAAGGTGGTGATGCGTCGGTGCGTCGAGGACGACGGCGTGTCCGGCGCAACCCGGTGTGAGGCGCCCCACGTCGGTACGTCGCAGGGCCGCTGCGCCGCCGAGAGTGACGGCTTGAATCGCTTCGTCGATGGTCATGTTCATGTCGCGAACGGCGAGAGCGATGCAGAACGAGATCGACGTGGTGTAGCTCGAGCCGGGGTTGCAGTTGGAGGCGAGCGCGACGGTGGCGCCCGCGTCGATCACGCGGCGGGCGTCGGCGTAGGGCTGGCGGGTCGAGAAGTCCGCGGCGGGTAGGAATGTCGCGACGGTGTCACTGCCCGCGAGTGCGGCGATGTCGTCGTCGCCGAGGTAGGTGCAATGGTCGACCGAGGCGCAGCCGCATTCGACGGCGAGTTGCACCCCTGGGCCGTGGCCGAGCTGATTGCCGTGAAGACGAAGCCCGAGGCCGGCGGCGCGTCCGGCTTCGAGCACGGCGCGAGATTGGTCGACGTCGAACGCTCCGGTCTCGCAGAACGCGTCGATCCACTTCGCATGGGGTGCCGTCGCGTCGAGCATCTCGTTGCAGACGAGATGGATGTAG
Organism: uncultured Acidimicrobiia bacterium; assembly: GCA_965530755.1. GTDB lineage: Bacteria > Actinomycetota > Acidimicrobiia > Acidimicrobiales > SZUA-35 > SZUA-35. The sequence goes on along the minus strand of CBESNA010000019.1, from coordinate 46,515 downwards.
TCGTCGGCCCGGCCCGCAAACTCGGCAGGAAGCAGATGGGCCCCGAGGAACGTCGACTCGGTCGTGTGGGCTCGTGCGATCTCGACCGAACGGACCTCATCGGCGACGTTGAGCCCGTATCCGGACTTGATCTCGATGGTCGTGGTTCCAGCACAATGCGCCTCGGCGAGCCGCTGACGCACCAGCGCATCGAGTCGTTCGGTCGGTGTGTTGCGCGTTGCGTCTGTGGTGACCCTGATGCCGCCGCCGTCATACGGCCGACCGGCCATCCGGGCGGTGAACTCCTCGGCGCGGTCCCCCGCGAAGACGAGGTGAGTGTGCGAGTCGACAAATCCTGGCAGGACGCAGGCTCCCTCTGCATCGATGCGACGGTCGCCTTGCGCACCGGCCGGGCCGACGTGCTCGACGAGGTCGTTGACGATCACGACGCTGGCATTCTCCATGATGCCGAGGGGACCGCGGCCAAGGGCCGGGTCGTTCGTGATCAGGGAACCGATGTTGTCGATCACCAGCGACTGGTTCTTGGTGGCATCAGTCATCGTCCATCAGCTCCTTGATCGAGGCTGCCAGTTCCGATGCGACGTCGATCGAACCATGGCAGTGCTCGGACACAATGTGCTGGCCGTCGATGTGAACGTCGCTGATGTCGCTGGTCGTTGCCGCGAACACGGTCCCCTCGACGGCGAGCGCTGGCGGAACTCCGGCGACGCGGGCGGAGTCGAGCGCCACCGTGACGAGATCAGCTCGATTCCCCACCTCGATCGCTCCGGCGTCGTTCCAGCCGAGACTGCGGTGTCCATTCACCGACGCCATCGCGACGAGGTCTGTCGCTGAGTGGACCCCACGCTCGCGTCGGCGGAGTCGTTCGTCGAGTTCGAGCGCTCTGGCCTCCTCGAACAGGTCGATGACTGCGTGGGAATCCGAGCCGAGCGCCATCGCGATCCCCGACGCGGCGAAGCTGCTCGTTGGACCGATCCCGTCGCCGAGGTCTCGTTCGGTGGTGGGGCACATGACGATGGTCGAGCCTGCCGTGGCGAGTCGATCTGTGTCGACATTGTCGACATGAGTGGCGTGCACGGCCGAGAAGCTCGATCCGAGCACGCCGGCTTCTGCAAGCACGCCGACTGGCGTCATGCCGTGGTGGGCCAGGCATGCTTCGTTCTCACCGAGCTGTTCGGACACGTGGGCATGAACCGGAGCGGCGGCGCTGGTCGCCCATTCCGCGACGTGGGACATCGATTGGGGGTCAACGGCGCGCACCGAGTGAATGGCGGCTGCGACCCGCTGCGTGGCGGTCGGTCGTAACCGTTCGACCCGATCGATCCAGGCGTCGGCGGACCCATCGCTGAAGCGGCGCTGGGCACCGGCCGGAGCGTCGTATCCCGCTGAGCCGAGGCCGCCGTGGAGGTACAGGGTATCGAGGAGCGTGATGCGGACGCCGGCCTCGGCAGCTGCGGCGAGCAACGCCTCGCCCATCGCGTTCGGATCGCGATACGGCGTGCCATCGAGCTGGTGGTGGAGGTAGTGGAACTCGCCCACACAGGTGACCCCAGCCAGTGCCATTTCGGCGAACGCGGCGCGAGCAAGGCGGTGATAGCTGTCCGGTTCGAGCCGTGCCGCAGCGCGATACATCAGGTCGCGCCAGGTCCAGAAGGTTCCTCGGTCCGCCTGGGTGCGAGAACGCAAAGCCCGGTGGAACGCATGGCTGTGCGCATTCGCAAGACCGGGAACAGTGAAGCCCATGAGTCGGGTAGCTTCGCTCGGCGCAGAGTCGACACCTACCTCGATCGACGCGAGCCTGCCGTCGAGGATTTCGATGAGGACCGACGCCTGCGGTCGGCCGCCGACCAGCGCGAGCTCACACCAGACCTGGGTCACGAACCCACTCGCTCCACGAATGCGGTGATCCGATCGACGAAAGCGTCACGGTGGAATTCGTTGAACTCGTTCCAAGTGGCGAGCGTCGTCGGATCGGTCACCTTGTCGATGAACAGTACGCCGTCGAGATGGTCACATTCGTGCTGCCAGGTTCCGGCGGTGAGACCTCGTTTGATCTCGTCGTGCTCGACACCGTGCCGGTCGAGATACCGAACGCGGATGTTGACATGGCGGTCGACGTTGCCGCGCAACGGAACCGAGAGGCAGCCCTCGTTGATCTCGACCAACTCGTCATCGATGGGCTCGATGATCGGGTTGATCGCGACCGTCAGCGGGATGCGCGGCTTGTACGGATAGCGGGGATTGTCACCAACCTCCATCACGGCAATCCGAAACCGTTCGTCGACCTGCGTCGCAGCGAGGCCCGCACCATTGGCGCATCGCATGGTCTCGATCAGGTCATCGATCAGCTGCTGAACCTTGTCAGTGGCAATCTCTCCAACTGGAACCTCGTCGGCCACGACGCGCAACGTCGGGTGCCCAATCGACAGCACCTCGCGCACGGTCATCGAGTCCCAACCTGTTCGCCTGGTCGGGTCCACAGCGCCGGGAACAGCGGATGATCCATCGGTGCTCCATCTGGGATCTGCGAGTCGAGCCCGTCGAATGGCGGCGAGGTCGTCCAACGACGTGGCGCGTGCACCATGTCGTCACCGAGGTAGCGCACCGACAGGACGCGTCGCCTGTTGGGGCCCGAGACACCGCCCGACCCGTGAACGGTGAGCATGTTGAAGAACACGGCGTCTCCCGGTTCGAGTACCCAGCCCAGTACCCGCCATCGGCCGGGGTCCTTGGCGTTGTCGGCGGCGAAGTCGGGAAGTTCGACCAGGCTGCCGTCGGGGAACCACTTGGCCTGATCGTCGAGGAATGTTCGTGGCATGTACCAGGGGCCCCGATGGCTGCCGGCGATGAATTCGAGTGTCGCCGAACGAGCGACTGGATCGACGGGAAACCACATACTGGCGTTTCGTACACCCTCGACGTTGTAGTACGGCTGATCCTGGTGCCACGGAGTGCGCTGCTTCGTGCCGGGCTCCTTGACCAGCACATGATCGTGATAGAGCCGAATGGTGTCGGAGTCGGTGAGCTGAGCTGCGATCTCGGCACCGGGCGACTCACGGATGAATCGTTCCATCCCCGGAAGCCGCGACCAGTTGCAGAAGTCCTCGATGAACGCACCGTCCCCCTCCGCACTGGCCCGCTTGGCACGCGGCGAGAGATCGGCAAGATTCTCGTCGATTGCCTGCCGCGCCAGAGAAACATGTTCGCTCGTGAACGCTTGACGGACACATACAGCTCCGTCAGCGATGTAGTCACCCTCGATCGTCCACGCACTCATGACTGAGCTCCGCCCGGCTCGATCTCACCACGGCGCATCGGAATCGTGACGCCCCGCTCGTCGGCGACCTCGACGGCGCGGTCGTAGCCGGCATCGGCGTGGCGGATCACACCCATCGCAGGATCGTTGGTGAGCACTCGTTCGAGCTTTTCGGCCGCAAGGTCCGTGCCGTCGGCGAGGCTCACCTGCCCGGCGTGGATCGAGCGGCCGATGCCAACACCCCCGCCGTGATGAATGCTCACCCATGTCGCACCAGAGCAGGTGTTGACGAGACCGTTGAGCAAGGGCCAATCGGCAATCGCGTCGGAGCCGTCGATCATCGCTTCGGTCTCGCGATAGGGCGACGCCACCGACCCGGAATCGAGGTGATCACGTCCTATGACGATTGGAGCCTTGAGTTCGCCTGACTTGACCATCTCGTTGAAACGCAGACCGAGAAGATGGCGTTCGCCGTACCCGAGCCAGCAGATGCGTGCAGGCAGGCCTTGGAAGGCCACACGTTCACCGGCGAGGCGGATCCACTTGGCGAGACCTTCCTTGTCGGGGAACATCTCGAGCGCAGCGCGATCGGTGGCGGCGATGTCGGCTGGGTCTCCGGAGAGAGCGACCCAGCGAAAGGGGCCAACACCTTCGCAGAAGAGTGGGCGGATGTAGGCGGGGAGAAAGCCGGGGTAGTCGAAAGCTCGATCGAATCCACCGAGTTTGGCTTCGGCCCGCAGGCTGTTGCCGTAGTCGAACACCTCGGCGCCGGCGTCCATGAACCCGACCATCGCCTGACAATGGGCAGCCATGGCTCCTCTGGAGCGGCGGGTAAACTCGGTCGGGTCGGTCCTCTTGAGTTCTGCTGCGGCTTCTGACGAGAGATCGTTGGGGATATAGCTGAGGGGGTCGTGGGCGCTGGTCTGATCGGTGACGATGTCGGCATCGATGCCGTCTGCCAGCAGCCGAGGCACGACGTCGGCCGCGTTGCCGAGCAGGCCAACGGACAGGGGAGTTCTTGTTCGCTTGGCTTCGATCACCCGAGCAACGGCGGCGGCGTAATCTGGTGCGACCTCATCGAGGTACCGGTGCGCAACTCGGCGATCGAGCATGTGCTGGTCGACATCGACCAAGAGGACGACACCTTCGTTCATGGTGACCGCCAGGGGCTGCGCTCCACCCATGCCGCCGGCGCCGGCGGTGATGGTGAGGGTTCCGGCCAGGGTGCCTCCGAACCGTTTGCGTGCGATCTCGGCGAAGCATTCGTAGGTTCCCTGGAGGATGCCCTGGGTACCGATGTAGATCCACGAGCCAGCCGTCATCTGGCCGTACATGGTGAGGCCTTGATGCTCGAGCCGACGGAACTCGTCCCAGTTTGCCCAGTCGGGTACGAGGTTCGAGTTGGCGAGGATGACTCGGGGTGCCCATTCGTGGGTGCGCATCACGCCGACCGGCTTGCCGGACTGCACCAGCATCGTCTCGTCGCGACCGAGAGTCTCCAGCGTGCGCAGCATCGCCCGATACGCATCCCAGTTTCGAGCGGCACGGCCAGTGCCGCCGTACACGACGAGTTCATCTGGGTTCTCGGCGACCTCGGGGTCGAGGTTGTTCTGCAACATCCGGTATGCGGCTTCCTGGGGCCAGCCTTTGCAGCTCAGCTTGGTGCCACGGGGCGCAGCGATGTTTCTGACAGGCGTTCCGATCGGACCGAAGGAGGATGACGCAGATGAACTCATGTCTTGCATCATGGGCCCCCGTTCTCTACGCTGTCAACTGTTCACATATGACTGTCATTGTGTGACAGTTGAAAGGAAATCCATGGCGATGCAAACCGACACCTCGACCATCGCCGAGGTGTCCGACGACGCCAGCGTGCCGCGCTCCATCGCACGAGTGCTGGACCTGTTCGAGATCGTGCTCGCCGAACGCGACTGCAACCTGACGACCGCCGCCAACGCTTCCGAGCTGACGCTGACGACAGCGTTGCGCTACTTGCGGGCACTCGAAGCCCGGGGCTACCTCGTTCGTGACGACTCGGGCGACTATTCGGCCGGTCCTACGATCCTGCGCATCGCGGCGTCACTGCGCGGCGGCACCGTGCTCGACCGCCTCGCCGCCGTCGCCCAGCCCCATCTCGATGCACTCGCGGAACAGACCGGTGAGTCGGCGTACCTCGCCGTCAGCGACGGCCGCATGGGAACCTATATCGCCACGGCCGAGAGCGCCCGCGCCATCCGCCACGTCGGATGGATCGGTCAAGACGTCGACCTGGAAAGCTCGGCTCTTGGCGCCGCACTCGCCAACCCTGGTGCTGCCGCAGTTCGCACCGGAGCCGTGGAAGCAGACATCACCGCCATGAGCCGGGCGTTGACCGAAACCGGGAAGCTTGGCGTGGCTGTCTCGATCGTCGGCCCCGAGCATCGCTTCGGCGAATCCGACCGGGCTCGGCATCGGGTCGCCCTCGATGCCGCGGTCGACGCCCTCAGCAGCGAACTGCGCACCAATGGAGAGGACTTCACGTCATGACGATCCGACTCGACGGCCCAGGCGTCACCATCAGCGACGTCGTCGCCGTTGCCCGTCGATCCGAACCCGTCCAACTGACACCTGCAGCGATCGACCGCATGGCCGCTGCTCGGGCGATCGTTGAAGAACTTGCTGAAGGCGAGCCCAAGTACGGCATCTCCACAGGTTTCGGCGCACTCGCAACGGTGTCGATCCCGCCAGATCGACGACGCGCCCTGCAGGTCGCCCTCATCCGCTCCCACGCCGCCGGCATGGGCGACCCGGTCGAAGCAGAAGTCGTACGGGCGATGGTCCTGTTGAGGGCAAGGACCCTGGCGCTCGGCAACAGCGGCGCCCGACCGCTCGTTGCCCAGGCAATGGTCGACATCCTCAATGCCGGCATCACGCCCATCGTCCCTGAATACGGATCGCTCGGCGCCAGCGGTGACCTCGCACCTCTCGCCCACGGAGCTCTGGCGCTCCTCGGCGAGGGTGATGTTGTTCACAACGGCCAGGTGCGCCCGGCCGCCGAGGCCCTCGCCGACGCCGGCCTCGAACCCATCGAGTTGGCCGAGAAGGAGGGCCTCGCCGTCACGAACGGCACCGACGCCATCCTCGGAATGCTGTGTCTCGCAATCGCCGACACCGAACGCCTCCTCGCCCAAGCCGACATGATCACTGCGATGACCGTCGAAGCTCTCCTCGCAACCGACGCCCCCTTCGCCGCCGACCTCCAGGCACTCCGGCCACAACCCGGCCAGGCGATCAGCGCAGCGAACCTCAGGGTGATGCTCGCCGACTCCCCCATCGTCGCCAGTCACGCCAACGACGACGACATCCGGGTCCAGGACGCCTACTCGATTCGCTGCACGCCCTCGGTCCACGGCGCCGTCCGTGACACCCTCGATCATTGTCGAACCGTCGCACAACATGAACTCGCATCGGCCATCGACAACCCAATGGTTCTCCCCGACGGCCGCGTCGAATCGTGCGGCAACTTCCACGGCGCACCGCTCGGATTCGCTTCCGATTTCCTCGCCATCGCCGTGTCAGAGATCGGCGCCATTGCGGAACGGCGCATGGACCGGATGCTCGACAAGACTCGCAACCACGGCCTCCCACCCTTCCTCGCCCACGAAGTCGGTGTCGACAGTGGCCTCATGATCGCTCACTACACCGCAGCTGCCATGGCTTCGGAGAACAAACGACTTGCAGCACCCGCATCGGTAGACTCGCTCCCCACGTCAGGAATGCAAGAAGACCACGTCTCGATGGCCTGGCTCGCCGTTCGCAAGCTCCGCAAGGTGATCGACAACGTCCGCCGGATCCTCGCCGTCGAGTACATCTGCGCTGCACGCGCCATCGAACTGCGAGCGCCACTCGTTCCGGCGGAACCAACCGGCACGCTCCTCGCGTTGCTCCGCAACGATGTCGCCGGAAGCGGGCCCGATCGCTTTCTCGCCCCAGAACTCGCAGAAGCCGAGGCGATTCTCAACTCGAGCGCGATGACCGACGCACTCGCCTCGATCGGTGTGACCCTCACATGACCCGAGAGCATGAAGACCAGATGGGCAAGTCCACAGCGTTCGTTCTCGGCGGCGGCGGGCACCTCGGCGCACACGAAGTCGGCATGCTGAGCGCCCTGCTCGAACAAGAGATCCGCCCGGACCTCGTGATCGGCACCTCTATCGGAGCCATCAACGGAGCAATGATCGCCGCTGACCCGACCCCAACGGCAGTTGATCGGCTGCGCGAACTCTGGATCAGCCTCGACCGCTCCGGGGTATTCGGCGGCTCACTTCTCGACCAGGTCAAGACTCTCGCTCGAACCGGTACACACCTCCACGACAACGCGCTCCTCCGCCAACTGCTGATCGAGGTCCTGCCGGTCGAACGCATCGAGGAATTGGCCGTTCCGTTCGAGTGTGTCGCTGCCAGCATCGAGCAAGCCACTGTCCACTACTTCGCTGAGGGTCCGCTGGCCGAGGCGATCATGGCCTCAGCCGCTGTCCCGGGCCTGTTGCCGCCGGTCGAGATCGACGGTGAACACTTTCTCGACGGCGGCCTGGTGGCTTCGATCCCCCTCGATCGGGCCATCAACCTCGGCGCAACCACGATCTACGTACTGCAGGTCGGTCGCATCGAAGAACCGCTGGTCGCACCAACCAAACCCTGGGAAGTCGCGATGGTGGCGTTCGAGATCGCGCGTCGCCACCGATTCGCCGAATCGCTGAAGTCGCTCCCTGCCGGGCTTGACGTACACGTGCTTCCGACCGGCGACCCGAAGTCATTCAAGGACCTCCGCCAATACCGTCAGGGAGGCGCCGACGACGTCGAGCGACGCATCGCACTCTCCCGGCAAGCAACCCACGACTATCTCGAAAAGATGGCATGAGGCTTCCCCCGCGTTGGGTGAGGCGCATCGTTCTGTGGCCGCTGCCGGTGCTCGCTGTCTTCGTGTACGTGACGACTGTCCCGTTGCTGCTCATCGCAGCGTTCCTGATCTCGTATCGGCTGCCGGGCAAGCTGCGAGCGGTTCGGAGCCTCGGTCTGGCGACGTGTTACCTGGCCGTCGAGGCGACAGTGACCGTCATCGCGTTCGCTCTCTGGATCGCTTCCGGATTGGGATGGAAGCAATCCTCAGCGAGATTCATCGACTATCACTACCGCCTCTTTCGCTGGGCCATTCGCTTTTTGGTGATGGCAGCAGAGCGACTCTTCTCACTCGAGATCGTCAGCGCCGGTCCCCAGCTGCCGTCTGACGACGGCGACGACACCACCACCGAGAATCCGCTGATCGTCATGAGCCGGCACGCCGGCCCCGCCGATTCGCTTCTTCTTCTGCACCAGGTGATGTCCTGGAAAGGGCGCCGGCCACGCATCGTGGCCAAGGAGGCTCTCCAGTTCGATCCTGCGCTCGACATCTTGTTGAACCGTCTGCCCAACCGATTCATCTCATCCGAGCCGGGCGGCGGGAGTCGAAGCATCGAGTCGATCGCCGACCTGACTCGCTATATGACCAATGCCGATGCGTTCGTGATCTTCCCTGAAGGAGGAAACTTCACCGAGAAACGGCGCCTGCGGGCAATCGATCGGCTTCGAGCCGGTGGACACCATGCCGCTGCCGAGCGAGCGGCAGCGCTGCGGAACGTGCTCCCGCCGAGACCCGCAGGGTCGCTCGCAGCGATGTCATCTTGCCCTACTGCGGACCTTGTCTTCGTCGCACACACGGGCCTCGATCAGATCGCCACGATCGCCGACCTCTGGACAGCCATACCGGACCACAAGATCGTCCAACTCGGTTGGCAAGTCCTCCCAGCGACCCGAGTCCCACCGACCGACGAGGAACGATCCCAGATGCTCTTCCACGTCTGGGAACAGATAGACGAATGGGTCGAGGTTCGCAAGACCTCTGCCTAGGGAGTTGCTGGGCCGGTCACATCATTCCCAGTTCGAGTCGAGCGACATCGGACATGCGCGAGGCATCCCATGGTGGGTCGAACACGAGGACGACTTCGACCGTTTCGACGCCCGGCAGTGCAGCGACGGCGTCGTGCAGGTCTTGGCGCATGATGTCGCCCATGCCGCAGAAAGGTGCGGTGACGGACATGTCGATGTCGACCCGCTTGTTACCGCTCGGCAGATCGGATGGCTCGATCCGGTAGACGAGACCGAGTTCGACGATGTCGACCGGGATTTCCGGGTCATATACCGTCGCCGCTGCTTCCCAGACTGCCTCGAGGCTGAACTCGCCGATCGCTGCGTCGGCACCGGTGTCACCTGTCTGCGAGGGGCGAACGAAGCCGAAGTCGACCGAATCCTCTGGTGTCAACCGCGCCATCTCTCCTTCGCGGGTGGTGACAGTCGCCGATCCCCCGAGCGCTTGCATGACGGTGACCCGTTCGCCTGCGGGCAACACGGCGATGTGGCCGGCCGGGACGATTGTCACCCTCACGTCACGCGGGAGCGTGAATGCCTGAGATCCGCCGATCTTGACCTTCGACTCACGCATCGTCGCGCTCGAGTCGGTCGGTGATCCAGGTTCGAACGGCCTCGCTCTGCAGATCGTCCATCACCTGGTCGGCGAAACCTTTGATCAACAACCGGCTGGCTTCGTCTTTGCGGATACCCCTGGAACGCATGTAATACAGCGCCTCCTCGTCGAGCTGGCCAACGGTGGCGCCGTGCTGGCACGACACTTCGTCGGCGAGAATCTCGAGTCTGGGAGTCGTGTTGACTTCGGCTTGTCTGGACAACAACAAATTGTGGTTGGACTGCTCGGAGTCCGTGCCGTCGGCACCGGGACGAACATCGACCCCACCGTTCCAGATACCGGTGCTGGCGTCGTCGAGCACGCCACGGTACGACTGTCGACTCGTGCAGTCCTTCGCGCTGTGGACGACGGTGATCTGCTGATCCAGGGTCTGTTGGCCGAAGCCGAAGTAGAGACCGGACAGGTCGGCGTGGGCGCCCTCACCCGCGAGGTGCACGTAGTAGGCAACGCGTCCATAGTCCGACCCCAGGTTGAAGAGTCTGGCACGAAGCGTGGTGCCGGCTTCCTGGATCACGTCGACCCGACCCAGGTGGATCTGGGTGGAGGGGAGGTCCTGGAGGATGATGTGTTCGAGGCTGGCGTCTGCGGCGAGTGAGATCTCGGTGCGAACGTTGGAACCGCCGAACGCTTCCCCGCTCCCGATGCGAGTCTCCACCACGGTGGCCGAACTACCGGCCGCCATCTCGATGATGATGCGGGTGGCCGAGGCGTTGTGTGCACCACCGGGAACCACGAGGTCGACGATGTGGATCGTCTCATCGGGCCGGCCGTCGATCTGCAGCAATGCGCCGCCAGTTCCGTACGCCCGGTTGATGATCGAGAACGCGTCTTCGGCCGCATCGTGTTCACGTTCGAGCGCGCCAGCGGCAATCTCGCCGGACGCATCGGCGAGGCTGACCAGCTTGACTCCAGCAGGCAACGCTTCGAGTCTCGACCGCTCACGATCGACGACGCCGTTGACGATCACGAGTCGTGAACCGTCGACGTGAGCGATCTGAGCGTCGACGTCGGCCGGCACCACATCGGGCGCAGTGGCCGGACCGAAGGTCAGCTGGCTCAACGTCTTGTGTGGTGCGTATCGCCACGCTTCGTCCCGTTTGGTCGGCAGCGTCAGCGATCCCACCTGCTCGAGCGCGGCGGTGCGCGATGGGAGGATTGCCAGGCTCATGCTGTCGCTCCGGAGAGCGGGGCATCGTCGAGATCGTGATTGACGAAGCCGGCATAGCCGTGGTCTTCCAGATGGAGAGCGAGGGTGTGATCACCAGACTTGACGATCTTGCCGTCGACCATGACATGCACGAAGTCCGGCTTGATGTAGTCGAGCAGGCGTTGATAGTGGGTGATGACGATCATCGACCGCTCGGGATCGCGCAGCGCATTCACGCCGGCAGCGACGACACGGAGTGCATCGATGTCGAGACCAGAGTCCGTCTCATCGAGCACGGCCAGTCGGGGCTGCATGACAGCCATCTGCAGGATCTCGTTGCGCTTCTTTTCGCCACCACTGAAGCCGGCGTTGACCGATCGATACAGGAAGTCCTGCTTCATCTCGACCAGTTCCATGGCCTCGTTGGCCACTTTGAGGAAGTCGCGGGCGCCGATCTCGTCGTCGCCGCGTGAGCGGCGAACTGAATTCAAGGCTGTGCGCAAGAAATACATGTTGTTCACGCCGGGGATCTCGACCGGGTACTGGAATCCCATGAAGACACCGGCAGCAGCGCGGTCCTCCGGTTCCATCTCGAGCAGATTTGCGCCATCGAGAGTGACGGTGCCACCGATGTCGTAGCCGTCACGGCCGGCGAGGGCGTGTGCGAACGTGCTCTTGCCGGACCCGTTCGGGCCCATGATCGCATGCACTTCTCCGGCGCCGACGTCGAGGTCGAGGCCTTTGAGGATCGGGGTGTCCCCGATCGAGACGGTCAGATTTTCCACGTGCAGCATCAGCCGACACTTCCTTCCAAACTCACGCTCAGCAAGCGCTGAGCTTCCACAGCGAACTCCATGGGGAGCTCGTTGAACACTTCACGACAGAAACCGTTGACGATCATCGCCTTTGCGTCTTCTTCGTTCATTCCGCGCTGGCGGCAGTAGTACAGCTGGTCCTCACCAACAGTCGAGGTCGAGGCCTCGTGCTCGACCTGGGCGGTCGGGTTCTTCACTTCGATGTACGGCACGGTGTGTGCTCCACACTCCTTGCCGAGCAGGAGCGAGTCGCATTGGGTGTAGTTGCGAGCGTTCTCGGCTGATCGCATCATCTTCACGAGGCCCCGGTAGGTGTTCTGGCCTTTGGCGGCCGAGATGCCCTTGGAGATGATCGTGCTGGTGGTGTCGGCGCCGATGTGGATCATCTTGGTGCCGGTGTCGGCCTGCTGATGCTTCGACGTCAGTGCCACTGAATAGAACTCGCCGATCGAGCGATCGCCTTGCAGGATGACGCTCGGGTATTTCCAGGTGATGGCCGAGCCAGTCTCGACCTGGGTCCAGGAGATTTTGGCGTCAGTGTGGGCCCGGCCTCGCTTGGTGACGAAGTTGTAGATGCCCCCGACGCCGTTCTCGTCGCCGGGGTACCAGTTCTGCACCGTCGAGTACTTGATCTCGGAACGGTCCTTGGCCACGAGCTCGACGACTGCAGCGTGGAGCTGATTCTCGTCTCGTTGGGGGGCCGTACATCCCTCGAGGTAGGAGACATGTGAGTCGTCCTCGGCCACGATGAGCGTGCGCTCGAATTGGCCGGTGTTCATCGAGTTGATGCGAAAGTAGGTCGACAGCTCCATCGGGCAGCGGACGCCCTTCGGGATGTAGCAGAAGGATCCGTCTGAGAACACGGCTGAGTTGAGCGCAGCGAAGAAGTTGTCTCGAACAGGCACGACCGAGCCGAGATGCTCCTTGACCAGCTCGGGGTGATCCTGCACGGCTTCGGAGAACGAGCAGAAGATCACACCAGCCTCGGCGAGTGTTGCCTTGAACGTGGTGGTGACCGAAACCGAATCCACGATGGCATCGACGGCGACGTTGCTCAGCAGCTTCTGCTCGTGCAGCGGGATGCCGAGCTTTTCGAACATGTCGCGGATGTCGGGATCGACGTCGTCCATGCTGTCGAGCACCGGCTTCTGTTTGGGTGCGGCCCAGTAGCTGATCGACTGGTAGTCGATCGGGGCGATCTTGAGCTTGGCCCAGTCCGGCTCTTCCATCTCCTGCCACGCCGCGAAGGCCTTCAGGCGCCACTCGAGCAGCCACTCGGGCTCGTCCTTCTTGGCCGAGATCAGACGTACTGTGTCTTCGGTCAGCCCTGGAGGTGCGACGTCGGTGTCGAGATCGGTGCTGAAGCCAAATTCGTAGCTGGCTTCAGTCAGTTCTTCGATCCCTCTCATGGTTTCGCTCATAAAGTGTCCCTTCCTGTACCGACTGCGACCCTGGACTGGTCGTCGACGCCGGCTTTGTGATGTGGGTCGTGCCTGATGCTGTGCGGGTCGGCTGCGTTCCTGGAAGCCTAGGGAGTAGGTCGCAGCACAGACGCTCGGCGACTATTCGTCTACATCGATGAAGATGCACTCCCCAGGGCATTCCTCAGCCGACTCGATGACCCGCTCCAACCCGCCATCAGGGATGCGAGCCATGCCTTGAGCGCTGGCCGGGTTGGCGACACCGTCGAAGAGCTTCTCACTGCCGAAGTTGTCCGCCGATTCCTTCACGTAATAGAGCCCGTCATCCATCCCGAAGAACACATCCGGTGCGATCTCGGCACAGAGCCCGTCACCAGTGCAGAGATCCTGGTCGATCCAAACCTTCATCTTGCTCCTTCTCGGCTGACTCCCGGCCGCCGGGCAGACGGGATGATGGGTTCTTAGCCCCGTACTCTACAGGGTTGCCTGACTTTTGGCAGTTGTATGTTGCGAAACTACAGAATGTCTGACACAAGTGCTACCATCGATGGATGGCCACAGCGAGCGTTGCGCCCTCGGCAACTCAACGCCGCGTACTGATCGCCTTGAAGCGACGTGGCGAAGCGACCGCCGACGAACTCGCATCCACCCTCGAGATCTCCTCCAGCGCCGTTCGACAACATCTCAGCGCGCTGAGATCGGCCGGCTTCATCACTGCACGCCAAGAGCGCGGGCACTCCGGACGACCGGCCGACAAATATCACGCCACCGATCTCGCGGAACCCCTCTTCGGCACAACGGCCAACCTCTCGATCGAGCTCCTCGAACACATCGAAGAGGAAGACCCAGAACTCGTGAATCGAGTCTTCGAACGACGACGTCGTCGACTCGTCGAAGAAGCGAACGACCGGCTGGAAGGCGAACCAATCGACAAACGGGTCGCCGTCCTGACCGAATTGCTCGACGCTCAGGGCTACCTCGCCGACTTCGACGCGCTCGGCGACGATCACTACCGAATCAACCTCCACAGCTGCGCCATCTGGGCTGTCGCCAACCGCTTTCAACAAGCCTGCACAGCCGAACTCGACTTCATCCGCGACCTCATCCCCGACGCGACAGTAGAACGCGTCACCCTCAAGACCGATGGCGCCCACACCTGCGCCTACGAGATCACCGTTCAGAAGTGAGTCCTGGGCGCGTCCTCCCAGCCGCCACAGAAGCCGATGACCTTGTGCCCTGCTCCGCTGGCACCGCCCGGGTCATCTTCAGACCATGTTCCGTCATCGTTGGATCGGACGCCTCGGTGTAGTGGCCGCTTGTCTCGTTCTGGCTGGCTCATGTGGGAACGTTGATGAGGAATCGACCACCAATCCGCTGGTGCAGGCCATCGCTGAGGACATCCTCGCCGATCCGAACGCCCCATTCTTCAGCCGGGTATCGGCCGACTGCTTCGCCGTCGAAATCGTGAGTTCGATCGGTGAGCAGCGGCTCGGCGAACTCGGTTTCACGGTCACCAACATTCCGGACGAATTCCAGACCGACTGGAGCGGCGAAGAGGTCGACACGATCATTGCGAGCCTCGAGACCTGTGCCGACCTCGCCGAGGCCGCCCGAAACAGCCTCCCCGATGAGATGAGCTCACAGGAGAAGGACTGCGTCCTGAATGAGCTCGGCGATGACTTCTTCATCGACGCGCTACGGGCCGAATTCGAAGCAGGGACGGACAAAGCGACTGTCGATGCCGAGAGCGAGGCGGCATCTGCGGTGTTCATCGCAGCGATGGAAGCATGTATCGGGCCCGTCGCCCCCGGCGACGACGGCGATCGCGATGCTGCATCGCCGACGACAGTGGCCGACCTCGGTCTCACTGGCGTCATCGGGTTCGAGTCGGACCGAGACGGGAACCCGGAGATCTACACCCTCGACATCGAGACCAACGAGATTCGACGCGTGACGAACCACCCGGCCTACGACAACGCGGCGGAATGGTCACCAGACGGCACCCGCATCGTCTTCCAGTCGAACCGAAACCGAGACTGGGGCGTCTACTCCATGGATCCCGACGGCAACGACATTCGGAGTCTCGCCGAGGACGCCGGGTTCCCTCGATGGTCCCCTGATGGCTCTCGCATCGTTTTCACTGCCGGCGATGGGCCGGACATCTACACCATGGATCCCGACGGCGCGAACCTGATGCAGCTCACATCCGACCCGGCCTTCGACTCGTTCCCTGACTGGTCGCCGGACGGCACTCGGATCATCTTCCAAACGGACCGGAACGGAGCAGACGAAGTCCTCATCATGGACGCCAACGGCGCGGACCTCCGACCGCTGGATTCTCCCGTGTTCGGTGGCGGACCGACGTGGTCGCCGGACGGCGCTCGGATTGCCTTCCATTCGACTCGCGAAAGCAATACCGACATCTTCGTCGCCAACGCTGACGGGTCGGCGCTGACCCGCTTGACCTTCGACCGCGCGGTTGATGTGTTCCCCGATTGGTCACCGGATGGGTCTTTCCTGACGTTCACGTCAGACCGTGACGGCGACTTCGAGATCTACGTCATGTCCGCCGATGGCGCCCGAATTGCGCAGCTGACCGACAACACAGACCGAGATTTCGGAGCAAGTTGGGGCCCGACGTAAGAATGACGCGACGAGGACCGCATTTCTCAGTCTGAGGATGACGAGCGGCGGGGGGCGACGTCGATTTCTGCTTGTGCAGCCACGACCCACGCGCGAACATGTGTTCGATTCAGTGCCGGGCGTGGCAGGCCACAAACAAGCGATGAGGTTGGAGAGATGTTGTTGGAGTTCGGCGGCGGCCTGGATGCAGTTGCACGCCACAACAGCCCATGGCAATCGATGGTCAATCCCCACGGGAACTGCCCGGTGACAATTCAAGTCGACGAAGCCGGCCGGCGATGCCGACTCGGCCTTTCGTTCTTCGAGGCGGCCAAGGTCGTCGAAGTTTCGCGCGATCCGGCGGCTTGGTTCGCCGCTCTCCGAACCGCAGCCCACCAAGCTGGCGAGCACCCCGACCGTTGGGCCGCCGCAGCCGCCACTGGCCTCGATCGCTTCAGCGTCGGCCAAGGATGGTGGGACGCACGTCGAACCGGAGAGCCCGAACACATCGCATTGGCGGCTGCTTGGCCCCTGCTGCGGAGCAGTGAATTCGAACCCGATGACCCGACGTCGTTGCCTCGATGGGCTGCCCGCTGGTGCGAGGGTCCCGATGTCAGGAACGCCGCCACCCGTGTCCTCGGCGGCCGGACGTCGCGCCGCGTCACACGACTCATTGGACAGAAATTGACCGGGCGCCCCGAGTGGTGGCCCCTCGCACTGGTGCTGGCGACGCCTCGCCTCGACACTGGACAGGTCGGCGACGTCCTCAGCGGGCTCGACAACGAATACCGATGCGACGATGCCCAATTCGCGCTCCTCGCCGGCACCCTCGGACCCGCTCGGCCCGATCACGCGGTGCAGTTGCTGCAGTCCGCGGCACGAGACGGCAGTCCACAACGTCTGTTGGACGGATTGGATGGTCTGTCTCGGGCCGACCACGTGATTCCGCGACTCCCCACGACGATCTCGGCACTCGAGGAAGTCGTCGCAGATGCACTCCTCCCCCAACCACCGCCGAACCGGCCGCAGCCGCACCCTGCTCTCCGTCGCAGACCTGCGACCGTCGTCGACCCACGGCCGGACCTGTTCGATCATCCGGCGTCGTGGGCCCAGTACGACGGGGCCAGAGTCGGTGACATCGAACTCGTCCTGCCGAACAGCCCTGCCGAGCTCGAACTATGGGGCTCCGAACTGCGGAACTGCCTCGGCTCCTACACGGCACTCGTCGACAGCGGACGAAGACTCGTTCTGGGCATCCAGATTCGTGGACGGCTGGCCGGAGCCGTCGAAGTCGATCCCGCCCGGCGGTCGATCATTCAGCTGGAGGCAGCAAACAACCGCCCAATGCCACGAACGACCAGACAAGCCGTGACCGCAATGCTGCTCGCCCGGGGCGCGATCGCCCGGGCCTGACGGGCTCAGGCTCCTGGTCGACGACCCAGGACAGCGACGATGAAATCGGAATCGTCGGTGAGAGGGCGGAGGTCCCAGGACCCCAGCTCCAGCTCCGAGATCAACTCCCCCGCGTTCACGTCATCGCGGAAGTGTTCGAACTCATAGCCACGTCCCGAACCGAACCCGACAACGATCCTTCCGTGGGGTCGCAGGTGGCGTCCCAGTCGGGTGAGCACCTCTCGACGTGTGGTTGGTGCAAGGAACGTCATGACGTTCCCAGCGCACACGATCGCGTCGAAACCCTCGTCGACTCCCTTTGATGGAAGGTCAAGGTCGGCGAGATCACCTACCAGCCATGTCGGACCCGGGTGGTCCTCTTCAGCGGCGGCAATGAGAACCGGATCACCGTCGACGCCGACGACCGTGTGCCCGCTGTCGGCCAGAAACGCACCCACCCGACCGGGCCCACAGCCGGCATCCAATATGCGAGCGCTACGGGGCACCATTGCATCGACGAAACGGGCTTCGCCGGCCAGATCATCGCCTGCCGCTGCCATGGACCGGAACCGTTCGACATACCACTGCGAGTGGTCCGGATCCTTCGATACCAGCTCGTCCCAACCACTGCGATCCACCAACTCGTGCTCCCGTTTTCGTCCATCTTCTCGTGCGTCATCCTATGGACGCCCGCCATTCACGTTTGCGGTTCCGGGGATTTCATCTCGATGCGAGGGCAAACGGGCGCGCGGGCCCGCCGACGAGTACCTTTGCGACATCAACTGGAAGAGGATTCCCATGAAGAAGATTTTTGGTCTGTTCGCGGTGCTTGTTCTCTTGGCCGCAGCTTGTTCGAGCGACGGCGGCGGTGACGAGAACAGCGCGAGCTCTGATGACCCCGTCACGATCGAGATGTGGATCGCGTTCACCGATGACGCTCGGTTGGGATTCACCGAGGACAAGGCTGCAGCGTTCAACGCCGAGCATCCTGAGTACAACGTCGTTGTGAGTTCGTTCGACTCCTACAACACCGTGTTCGAACAGGCACAGCTCGCAATCGATGAAGGCAACCCGCCCGAAATCATTCACTTCTTCGAAGCGGCCACACAGGAAGCTCTCGACGCCGTCGACTCCGACGGCAATCCGATCTTCGTGTCGGTGACCGAAGCAATCGACGGACGGTCGGAGATTCTCGGCGAGCCGGTCGTACTCGGCGACGTCGTCTCCGCAGCAACGAACTACTACACCATCGATGGGGAGCTCTATTCGATGCCGTGGAACACATCGTCAACGACGATGTTCTCCAACATGGACATCCTCGCTGAGGCCGGTGTGACCGAGCCTCCAGCGACTTGGGCGGACATCGAGTCGGCGTGTGACGCAATCATGGCTCTGCCCGATGCCCCCTCGGAAGGCTGTATCACGTGGCCGAACCACGGTTGGTTCTTCGAGCAGTCGCTCGGCCAAGCCGGCGCCGACCTTGCCAACAACGACAACGGGCGTTCGGCTCGGGCAACCGAGCTGTTCCTGAACTCCGATGCCGCCGTGAACTACGTGCAGTGGTGGAGCGACCTCGAAGACTCAGGCCACTACGTGTACACGGGCGTGCAGCGCGACTGGGACGGCACCTCAGCGGCCTTCCAGGCACAGAACGTTGCGATGCTGATCTACTCGTCGTCTGACACCAGGCCTATCACCGACGCTGGCGTAGAGAACGGGTTCGATGTTCGGTCGTCGTTCATGCCGTACAACCAGGATGTCGCCTACGAGGGCAACCTGATTGGCGGGGCCACCCTTTGGCTGACCGCGGGGCTCGACACCAACGAACAAGACGGTGCACTCGCCTTCATGAACTTCTTCTCGAACCCCGAGAACGCGGCAGCGTGGCACCAGCTCACCGGCTACATCCCCATCACCAACAGCGCCGTAGCCCTGCTCGAAACCGAGGGTTGGTTTGAGGAAAGCCCGAACTCGGCTGTCGCTTCAGAACAGCTCGATGCGGCCAAGAACACACCGGCCTCCACCGGAGCGTTGATCGGAAACTTCGTTGCTGTTCGTGACGTCATCACTGCCGCAGTCGAGGACATCCTCGTGAACGACGTCGACGTCGCCACCCGCATGGGCTCGGCTCAGGACGAGGGCCAGGTCCTGCTGGACGATTACAACGAACTCTTCGCCGGCTGATATCTCCGGTGATCGGAATCGTTCTCAGCCTGATAGTTGCTGCTGCTGTCGGTGTCCTCTCGTTTGGTCACAAGACCAAACGAGAGGTCGCCCTCGGCAGTGCCCTCGGTGTCCTCGGAGCCACCGTCATTCTTGCTGCGCTCGGATTCTGCACGTTCGCCTCAGATGCCGAATCAACTGAGGCTGTGCTCGGCATCGGCGTCGGTGCAGCATTTGCCTGGATCTTCGGCAGCGGCACCAAGGCCGTCCTCGGCCGGCGCGAAACCGACGCGTCGAGTTCGCGCGACATTCGCACCGGCGCCTACCGGCTCGCGTGGTGGTGGCCATGGCTGTTGCTGTCGCCCACGCTCATCATCCTCGTCTTCTTTCTCTATCTTCCCGCTTACCAGACCTTCACTCTGTCCACGAAGCTGACCCGGCTCGGTGCCCCTCGTGTCGCCGAGCGTTGCCTCAGCAACTACTCCGAGCTTCTCGTCGCCAACCCCGTCATCGTGGTCATGCTCCCGATGATCTCGGTCGGCACGATCTGGGGCATCGGCCTTTGGAACCGTCGGTCAGAACGGGGCTCCCTGGCCAATGATTTCACCCGGATGCTGCAGCCCTTCGGCATCGTCCTCTTCTTGACCTCGCTCTATTTCATCTTCGAGAACCAGAACGGCGGCTACCGCGGGGTCTACCTGAACACGATCATCATCTCCACCGGCACTGTCGTCCTGAGCATGACCTTCGGGTTGGCCCTGGCCTATCTCAGCTATCGCCACGTCCGGGGAATCACGATCTATCGAACGCTTCTGATCTGGCCATACGCGATCTCACCACCCGTTGCGGGAATCTTGTTCTTCATGATGTTCAACGCAACGGGCGGGATCTTCGCTGCGCTCGCCACGAGATGGGGATTCGATTTCCCCAACTACACCCAGAGCGCGTTCCTTGCACGATCCACGATCATCCTCGCCTCGGTGTGGAAGCTGCTCGGTTACAACCTCTTGTTCTTCTTGGCCGGACTCCAGACCGTGCCTCGCGATCAGATCGAGGCTGCGGCGATCGACGGGGCAAACGCCTGGCAGCGATTCCGCAGCATCATCGTTCCTGCCCTCGGCCCGATTGCCTTCTTCCTGCTCATTACGAACATCACCTACTCGTTCTTTGACGTCTACGGAACCATCGACTTCCTCACGAAGGGAGCACCGGCGGGGGCGACATCGGTTGCCATCTACGAAATCATTCGAGTCGGGGTCGACAACGGGGACCTCGGTCGGGGTGCGGCCCAATCGGTCGTTCTCTTCCTCGCTGTGATCGGACTGACAGCATGGCAGTTCCGTCAATCGGAAGGACGCATCAACTATGGCAGCGCGTGAGGGTGACAAGCTTTCGTTGAACGTCGGGCGTCCCGGCTTGATCCGGGGCCGGAGCTGGCCGGTTCACCTCGGCCTGTGGCTGTCGATGGTGCTCATTCTCTTCCCCATTGCGTACGCCGCTCTCATCTCCACCCAAACCAATGCTGAGGTCTTCCGGTTCCAACTCACGCCTGGTTCGGGACTGCGCGACCACTTCGACCTGGTGTGGAACGAGCGAAACATCGGCCGTCTGATGTGGAACTCCCTCGTTCAGGCCGTGGTGATCACAGTGGCAAAGACAGTCCTGTCGCTCCTCGCCGGGCTCGCGTTCGTCTACTTCAAGTTCCGCGGCAAGTGGATCGTGTTCTTCTTCGTGCTCATCACGTTGATGATGCCGACCGAGGTCATGATTCTGGCTCTCTTCCGCTTCGTCTCCGACCTGGGATGGAAGGACACGCTCGCCGGGCTCACGGTTCCGTTCGCGGCGTCGGCAACCGGGGCGTTCCTCTTCCGCCAGCACTTCGCCAACCTGCCGAGAGATCTGGCCGAGGCTTCCCAGATCGACGGAGCCTCCCCCATTCAGTTCCTGACGAAGATCCTGATTCCACTCTCGTGGAACGTGATCGGAGCGCTCGCGGTGATCCAGTTCGTCTTCGTGTGGAACATGTATCTCTGGCCCGTCCTTATTGTCTCCGATCAAGACAATCAAGTCGTTCAGGTCGGTCTTCAGGGCCTTCGAAACGTCGACGCTGGGCTCACGTTCGGGCCCTTGATGTTGGCTGCCTTGCTGATCTCCGTTCCGCCGATCCTGGTCTTCATCGCCCTGCAGAAGCCGTTCATGTCCGGCTTCGCCCTCGGCGCAGACAAGTAGGCACTGCCTCTCAGGCGATTCACCCTCCAGCCAAGGCCTCCACCTAGTCTGGACAGACGTGAACGAAAACAGACCAGCATGGCTTCAGCATGCACGCGACGGATGGGAGCATCGGGGCGAACAGCGCCCGACGTTCGCCGCAGAGCCGGGCCCCGGACAGGAGTCGGTGTGGGACTACCCACGGCCCCCGGCGGTAGTACCCGACGGCCGAACGGTGACAGTGGCCGACGCCGGCGGCCTCGTGGCGCGAACCGACCGGTCCGTGCGAATACTCGAGACCTCCCATCCGCCGGCCTTCTACCTGCCACCCGAATCGGTCATTCCCGGGCGTTTGGTGCGTGTGCCCGGCACGTCGCACTGCGAGTGGAAAGGTGCGGCCGAATACGTGGCGATGGCGGTAACCACCGAACCCGTGGGCTGGCGCTACCCAGACCCGTACCCGGAGTTCGCCAATTTTGCGGGGTGGATCTCCTTTTACCCGGGCCGGGTCCATTGCACGGTGGATGGCGAACAGGTGCGACGCCAAGCCGGTGGCTTCTACGGAGGATGGATTACCGACGAGGTTGTCGGCCCCTTCAAGGGTGAGCCCGGCACCTCCGGATGGTGAGGCCGCGCTTTTAGTACTTCAGTCGGAACGGAAAGCGCTTCTTGAGCTGGTCCTCATCGACCCCGTCCTTGAGGTTCGGGTTCTGCTCGATCTCGAGCCGAGTGAGCGCGAGTCCGCCGGCCATGACGGTGCCGTACACCGTGATCGCGAAGATGATGACACCCACGATGAGGATCGCAGTTTGACTCATGACCGCACCCCTTGTGCTTCGCTGCGAGCAGGCTCGTCGGTTTGAGCGAGCACGAGCGTGCCCAACGAGTGGATCGACGGGACCCAGAGTCCAACGAAGATCCCTGCCATCGCGTCGTCTTGCGCGAAGTACAACCAGACGGAGAACAAGAAGGAAGCGAACCCGGCAATGAGAAACGGGAGCTTCGGCCGGAAAGCGTGAAGTACTTCGGACATGTGGATTCCTCCGATAATTGGAACGACACATGTCTTTCGTGCGAGGGGGCCGAACGGATGCGGCGCACCGCAATCGCCGGAGTGTCATCTGGCACCGAGGATCCAGCCCATGTCCTCAACCTCGTGCTCGAACGGACGCGCCGAATCTGGCAATGCCGTATCGATTCGTCGGAAGGTCGATCTACGTCAGGACACGGGGCGCGGTGGCCAGGTCCTCAGGCCTTTTCCGAGAGGCTCTGTCGCGCCGATTGCGCTGCTGCCTCCAAGAGTCCGCCGATGGTGGCGGTGATGCTCTCGTCGAGCACGCCGGACCATTCGTCGATGTAGATCTTCTTCATCTCGACTGCGATCGACAGCCCGCGGTCGCCGTAGCGCTCGTTGACCCACCGTGTCATCTGTCCGCCCTTGAACTTCACGTTCGCTCGTACATCTATCGAATCGTCGTAGAATGGTAGTTCGCTCAGGGTCTCGGTGAAGCTGCGCAAGACCGGACCCCACGCCTCATGGATCGACTCGGTCCCCAAGTTGATTTCCGGGTTGAGCTCAGGGTCGTCGACCGGGCCGTCCGGTCCGCTCCGCCGGTGGTTGTAGGAATGGAGATCCAGCACGAGCACATGACCATGGGTCTCGACCAATGCGTCGCAGAGGGCTCCGAGCTCCTCGTAGAAACGGTCGTAGATCTCGAGAGACCGAAGTTTGACTTCTTCGGGGGGCGGCGAGCTCCATACGTCGAGGCCCCATGCATCCTCGGGAACGAGGTACACCGCTTTGTCTCGGGGTCGGTTGAGATCGAGCTCGAAACGAGATCGATCGACGACGATGGAGTTCTTGGCGATCCCCACCCAGTTGTCCGTGAAGGGGTCCTCTTCCCGGAGCTGGTCTGCGTCAGACAGTGCCATCAGGGCAGCGACCTCAGGTCGCAGCTCGTGTCCGGCATGGATAGCTGTTGCAACCACGGGGTCGTCGCCCCGCGTGATACGCCACTCGGGGCTGGTCACAATGTGTTCATTTCCGGGTTGTTGAAGTTGCGCTTGTAGTAGCCCATGTAGCTCACCTTGCGCTCCAGGCTGTCGAGCACTGCGTCATTGAAGTTCACTCCTTCGAGCTTCTGCGCAGAACCCAGCCCGCCGGGGCTGAACACGTTGATTTCCATGAGCTTGTTGCCAACGATGTCGATACCAACCAGGAACATTCCGTCCTGGACGAGTTTCGGGCGAACGATCTCGGCCAGCTCGAGTGACTCCTCGGTGAGCGTTGCCTTGGCCAGTGACCCTCCGGCGTGGAGATTCGAACGCATGTCGCCGCCCTTCCTCACGCGCCGGAAAGCTGCATACCGGCCTTTGTGACGAAGAGGTTCGCCGTTCATCAAGAACAGACGGGTGTCGCCGTCCTCGGCCTTCTCGAGATACTCCTGCGCAATGATGTAGCCGTCCCGATTGACGGCATCGATCATCTGATTCAGGTTGGCCGGATCGTCGGCGCGAACCAGGAAGACGTTTTCGCCTCCCGATCCACTCAGCGGTTTGAGGACGGCCCTTCCTTCCTCATGAACGAAATCCCGAATCTCTTGCCGATCGCGAGAAATGAGGGTCCTTGGCCTGACCTCTTCGGGAAACAGCTGGAAGTACATCTTGTTCGCGGCCTTGGCCAAACCGTTCGGATCGTTGAGAACGATGACGCCGTGGCGCATCGCGACTCGGCCGAAGTCGATGGCGGCTGTCTTGGCCCATTCGCGGCTGGACTTCTCGTCCGAGGGAACGTTTCGGAGGAACAGGACGTCGAGTTCGTCGACCGTGATCCGCTCTCTGATGGCCGCCTTGCCGTGGAGATCGCGGAGGTACCCAACGCCGTCTTTGTACCGTGACTTCGGCGGCCGGGTGGCCTTGGCCTTGATCAATTCGTCTGGATCGTAGGCAAGGTCACCGACGCTGATCGTCCAGGCCTCGTGTCCCCGGTTCGTGGCAGCTACACCGAGGCGGGTCGTGGTGTAACCGGCCTCCTCGGTCTTGATGTCGTTCACGACGAAACCTATACGCACTGCAGCTCCTTGGTGTTGCCGATCCGACATGACGCTGGCGCGGCGATCGGCGGTGAGGAGCGGAATCGTAGACCATCTCGTACCCGAGCGTTCGCCCTTGTCCGGTTGATCGTCCGGCGCGAGGGCTAGCTTGTGTCCTTCGGTGCAGTTCCATCTCGGAACCGCCAAGGCACGGGTGTGATGGCAGCAAAACGAACGACCAAGCTCAGCCCAGCGCTGCTCGACGAGATCGCAGCTCGCGTCGAGAAGGGTGAGCGTGTCAGACGAAACTTGGCCTCAGACGGTCGTGTGCACATCGACCGGTTGCTCCCGTTTCTGGTTGTCTATCGACCTCCGCCCGGGGCCGCCGACGCCGCCCTGAAATCACTCGTGGCGAGCCAGGCCGCGTACATCATTGCGCCATCGGCCCCGTCTGCACAGAAGTTTGTCCTTGATCTTGTCGAGCGGGTGGCAACCCTCCAGTCCAAATCGTTTGGCGGCTTCCTCCTCGTGGAGGTCTGGCTGAAGAATGAGGTCGAGGAAGCCAGTTCGGTCTCCGCGGACATCACGCCGGACTTCGAAATCGCCATACCGAAACAACTCGTCGACACACCGGCAGTCACGGCGTTGGCCAAGGAACTCGCTCGCGTGAGGATTCTTGGCCAGAAGGCCGAAGTGAGGCTGAGTCCATCGGTACCGCTGGCGCCCCCGCACGTCCGGCGCCTTCTGTCCCCGGCGGCGGCTAAAGCCACGAACACCCACGCCGTCGGCTTGATGACCTATCCGGCATGGGAATCCTCGACGACGGGCGAAAGCTACCCACTGGTGAAGCGAGCGATGATCCACCAGGTGGCCCGCTCGCTTGCGCAGGCGGCGTTCGTTTTCGCTCGAGAGGAGACGTCGTCGCATCCGTTGCATTACCAAGCGCTGGGCCGCCGCGCCGTGGTTCGCGCTGTACGCGACATCGATCGTGAGCTCGCGAGTGTCGCCGAGTCGTTCGATCTGCTGCTGACGGTGACGCCAGTCAACTCTGATGCCGCGTTTCGGAGCTTTCGAGCCTCGAAGTTCAACAAGGCCCCACGCTTCCAATATCGCCCGCACACGGTCGATCCATCGATACTGAAGCGGAAGCTCTTCAACATCAAGATCGAACGCGTCGAGGACCCGACTCTCGAAGCACTGTTTCGCGAGAAGCGGGTGGAGTTGGAGCTCAAACTCTCGCTCATCGGAGCCAGGCTGACCCCGCGATTCCTCCCGACGAGCGTTGCTCTCTACGGGAGGGTCGACGACGCGTCAATCGAGCTGGCACGATCGGTTCTGGAGTCGATGGACCGGGAGAAGGCAACCACTTCGGGGAGGCGCATCTCGGGCGAAGCCTTCGCCGCAGCAGCCGAAGTCGAAATCGCCACCTACCGCTCCGTCGACAGCTCGATCACGCCCCGCGTGGAGTTGCGCGACGACGTGACGTCCCTGATGGTCTCGGCAGGCAATCTCCTGGTGGGGAAATCCATGTCGATACCTGCGGACCGCGTCGAGGCACTCATACAGCACGAGGTCGGGACACACGTCGTCACGTACTGGAACGGCCGAGCCCAACCATTCCGCTTGCTCGCTTCCGGGTTGGCGCGCCACGATGAGCTCCAGGAGGGCTTGGCCGTGTTCGCCGAGTACATCGTTGGCGGTCTCACCCCGGCGAGACTTCGGACGTTGGCCGCTCGGGTCATCGCTGCGCGGTCGGTCGCAGACGGCGCAGAATTCATCGACACCTACCGACTGCTCGTCGATGACATCGGCATGGCGAGCAAAAGTGCATTCGGGGTGGCCATGCGGGTGCACCGAGGCGGCGGCTTGGTGAAGGATGCCGTCTACCTGCGTGGGCTTCAGGGCGTCGTTGACTACGTCCACAAAGGCGGACGGCTGGACACCCTCCTCGTCGGCAAGATTGCGCCAGAACACACAGCAGTGATCGAGGAGCTCCAACGGCGCGAGATTCTCCACACACCACCACTTCGCCCGAACTTCCTGAACGGGCCCGATGCGCACTATCGAATCGAGCGAGTACGAGCTGGTCTCGGGCTCGTCGACATGGTCGACGGAAGCTGACTGTTGCCTCCGATCACCGGCCGCCTCGAGATCACTCTCTCGGTCCGTGATCCGGAACGCAGCGCCGCGTGATATTCGGAACTCCTGAGCATGACTGTCAGAGATGGAGCTGTTCGGTGAGTGAAGAGACTGAAATACTCGCCACCTTCGATGTCTACGCAGACGCGTACTGTGCGAAAGACATCGACGGGCTGATGGAGTTGTTCGACGGGGGTGATGACATCTCGCTGATCGGCACGGGTGCCGACGAGTTGTGCACCGGCCGAGCCGAGATCCGGAGCCTGTTCGAACGGAACTTCTCCGAGGCGACCGCTGAACGATTCGAGTGGCACTGGCGGCACCTCACCCGACGCGGTGATGCCGCAACGGTGGCAGCGTCGCTGACCATCCATCTCTCCGTGAACGGCAATCCCCTGACGGTCCCGATCCGATGGACAGTGAGTCTGCACAGGCTCGATGAGCGTTGGCTCTGGTTGCACCGGCACGCCTCAGCCGCAGCCACCAATCAAGATGACGGTGCCGCCTATCCGGGCCGGACGCACTCTTGGCGCCGAGATCCTGCGGTCAGGTACACCGACCTCGACCCAAGCTCGGTGCTCCTCGATCCTCGCACACAGAGAATTTTCGATCTCAACCCGGCCGGAAGGGTGGTCTGGGAGTCGATCGACGAAGGAATCGAGACAGCCGTCGAGCGCGTCATCGCCACATTTGCGGTCGACGAGGAGGCCGCTCGACGTGACGTGGCACTCCTGGTCGCCCAACTCGCCGATGCTGGCCTGGTCGTGCCGGATGGCTGAGGCCGCTGCGACCCCATCGAGATCGTCGCGGACCCTTCCTCCGACATGGCCAACGGTGTCCTTTGCTGGCGCCAACCGAGCCCGTTGAGTACCCTGACCGAATGGACCCAGACGAGAATTGCGACGCTGACCCCACGGCTGCGGCCACCGAGCGTGAGGTCTACGAGCCCCCGGCACTCACCGAACATCCAGGCTGGAGCACCCTCACCGGGTCGATCGGCAGCGGCCTCACGTAGTCAGCGCTCTCTCGTAGCTGACGGCGGATGGCGGTAGATCTCGCGATATCGCTTTGCCACCGCGAGATCCGCGTCCGCGAGCGGCGAACCATCGAGTTCGACCCACGCGTGACCGTCGAGGAACGTCTTGGTATCCCTGCGGTCGAGGGCGACGACGCCGCTGACGAAACTGGGTGACGCTCCCTGGCGACGTAGTAGTGCGAACGCCGTGAGCGACCGCCCGACACACGACCGGTCGGTGAAACGAAAGCACCAACCCGCGACGATCGGGACACGAGCCGGGGCGCCCCAAAACCGGCGAGGCTGATGGGCTGAGGCCACGGCCTCGACGGAGGCGAGCAGTGCAGAGAGGTCTTGGTGCGAGCGGAGCGCCCGCCGGACAGAAATGGACACGGGAACAGCGGCGGCAAGCATCCGAAGGTCGGCGACACGCACCCAAACACGCTGCATCGGTCGATGGGCTACGCGGTGCCGGCTCGAGCCACCGGCGCTGGGCTGAGCCTGACCTTCCAATGGTGGTTCGGCGCGGCGTGACGGTGAATGCTGAGTTGAAGCGGCCCGTCCTCGACTGTTTCGACATCGAATCGCCTCGCCAGGCCGGTCACGAAGACCTCGCTCGCCATCCTCGCCAGGCTCTCGGCGATGCACGACCGCCCGTCGAGCCCGAACGGCGAGTACTCGAGGCGCCCGTAGCTCTCCGATACGAATCGTTCCGGCCGAAATTCGAGCGGATCTTCGAACGCTGCGGGGTCGCGATGACTCTCCCGCACGAGCACACGAATCATCCACCGGCGCGGGATGGTGTGGCCCTCAACGTTGGTCGGCCGGTTCGTGACGCGCAACAACACTTCGCTCTGGGCGAGCCGGAGCGATTCGGAGACGAAGGCGTCGGCGTTGATCTTTGTCTGCTCGGGAGCTGAACCACGGAGACGATCGATCCACTTCGGGTTGTCGGCGAGGAACTTCACGATCCAATCGAAGAGCCCAGACATGTCGGCGTGCGACGATGTGACGAGATGCACCAGGTTCTCGACCAGAGGGAGGTCGTC
This sequence comes from uncultured Acidimicrobiia bacterium, assembly GCA_965530755.1. GTDB lineage: Bacteria > Actinomycetota > Acidimicrobiia > Acidimicrobiales > SZUA-35 > SZUA-35. Next base: position 17,697 of record CBESNA010000019.1, on the reverse strand, counting down.
GAGGCTCTCCGGAGACCGTGCCGTGAGTTCGCGCAACAAACAGTTCGGTAGGTCAGGGAGGCGCCCGAGCGCCTGGACCTCCTCGACGATTTGGTCCTGCACGTCGCGCATTTCCGGCGTCGGAGTCAGGTGATCGATCTGGCGGTAGAGGTCTGCCAGCCGGGCCAGCCGCTCGGGTTCGTAGCGCTCGCTGGGTCCGAAGAACAGCGTCAGCCACATGTCCAGCACGAGGTGCTCTACGAGCGGACGGGGGTGCAGCAGCGATCCGCCGCTATCCCAATCAGCCAGGCTCGCGTCGACGCTCACCTCGACACGGGGACGGAGTCGTTCGAGAACGCCGGCGGCGAAGAGAGGAGCAAGCGAGGCGCGCATCCGACGATGGTCGTCGCCTTCGAGCACCCTCACGAAACCGCCCTCGACCAGGAAGTTGTCAGGACGGGGCATCGGGCTGAGGTCGGCCTGACATTCACGCAACACACCCTGCCCTCTCTCGAGGCCGTACACGGCGACGAGCGGTGTGTGGAGGTGATTCGTCGTGAATGTGGGGCCGTGTTCGTCGAAGAGCCTCTGGTGGTGGTCAACATCGAGCAACGGGCACGCCAAGCCGGTGAGTTCGCCCGGTGGCAATCCGCGCCGCACGAGTGCCGTCGACCCACTGTGCCAGCGGTTCCACACGACGGCGGCGACCACCGATGTCAGCGCCGCCAGCGCCAGCGCAGTCAGCCACATTGTCGAAGAGACGATCCCATAGATCAGCAGGCCCCCCAACGAGACGAGGCCGACAACGGTCTGCCGGACCACGCGCTGCGCGTGCCGGCGATAATTCGGGAACGCAATGACCAAGCTCTCGTCGCGGAGCATGCGATAGGTGCGCATTGGCCGAGCCAACATGGAGAGGCTGAAAGCCACCCGCTTCTCGAGCCGCCTGCGAATCTGCACCGTCGCGGGTGTTTGGATCACCGGATCGGGAGTCGTCGACATCGGCGGACTCTAACATCCGCTGCTATCGCGGATCGTGGTGTCCGGCCTCGTGCCCGGCGGCGAATACCGCGACCATCGTCGTCAGGTCATCTGGCCAACGCGACGAACACCAGCGACGCCGCCATGCGAACACGTCGAGCCCGTCCACCTGCAGTCGCCTCAGCTGACGGAGCCGACGCGTTCACGCGCCCGGCGGTTGCCGAAGAAGAGGACGACGGCTGCTGCATCGAGCAGGTAGCTGACGATGGGGTACCCGGCGAAGAACGCGATCTCAGCGATCGTCACAACCAGTGCGGTTGCCAGCCACTGGTAGCCCCGCCCGGCCGCCTTGCTGGTCTAGGTGTCAGGTTCCTCGAGCAACGAGACCAGACCACCCTGGTCGATGAGGTCGATGCAGCGATAGTGCAACTCGATGAGTCCGGCGGCCTCGAGCAGCTTCAGAACACGTTGCACGCTGGAGCGCTGAACACCCAGCATCCCGGCGAGGCTGTTCTGGGTTATGTGGACGCTGCCGTTGCTATCTGCCTCTCGGAGCAGGATCGACGCGAGTTGGGCCTCGATGCCTCCCGCGAGCAGGTCGACAAGGCGGTTCTGGAGTCCCGCCATGCGCTCGGCGAGTGAGACGAACCACCGTCGGGCCACGAGAGGTCGGGTCTGCAACAGCTGGTAGAGCTCATCGGCACTCAGAGACAGCACCGTGCAGTCTTCGACGGCGCGCGCATCGAAGGGCTCGGGCTCACCCAGAAAGACGGGGACGTCGCCGAACACATCGCCGGGCCGAAGAACCTGGAGGGTCACCCGGCGGCCCTTGACGGTTCTCGACAGTTCGACTGTCCCGGACCGCAAGACGTGAACCTTCGCCGCTGCTGTTCCCTGGCGGAAGACGAACGTGCCGCCGGCGTAGGCCTCCTCCCCCATCTCCTTCGCCAACAGCTCGACATCGCTCTCGCCGAGAGGGGCACGTGGCCCGCGGCTCAAGCAGCACGCAAGCCAGGCTCCGTATCGTGCCAACCTCGAACTCATCAATGTCACGCTAGTCGGCTGCCTGCTGACGTGAACAAGGTGGTCATGGCTGAAGTCCTCGTTCTTCGTTGGGACCGACATGGTCGGGGCAGAGTGTCATGGCGCTGCTGGCGATCGCGATGTGGGAGAAGGCCTGGGGAAAGTTCCCGAGTTGTTGGCCGGCGACGGGGTCGTACTCCTCGGCCAGGAGACCGACGTCGTTTCGTAGACCCAGAAGCCGTTCGTAGAGGGACGTGGCGTCGTCAGGCCGGCCCATCATTGCGAGACAGTCGACGAGCCAGAAGGAGCACAGCAGAAACGCTCCTTCTTCTCCACCGACGCCGTCGCCAGCGTCACCGACCTGATAACGCATCACCAATCCGTCGGTGGTGAGCTCGCTCTGAATGGCTTCCACCGTGGCCACCACCCTCGGGTCGTTTGCCGGGAGGAAACCGACGAGAGGGATCATCAGTGTCGACGCATCGAGCGCGTGTCCGCCGTAGGACTGGGTGAACACCCCACGGTGGTCCACGGCGTTGGCGCACACCTCGGCGTGCACCTGCGCTCGCAGTCTGCGCCACTTCGCTGCGTCCCCGCCGAGCCCGTGCTGCTCGACGGCCTTGACCGCCCGGTCGAAGGCCACCCAGGCCATCACCTTTGAATGGGTGAATTGGTCCCGGCCGCCACGAACCTCCCAGATGCCCTCGTCGGGCTCCTGCCAGTTGCCTTCGAGCCACTCCATCATCGCTTCCTGCACCCGCCAGGCATTCTCCTCGGGAGCCAAACCGTGCAGTCGGGCCTGGTGCATGGCGTCCATGACCTCGCCGAAGACGTCGAGTTGGACTTGGTCAGCGGCCCCGTTGCCGACTCTGACCGGTCTCGAGCCCTCGAAACCGTCCAACCACGGAAGCTCCAGTTCGGGCAACCGTCGCTCACCGGCGAGCCCGTACATGATCTGCAACCGCGACGGCTCACCGGCCACCGCACGCACGAGCCAATCCCGCCAGGAGCGGGCATCGTCGACGCAGCCGCCCTTCAGCAGCGCCAACAAGGTGAACGTCGCGTCGCGTAGCCAGCAGTATCGATAGTCCCAGTTACGAGAGCCCCCGACCCATTCAGGAAGCGACGTCGTGGGTGCAGCGACGAACGAGCCGGTCGCCCCATGAGAAAGACCCTTGAGAACCGTCAGGGATTGACGGGCCTCGTCGCGATATGCGCCGTCATAGGTCAGCCGATTCGACCACTCCTGCCACCAGTCGAGCGTCGCCTCGACAGCGTCGTCGACAGCGATCGGAGGTGGTGCGACCTGGTGTGACTCGTGCCAGACCAACTCAAACGAGACCAGATCACCTGTCCCCACGCTGAAGTCACCGACCGTTGCGAACCCCTCACCGTGCAACTCGATGGGCGTGCGCAGCACGAGAGCCTCAGGGCCGGCCACCGCTGATACTGCACCGTCGGATCTGGTGACCCAGGGCACGATGCTGCCGTAGTCGAACCGGACCCGCATCTCGGTTCGCATCGCCACGGTGCCGCTGCGACCTTCGACGCGCCGCACCAAGCGATGTGCGTCACCCACAGGCACCAACGCGTCGATCACGGCAACGACGCCGGTCGCCGTTGAGTGGATCGTCTCGAGCACGAGCGATCCCGCCCGGTAGCTCCTCACCACTCGGGAGGCTTCGACCGGGCCAAGCGACCAGTGACCGTTGTCCGGTGTGCCGAGCAACGACGCAAAGCATGCGCCGGAATCAAAGCGCGGGAAGCAGAGCCAGTCGATTGATCCCCTCTTCGAGACAAGCGCGGCAGATCTCGAGTCGCTCAACAGGGCGTAGTCCTCGATGCGTCGCATGGCGCCAGTCTCCAATTTCTGCTCGTTGTCGTGCACCCATTCAACGGCGTTTTCTGTCGTAGGTCGTCGGTGATTGCGTCGGATCGGCCATTTGTGGCTCTGGATGGACCCCGGACCGGTTCTTTGGTGTGACAACCGGAACTATCACCTCTGAAGGGGGAACGATGAAAACGAAACAACCAGTCCCATCGGAAAGGGCCAGCGTCAACTACGAGCCGCTCGCCGTCGGACTTGTCGGAGCCATAGTGGCGGCGGCGGCGTTCATCGCGCTGATCATCGCCGGCGTGGCGGCGGCAGACCTGTTCCCGGCCAGCTCCAGCGCTGCTGATGCCCTGCGAGATCAGGGTGTGTGGGCATCCACCCGAGCCTGGGCGAACCCGCTGGGCATCGTCGGCTTGGCCGTCATGTTCGCCGGAGCAGTGCCCTACGCCCTGAGCAACATCCGCAAGACCATCTCCTATCGCCGTGACGCCATGGTGTCATCCCTGCCGGCGATCCTCACGAAAGGCGCAACGTCATGACCTCCCTACTGCAACGCAACACGAACACAACGAAGACAAACAACGCAAAAGGATCCAACACTCGAGGAGGACACCCCGTGGCTACGACAGACAACTCCATTCCCTACAAGGGCGACGATGCCGTCCAGACGATGGCCAAGAAGATGGCTTGGCCGATGCTCGGGATGGGCTCCATGGCTGTGCTGGGCGCTCTCGGGCTCGCGATTGCCGGCGGCGTGAACTTTGGTGACTTCTTCTCGCCGTCGGGGGTCGCCGCCGACCTTGGACGTGGAGAGGCGCTGGTTCAGCTGACCGGAGCAGTCCTGTTCCTCGGAATGGGCATGATCCTCGGAGCGATCACGATGACACTCGTCAACATCGTCAGGCACCTCCGTGATGCCGGACGCGATGTGCAGACGTCGCTCGGCGCTCAGCCGCTTCAGTTGAAGAAGCCATGGACCGGCACGGCCACACCGATGCTGATGATGATGGGCGTCATGACCGAGATCGTCGCCTTTGTCATCGGGATTGCTGCCGCCGTTTCGATCGGTGGGGTCGATCCCAGCGCCATCGCCGATCCATCCACCGCTTCCGGTGCAGACCTGGCCAACATCGGATTCACCAGAGCAGTGGGTACGTGGCTCCCCGGTCTTCGCCTGACGGGCCTGGCAATGATCCTGATCTCGATCGTTCTGGTCTTGACCACGATCCAGAAGATCATCCGGTTCCAAGGCGATCGGGTCAGCGAAATCGCCCGAGAGGCTCAGCCGGCACTGGTCTGAGGCGGTACTCGCCTTCGACGTCCGGATCGGATTGGTGTCCCATCACCTGTTCGATCCGGTTCGCCGCGTCTCACTCGCGAGAACATCCATCGACCGCGCTCGGTTCTGAACCGTGACGGAACGCCACAACCCCGAAGCGGGTTAAGGAGACCATGCCCATGTCTGTTGCACCGATCTCGACGCCACTAAGGGCATCGAAACAGGACGCCCCATGACAAGCGCCGACGATCCCGAAGCGTACAACCTCCCGCCCGCCCAGCACCTCGCACCAGAGTTAGTGCTCGTGGAGATGGCCGAGGCCGGCGCCAGACGCTCCATGTCGCTGTCGGGCTGGCAGGTGCTCATCCTCAGCAGCCTCGCCGGCGGGTTCATCACGATTGGCGCATTGTTCAGCACGCTCATCGCGACAGGCACGGAGAACGAGGGAGTCCAACGCTTGCTCGAAGGTTTCGGCTTCTCGGTCGGCTTCTTCCTCGTCGTGCTCAGCGGCGCACTGCTGTTCACCGAAGTCAACGTGGAGCTCCCCGCCACCCTGCTCAGCCGCGACCCGGCAACGATCCGCTCATCGATCCTTCGACTGTGGATCCTCGCCGCCGCCGGGAACCTCCTCGGCGCCTTCCTCATAGGCCAGATCGTCAACTACACGCAGAGCTACAGCACTGGCTACGAAGACCTGCTCGGAGAGATCGCGGCCTCGAAGATGCGCTACCAAGGCATCGGCGGTCTCGACGGATTCTTCCGGGCTGTGGTGTCCGGCATGCTCGGCAACTGGCTTGTCGGCATGGCAGCGTTCCTGGCCACCATGGGACGCACGATCATCGGTAAGTACATCCCGGTACTGGTGACCGTGATGGCCTTCGTTGCCGGCGGGTTCCTGCACAGCCCCGCCAACATGGCCTACTTCTCGCTGATCCAACCCCTTGGCACCGGCCCGGGATGGGCGGACGCGCTCGCCTGGGGCATCGCCCCCGCCGCCATCGGCAACATCCTCGGCGCCTTCTTCCTGGTCGCCCTGCCCTTCTGGCTCGTCAACAATCACCGTCAAGGCACCGCCGAATGACCAGTACTCGAAGCGCGCTCGTCGCCATCGCCGCACACTCGCCAAAGAAATCACCGGAGCCACTCGGCTCGAGCCGCCATCGTGAAAGCTTGGCGCCGCGAGTTCAGCGACCAGTTGCTCGTTGCCGCGCGTAAGCCACGGCATCGTCGATCCATTGCCGAAGAACAGCGTCATCTCGCACGGTCTCGACGTCAACGCGAATCCAGCCCGGACTCATCGGTTTGCCACGCATCTCAGCCGGCTGCGCGCCTTCTCGTTCAAGAAGCCGATCGAGCTGTCCGGGTGCGCAGCGAAGCAGCAACGAGCCGTCGGACGCCGCCGCCACCGTGAGCTGCTCGTGGACCATGAAGGAGCGGCCGCCGAACATGGCGACCTCCCGAACCTCGCGCACGTCGAGGGATCGTCGAATGCGCTCTGCGAGGTCAGCGTCGAACGGCACACCAGCATTCTGCCCGATCGGCGGAACCAGAGTTCGTGGTGCACCGGAGTGGCAGTCGCCACCCGGTGCGAGTGTGCATCAGCCGCAGGGCGTGTCGCTGAGCGACAGGGTCAAGAGACGTGAACGAACATCTGGGCGCTCGTCCCGTTGTTCATCTTGAAGGTGGTTGTGTAGAGACCCGGCGCATCACCTGCGGTGAACTGGGCGGTCAGGCGGGCGGTGTCCAGGTTGAGCACCGGCCCGACGACCGGTGTTGACGGTCCCAGCGAGCTGACCTGCTGACCAGATGCGCCTGGTGGAGAGTCGATGGTGATCTGACCGACAACCCTGTGCCCCTGCACCAGCACGGCATGGTCGTCGTTCAGCGAGCGGATCTCGACGCCAACGGCCGGATCACCCTTCTTGTCCCACAAGAAGAAGTCGTAGTCGAGCGGAACCGTTGCGCCCGGCGATGCCTGTTGATAAATGGTGTTCGGCGTGCCGGCGTTGAACACGCTGGTCACGTTGATGCTGGCCCTTGGCTTCGGACGGATGTGCACGACGGCGACACCGGTCTCGACGGCACCACCCGGTCCGGTCTGAGCCTCCACCAAGAACTCGTAGCGGCCCGGCCCAGGGTTGACGAAGCTCCGCAAGATGAGATGCACCTGCTTCAAGCCCGGCTCAGCGGGCGGCGCCGGAACGAGGTCCTGCGTGGCGGTGAACACGATCGTGTTTGTGCCCTGCACTCCGACCGTGTAGTTCAACGGCGACGGCGGAATCGGATGTTGCGGCCACCCTTGCAGCAAGACGCCGGTGCTGCAGGTTCCCGCCGGCGGTGGGCACGACGCAGGCGGCGGGCCCGGGTTCAGGACCGGACCGCCAAGATTCACGAAGTCGTCAGGCAATGTGACCTTGACGGTCATGCCTGCCAGCAGAGTCCGCCCCTGAACCGACGGATTCAGCGACGCATCGAGCGTGATCACGAAATCCGTTGCCGCCCCAGCAACATCGCCATCAGGGGTGATCGGCGCCTTCGCCACCCCGACCACGATCCCCGTATCACCTCCAGCCGACGCAGGCGCAGCTCCGCCTGCGGCCAGCGAAGCAGCCGCGAGCGCTGCAACCACCGAACTGCGGATCACTGCAGTCATCGAAACGGACATGATGGCCCCTCTCCTGTGCGCTGGCGCACGTGGTAGCTCGGAGCTATCGGCCGGACACCCCTCGGCCGCGCACAGCGATGTGTCCCCATGGTGAGCGCCGATTCACAAAAGTGCAAGGAAAGTTGGAGAGCTACTCGAGGCAGGCACTCACAGTGGAGGAACTGGCGCACCTGCGCCCAGCGAGACCGACTAGAAAGAAGGGTCGCCGTTCAAGACGGAGCACAACGTGGACATCCATGACATGCGGTACGGAGAATTCCGCGAGCAATTCGGCCATCTGTATCTCCCGACCAGCGACGGCGACCATCCTGTTGTCGTTCTCATTCACGGCGGATTCTGGAAGTCGGCGTACGAACTGGACCTCATGGTTCCCCTCGCCCTCGATCTGTTGGAGCGGGGCTACGCCGTCTTGAACCTCGAGTACCGACGAGTTGGAAACGTTGGCGGTGGCTATCCCGGGACGCTGCTCGACGTGGCGGCAGGAATCGACTGGCTCGCCACGGCAGCCACGACCTTCGGCCTCGATCTCGCTCGAATCGCCGCCGTCGGTCACTCGGCGGGCGGCCACCTCGCCCTTTGGGCCGGAAGCCGGCGGCATCTCGAGCACGGCATGCCAGGCGCTGACCCGCTAGTCACGCCAATCTTCATCGTGGGGCAGGCAGCTGTCACCAATCTGCAGCTTGCCGCAGCCGAGAATCTCGGCTCGCAGGCTGTTCAGCGGTTTCTCAACGGGTCGCCAGAAGACCAGCCTCAGGCTTTCCAGGTGGCCCAGCCAATCATCGCCTCGACACCCACATTGCTCGTCTCGGGCGACGCCGATCTCGACGTGCCCGTCCATCACACGACCAATTTCGCCAGTTCGGTCGAGGTAATCGTCATCGATGGCGAGGATCACTTCGACGTCATTGACCCGTCGAGCAGATCCTGGAAGCAGACCGCCCGCAAACTCAGCCAGGCACTCGACCTCCCCGGGGCAGAAACGGCCTGACCGCTCGACAGATGCCCTGTTTCAAATCACCATGGGTTTGACACGGTTTTCGATCGCCCGGACGAGACTCAACGCAGCCATTGCTGAGGTCTTCGGATTGTCCGGCAACGCGAAGTTGGCGATGGCGACCTGGAGTTCCCCGAAGTCGCCGTGAGCCCTCAGTTCGTGTCGATTCGTCTGCGCCTCCGGATCGGCAACGAGCAGGACCCTTGTCGCCTCCGGACCGATGCCGGCGAGGGCCGTCGTCATCGCGACGTTGGCGTTCTTGGGAAACTGCGAGGCCGTTTCTGCCGCCGAGCCGGTGAAGAACACCTTTGGCTCAGTGAGCGAACCCAGATCGCAGAGCGTCTCGGCCGCTGTACCGAGCCAGGCAAGCGGCGGCTTCACGATCCGATGCTCCACCGAGTCGATCCCCATGATGCGGGCGGCGGCGAGAGCCTCGACTCCTGCGAGCGCGCCGGGCTGGATGCAGAGCTGCGAACCACCGCTGATCGCTGCCTCTTGGAGCGACTCCAAGAGCCGGGGATCAGCCAAGGCGGATACAGACGAGACGATGAAGTCGGATCCCGCCGCAAGAGCTGCGTGACCCCATGGTCCAACAGCCTCTCGGCTCGCTGCCTCCGCAACCACGTGGGCTTCGATGCTCTGCAACTCGTCCGGGTCGGTGATCACCCTGGCCGTCGAAGGGATCACGTCCCTCGACAACGAAGCGTCTCGGGTCGCGACAGCCACGATCTCCACCGAACGACGAGTGAGCATCTCTGCGGCAGTTCGGGCGATCGCTCCCCAGCCGACGAACGCCACTCGAAGAGTTGGTTTGATCGCCACGTCAGTTCCGGTCCGACCCGAGGCCGCACCCATCGAACGCTTCTCTGGTCACGGCCTTCTCCTCATCGGTCAGCTCCAGCAACGGTCGTCGAACCCGCCCTCCCACCTGACCGAGGAGTTCCTGCCAGTACTTCTGGTGCGCGTGCGGCTTCTCTGCGGGCCGGGTTTCCATCAGTGCCTCTCGCACGGGGTCGAGGCTCCGACTGATCTCACGGGCCTCGTCGGCGCGGCCAGCGAACGCTGCATGGGTGTAGTCGTGCATGCGTCGATCGTTTGCCGTCTGGAGAAGAAATGGCGGCGAGGAACACAGGTAGAGCTTCCAGTTGAGCTCGAGAATGTTGTCGAGCCACTCGGTCTCGGACGCGGTGCTGACTTGAATTCGATCCGAGGCGAGCTCAGTGAGCTCGGTGTACATCGGGCGAGGGACGCTGTATTTGATCGCGACGACGTTCTCGATGTCCGCCAACCGATTGCAGAGTTGTGGCGACATGAGGTAGCCGCTGTCGGGGTGGCTCCAGAGCGCAACGCCGATGTTCACGCTTTCCGCAACGGCCCGGTAGTAGCCCAGCAGAGTCTCATCCTGTTCCCTGAAGAAGTGGAGTGCCGGGGCGTGCACGACGATGTAGTCGGCGCCCACCTCCTCGGCGTGACGTGCGAGGTCGATCACGACATCCATGTTCTGATCGGAGCACGACATGATCGTCTGACCGTGCTCCCCGGTTGCCTCGACCGCCAGCTCGAAGGACCGCTTTCGCTCCTCGAGGCTCATGGCGAAGAACTCACCCTGCTTTCCCGAGACGAAGAGACCCTCGATCCCCAACTCCTGAGTCCAGTGACGAACGTTCTCTCGAAAGCCATCCTCATCGAGACGCAGGTCCTCGGTGAACGGCATGAGCGCGGCGGCCCAGATGCCCGAGAGGTTGGCGCGGGCGTAGTCCTTGGCGTCACTTCTGCGGTAACTCATGATGGTTGATCGACCTCGGTTCTGCGACGGCAGGAGCTGTCAGTTGATGGAGATGCTGTGCGACACGTTCTTGACGACCATGTAGTGATGGAGGCCTTCGGCGCCGCCTTCGCGTCCATATCCGCTCGACTTCACGCCACCGAAGGGCGTCTCTGGCAGCGATGCTTCGAGCGTGTTGATCGAGAGGTTCCCGGCTTCGACTTGATCGACCATGCGGTCGACATAGTCAGCCCGGTTCGTGAAGGCATACGCGGCGAGCCCATACGGAACTGAGTTGGCTTGCTGGATCGCGGTGTCGAGTGAGTCGACGGAATTCACGATGGCGAGAGGCCCGAACGGTTCCTCCTGCATCACGCGAGCGTTGGGCGGGACATTGGCCAAGACGGTCGGCTCGAAGAAGTAGCCGGACGTGCCCCACCGATTCCCACCCGTTGCGACCTCGGCGCCGACGTCGCGGGCGTCAGTGACCATCGCCGTCAATGCTGAGATGCGGCGTTCGTTGGCGAGAGGACCCATCTCGACTCCGGGGTCCAGTCCGTTGCCGACCATCGTTGCCGCTGCTCGTGTGGTGAACGCGTCGAGGAAGTGTTCGAAGATGCTGTCGTGCACGAAGAACCGGGTCGGTGATGTGCAGACTTGACCAGCATTGCGCATCTTGCGTATCGCTGACGTGGTTGCGGCCGCCGCGACGTCGGTGTCCTCGCACACGATCACCGGCGCATGACCGCCGAGTTCCATCAACACGGGGGTCATGTGGTTCGACGCAAGACCGGTGAGGTGCCGTCCGACGGCCGTGGACCCGGTGAAGGCAACGAGTTTGATGGTGTCGCTCGGAATGAGGTGCTGGGAAATGACTTCGGGGACACCAAACACCAGGTTCAGGACACCTGGCGGGAGACCAGCGTCGTGGAAGGCACGCGCGATGTGCATGGCGCCCGCCGGGGTCTCCTCTGCGGCCTTGAGGATGATCGAACACCCGGCGGCGAGTGCTCCCGCGATCTTCCTGGAGGGTTGGCTCATCGGGAAGTTCCACGGCGAAAAGGCGGCCACTGGCCCGATGGCCTGATGGTGCACGATGTGCTTCACACCCGGTCCACTCGGAATGACCCGGCCGTAGGTCCGGGTTGCCTCACCTGCGTCCCATTCGAAGAATTCGCAGCCACGAATGACCTCGAGCTGGGCCTGCGCGAACGGCTTGCCGTGCTCGAGTGTGATCGAGTGTGCGATCTCGTCTTGGCGTTCGCGCATGAGGGCCGACGCGTCACGAATCAGGTCGGCTCGCGCCTTGGGAGGGGTCTTGCTCCACACCGCGAAGCCGGCCTGAGCTGCGGCGAGGGCATCGTCGAGGTCTTGTGTCCCAGCGACCGGCAGGCCGCCGATCTCTTCTTCGGTCGCGGGGTTGATCACCGGGAGGTCAGCGGCGCCGGTTCGCCACGATCCGTTGATGTAGAGCTTCAGTTCTGGGTACGTCGTCATGGGTGTTGGTTTGCCGTTTCGAGCGTGAGTTGGTTGCGTGAGGGTGGGGCGCTGACCTAGAACGCCGTGCGAATGGCCCACAGGTCGGGAAAGGCCGGTTTGAACAACGTGCTGGCCAGATAGGTGGCTCCGTCGGAGCCACCGGTGCCGGGTTTCGTTCCAATCGTTCGACGGACCATCATCACGTGGCGGTAGCGCCACTCCTGTAGTCCCTCATCGAGATCGGTGAGGGTCTCGCAGAGACCGGCAAAGCCCTCATCGCTGTACTGCTCGACAATCAGCGCTTGTAGATCGCTGTTCCCCACTACGGGCTCCCGCACGTCTCGATGGAGCACCTCGGAAGGGACGGCATGGCCGTCGGCGTGCAAGACGTTCACGAAGGCATCCCAGATTGTCGGTGCTTCGTACCGCGCTGCGAGTCGCTCACCCTCGGCGCCGCTGAACCATTCGATTTGGATGCGGTCCTTGATGCCGAGAAGGAACTCGAGCTCGCGGAACTGGGCGGATTGGAATCCGCTTGCGTTGGCCAGGAAGGATCGGAAGCTCGCGAACTCGACGGGGGTCATCGTCTCGAGCACGTCGAGCTGCCCAACCAGTGTCTTCATGATCTTCAGGACCCGTTTGAGATGATGACGAGCGCCGTTGACCTGGTTCTCGTTGAGGAGGCGAACGACGAAGTCGAGCTCGTGGAGAATCTGTTTGAACCAGAGTTCGTACACCTGGTGGATGATGATGAACAGGGTCTCGTCATGCTCCGCTGCTCCCGTCTCGAGATCGACCGAAACGCACTGCTGCAGCGACAACAGCTCCGGGATCTTCAAGTAGTTGCCGTAGGTGAAATCGTCGTCGTTCTCGAACGGGAGGCTCATGAGATGGAAAGGGCCCTTGGGTCGGCGAGCGGATCGAGCTCGGGAAGTGGAGGCAACGCAGTGATGAGCGAGTCGACGTCGAGTAACGGATCGGCGATGGCGGCGGCGATGATCTCGGCCTGTCTGGCCGCTCGGGACTTCGCCTCGGAATAGGGCATGGTCGAGAACATGACCATGTTGTATCGAGGGCTGAGATGGGCTGGATGCCGGTGCTCCAAGTCGAGGGCGAATGCACGCTTGGCCAGGTAGTCCGGGTCCACGACACCCGCTCGCATCTCCACATAATTGCCAAGCGCCATGTCGGCAATCGCGTCACTGTCTGGCTTGCGCTCCACTTCGTACTGACGGAAGGCGGCCGCGAGATCATCTGGCGACGCCCGCATGTGCCGGTCGAGAGCCCTCGCCGATTCCATTGCCGCGTTCATGCCCTGCCCGTGGAACGGGACGATCGCATGGGCCGCGTCACCAACCAAAACTGCGCGGTCCTCGAAACTCCACCCTGTTGCTCGAATGGTGCCGAGCGGTCCGGTGGGGTTGGCGGCGAACTGCTCGGCCACATCGGGAACGAGAGCCGCGAAGTCAGGGAACTCGGCATCGAAGAAGTCCCGTACCGCGCCGGCCGATGCCAGCGCCTCGAATGACTCGTTCGGAGCGAACAGCGTGACCGTGAAGTCACCCGCCGGATTCGCGAGAGCGATGAGCATGAACTCGCCCCGCGGCCAGATGTGCAGCGCATGTGGGTCGAGGAGGTGGCCGCCGGCGTCGGCCGGTGGCAGTGTCAGTTCTTTGTAAGAGTGGTCGAGCCAGTCTGTTGTGTAGGCGCACGCGCCCTCGTCGACCATGGCTTGGCGAACCCGTGAGCCTGCACCGTCAGCACCGAAGATCACTCCGAACGGCGCAGTTGCTCCGTCGGCAAAGTGAAGAAGCGAGCGCTCGAAGTCGACTGACTCGAGTCCCTTCTCGAACTCAATGGTCACTCGCCCAGTGGCGTCAGCGGCATCGAGCAGGATGGCATTGAGGTCGGTGCGCGACACCGAGTGAATGACCTCGTGCGCTTTGCTCCCGTAAGGCTGGAGCTCGGGAGTTGAACCGTCACCTGTATGGACGAGTCGTCCGCGCATCGGGATCGTGATGTCGTCGACTCGTTCGATCACACCCACATCGATGAGCGGAACGATGCCACGTGTCGCCAGGGCGAGGTTGATGGACCGACCGGCGTCGATGTCCGTCCGCCGAAGGTCCGCTCGACTCTCGTACACGGTGACGTCATGGCCCTGTCGAGCGAGATAGATCGCGAGCAAGGCGCCGGCCGGGCCGGCACCCGCTACCACGACGGGGCCCTTCATCGCACGATCCCGTCGAGGATGCGAACGAAACGATCGATGTCGTCGAAGGTGTTGTACAGCGGGACCGGTGCGACGCGAATGACATCGGGTTCCCTCCAGTCGCAGAGGACCCGCGCGTGTTCCAATTCCTGGTACACCCGCTTTCCGTTGTCGCTGATGACTCGCAAGGCATATTGACAACCTCGCTCTGGCAGGGGTCCTGGCGTGATGTTCTCGACTCGTCCATCGAGGCTCTCCACAAGCCTCCGGTCGAAGAATTCGATCTGGCGTTCCGACTTCTGGCGTAGGGCGGTCATTCCGCCCGCCCTGTCGATGATGTCGAGCGAGGCGCGGAGGGCCGCCATGGAGAGAATCGGCGCGTTGGACAGCTGCCACGACTCGACCGTGGGGATGGCGTCGAACTCGGTCGTCATCTCGAATCGGCTCGACGCGTTGGTGCCCCACCAGCCCAACAGCTTCGCGAGCGTGGGGTCCGCGACATGACGCCTATGGACAAACGCTCCTCCAACTCCCCCTGGCCCACTGTTGAGGTATTTGTAGGAGCACCACATCGCGAAGTCGACGTCCCAGTCGTGCAGGCTGAGCTCGATGTTGCCGACAGCGTGGGCGAGGTCGAGACCGACCATGGCGCCGACCGCGTGGCCGGCCTGGACGATGTCGGCCATCGGGAGCACCTGCCCGGTGTAGTACTGGACACCAGGCAAGAAGATCAGCGCGAGCTCGTCCCCGTGTTCGGATATCGCATTCAGGATGTCTTCGGATCGCAGCGTGTCTTCACCTTCGCGAGGCTCTACAAACACCATCGACTCGGATGGCTCGAAGCCCCGTTGGCGAATCTGCGACTCGACAGCGAAATGATCAGAGGGGAACGCATGACGCTCGATGAGAATCTTGTGGCGTTCGGAGGTGGGGCGGTAGAAGCTGACCATCAAGAGGTGCAGATTCACGGTGAGGGCGTTCATCGCGACCACTTCGTCGGCCTGAGCGCCGACGATTGCTGCGAGCTGGTTGGTCAGTAGCTCGTGGTAATCCTTCCAGGCCAAGTTGCCGGTGAAATGGCCCTCGACGCCGAGAGTGCTCCAGCGATCGAGCTCGATGTTCACGTACTCACGGACGGCCCTCGGCAGAGCGCCGAGCGAATTGCCGACGAGGTAGATCCCGTCAGGGAGCTCGAACTCATCGCGAAGTCGAGCGAGCGGATCAGCCGAGTCGAGCGCGGCGGCCGTCGGGAGCGCTTCTGGCGTCATTACAGCCGACCATCTCTACCTGGGTGGACGGCGCCGCAGTTCGGACAGGAGCGGGCGTCGAGGTCGTCATGGAACGCAGCGAAGAGCGGCGGAAGGTCCTTGTCGATTGCCTGCACTTGCACTTCGACCCGGTGCACCACGTGCGCACAGTTCGGACATGCCCACACGAAGGCATCGAGCTCGCCGACGTCCCGCTGATACTCGACGACCAGGCCGATCGATGCCGGATCTGGTCGCTGCGGCGAGTGCCACATGTTCGGTGGGAGGAGATAGACATCGCCCTCGCGAATCGGCATGTCGAAGGGTTCGGTTCCTTCCTCGGGCCAGATGACGAGATTCATGTCGCCTTTGATCTGGTAGAAGAACTCCTCCCGGGGATCTTCGTGGAAGTCGTTCCGCTGGTTCCCGCCACCGACGATCATGACGATCATGTCGGCGTCTCGCCAGATCTGCTTGTTGGAAACGGGCGGAGTGAGGTCTTCTCGGTGTTCAGCGATCCACGCCGTGAGGTTGAACGGCCGACGTTCACTCGGACTGGGGGCATCGCTTGTCATGGGTTCCTCCTCGTTCGCGGCTTCATCCCGTGCGTGCCGCCTCGTTCACCCGATCGTGCGAGCGAGTCTCCACGGCCGCGATGAGCTGGCCCAACTTCTCGATGAGCTCGGAAAGCTCGCCCGCTCCGACGAGCAGGTCGGCTTCGAGTTCCTTGGCTTCGTTCATCAACGCGGTCGACAACTGGATACCCGTTGGGGAGAGCGATATGAAGCGCTGTCTCTTGTCGTTGGTCCCGGGGGTTCTCATGACGAGACCTTGCTTCTCGAGCCGGCGAACGGAGTGGGTCACCGTGGGCTGTGGACTCAGTGCTTCGGTGGCGAGGTCGACAACCGAGAGCTCTCCCAGCTCGAGGAGAACGACGAGTACCCGCCACTCCGAGCGGGCGACGCCGTACCGGGTCAACACCGCATAAAAGGGGGCGGAAAGCGTCTGATCGGCCTGTCGCAGAAGATACGGCAAGTAGTTGTCCAAGAATCCCTGCTTGGTCTGCGTCACGTTGTGGAGATTATATTCATACAAATGCTTCGTCAACGGGGCCGGCGCCGCTGCTACGAAAGTCTCGCTCACCACGAAATGGCCGCCGCAATGCATCGGAACGACGAGAAGTAGAGAAAACCATGAGAGCAACCACCTACACCGTGACAGCCATGGACTGCGGAGCCGAAGAGCAGATGGTCCGGATCTGCCTCGCCGACATCGACGGGATCGCCAACATCCGCACCGACACCGTCACCCGCACCGTGGTCGTGACCCACGAGACCGACACCGAGCTCGTCGACGCCGCTCTCGACGGACTCGGCCTCGGAAGCCGTCGAATCGGCGACGAACCGACCACCACGAGCACCGTTCCCGACAACACCCGCAACGAACGCATCGCGCTCCTCGTAGCGCTCGCACTCAACACCACCATGATGTTCGGCGAAGCCATCGCAGGCTGGCTCGCCCACTCCCTCGGCCTCCTCGCAGACGCACTGGACATGGGGGCGGACGCCGTCGTCTACGCACTCAGCCTGTTCGCCGTCGGCCGGAGCGCGGCCCGCAAAGCCAACCTGGCCAGAGCAAGCGGCTACCTCCAGCTCGGCCTCGCCGGCGTCGGCATCGCAGAGGTCGTACGCCGATTCATGAGCGACGAGCCCCTCCCCAACGCCACCACCATGATCGCAGTATCACTCGTCGCGCTCGCAGCGAACGCCGCCACCATGATCGCTCTTCGACGAGCCCGCAACGGCGAAATCCACATCGAAGCGAGCTGGATCTTCACCGCCAACGACATCAAAATCAACGGCCTCGTCATCGCAACCGCGTTCATCATCACCGCCACCAACAGCCGCTACCCCGACCTCATCGTCGGCGGCATCATCTTCGCCATCGCAGCCAACGGCGCGAGACGAATTCTGAACCTCTCATTGAGGAACTGACCGGCCGATCCAACGCCCCGATCCTCGACCTCAACGCCGCCGGCTGCTGACTTGTGAAGACGATGGAAAGTCACTGGCTCTGGGCGCAGGCGTCGACGACGGCCTGGTCTGTGACTCTGCCTTCGAACGATCGAACGGTGATGGCACGCATCCCTTGAGGGCAGGGAACCTCCACCGTGATCTCATCGAGACCGCCGTCGAACTCGCACAGGTTGATCCCGTTCACGAGAGCGGCAAGATCGTCG
>CBESNA010000018.1:0-73827 GCA_965530755.1 uncultured Acidimicrobiia bacterium | reverse complement strand
CGGTGCTCATTGGTCGATTCCTTCGACGGTGCTCATTGGTCGATCCCCTCGATCTGGGCGGCGAACGTGGCGGCCAAGACGTCGAGGTCGGCACGGCCGAGGTCGGTCGTGAAGATGAACGGCAACTCGATCTGCGGGAGCGGCAGCTCGGATCGCAGGCGTTCGATCTCGAACCGTTGTTGCTCCTGCCTGGCCATTCGGTAGGCGGCGGCGGACCGGCGATTCGTTCGAGCGTCGCTGGCCCGTTTCCCGGTTTCCCTGGCCGCCTTCTCGAGCCCGCGGATCTCGGGCCAGACACTGTTCACCACCACAGGAGCGAGGTGGACATGGACCTCGTCCTCGACCCTGAATGCCGTCTCGACGAGTTCGGTGACCGGTGTCTCTTCCGGAATGGTGACGAGCATCAAGCGACATCGCGCCCGTGATGCGAGCATGGCCATCGCCTGGTCGGCCTGGTCACGAATCGGCCCGCTCGGGGCCGACGACGCCATACCGGCGGCGGCTCGAAGGAACGACACAGCGTGACCGGCCGCCGGTGCGTCGACCACGATCAGATCATCGTCGTCTGACTCCTCCAACGAACGGATCTTGCCGAGCGTGAGGAGATCGCGGATCCCCGGAGCGGTCGTCGTGATGAGCTCGATCGCGCTCATCTTGGCCAGCCGTCCACCGATTCGCAGGCCATGGTCGACCAGGTAATCGCCGAGCGCCTGGTCCGGGGTCAAGCGGCTTCCCCGCAGCAGCCCGCCGTTGTCGTGTTCCTCGATCAGGATGGTTGGCTTGCTCCCGAGCTTGTCGACGCCGAAGGGGAGTCCGAGATTGCTGCGACCCTCGAGTTCGACCACATGAGTCCGTAGACCGGCCCGAGCAGCCGCGATGCCGACGGTTGCCCCTACCGTTGTCTTGCCCACGCCCCCTTTGCCGGCAACGATCAGGACTCTCGATGCAGAAAAAAAGTCAACGGCGGTCACTCCGCACGAGGCTAGCGGTGCTGCTGGCCGCCGTCGGGACCGGGCTGATGACCTTCGGCACATCCTTGCCGGCTCGGGCCGACCAGGCCGACCATGACTCAGTGGCCCAGGCCGACCCTGACGAGGCTGACCAGAGCTCCGCCGGTCAGATCCGCATTCTCGAGGTCTCGGGTTTGATCGATCCGGTGATGTTCGACTTCTTGATCGACGAACTCGATGCCGCTGAGGCGGACGGCGCGCTGGCCGTTCTTCTGCAGATCGACTCAAAGGCAAGTGTGCTCGACGACGAGCGGTACCTCGAGTTGGCGGAGCGGTTCCGCGACGCTGACCTCCAGACGCTCGGCTGGGTCGGTCCCAGCGGAGCTGTTGCATTCGGCGGGGCCGCCGAGCTGCTGGGTGTGATGGACGTGATCGGCGTCGCCGCCGGATCCCAGATCGGCGACTCCGGTGCCCAGCGCCTGCCGTCGAACGGCTTCGACGCTGCCTTCGGCTCGGCAACCGAACGCCTGCAGGACGCAACGATTGGCGCCCGCGAGGTGATCGAGCTCGGAATCTCCCCCGACGCCGGCGACCGATTGAACAATCCCGAGAGCGACGAGGCGCTGGAACGCTCGATCGAGTCGAACTCGGTGTTGCGCGAATTCGTTCGGAACGTCGCTGGTTTCCAGGCGCCTACGCCGTCCGAGGACGATCCGGCGCAGCTCGGTCAAGCCCAGTTCCGGCAACTGTCCCTGTCTGGACAACTCTTCCACACTGCCGCCAGCCCCGAAGTCGCCTATCTGTTCTTCGCGGGCGGCCTCATGTTGTTGGTGTTCGAGCTCTTCACTGCAGGTGTCGGTGTCGCCGGAGTGATCGCCGCCGGTCTTTTCGGTCTCGGCAGCTATGGACTCGGCGTATTGCCGATTCGTCCGATCGGACTGATCCTCCTCGTGGTCTCGATCCTGGCGTTTGCGGTCGACATCCAGACCAACATCCCGCGGTTCTACACCGCAATCGGCATGGTGTTCTTCACACTCGGCACGCTGTTCCTCTACGACGGACTGTTGATGTCGTGGGTCACGATCGGTTTCGGCGTCATCGGGGCAGCGCTCTACGCCTATTCCGGTATGCCGTCGATGGTTCGTACCCGTTTCTCGACTCCGACGATCGGTCGAAGTTGGATGATCGGGACGATGGGAATCGCCATGACGGAGCTGTCGCCGGATGGAATGGTGCAGATCAACGAAGCGCCGTGGCGGGCCATCACCAATCGGGCCACGCCGCTGGTAGCCGGCGATCGGGTGCGGGTCGTTGGGATCGATCGTCTGGTGTTGGAGGTCGAACCAGAAGAGGGCGGCGCCAAGGACTATCGAGAGCGGAGCTGACCCGATCCGAGATTGGGTCTTGTGCTCTTCGTCACAATCTGGGATTGTGGGCCTTTCGCACTAGGAAGGCGTGATTCCATGACCATGCAGCAAGTCGCGGATTGGCAACAACGGGCCGCTTGCCGCGGTCCGAACCAGATCATCTTCTTTCCGCCTCCCCGCATCGAGCGTCGATCCGAGAAACGCATGCGTGAGGAGCGGGCGAAGGAGATCTGTCAGGAATGCTCCGTGAGGACCGACTGCCTCGAATACGCCCTCACCATTCGTGAGCAGCACGGCATCTGGGGTGGCAGCACCGAGGCCGAGCGTCGCGAGCAGTTCCAAGCCCGCAACAACTGACGGGTCAGAGCCCCGTCGAGCGGTGTTTCAGGCCTCCGGTAGCCTCGGGCCGGCGATGCGAAGATCGTCGCGACGGCGAGTGATGCCGTTGTTGTCGAAGTAGTTGAGGATCGGCAGCACGTACTTGCGTGACGTGCCGAGCAGGTCACGGACCTCTGCCACCGTGATCCCGTCGGAGCTGCGGAGCTTCGGCGCGACGAGCCTGGCGGCCTCTTCGAGAGCGCTGGCGGCGAAGTACACGCCGTCTTGCTCGATCACAGTGCTCCGTCTGACCAGTTCCCGTACCTCGCCACGATCGACGTCGTCTGGCGGGGGAGGAGTGAACGGGTTGGCGACCAGCAGAGCCAGCCACGGGTGATCGGCGAGGGGATCGTCCGGCACGCCGAGGGTCGCCCGGCCGACCGATATCTCGATGTCCTCGATGGACTCGATCGCCGCTCGTTCCCGATCGTCGAGTGAAGCGAGGTCGAGACCGAGCGCATCGCCGGTCCGGATTTGCTCGGTGAGCTGGACCTGCATCGAGGCCAGTGCTTCGGGAGCCACGACCCATCCTTCGACAGTGGCGGGCACGTCGTGGCCGACCAATCTGGTCAGGTGGTCTGCTCGTACCCAGCCTCGTTCGGCCACGAGACGCTCGATGGAACGGTCGGGGCGGGCCCTGGAGGCGGGCAGCGTTGGTTCGACGTCGAGGACTTCGCCGCCTCCGATCGTTTCGTCTCGGCCGCTCTCCCGCAGGATGAAACGGTCACCCGGGACGAGCGGCAGCGGGTGCTCGAGGTGAATTCTGACTGATCCGGTCGATCCGGGGGCCAGGGTGGTGGTGCCGAGTACTCGCACCCTGGCCGGGAACTCACCTGATCCGAAATACACCGCGTAGGCGCCCCGCCGGCCGACCTCGTGGCTGAGCGATGCAAGCACTCGGAGCTCGGCATCGAGCATCCTCGACTGGTGCCACTGCTCGGCTCGCACGAGCACCGACCCGCGGCCGAGATCGTGGTGGCTGATCCCGGTGAGGTTGACGGCGACACGATTGCCGGCGGGCACGGAGTCGGCCTCTCGGTGATGCGATTGGAGCCCTCTCACACGCGCCTCGCCACGGCCGGGAAGCACCGACATCACGTCGTTGGTGGCGAGCGATCCACCGGTGAGTGTGCCGGTGACCACCGTGCCGGCGCCTGCTGGGGCGAAGGCCCGGTCGACCCAGAGGCGTGGGCGGGCATCGTCGGCCGGCTCACCCATCCGCTCGATCAGATCGTCGAGCGCAAGTCTGAGTTCGCCGAGTCCTTGCCCCTCGGTGGCTGCCACCGGGACCACGGGCGCTCCGTCGAGGAACGTGCCCTCGACGTGTTCGGCCACGTCGAGTTGGGCCAGTTCGAGCAGGTCGTCATCGACCTGGTCGATCTTCGTGAGAGCGACGACGCCGTGCTTGATGCCGAGGAGATCGAGGATCCGCAAGTGTTCCTCTGATTGGGGCTTCCAGCCCTCGGTGGCGGCAACGACGAAGAGGCAACCCTCGACTGCACCGACGCCGGCAAGCATGTTGCGGAGGAATCGGATGTGCCCGGGGACGTCGATGAAGGACAGTTCGCGACCAGACGGAAGGTCGAGGTTGGCGAACCCGAGATCGATCGTGAGGCCTCGCGCCTTTTCCTCGGCCAGTCGGTCCGGATCGATGCCGGTGAGTGCGCGGACGAGGGTCGACTTGCCGTGGTCGACGTGTCCGGCCGTGGCGATGACCGTCACGAGCGGTCGACCAGAGCGGCGACCGCTGCGATCAGTTCGTCATCCTGTTTGGGAGCGACGGAGCGGAGGTCGAGCATGGTGTGATCGTCGATCACCCGTCCGATGACCGGGAAGTCGCGAGCTCGTAGAGCGTCGAGATGGTCACCGGTGATCCGGACCCCGATGCTCGGGATCGTGACCGTCGGCAGGGTGCCCCCTCCGGGGACGGCTTCGGTGTCGACGATCGAGACGACCGGCACGGTCGCGGGAAGCGCAGCGACGATCGCCTCCGCTCGGGCTCGCAACGATCCGACCGACGCAGCCGCCAGGCGCCAGAACGGGATGGCGTCGCCGTCACGCTGCAGATAGGCGAGCGCGGTGGCTTGCAGCGCTCCCATCACGAGACCGCCGGGACGAACGGCGCGGGCCAGCGGGTGGGCGGCGCAAAGACGAACCATCTCGGCATTCCCGGCGATGATGCCCGCCTGAGGGCCACCGAGCAGCTTGTCTCCACTGAAGACCACGAGTGACGCGCCGGCGGCAAGGGTCTGCTTCGCTGCAGGCTCGTCGGCCAGCCAGGCCGGCGGTGGCCCGTCGAGCCACGGGCATGCGGCGTCGAGCAACCCGGAACCGATATCGGCGACGACGGGCACGTCGAGGGTGGCAAGTGCTGCCACAGAGACGGCCTCGGTGAAACCGACGATCTTGTAGTTGGACTGGTGAACGTGCAACGTCAGCGCGAGGTCGTGATCAGACGCGGCACGAGCGAAATCGGCCAGACGGGTCCGGTTGGTCGTGCCAACCTCGACGAGGTCTGCGCCGGACTGGGCCATGACGTCCGGTACCCGAAAGCCTCCGCCGATCTCGACGAGTTCGCCGCGGCTCACTGCGACACCACGTCCGGCGGCGAGAGCCGACAGCACCAACAGGAGGCCGGCCGAGCAGTTGTTGACGACGAGCGCCGCCTCGGCTCCGCAGGCCGCGGCCAGCAGAGAGCCGACCCCGGTCTGACGGCTTCCCCGTTTCCCGGTCTCGAGGTCGAGCTCGAGGTTCTGCGCCGTTGCCACCGAAACATGACTGAGCGGTGCCCGACCGAGATTCGTGTGCAGCAGGACACCGGTGGCATTCACGACCGGAGTCAGCAACTCGCGTCCGATCCGGCGAGCGATCTGGTCGACCTGCTCTGCCTCGCCGGCCGCGATCGCCTCCCGAGCGGCGCGCACCCGCAGCGGTGGAGGGAGATCTGTACCCGTGATGGAGCGGGCAAGCGCATCAACAGAGGGCGGGCGTTCGGCAGGCACGGGTCGAGGATATGCGACGCCGTCTGGCTCGGATGGGTGCCCGGTAGACTGAAGGGCCATGTTGTCGCGTCCCGCTGTTGCTGCCTTCGCCATCGTGGCGATCGAGTACCTTGCCGCGACCCAGCTGGCACGTGTCATCGGCGGGCAGTCCGTTGCCCTTGCTCTCATCCTGCTGACCGTGGCCGGCATCGTCGTGTTCCGGCGAGCTGCAGCCTCCCTCGTCGAGTCCTCCGTTGCTGCTGCAGTCCACAACTCGGGTCTCGATGGCCTCGCGGGCGATCGCTTCGCTTCCACGCCGATCGACGAATCTCGCACGGCCGACCAGGCCATGGTCAGTTTCGGCGCTCTGCTGATGATCATCCCTGGGCTCGTCACTGGCGTGGCTGGTCTCTTGCTTCTTCTTCCCCCGGTGCGTGCGTTCGCTCGCCCGGTTGTCCTACACCGGATCCAACCCTGGATCCGGCCCAACCTGCGCTTTGGTCGCGGGACGATGGGTTTCAGGCGTGACGTGGTGGATGTCGACATTGTCGACGACACCGACGCCGGTCCTCCGTCGTCTCGATCCGAGCTCAGCTGACGTCTCGCTGCGGAGGAGACACCACAGATGACCATCGAAGAACCAACACCACCGCCACCCATCACACCCGGTGTCGCCCGCGCGCTCAGCCCGCTGGTACGGCGGATCGCCAACAAGGGTGAGGATGAGGACGAGCCAGGTCTCAACACCTATCTGATCGGCATCGACGAGATCGTGATCGTGGATCCCGGACCCGGCGATGTCGAGCACCTCGACGTCGTGTGCGGATGCGGTGGTGATCGGATTCGCTGGATCATCATGACCGACATCCGCCCCGAGTATGCGGCCGGGGCCCTCGCTCTGAAGAAGAAGACGGGTGCAATGCTCGTCGCGCCTGCTGGCTTCGACGGTGCAGACGACGTGATCGGCGATGGCTACAAGATCGATGCCACCGAGTTCCGCGTCATCGCAATGGCGCTGGATGCCGATGCCGGCTCCTACATGTACATCCTCGAGCAGGAACGCTCGCTGATTCCGGGTGACCACCTCGAAGCCGGGATCCCCAAGGACCTCCCGACGCGGGTCAAGAGCTATCGCCTCAAGTCGATCGCTCCGGGCCATGGCCAGTACATCGAGAATGCCAAGGCTTATCTGGGCATGTAGTCCGTCGCCACGGCATTGTTGCGTGGCGGTGAAGACCTGCACGAAGGCAGTACCAGAACGTCGAAAGGACCCGGCCGCCGGCCGGGTCCTTTCCTCTTTTTCGTTCCGACACCGTCGCCCAGGTGTCGGAACGAAGCCGGCCACCTCGAGTGCGAAAGGCACTCGAGGTGACTGCGTCAGACGCTCTGGTTAGGCGTGTCACTACCGCCGAGGCGGTCATACACGTTTGGCCAGAAGCGGTCACGAGCAGCCCAGACGCCACCGATGCCGAACTTCAGCACGAGGATGGCCGAGAGGCTGCCGATGATTGCGGTGAACAACGTGTCAACGATGTCCTCGGCGAACTGGATCTGGTCGATGGCGGCGAAGATGCCGATCATCCATATGGCGCCGACTGCGAGCTTGGTGAGTGTTTCGCCGTGGTCGACTTGAGCCAGGCTGGGTTGGAGCATGTTGCGCACGGCGTTGGCCACGAGGCCCGTGACGATCACGATGATGATCGCAACGATGAGCTTGGGGATGAAGTCGATCATGCCGTCGAGTGCGTCGGAGATGTCATTGTCACCGAATGCGCTCAGGCTGAGCTTCAGAACGAGAAGCGCAATCAGGTAGTAGATGATCTGGGCGATGAATTTGCCGCTGTCGGCGAACCCTGCTCGTTCGAGCGGTGCCCCGATTCCGGCCTTGTCGATGTACTTGTCGAAGCCGACCCGAGTCAGGAGCGAACCGATGGCGCGTCGGATGAGGCGGGCGATGAACATGCCGATCACGAGGATCACCAGGAACGCAATGAGCTTGGGAATGAAGTCGGCGATGTCGCCGAACGTCTCGGTGAAGATCCCGTCGAAGTCGATGTCGACTGCCAATATGCCCATGGTGTGCTCCCTGTCGGTGGATGAGCCGCCAAGGAGGCGGTCAGGTGATGGACGACCGGCACGTCGGTTTGGTCGCGAGAAACCTCGAAGCTGTCGCCCTGCCCGGCATGTCGTGGGCCAGACCCTGTTTCATTCAGGGTCCGATCCCGCCCTAGCGTCGGCGTGATGCCGAGCCGCAGGGATCTCGATGACGAGCGGTACAAGCAGGCGATGATTGTCGTGTTCGTGCTCACGCTCTTCGTGCAGATCCTCGACGGCACCATCGTCAACGTGGCGATTCCCACACTGGCCACGGCCTTCGGTGTCACCGACGCCGAGATCGATCGAGCGATCATCGGCTATCTCGTCGGGCTGGCGGTGTTCATCCCCACCTCGGGATGGGCCGCCGATCGTTTCGGCGCTCGAAAGGTCTTTCTTTCGGCTCTCACGCTGTTCACCCTCGCGTCGGCGCTCTGTGGCCTGTCCCAGTCGCTCGATCAGCTGGTTGCCTTCCGCATTCTCCAGGGGGTCGGAGCCGGTGTGATGGGACCGCTCGGTGCCGCGATGCTCTACCGGGCCTTTCCGCAGAACGAGCGGGCAAAGGCAGCGACCGCGGTCATCACCGTGGCCGTGATCGCTCCGGCAATCGGGCCGGTGCTCGGGGGAGCGATTGTCGAATACCTCAGCTGGCGCTGGATCTTCTACGTGAACGTTCCACTCGGCGTCGTCGCGTTCGCCGTGGGCTGGCTCGTGATCCGCGATTTCCGCTCGGACACACGTGCGCGATTCGACATCGTCGGCTTTCTGCTCGCAGGTGTGGGTCTCGGCGCAACGCTCTATGGCATCACCGTGGCGCGCGAGCTCGGCTGGACCTCACCTGTGGTCCTGATCTCGGTGACCACGGGCGTCGGGTCGCTGGTCGCCCTGCCCTTGTTCGAGAGGCGACGGCCTGATCCGTTGCTGCGATTCGAGCTGCTCCGGGCACCGATATTCCGCTCGATCCAGATCCTTGCCTTTCCGACATACGCAGCCTTCGTCGGGCTCATCTTCCTGTTGCCGGTCTATCTCCAATCGCTCCGAGGCTTCTCGGCGCTCGAGACAGGTCTGGCGACGTTCCCCCAGGCCGTGGGAGTATGGCTCTCTTCACAACTCGTGGGGCGAGTGCTCTATCGGCGGATCGGGCCGCGCCGCCTGCTCCTCGTCGGGCTCGCGGCGGCCCTGGTCGTCGGCATCGGAATGGCTCAGTTCGACCTCGAGACCGGTCTCTGGACGGTGAGGACCTTCATGTTCGCGAGGGGGTTCGGGCTCGGGTTCGCATTCATCGCCATCCAGACTGCCGTGTACGCCCAGACCAGCGTCGCTGACACGGCGCAGGCCACCGCATTGTTCAGCGCCAACCGGCAGGCAGCCCCGGCATTCGGCGTGGCGCTGACCGCCGCAGTGCTGGCCGGGGTCGCCGTCGATGCAGCAGAACCCGGTTTGGGGGCGTACCAAGCAGCCTTCTGGGCCTCGACTCTGCTCTTCGTTCCCGCCCTGATCGCTGCCTGGTGGGTCCGCGACGAAGACGCCGCAGCGACGCTCCGTTAGTGGTCCGATGGAGTGACAGTTAGCAATCGATCCGCGACTTTCCTAGGATCCCAGCGTCGTGATCAGCACCATGCGCTCGCTGTTCCTCATCGCAGTTCGACGTTTCGTCTCCAGCCCGGGAGCCCCCGTGCTGTGGGCGACGCGCCCGACGACGGGGACGGATTCAGAGATCTCGGCGGAGGTCCCATCTGCCAAACCGAATCCCGATGACCTTCATGATCTGATGGTCGAGCACAGCGATGCCGTCTTCCGATTGGCGCTGTCGGTGATGCGGGATCGGGCGCTGGCCGAGGACGTCACCCAGGAGACGATGCTGAAGGCGTGGATGGCGCTGCCGACGTTCCGTGGGGATTCCTCGCTTCGAGGATGGGTGATGAGAATCGCTCACAACACGGCGATCTCCACGCTGCGGACACGCCGGTTCGTCCTCAGCGATCCGAATGAGATGCCTGAGGCACCCATCGTCCACGAACGATCGACCGAGCGCCGAGTCGAAGGTGCGGCGGTTGTCGACGAGTTCGTCGGAGCGTTGGATCTGCTCGATGACCTTTCGCGCAGCATCGTCGTCTTGCGCGAGTTGGAGGGCATGTCGTACGAGGAGATCAGTCAGGTGCTCGACGTGCCACTGCCGACGATCAAGACCCGCCTGCTTCGTGCGAGGCGCTTCCTCGGCAACGCATTGAAGGAGTGGCAATGATCTGGCGCCACCCTTCGAAACGCTCGCTGCGAGAGTGGCTCGCCGGCGACATCGACGAGGACGTCGACAGGCATGTCTCGACCTGTGACCGTTGTGCCTCCGATCTCGAGGACCTCGCCTCGGCAGATGCCGGCTCGAGCTTGCGCGATGCGCTGCTCGCTGTCCTCGCTCCGCCTGAGGACTTGGCCCATCGTGTCGAAGCCGGAGTCTTGGCGAGCCTCGAGTCTCGGCAGGTGCTCGGGTATTTCGCCGACGTCTTCGGGGCAGGATGGGAGACGTCGAGACTCTTGTTCACCGACGACGACGATGACAACAAAGGATGACCCATGACCACGAATGACTGGATTGCGGTGGCCATTGCGATCGGCGGAGGTTTTGTCGTCGGCATCGTGTTCTCGAGGGTCGTGGCCATCGCGCTCGGGAAGCCCAGTCGGCCGGAGCCACTTCGCGATGCTGCGGGGCCGTTGTCGAGCCTCGCGTTCGCGTTCGGGATCGTCGGCGGTCTGCTCGTGGCCCTCGGGATCATCCAGCCGGACGCGGTGACCCAACTCCGAAATGACGCGGTCAGCTTCATTCCGAAGGTCCTGACAGCGGCGATCATCGTCATTCTCGCCAACGTGTTGTCGTCGTTCGTCGTCGCCGGTCTCGGCAAGGCGCTCGCCAGAGCGTCGAGCACCGTTCAACGCCAGGCGGCCGGAGCCGCTCGAGGCCTGATTCTGGTCATGGCAGTGCTGCTCGCCGTCGGCACGCTCGGGGTCGACACCACCGTTGTGAACCTGGGTGTGGCCGCCACGTTCTTCGCCGTTGCCGCCAGCTTCACGTTGTTGGTTGGCCTCGGTGGCCGGACGGTCGCCTCAGAGGTCGCCAGCACACGAGCCGTACGGCGCCTGGTTCGAGTCGGCGACGTCATCACGATCGGAAGCGGCACTGATCGGGTCACCGGTCCGGTGGTCGCCATGCATCCCACTGCGGCAGAGGTCCAGGTCGGCGCCGGATCGGTGCTGATCCCCTCGTCCAGCCTGTTGTCGACGAAGTTGCAGGTCGTGCGCGGCTCTGACGACAGCGCCGCTGTCTGATTCCCGCAAAATCAGGTGGCCGCCTCCTCTGCGTCCAGTGCCTCCAGCGCCCCGGACGCATCGAGGGCGGCGATTGCATGCTCGAGCATGCGGGCTGAGCAGCCTGCCATCTCGACGGGGGGCGACACGTCCGTGACGATGCGTTCGGCGATCGACGCGAACGCGGCAGCCGCTGGACCTTCGCCGAGCGCAGCTGGTCGGCCGGTGTCGCCGCCGAGCGAGACCGCCGGCTCGATCGGCACCGACCCGATCAGGGGAACGCCCGCCATTTCGGACAGCGCGGCGCCGCCGCCAATTCCGAACAGCGGGTACTCCCGACCGTCCTCGGTGATGAACACCGACATGTTCTCGATCACGCCGGCCACGCGGGTGTGGGACTTCCGTGCCATGGACACCGCTCTGGCGGCCACCTTCTGGGCCCCGGTGGCCGGAGTCGTGACCACCAGCATCTCGGCACGGGGGAGCATCCTGGCCAGGCCCATCGCCACGTCGCCGGTGCCAGGGGGCATGTCGATGAGGATGTAATCGAGGTCAGCGTTCCAGGCGACATCCTCGAGGAAGTGTTGAACAGCACGGTTGAGCATGAGGCCGCGCCAGAGCAGGGCGCTCTCTTCGTCCTCGACGAGGAAACCCATGGAGACGACGTCGAGGCGACCCGGACCCATCGGAAGTGAATGTGGCTTGATGATCTTCTGGTCGCCTCGCACCTCGGCGTCGAGCCTGCCCTCGATGCCGAGCATGCGCGGCACCGAGAAGCCCCAGATGTCGGCATCGATCAGTCCGACGTTGAAACCCCGAACGGCGAGGGCAACGGCGAGGTTGACCGTGACAGTCGACTTGCCGACACCACCCTTGCCAGACGAGATTGCAAGGACTCGGGTCGTGGCGGGAATCGCCGTGGGGCCGGCCTGATCGGCTGCGTTCTTCCTGGCCCGCTCCATCGTTGCGGCCTTCTCGTCGCTCGACAGCTCGGTCCAGTCGATGCTGACCTCGGTGACACCGGGCATGGAGGCGATTCGTGCCTTCGTATCGTTGCGGATCTGGGCCCGGAGGGGACAACCCATCGTGGTGAGAGCGATCGTGACCACGACGGCTCCTGAGTCCGAGATGCTCGCGTCCTTGGCCATGCCGAGGTCGACGATGTCGCTGCCGAGCTCGGGGTCGATGACACCGCGCAGGACCTCCATGATCGCTTCACGAGTGGGCAGTGGCTCAGACATGTTTCAAGTCTATTGGCACGACCCGACGTGCTTCGAAGCGCTCTTCTCCGGTAGAATGACCGATCACGACGAATTGTGAGGTCTCACGATGATGACGGTCACCGAATCAGCAGCAACGAAGGTCCGAGAGCTTCTCGACCAAGAGGGCGAAGAGTTGGCTCTCCGCGTTGCCGTGCGTCCTGGCGGTTGCTCCGGCTTCAGCTACGAGATGTTCTTCGACGGCGAGATCGCCGACGACGACGTCGCTTCTGAGCAGGCCAACGGTGTCAAGGTCGTGGTGGACTCCACCAGCGCCACCATGCTGACCGGGGCCACGCTCGACTACAAGGACGGCCTCCAGCAGACCGGATTCTCTATCGACAACCCGAACGCCCAGCGTTCGTGCGGTTGCGGCCAGTCCTTCTCCTGATCCCCTTCTCCTGATCGGGAACTCGCCGGCGCGACACTCAAGCGATGCCGGCGAGCGCCAACTCGAGTTCGGCGCTGTCGAACACGTTGTCGATGCGATCGACGAGCACACCGTCTCGATCCACGAGGAACAACGAGGGCTCGAACGTGAGTCCCAGTTCGGCAAACGCCGATACGGGCCGCAGGTTCGGATCGTCGAGGTCTCCGTCGACCTCACGTGGGTTCTCATAGACCTCGAGATGAACGGCTCGAATCGACGGGAAGTTGCCCGCTGACGCGATCAGGGTCTCCAGGACGGGACCGCAATACGACGTGGAGCAGAAGGCCGGCGTCGCGATCAGGAACGCGAGTGGTTCCCCGGCCTGGAGGACGTCGGTGACCGTGCGCTCGTGGAACGGGCACGGTCCGTCGAACAACGTGCAGAGTGGATCCATCGGGCCCGGTCGCACCAGCGTCGGTGTGTCCAGGCTGGGGAACCGCTCTCCCGGCACGATGATGTCGACCTCGTCCGGATCGAAGGCCTGCACAGGCAGAAGAATCGTCTGGTCGCCGATCGTGACTTCGATGTCGTAGATGCCAGGCCGGGGCAGGGTGGTGCGCAGGGGGAAGTAGCGAACGACGTCGGAGTGTTCGTGCGGCGCGGTGCCGTCGCCGTCGGGATGGTCGTGGGTGACGAGTCGCGACGGTACGACGACCTCGTCGATCATTTCGCCGTTCAACAGCACTCGAACGTCGACGTTGCCTCCTTCTCCGACGACCGGAGCACCGTTGTCCACCAACCCGAACGGAAGTCGTTGCGGGCGATCGGCGACGATCACGTTGTCTGAACTGAAGAGCCTGACCAACTCGAGGTCCGGCGAGTTCGACTCGTTCGAACAGGCGCCGAGCAGCGCCAGAGATGCCCCGGTGACGGTGGCGTCCCGGAGGAATTCACGTCGTGAGCGGGCGCTGGCCACAACAGCGAACCGTATCCTCGCGCCGTGTCCGATCCGTCTGTGCCAGATGCCCCAGCTCCCGAGGTCGATGCGACGGTCGAGTTGGTCGTCGATGGGGTCGAGGTGTCGTTCCGAGAAGCGGGGCAGAGCCTGCTCGATGTGCTGAGCGCTGCTGGAAACCATTCGGTCAAGGACGGATGCAGCCCGCAGGGGCAGTGCGGGTGTTGCACGGTGTTGGTCGACGGCCAGCCTCGCGTGGCCTGCGTGACGCCGGCTCGTCGGGTCAAGGGCCGCACGATCACCACCGTCGAAGGCCTCGATGCCGAGCGGCGGACAGCGTGGGGCGAGGCGTTCTGTGTAACCGGCGGTAGTCAGTGTGGCTTTTGCACGCCGGGCATCGTGGTTCGTCTGGACGCCCTCGAGCGGAGGTCCGAACTCAATCGTGGCAGCGTCGAACAGGCCCTGCTCGCTCACCTCTGCCGGTGCACCGGGTGGCACACGATCGTCGAGGCAGCCGAGACGTTCGTGACGCTCATGGGATCGGCCGGGGCCTCGAGCGGTGACGCATCACGAGATCTGGCATCGCGCGCTATGGCATCACGAGACTTGGAGGCGGCGTCGCGCCGTGCCGGGCTCGAGGGTCGCGTCGCTCAACGCGTCGACCCCGATGTCGCGCTCGGCCGTGGTGGTTTCGCCGTCGACACCGCTCCTGACGACGCCATCGTGGCTGTACCCGGCGCCGACGGTACGTGGGTCATCGGCGCCACGATCGCCGAAGCCAGAGCCGCAGCACACAAGGTGCAGGGTCGTCGAACCACCATGGAGCACACGTGGCCGCTCGACATCCCCGACGGACGCCCGTCCGAGGCAGTGACACTCCGAACCACCTGGGTCGAGCCGGCGTACCTCGAGACCGACGCGTCGTGGTGCACGCCCGGCGGCGACCCGGCCGATCCTGTTGCCAACGGTGGCGCGTTCGGTGCCAAGTCGGCGAGTCCTGTCCCGGAGATCGCCAGACGACTCGCAGAAGATCACGGACGACCGGTGCTGGCCTTGGCCAGCCGAGAGTTCACGGTGCAATCCGGGCCGAAACGACCGCCCGTCGCTGGCTGGGCGATGGCGGACGGGACGGGGATCATCCGTGTCGTCCGCACGCCGGGTGTGCGCGACGCCATCGCCGCTGTCGCTCCGGGTTTGACCGTCGAGGAACGCAGTGTGTTCGGGCCGCCGACCTCGATCGATCTCCGCGCCGCGGGCTGGGCGGAGGCCGTCATCCTGCTGACCGGCGCCACGGGTGTCGCCGGTCCCGTCACCTCCCCAGACGGCGCCGTTGCGGAAGCTGTCATCGACGAATCCGGCATCACGGTCACCCTTCGATGCGGGGAGATCCTGGACGAGGTCGTGCTTCGTTCGTATTGCATCGGCGCCGTCCACATGGCGTTGTCGTGGTTGACCAGTGAGGCGCTCGCCGTCGACGACGAAGGAGAAGTCCACGACCTCACCATCCGGAGCTTCGGCATCCTTCGAGCCGTGGACATGCCACCGATCACGATTCACCTCGTTCCAGAGGAACGTCCGGCTGTGAACGGCTCGGACGCCGTGTTCGTCGCGGTCGCTGCCGCTGGGTGGCTCCGGTCAGGCTGTCGCCCCGACTGGCCGGTCGGTGCCATCATCTAGCCATGGCACAACCAGGAAACGCTGCGAATGGTCCCGTGAAGCCGGTCGGCCCCTATACGCCCCTCGTGAAGGCCGGGCCGTGGCTGGTCTGCTCTGGCCAGGTCGGCATCGCCGATGGCGCCATTGTCGCCGGTGGGCTGGAGGCGGAGCTTCGCCAGGCATTCGCCAATCTCCGTGGACTGCTCGAAGCCGAGGGAGCGACGCTCGACTCGGTCACCAAGACCACGGTCTTCCTCGTCGACATGGCCGACTATGCGGAGATGAACCGGGTCTACGTCGATGAGTTCGGTGACCATCGGCCGGCCCGGTCAGCTGTCGCCGTTCGTGCGCTGCCGGTCGGGGCGCAGGTCGAGATCGAGGCCTGGTGCTATGTCGGTTAGGCTCGGGCGATGATCGGAGCCATCATCCTCGCCGTCGTCATTCTGGTCGTCATCCCCGTTGGGTTTCTGATGACGATGGCGGTGGTGTCCGGCATCATGGGTTTCGCCATGAAGTCCAATGCTGATGCTGAGCACCCCGGTAGCGAGCTCATCGAGTTGAACTACTGAATCGGTATCGCAACCAATCGGACCGCCGACGCTTCCGGTCGGCGCTACCTTTGCGCCCGTGATCGATCTACGGCGCCTGCGCGAAGAAGAGGACTACCGATCCGGAGTCATCCGCAAGGGGGCAACGACCGAGATGATCGACGCGGTCCTCTCGACTGAGGGAGATCGACGCGAGTCGCTCGCCGCCGTCGAGAACCTGCGGGCCGAGGCCAACGCCGCCTCCAAGGAGATCGGCAGGTCCGCGCCAGAGGAGCGGGAGGCCAAGAAGGAAGCGGCGAAGGCACTCAAGGATCAACTGGCCACGCTCGAATCCGAGTTCAACGAACTCGATGCAGCGCTCGATGAGATGACCCTTCCGCTGCCGAACCCAGCGCACCCCAGCGTCCCGGACGGCGGCGAAGAGAACTTCCGCGTCGAGAAGGAATGGGGCGAGCAGTCAGCTCCTCCGCCGATGGATCACGCCGAGATCGGGGTTCACCTCGGCATCGTCGACACCGACCGTGCCGTCCGCATGTCCGGCAGCCGGTTCGCATACATCCTGGGCGACGCCGTGCGCCTCCAGTTCGCGTTGGTGCAGTACACGATGAGCAAACTCATGGGTCACGACTTTGTCCCTGCCGTCGTGCCCGTGCTCGTTCGCGAAGACATGATGATCGACGCCGGGTTCTTCCCCGCCGATCGCAACCAGGTGTATGAACTCGAAAAAGACGAGCTGTTCCTGGTCGGCACCAGTGAGGTGGGACTGGCTGGTCTGCATCGGACGGAGCGTCTCGGCGCCGAAGAACTCCCGATGCGCTATGTCGGGTACTCCAGCTGCTTCCGACGTGAAGCCGGCACCTACGGCAAGGACACCGCCGGTCTGTTCAGAGTCCACCAGTTCGACAAGGTCGAGATGTTCATCTACGCCCATCCCGATCGGTCGTGGGACGAGTTCGAGTTGCTCCGCAGCCTCGAAGAGGAGATTTTCACCGAGCTGGAGATCCCCCACCGCGTCATCACCGTGGCGGCCGGCGATCTCGGAAACGCGGCCGCGAAGAAGTACGACATCGAGGCCTGGATCCCGAGCCAGCAGGCGTACCGCGAGGTCACCAGCTGCTCGAACTACACCGACTACTCGGCCAGGCGCATGGGGACCAGAGTCAAGGACGAGAGCGGCAGCCGGCCGCTGCACACGCTCAACGGCACCGCCTGCGCCATCGGACGGACGCTGCTCGCGATCTTCGAGAACCACCAGAACGCGGACGGGACGGTCTCGATCCCCGAGGTCGTCCGCCCCTTCTGTGGTGGGCTCGAAGCCATCGTTCCCCGCTGATCGGCTCGCTCTTGAGCGAGAATCCTGCTCGGATTGGTCCGATCGAACCTCACGCAGCAGCCTCGCGTTCTCTACGCTTGCTTCGGGCCTGCGCGATGCCGGCTGAACACCATCGGTCGAAACTCGGCTGATTCGACGCCAATGACGCCGTCGAAAGGAAACCCCTACATGGACGCACGTCGGCAACGAAGTTTGCACGAGACGGCTGTCGAGCAGTTCCAGCGAGCCGCGGAACTGATCGGGATGGAGGAGCGCTACCGGGAGATCCTCAGCTACCCGAAGAACGAAGTGATCGTCAACTTCCCGGTACAGCTCGACGATGGCACCTGGCGGGTCTTCCGCGGCTACCGCATCCAGCACAACAACATCCTCGGCCCGTTCAAGGGCGGCATTCGCTTCCACCCGGATGTGGATCTCGACGAGGTCAGTGCTCTCGCGGCATGGATGACCTTCAAGTGTTCGCTCGTCGGACTCCCGTTCGGCGGTGCGAAGGGAGGAGTCACGATCGATCCGCGGCAGTACTCCGCTGACGAAATGCAGCGGCTCGTTCGGCGATTCACGCATGCGCTGGGGAGCAACATCGGTCCGGATCACGACATCCCTGCTCCCGATGTCGGCACTACAAGCCAGATGATGGACTGGATCATGGACACTTTCACGAACCTCGCCGGGCCGGGGAATCGGCAGATGGTGCGGGGCGTGGTGACGGGCAAGTCGCTGGCGACCGGCGGCTCACTGGGACGCGCTGCGGCGACAGGCCAGGGCGTGCTCTACGTGCTTCGCCACTGGTGCGGCGAGGTCGATCAGCGACTCGACGACCTCAGCATTGCCGTGCAGGGCTTCGGCAACGTCGGTGGACATTTCGCTCGTCTCGCGGCCGAGGCCGGCTGTCGGATCGTTGCGGTCGGTGACCAGACCGGCACGATTTCCGATTCGACCGGTCTCGACGTCGAAGCACTCTGGACGTGGGTCAGCGAACACGGAGGCGTCGCTGGATTCGATGACGTCCACGCCTCGGTGACGGCGATCCCGACCGAGGAGCTGTTCTCGGCCGACGTCGACGTCTTCGTGCCTGCTGCACTCGAGAACCAATTGACAGCGGATCGTGCACGCCGGATGAGGGCCAGACTGGTCATCGAAGCTGCGAACGGGCCAACCACATCCGAGGCCGAGACGATCTTCGCCGAGCGAGGTATCGATGTCATTCCGGACATCCTGGCCAACGCCGGCGGTGTGATCGTGTCCTACTGCGAGTGGCTGCAGAACAAGGCTGGATCACGGTGGACGGCGGCCGAAGTCGACGACCGGCTCCGGCAGCTGCTGTGGGAAGCAAGCGACAAGGTGGTGGCGGCCATGGAGGAGCTCGGATGCTCGCGTCGAGAAGCTGCCTACGCCGTTTCGCTCCGACGTCTCCAAGAGGTGTACCTCCTGCGGGGAATCTTCCCGTGAATCTTCTTTGACGGTCTGCCACACTGGTCCGATGACCACTTCAGCCGAACTCGATCAGCGCATCGAAGAACAGAATGTTCCGAA
This sequence comes from uncultured Acidimicrobiia bacterium, assembly GCA_965530755.1. Lineage (GTDB taxonomy): Bacteria > Actinomycetota > Acidimicrobiia > Acidimicrobiales > SZUA-35 > SZUA-35. Next base: position 55,103 of record CBESNA010000018.1, on the reverse strand, counting down.
GCGTTTCCTCGCCAATCTCGCCGCTCGACCAGACACCACAGTCCTGAAATGGAAGGGCAGCGACGGGAGTTGGGAGTCCCTCACGCTGGCCGAAGTGGCAGACCACACCGCACGTCTGGTCACCGCCCTACGTGACCTCGGCGTCGGGAAGGGTGATCGGGTTGTCCTGATGCTCGCGAATCGCCAGGAATTCCATGCGCTCGACCTCGCCGTGTTGTTCTGCGGCGCGACGCCAGTGTCGATCTACAACTCCTCGGCTCCGAACCAGATCGAGTACCTGGTCAACAACTGCGGGGCCAAGGTCGCCGTCGTCGAGAACTCGGACTTTCTCGAGCGGTTCCTGAAGGTCAAGCCCCAGCTCGAGACGATCGAGCACATGGTCATCATCGATCCGGACGAGACCGTCGGCGACGACGTCATCCGCTACGCAGACCTCATCGTCCGTGAGCCGGCCAACCTGGAGGCGGCCGCCGAGGCCGCCGATCCCAAGGATCTGGCCACGATCATCTACACCTCGGGCACCACGGGCGACCCCAAGGGTGTGATGCTGTCGCACTACAACATCTGTTGGACCCTCGAGTCGGTCGGCCAGAGCATGCGAGAGCAGACCGACATCGACGATTTCGCCGGCAAGCGCCACGTGTCCTATTTGCCGATGGCACACATCATGGAACGGCTCCTCGGCCACTACTACATGGTCGATTTTGCCACCGAAGTCACCTGCTGCCCCGTCACCGCGCAGGTCGCGGCGTATGCCGCTGAAGTCCACCCGCACGTCTTCATCGGAGTTCCCCGAGTCTGGGAAAAGATCTATGCCGGTGTGAACGCCGTGCTCAGCGCAGATCCGGAGAAGGCCGGCCCCTTCAACGACGCCGTCGCCGCAGCCCTCCCGATCATGGAGAAGATGACCGCAGGTACGGCCACCGACGAAGAGATCGAGACCTGGAACTTCCTCGACGCCGTTGCCTTCAGTCAGGTGCGGCCGCTCGTCGGACTCGATGAAGCGCTGATCTGTATCAGTGGTGCGGCGCCGATCCCGGCAGAGATCCTTTCGTGGTTCCGGGCCATCGGGGTCCCGCTGACCGAGGGTTACGGCATGTCGGAGACCACCGCAGTGCTCAGCTGGTCGAATGCGGCGAAAGCCGGCTACGTCGGCCAGGCAGCGGCTGGTGTCGAGATGAAACTGGCAGACGACGGTGAGGTGCTCGCCCGGGGTGGCAACATGTTCGAGGGTTACCTCGGCTTGCCGGACAAGACCGCAGAGACCAGAGATGCCGAGGGTTGGATCCACACCGGCGACATTGGCGAGATCGACGACGACGGTTATCTCAAGATCGTCGATCGCAAGAAGGAACTCATCATCACCGCCGGCGGCAAGAACATCAGCCCGGCCAATCTCGAGGGTGCCCTCAAGATGATCCCGCTCGTCGGTCAGGCGTGTGCCATCGGTGAGAAGCGACCGTTCGTCTCCGCCCTCGTCGTGCTCGACCCAGACGCGGCCGGGGCCTGGGCCGCCGCCCACGGACTCGAAGGAGACCAGGCTTCGATGCTGGCACTAGCGGAGAACCCCGAGGTCGTCGCCGAGATCGAGGCCGGCCTCGCCGAGGTGATGTCGGGATTCAACGGCGCCGAATCGGTCAAGAAGGTCAAGATCCTTGGCGAGGAGTGGATGCCGGACTCGGCGCTGCTCACCCCGACGTCGAAGTTGAAGCGTCGCGGCGTGAACTCGATCTTCGAAGCGGAGATCGAAGCGCTGTACGTCAAGTAGTCCATCTCGCGCCGCCGGTTGGTGTGCGTGCTCTCCCGAGCTGCGACGGCCTTCAGCCGAGTCCTCGCTCCGGAGACACTCCCACCAACCGGCTTCTCCGCTCCCGCGCGGGCGTCTTGGGCCCGAGCGAACATGCGGCAAACGGTCGACACGCTGGTGGCCTGTGCCTTCAAGCGAGGCGGGTGCAGCGCGGCCGTTGTGCTGGTGGCTCACCACTCAGGCGGTGGTGGACGATGGCGTGCGGAGCGAGGACTCGGCTGAAGGCCGCCGCAGCGAGGCACGACCATCGTCCAGAACCGCCGGTCAGTCGGAGAAGGTCACCAGCGCGACTGGCCGAGCTTGTAACCGACCGAGCGCAGCGTTTGGATCATGTGCGAGTGCTCTTCGCCGAGCTTGGACCGCAGGCGTCGAACGTGGACGTCGACCGTTCGGGCCCCGCCGTAGTACTCGTATCCCCACACCCGATTGAGGAGTACCTCGCGGGTGAAGACCTTGCCGGGATGGCTGGCGAGAAACTTGAGCAGCTCGTACTCCATGTAGGTGAGATCGAGCGGGTGCCCGGAAATTTGGGCTTGGTAGGTCTCGAGATTCAGCGAGAGGGGTCCGTACTCGATCATCTCGGGTCGGACCCCTCGGCCGACCCGCCACAAGAGGTGCTTCAGCCTGGCTTCGAGCTCGCGGGGATGAAACGGGGTGATGAGGAAGTCGTCGTAGAACTCGTCGCGGGCGTCGAGTTCGTCCATCTGAGCACCCGAGACGAGCAGTAGCAGCGGTTCGATCGGGACGTCACGTTTGCGAAGCTCCCGACACACCGCCCAGGCGGTGGTCGGGTCCTCGTCGGCAACCACGATTGCTCCAGACCAGCCTTCCTGCGGCTCGGTGGCCGAGATGTGGTCAACGCCGACAACGGCTGACCACGCATGGCCGGCGAGGTCGAGTGTCCGAACGAGGTCGGCCGGAGGCGGGTTGGGGAAGATCAGGAAAGACTCGGACATGATCACCAGCTGGGCAGATATCGCTCGAGCTCCCACTGGCTGACATGCGCCTTGTAGTCCCTCCACTCGCTGCGCTTGTTGCGAAGGAACCATTCGAAGATGTGCTCACCGAGTGCCTCGTGAACGAGCTCGGATCCTTCCATCACGTCGAGGGCTTCAGACAGCGAGGAGGGCAGCGGTTCGACCCCGAGCGCACGAGCGTCGCTCGTGCTGAGCTCGAAGAGGTTCTGCGTCGTCTCCTTGGGGAGCTCCAGCCCCTGCCGAATTCCCGACATTCCGGCGGCGAGGATCACCGAGAACGCGAGGTAGGGATTGCAGGCAGGGTCGGGGGAGCGGAATTCGACTCGGGTGGAGCTCGGTTTGTCGGTCTTGGTGACCGGCACGCGGACCAGGGCCGAGCGATTGTTCTGAGCCCAGCTGACCCAGACCGGGGCCTCGTAGCCGACGACCAGCCGTTTGTAGGAGTTGACCAGCTGGTTCGTGACGGCCGTGATCTCTCGTGCGTGGTGGAGAAGGCCGGCTGTGAACTGGCGGCCGACCTCGCCCAGCCCGTACAGGGCATCGGAGTCGTGGAAGGCGTTCCCTCCCTCGCCGAAGAGTGACAGGTGGAGGTGCATGCCCGAACCCTGGATGCCATGCAACGGTTTGGGCATGAAGCTGGCGAAGCGATTTTGCTCCATGGCCAGCTCGCGCACGACCAGCCGGAACGTCATGATCTGGTCGGCCATGGTGAGCGCGTCGGTGTAACGCAGGTCGATCTCGTGTTGTGACGGTGAGTCCTCGTGGAACGAGTACTCGACCGGGATGCCCATCGCTTCGAGAACCGAGAGCGTCTTTCGCCGGAGGTCTGAGGCGACGTCGCTGGTGGTGAGGTCGTAGAACGAGCCTCGATCGAGCGGCACCGGGGCCGACGATGGGTCACCGTCTGCGAAGTAGAAGAACTCCATCTCGGGGGCGACGAAGAAGGCGAATCCGGCATCCTGGGCGTCCTGGAGGTTGCGCTTGAGGACGGCGCGCGGGTCGCCGTCGAATGGCGTTCCATCAGGCGACATGATGTTGCAGAACATGCGCCCGGTGGAGCCGCCGTCGGCCCAGGGGATCATTTCGAACGTGCTCGGATCCGGCATGGCGAGCACATCGGACTCCTGGATGCGCGAGAAGCCGTCGATGGCCGAGCCGTCGAAGTGCACACCCTCCTCGAAGGCGACCTCGAGCTCGGCCGGTGAGATCGCAACCGATTTGAGTTGGCCCAGCACATCGGTGAACCAGAGGCGGATCAGTTTGACGTGACGTTCCTCGACGCCCTTGAGGACGTATTCGTACTGTTGTTCCACTCGAACGTCTTACCAGCCGTTTCGGTGATCAGCACGAGCAGAACCCTTGATGTGGGTTCCGTTTCACATTCCGTTCACAAAGGAAACATTGGAATCGGTTCGACACATGCGTTGACTGGTGGTCGACCTGCCGAGACGTGCTCAGTAGGTCATCGACCACATCGCGCTGAGGTCACGAATGACCGGTGTCAGTGCAATCAGAGGCCCGACGGGCCAGAGCTGGAGTAGACGTGAAAATCCGAGCCGAGTACATCTGGATCGACGGCACCGAGCCGACCCGCGAGGTCCGGTCGAAGACCAAGGTCATGAACAAGGGTGATGAGCCCGGCATCTGGGGCTACGACGGCTCCAGCACCAACCAGGCCACCGGCGACAACTCAGACGTCGTCCTCTCCCCGGTCTTCATCTGCCCGGATCCGATCCGCGGCGGCGAGGACATCCTCGTGCTGTGCGAGACGCTCCTCACGGCCGACCTTTCGCCACACCCCACCAACACCCGGGCCAGGGCGCAGGCGGCGATGGACAAGTACGGCGATCAGGAGCCGTGGTTCGGTCTCGAGCAGGAATACACGCTCATCAACCCCGGTACCGGATGGCCGGCGGGCTTCCCGCCGAACGGCTTCCCCGCCCCGCAAGGCCCGTACTACTGCGGCGTCGGTGCACTCAAGATCCACGGTCGCGATCTGATCGAAGAGCACACCAAGGCATGCATGGACGCTGGGCTCGAGATCTCTGGCACGAACGCTGAGGTCATGCCTGGCCAGTGGGAGTTCCAAATCGGCCCCGCCGACACCGTCACCGTCGGCGATCACCTCTGGATTGCTCGCTACCTGCTGTTCCGTCTCGCCGAAGATCATGGCGTCGAGGTCAGCATCGAAGCGAAGCCCATGAAGGGTGACTGGAATGGTGCGGGTATGCACACCAACTTCTCCACAAAGGCAATGCGCGAGGGTTACGACGCCATCGTGGCTGGCTGTGAAGCACTCGGTGCTGAGGGTGTCGTCGCCAAGCATCTCGCCGAGTACGGCCACGGAATCGAGGAGCGTCTGACCGGCGCTCACGAGACGCAGCGGTACGACCAGTTCAGCTACGGCGTGTCCGATCGCGGCGCATCGATCCGGATTCCGTGGCAGGTCGCCCAGGAGGGCAAGGGTTACCTCGAAGATCGTCGCCCGAACGCCAATGCCGATCCATACGACGTTGCCGCCGTCATGACCGAGACGGTCTGCGGCGCGGCCGCCGGAGACTGATCGAGTCGATCGTCGAAAGGTTCTGCGTCCAGGGGCGCCCGTCTGCGGACGGGCGCCTCTCCGCGTCCATGGGGCTCTCCAAGCGTCGTGCGCTCCATGACACACCCCTTCTCCGCTCATCACATTGCCCTAATGAACGGCGTCGAAGATGTGATCACTCCCCCTCAACAAAGGAATGATTCACATGTCCGTACAGAACGACTCGAGCACCCCCAAGAGCAAGCGGCTCTTCGGAGCAGGCATGCTCGTCGCCGGCGTCGCTGCCGGAGCGATGTTCGCCCCCATCGGTTTCGCCGGGGCACAAGACGATGCCGCCGATGAGAACTCGGACTCGGCCGACGGAACGGGCGAGCGCGTTCGCCACCGTGAGCATCGCGGTGAGGTTCTGGAATCGCTCGGGATCGACCTGGCTACGGTCAAGGCCGGCTTCGAAGCAGACAAGACCCTCGTCGTGATCGCTGAGGAGAACGGCGTCAGCGAGGCCGATCTCGTGGCTGCGATCGAGGCAGACGTCGAAGCGCACGTCGCTGACGCCGTCGAGAGCGGCAACATCACTCAGGAACAGGCGGACGAGCGCCTTGCCGATCTGACGGCCACCATCACCGAGCGTGTCAACACGCCCCCGTCCGAACGCCCCGAGAGAGGCCCCCGAGGCGACCGCGGTGGCCGCTTCGGTGGTGGCGAGGTCCTCGAGGAACTCGGACTCACGATCGAGGACATCCAGGCGGGTCGCGAAGCCGGCCAGACGCTGGCCGAGACTGCCGAGGCCAACGGCGTGAGCGAAGAAGAGCTCGTGGCAGCACTGGTCGCCCAGGCGACCGAACGGGCTGAGGCCGCTGTCGAGACTGGGCGCTTCGATGCAGACGAGGCGGCCGAGAAGCTCGACGGTCTCGAAGAACGCATCACCGAGCGAGTCAACGCCGAGCCGGGCGATCGTCCCGAGCGTGGCCTTCGAGGCAACCGCCGGGGCGGGCCGGCAGGTGACGCCGACGACGTCGAGGACTCCTCGATCACTTTCTGACCGGACAAACCACACGCTCCGGGCTCAGGCACCCTTCGCCGGTCGTCCCTCGACCGGCGGAGGGATTCGGCGCGTCTGGGCCGCTACCGACGGCGACCTGTACCCAGTATGAGGAGTGAGATCATGGCGACGTGGAACGTGGCAGCGAAGGCCCGAACCGATTTCGCTGACATGGTCGAAGGGCTCACTCCGGAGCAACTTGGTCAATCGACGTACTGAGCAGAATGGACGGCGCAAGGCGTCCTCGCCCACGTGACCAGCTCCGTCGAGACGGGCTTCGTGACCTTCGTGGGAACGATGGTCACGAACCGATTCAACTTCGACAACGTGTCCGTCGACCTCGCCGCCACGCAACTTGCTCGGCCTGTCGATGACATGGTCGCCCCCCCTGCGAACGAAGGCAGCGAAGTCCTCCGCGATGCCAATGTTCCCGGAGGAACGATCGCGACTGGTCGTTCGGCGAGGGCGACGAGATCTCCGGCACCGGTGAGGCGTTGATGATGGCCATGGTCGGTCGGCCGGTGCTCGATGAGCTCACCGGACCCGGCCTCCCACGGTGGCTTTGAGCCTGGCCCTGTAGCAAACCGGGCCGCTGCTGCCGGCACCCGTAGACTCGCCCCATGCGCAGGCTCCGAGTTGCGACGTGTCAGATCAACACCGTTGTCGGTGACATCGAGGGGAACGTCGCCCGTGTCATCGATGAGCTGGAGGAACTCGAGGACCAAGGCGTCGACGTTGCGGTCTTCCCCGAGCTGACCGTCTGCGGCTACCCGCCGGAGGATCTCGTGCTCAAGCCGGGATTCGTCGAGGACTGCATGGAGGCGGTGCAACGCATCGCATCGCGTACGAAGAACACAGCGGTGGTCTTCGGATCGGTCGAGGGCAAACGCGACATCTTCAACACTGCGCACCTCGCGATGCACGGCGAGGTCCAGAGCACCTTCCACAAGCGCCTGTTGCCGAACTACAGCGTCTTCGACGAACGCCGGTACTTCACTCCGGGGACCGCTCCCCTCGAGCTGATCGAGATCAAGGGAGTCAAGATCGGCCTTGCCATCTGCGAGGACATCTGGAGCCCGACCGGGCCGCTCCTCGATCTGGCGAGCGGCGGCGCCGAGGTCGTGCTGGTCCCGAATGCAAGCCCCTACCGCAAGGGCAAGGCCCTCGGCCGGGACATCATGATCAGCAGTCGATCGGCGGACAACTCCTGCGCCATCGTCTATGTCAATCAGGTCGGCGGCCAGGACGAGCTGGTGTTCGACGGGGGCTCGGTCATCTTCGATCACGAGGGTCAGCTCCTGGCCAGAGCGCCGCAGTTCCGCGAGGACATCGCCGTCACCGATCTTGACGTGAAACCTGCCTACCGCAAGCGTCGACTCGACCCGCGCGGCCAGGAGTTGCCGACGCCTGCGCTGCCGGTGAAAGTGTTGTCCGACCACCAACGCGTGACCGAGCCCCCGGTCCTGGGTGAGATACACGACCTCCTCGATCCTCTGCAGGAGGTGTGGGAGGCACTGGTCCTCGGCACCCGCGACTACGTCAGCAAGAACGGGTTCACCGATGTCGGCGTGTCCCTTTCGGGCGGCATCGACTCGACGATCGTCGTGACCCTGGCCGTCGATGCACTCGGGGCTGAAAACGTGCACGCCGTCCTGCAGCCGTCGCGGTACTCGAGCGATCACTCGGTGACCGACGCGGAGAAGCTGTGTCAGAACCTCGGCGTTTCCCATCGCACCGTCGCCATCGAACCAGCCCATCAGGCCCTGCTCGAGATGCTGGCGCCGTCGTTCGAAGGGCGTGACGAGGACACCACCGAGGAAAACCTCCAGTCCCGCATCCGTGGCGTCGTGATGATGGGCCTGTCGAACAAGCTGGGCTGGTTGATCCTGACGACCGGCAACAAGAGCGAGGTGTCGGTGGGTTACTCGACGCTCTACGGGGACACGGCCGGCGGATTCGCGGTGGTCAAGGACGTCTACAAGACGCTTCTGTACGACCTTTGCCGGTGGCGAAACGAGGCTGCCGGCCGAGAGATCATTCCGGTGAGCGTCATCGAGAAGCCACCTTCGGCCGAACTCCGCCCCGATCAGCGCGACGACCAGAGCCTGCCTCCATACGACGTGCTCGACTCGATTCTGGAGGGGTACGTCGAGCACGACCTCACCGCCACCGAGCTGATCGCCCGCGGCCACGACGAAGCCACGGTTCGTCGGATCGTCGGTCTGGTCGACATCGCGGAGTACAAGCGACGTCAGAGTCCGCTCGGGATCCGCATCAGCACCAAGGCTTTCGGTCGCGATCGCCGGATGCCGATCACGAACCGCTACCGGGGCTGATTCACCCAAACGGCCGAGATCGGTCGCTGCGAGTCCACGGGCCGAGACTGGCCCAGTAGCCTGTGCAGCGCTGTGACCTCACCTCCGAGCGCCCGCCGACATCGCCGGATCGCCCGCTTCGTCGCGGTGCTGATCGGTGCGACCTTCCTTGCCGCCACTGCGGGGATCGGCGACACCCAGACCAACGCTGAGATCGAGCGCATCCGCGAAGAGCGCCGAGCCAACGAAGCGGCCGCTGCCGAGAATGCCGGAGAGGTCAATGCGGCCGACGCTGAGCTCGAGGAGATCTCGGCGGCCCTGATCGCCATCAATTCGGCGGTGAATTCTCAGCAAGGGCGAGTCGACAACGCCCAGCGCCAGCTGGCCGATTCCGAGGTGACCCTGGCCAACGCCGCGCAAGCGGTCCTCGACGGCGAGGCGCTGATCGCAGCACTCGAACAACAACTGGCCAGCTCAGCGATCTCGTCGTTCGTGAATCAGAACGACACGAGCACGGTGCTGGTCGAGAGCGACGATCCCAACCTCGGGTTGCGCATGCAGGTGTTGGTCGACGAGGTCACCCAGTCAGGTGTCGATCTCGTCGATGGACTCCGCAGGGCCAGAGAGGATCTCGAGATCGAACGAGGGATCGCGGAGCGGGCGGCCGTGGATGCCGAGGAGCTCAACGCCGAGCTGGCAGACGAACTCGGGATCCTCGAGCAGAACCAAGGGGTCCAGGCCGATCTCGCAGGTGAAGCCGAGGAGCGCCTCAACTCACTTCTCGCCGAACAAGCGAGTCTCGAGGCTCTCGGCGTCGTGCTGGCAGACGACGAGCGTCAAGCCCAATCCGACTTGGCAGCCGAGCTTGCCCGTCAGGCGGCCCCGCCACCATCGTCCGGTGGAAGTGGCAGTTCGGGCGGCGCAACACCGGCAGGCCCAGTGACCAGCTCCAGCGAGATCGTGAACGCAGGCAACGGCATCTGGGTCCACTCCTCGATTGCCGACAACATCCGCAGGTTGTTGGCCGATTCGGCCGCGGCCGGTGTGCCGCTGGCCGGTGGTGGTTTCCGAGATCCGGCGGGACAGATCCGAGTCCGGAAGAACAATTGCGGAACCAGCAACTACGCGATCTACGAGATGCCTTCGAGCCAGTGTCGGCCACCGACCGCACGGCCCGGATCATCGATGCACGAGCGTGGACTCGCCATCGATTTCACGTACAACGGCCGGATCATCGGCAGTCGTTCCGGGGCCGCGTGGAATTGGCTGAGTGCCAACGCCTCGAGTTACGGGCTCCGAAATCTGCCGAGCGAACCCTGGCACTGGTCGACCAGCGGCGGCTGATCGAGCCGGCTGCGTATTTCGACCCCGAAGGGCGCCTGAGGTACGGTCCGAACGCTTTCTCAGGCGTACAAAAGGGGAACCACAATGGCCGAATCGTCCAAGCCGCGCACACCGTTTGCTCCGTGGGATCGGCGCGAGCTTCCCGGCCGCTTTTCGGTCGAGGAGACAGCGAGGCGGGTCGGCAACTACAAGTGGGTCGAGATGAAGGTCTTCGAACTCATGGGTGGCTGGGTGGCCACGATTCCCGAGCTCGACATCAAGCTGCGGCTGGGCACTCACTGCTATCACCACGCCTTCCACTCCGAGCTCTGGCACAAGCGTCTGCCCGAGCTACGCGAGATGAGTCCCGAGAAAATGACCGTGCCGGCCAACGAGGAGTTCGCGGCGTTCATCGATGCGCTGGCCGCTCCGGAAGCGCCGGAGCAGACGATCGAGAAGATGGTCGGTATGTACAGGGTCCTGCTTCCCCACCTGATTGCGGCCTACACCTACCACCGCAACAACACGTCGACGATCACCGATTCTCCGACCATTCGCTCCCTCGACTTCTGCTTGAACGACGACATGGACGAATGGCGGGAGGGCGAGATGCTGGTGCAGTCCCTGATCGAGACCCCTGCCGACGCACGAAGGGCCGCCGATCATCATGCGAGTCTCACGGTGCTCATGCTCGCGGCCGGAGGGGTCACGGGTCCGGGGTCGGTCGGATCGTTCGACATGGAGGACGGCGCCGAAGCCGGCGGTAGCTGAGATGATCACGGTCACGCCGGACACGTACTCGAAGGTCGAATACGACGCAGCCGAGATCGTCGCTGTCGTCGCCGAGGTTCGGAACCGGATCGCAGCGATTCCAGACGACCTCGCCGTCGAAGTGGTGGTCGACGAGGAAGAGCCGACCACTCGTATGAGGATCACGTCGCTCGACCCGCTCGTGTTCGCCGTCGAGGGCGGCTGTCTCGAAGACACCAGGAAGCCCCGCCACTTCGGAGTCGAGATGGCGTCGGTGTCGCTGGCGGCGCTGTTCATCGAGTACCTCGATCGCGCCAACCCGGAGTTCGGTGCGCCGCCGCTCGGCGAACCGTCCGACTTCGCCCAGAAGATTGCCTGGTCAGCTTCGATCCACGGGCGGGTCCAGCGTTTGGGCTACCGCATCCACAGACCCAAGCACCTCTACAACTTCAGGAATCGCCACGGCTTCAGTGACGAGGCCGACCGGGCGTTCGATGCGTTGTGGTCTGCAACGGATCCGACCTGGGCCGACATCCTCGGACTGTGCCCGCCCGTCGACTGAATCAGATCTCAGTCGAGGTCGTGCATCGACACCGCTTCGTGGAGATCGATGTCGGGTGCCCTGGTCAGCAGGCCCGTGCATGCGGATGCCATCTCGACCATGACCGGACTGTCGAAGTGAATTTGTTGCGCATCCTCTGATGCCCATTTCTCGATGATCGTGAAGCGGCCGCGTCTGGTCACCGACGCGACGAGATCGATGTTGCGGGCTGCGGTGTCCATTCTGCTGAGGACGACGTACTTCGACAGGACAGCGAGCAATTCCTCGGTCTGCTCGGTCTCGAATCGCATCGTCACCATCACGGGGTCGATCTCGGCTTGTTCGGTCATCCTGGTGCCTGCCTGCTCAAGGGAACGTCGAGGATTGCCGACACCACAGAGGTGCAACGTCGCCGCTGCTCGGGTATCGCCCACCACGCGTGGGTGGAAGTTCACTCGATAGCACAACTGGGGGGCCAAGTCGGTACCCTCGGACGGACGTTGTGCCACTAGTGATGGTGAAGCGTCACCGTCAACGAGATCGGGGATTGTCTTGGCGAAGGAGCGAGTCGAGCGGGACGAAGAAGACCTTGTCAGGCTGTACCTGACCGACATCGGGCAGTATCCGCTGCTCACCAAGGAAGACGAAGTACGACTTGCTCAGGCCATCGAGGCGGGCAAGGAAGCTGCGACAGAGCTCGAAGGAGCCGACGCCCCGACGCCCGCTCGTCGGCGTGATCTTCGGCGCACAGTTCGCAAGGGTCGCGAAGCAGAACGCACCTTCGTGCAGTCCAACCTCCGACTCGTCGTCTCGATCGCCAAGAAATACCAGGCTTCGGGCCTGCCCCTCCTCGATCTCATCCAGGAAGGCAACCTCGGCCTCATGCACGCCGTCGAGAAGTTCGACTGGCGCAAGGGTTTCAAGTTCTCGACCTATGCCACGTGGTGGATTCGTCAGGCGATCACCCGCGGCATCGCCAACACCGGTCGTACGATCCGGCTCCCCGTGCATGCGGGTGACACGCTGGCCAGGCTCCAGAAGGCCCGTGCGCGGCTCGAGCTGAAGTACGGCCGTCCGGCCACACTCACCGAACTGGCCGTCGAAGTCGAGATGCCCGAGGACAAGGTCACCGAGGCACTCCGATTCGCAGCCGAACCGTTGTCGCTCTCGGAGCCGCTGCGTGAAGATGGCGATGCCGAGTTGGGTGACGTTGTCGAGGACCGCGGCGCTGACTCCCCATTCGAGGTGGCTGCGACAGCTCTGCTCCCTGACGAGATCGCTCGACTCCTCGCCCCGCTCGACGAGCGTGAGCGCGAAATCCTGAAGCTCCGATTCGGACTCGACCGTGGCGAACCTCGGACCCTGGAAGAAGTGGGCGAGTACTTCAATCTCACCCGTGAACGCATTCGCCAGATCGAGGCCCGAGCGATGTCGAAGCTGCGTCACCCGAGCTCGGACACCGGCGCTCGGGACCTGCTCGCTGTCTGACCCCCGCGATTGGGGTCGGACCTTCACATTCACAACTTCACTTCCCTGCCTTTGGCAGTTTGAAAGTGAAGCTCCGACTCCAATTCATGGGTAAATTGGCTCACGAAACTGGGTCAACGTGCCGATTGTTCAGGCATGACTGATTCGCCCTCGGCCAAGGACCGTCCCACGAACATGTGGGAAGAGCTCAATCGTCCCAAGCCCAGGAACGAAAAGGCTGCACCGGAGTCCGAATCCGAAGACAGGGGCGCTGGTTTTTCGATTGGCGCCGTGCTCGGTGGCGCAATGGCGATCGTCGCTGTGGCCGCTGCCGGCTTCATCGTGATGGGCGGCGGGGAGCCCGTTCCGGTTCCGACCACCGTCGCGACCGAGCCGACTGAAGAGTTGGCGCTGTTCGACGAGCCCGTCGACTCGACAGTGGAAGAGGGAGAAGCCATCGAGACGCCGGTCGACGAGGTCGCCGGTGAAGAAGGGGAAGGAGAAGAGGCCGTCGAAAGCGACGTCTACTCCCCAGCCGTTCCGGCCGGAGCCGCTGGCAACTACGTGATTCTGAGCCGGGGCAAGCTGTATCTGCGAGGCGAGATGCCGAGCCCGCTGCACGTCGCCGGCGTCGTGACCGCTCTCGAGGAGCTCATGGGGCCTGGCAACGTGATCTCCGAATACGTGGTCGATCCCGAGGCCGAATTCGAGATGGGTCGACCGTCCGACGTCTTCATCGAGGACACCGTGCTCTTCGCGTTCGGCAGCTCCGAGATCGCCCCCGATTTCTACCCGCTGCTGGGCCTCGGCCTGACGCTGATGCAGATGCAGGAGACCGTCACCATCGAGGTGTACGGCCACACCGATTCCGTCGGCGACGCTGACACCAACCAGGCGCTCTCCCAGGCGAGAGTCGACGCGGTCAAAGCCTTCTACATGAGCCAGGGAATTGATCCGTCACGGGTCATCGTGGAGGGTCGTGGCGAGTCCGACCCGGTCGCCAACAACGACACCGCAGACGGTCGTCAGCTCAATCGCCGGGTCGAGATCATCGTCAACGGGTTCATATTCTCGCTCTGATCGATCGCAAGATCTGCATCACGAGAAGTAAATCGCCAAATGTGTTTGGCGGAGGTGGACGGGAATCGAACCCGCCTACGATGGATCACATCGCACACCCGCTTTGAAGGCGGGGGAGCCCACCAGGTACTCGGACACCTCCGTTCGCCACCCTATCGGCGCCCTCCTCGGCGGCCTGCCACTCGTTCTGAGCCGCACTCGCTCTGAACCGTAAGAGCTCGAACGTCTCGCTCTCGTCAGAGAGCCCCCCTTCCCCCTCGGTCGTTCTCCGACACGACGAGGTCGCGTTGATGTTGTGCTTGTTCTCTTCGAAGGGCGGCGTTGGTTGTTCTGTCGCTGCCGCCACGCTCGGGCTGCTCGCTGCAGAGCGGCAACCGACACTGCTGGTCGACCTGCGGGGTGACCTCGATGTCATCCTCGGGCTCCCGCCGGCGAGCGAAGGGCTCGGTGATTGGTTTCGGGTCGAGGAGCCGTCGCCGGATCTTCTGCATCGCTTGGAGGTTCCAGTGACCGATGGCCTTCGGTTGCTTCCCCGTGGCTCATGCCGATCGCCCACTCGTCCGGACCGCTACCGCTTGCTGTCGCAGTTGCTGGAGCTCGACCCACGCACCGTGGTCGTGGACGTCGGCACGCACGCGGTGCCTGCGGTCTCGCTGATCGCCGACGCATCGAGTTCGATGCTCGTCACTCGCGCCTGTTACCTGGCACTCGACGCCGCCCGCCGGGGTCCGGCGCCGGATCGTGTCGTGTTGATCGAGGAGGAGGGACGAGCGTTGCGGCCGGACGATGTCGCCGCTGCGATTGGATCGCCGGTGGACGTCACGCTGCGCTGGCATCGCGACGTTGCTCGTGCGGTCGATGCCGGTCTGTTGGCCTCGCGCCTCCCTCGATCGCTGCGGGCACTCGGAGCGGTGTTGTGAGCGGATTGCCGGGGCTCGCCACCGCCGACCTCGATGTCGTCGAGCGTATGGTCACTGATGCATTGATGAAGGACTCGGCGGCGCTGGTCGACGATCTCGTGGAGCGGGCCCGTCGACAACTCCCGTTCTTTGATGTGGCGATGTTGTCGCAGGTGATCGAGAAGTTTGCTGCTCGGGCCAGGGGACTCGGTCGTATCGAGGATCTGCTCGATCTCCCAGGAATCACTGAGGTGATGGTCAACGGGCCCGGGCCGATTTGGATCGACCGGGATGGTGTCCTCGAACAGACCTCTCTCGTTCTCGATCGCGGCGATATCGCGGTACTGATCGAGCGGATGCTCGAACCGCTGGGTCTGAGGGTCGACCCGCTGAGCCCGACCGTCGACGCCAGGCTCCACGATGGATCCAGGGTGAACGTCGTCGTCGCTCCCGTCGCCATTGACGGTCCGGTGGTCACGATGCGGCGCTTCACTGCCGAGCGTTTGCCGCTTGGCAGCTTCGGACCGCCGGACATGGTTGCGCTGCTGGAGCGGCTCGTGGAACACCGCGCCACGATCCTCGTGATCGGCGGAACCGGTGCGGGCAAGACCACGCTGTTGAACGCGTTGGCCGGCTGTGTCCCTCCCCGCACGCGAATCGTCACGGTGGAAGACACGGCCGAGCTGCAATTGCCCGGTGATCACGTCATCCGGCTCGAGTCGAGGCCTCCGAGCCGTGAAGGACTGGGTGAGGTGACGGTGCGAATGCTCGTGCGCAACGCGCTCCGCATGCGACCGGATCGGCTCATTGTGGGGGAAGTGCGAGGAGGTGAGGCCTTCGATCTCCTGCTCGCGCTCAACACCGGGCATGCCGGATCGTTCACGACCTGCCACGCGAACGGCGCCGTGTCTGGGCTGCGCCGACTGGAGACGTTGGCGCTGCTGGGTGGTGTCGATGTGCCGATGGATGCCGTTCGTCGGCAGATGCTCGATGCGATCGATGTCGTGGTGCATGTCGAACGGAACGGGGCTGATCGGCGAGTCGAGTCGATCGAAGAAGTCGATCCTGATCACCTCGCAACCCGTCGGCTGTGGCCGTCGCCCTCGCTCGACCCGGCGCGGCAACGGGTCCGCGATGCTGTGTGTCACGAGCCGGCGTGCGATCGAGCATGACGTCGACGATGGTGATCGTGTTGGTGGCAACAGCTGCCGTCGGCTGGCCGGCGGCACCACCACCCCGCCACCTCGGTTCCCGCCCACGCTCCTTCCGTTCTGCGGTACCTGACCCCCACTTCTGGGGGTTGAGTTCCGTAGAACGGGGGCGAGGGGAGCGGGTCCTTGCCGCGGTGGCGGCCGGTTGGTTCGGCTTTGCATTGGGCAGCCCGGCGGCGGTGGTCGTGGCACCGTTGCTCGTGGGAACGCTGCTGAGGGAGCGGGCCAGACGGCGCCGACGTCGGACCGAGGCGGCTCACGCTGACTCGTTGCTCGAGTTCGTCGAGGCTGTGGCTGCGGGCCTTCGCTCGGGAGGGTCGTTGTCAGGGTCGATCGTGACGGCCGCAAAGGGAGAGGGTCCTTCGAGTCGGGTCGGGTCCGCTCATCCCGGCCTGCAGCGGTTGGTCGCCGGCGTTGCCGCTGGCCGAGCGCTTCCGGTCGCCTTTTCCGACGCGTTCTCGGCTGACCCCGAGGTCCCCTTCGACCGCCACCGTTCTGGGCGGTCAGACGAAGAACTCCTCACGGTCACGATCGTCGCGTTGGAGGCCACCGGCGGCTCGGCAACCGAAGCCGTCGATCGTGTCGGCGACGCCCTTCGCGAGCGTTGTGCGGCCCGGGCAGACGCTCGAACGCAGGCCCAGCAAGCGATCAGTTCGGCTGCGGTGATGGCCGCGTTGCCTCTGCTGTTCGGCTTCGTCGCCGCCCTGGCCGAGCCCGGCGTTGGTCATCTCTACCGCTCGACCTGGGTCGGGGCCGCGTGCGCCGGGTCGGCGGTGCTGTTCACCATTGTCGGGTGGGAGTGGCAACAACGTCTGATCGGTGGCGGACGATGATCAGCTTCGTGATGCTCGTTGGCGGCTGCGGCTTCACAACGGCTGCAGCGTTGCTGCTGCGACGGCGGGCCGTGGCTCGTCGACGGATCGAGGACATCGAGCGGTCGGTTGCCGATGTCGCAGATCTGCTGATCGTCGTGCTCGGGTCGGGAGCCGGTGTGATCGATGGGGTGCGTTGGGTGGCCGAGCGGGGTCCGCTCCCGACGCGCGCTGCCTTTGTGCGGGTGCTCGAGCGGACCGCCGGTGGTGAGCCCATGGTCGCCGCACTCAGGGTGCTTCCGGACGAACTCGGCGCGCCGTACCGCGCGATGGTCGTCGCCTTGACGGCGGCGGTTCGTGACGGGACACCGACGTCGGCGCTGCTCCTGCGCCTGGGCGACGAGGCGCGTGCGTCGCGTCGTCGTGAGATCGAACGGACTGCTCGTTCGCTGCCCGTGCACCTTCTCTTCCCCCTCGTCATGTGCTCGCTTCCCGCAGTCGTGGTCGGAGCGGTCCTGCCGCTCGTCCTCGTGGCCATCGACCGGCTCTGAGCTGTCATTCGCAGCTTGCGCTGCCGCTCGCAACTCGGGTTGCCCACACACCACTCAAGAGAAAGAGGCATCACTGATGCTGATGTTCATTGCCATGCAATCTTCCGGAATCCGGTCACGAGAACGGGGTCAGGCAACCGCCGAGTACGCCCTGGTCATCGTGGGGGCGGCAACCATCGCCGGGCTCGTCCTGGCCTGGGCGGCAAGTACGGGGCGTGTTTCCAAGCTGCTCAACACTGTGCTCGACTCCGTGATCGGGCAGGTCGGCTGATGGGGGAGGGGAAGCACCGGCGATGGCGGACGGGTCGTTCGAACGAACGTGGTCAGGCGACGGTCGAGTTGGCGCTGGTGCTTCCTCTCGCGGTGCTCATCGCCTTGATCGTGGTGCAGCTCGGCGTGATCTCGAAGGACTACCTCCTCGTCCATCACGCGGCTCGCGAGGGGGCTCGGGTCGCTGCGGTGGAGCCGTCGGCCGGCAGCGTGCGAGCCGCGGTGGTCGGTTCGTCATCGCTCGATGACGGTCGTCTGTCGGTGCAGCTTCGTGGCGGTAGGGAGCGCGGTGAGGACACCACGGCAACCGTCGTTTATCGGGCGCCGACCTCGGTGCCCTTGATCGGGGCATTGCTGCCCGACATCACGATGACGGCAAGCGTCACGATGCGAGTCGAATGACGCTCACGACGAAGCAAGCGCCTGACCGATGAGCTGATAGTGATCTGGGCCTACGGCAACGAATCGGCGGAGGCCGGCGCTGCGTAGTTCGTGCTGCAAGCGTGGGTCGTCGTTGGCGGCCAGAAGGCGATTGCGAATTCGTCTGACCTCGTCGGGTTCGAGCGATGTCGACGCAACCAGCGGTTGGACCGGCCACGGGCCGAGCCGATCGATCACTCGGAGCTCGGCCACCGCGGGATCGGAAACAGCTCGGACGCCACGAATGACTGAGTCCACCACCGCAGCGTCGAGTTGGCCGGCGGCGAGCAGCTCGAGCGATTGCTGATGGCCTCCGGTGAAGACGAGCTCGGCAAAGCTGTCGGGATCGTGGCCCTGTTCGATCAGTGCGATACGCAGCGCGTGATGGCCGCTGAGGCTCACGGGATCGTTGCACCCGATCCGCATCCCTCCGAGCTCGGAGAGGTCCGAGAACGACGAACCCTTCGGCACGGTGAGATCACCGAAGTACACGGGTTGATCGTTGGAGCCAGGGTCATCCGGCACCCACGCGACGCCGACCAACTGGACAGACGGATCGGCAGCGCTCAGCGCGAGCCGAACGAACGACGTCGAACAGACCCATCCCAGCTCCGCTTGGCCGGCTCGGAAGGGATCGAATCCCGGCTCGGGTCCTGACCTGGTCTCGTCGAACGAGACGTCGGCATCGATGAGGTCGGCGATCGTCTCGAACAGTGAATGGGGGAATCCGGGAGCCATGTAGGACAAGAACCGCACCACCTGACCGTATCGGTCGAGCCGGATCGGGGCGAGACTGCTGTGATGGTCAGCCAGCCGAAGCCGCACGCCGAGACACACATCGACGCCGCCCTCGTGCGCGGGCTTCTGGCCGAGCAGGCGCCGACGCTGGCCGACCTCCCGCTCGAGCTCTTGGCCGAGGGCTGGGACAACGCCATCTACCGTCTCGGCGAAGAGCTGCTCGTCCGGCTTCCGCGTCGAGCCGCCGCAGTCGAGCTGGTGCGAACCGAGCAACGCTGGTTGCCAGAGCTGGCCCCTTCCCTCGATGTCGCCGTGCCAGTTCCAGTCGTGTCTGGCCGACCGTCCGAGGCGTTCTCCTGGCCGTGGAGTGTCATCGAGTTCGTTCCAGGCACCGACGCGCTCGAGTCACCACCTGGCGCCCCCGGAGCGCTCGATGTTCTCAGCCGGTTCCTTCACGCCATGCATCGGCCGGCGCCACCGGATGCACCGGTGAACCTCGTGCGGGGCGTCCCGCTGGTCGAACGCGATGCTCGCACCCGAACCAATCTCGACACAGTGGCGGCGACATTCGCCGACAGGCCCGATCCCGATCTGCTGCTCGCCCTCTGGCATCGTTCGCTGGTTGCCCCCGTCCATGACGGCCCGGCGCTCTGGCTCCACGGTGATCTCCATCCCGGGAATGTGATCGTCCGGGACGGGGCGATCGTCAGCGTCATCGACTTCGGTGACCTGACATCGGGCGACCCGGCGACGGACCTCGGCTGTGCCTGGATGTTCTTCGATGCCGCTGACCGCACGCGCTTTCGGGACCGACTGGACGTCGACGACGCCTGCTGGGACCGGGCTCGCGGTTGGGCACTGAGCGTCGGGTCGGCCATTGCCGTGAACTCGTTGGACAACGCCCGCTACGAGGCGTTCGCGATGTGTGTGCTCGATGCGGTCGCCTCGGACGCCTGATCGTCTCCCTCGCCTTGTCCGGGGACCTCCGATCAGAACGGATCGGCCGGCCCGAGCGTGGTTCTCAGCAACGCCAGCGCGGCGTGTTTATTGAGTGGCTCGTTGCCGTTGCCGCACTTGGGCGACTGCACACACGAAGGGCAGCCCGTGGTGCACGGGCAGGCCTCGAGCACCTCGGCGGTGGAAGCGAGGTGGCGATCCGACGCGGTGTACGCCAGATGGGCGACGCCGGCGCCGCCGGGGTAGCCGTCGTAGATGAACACCGTCGGCAGACCGCTCTGGGGAGCGGCGGCGATCGAGACACCGCCGACATCCCAACGGTCACAGATCGTGAAGAGGGGCAAGATGCCGATGGCCGCATGTTCGGCGGCGTGGAGCGCGCCGGGCAGCTGGAGCTCGTTGACACCGGACTGCGCGATCACCGACGGTTGCCACTCGTACCAGATCGATGTGGTGTCGAGCTCCTGGGATGGAAGGTCGAGGTCGTGGGTCTCCTTGGCCTCGCGCCTCCCGACCTCCTTGACCTGGTAGCCGGTGATCTGCGTGGTGACCTTGACCGTCCCGAGGTGGAGCAGCGCAGCCCCGACGGGCTTGGACGAGCCGCAGTCGGTGACGTCGATCCGGATCGAGCTCGACACCTGCGTCCATGAGTTGCTGCGATCGCGAGTGACGATGGCTTGACGGAGGTGCAGGTCGAGTTCGAGCACCTTCCAGGCCTGCCCCCGATGGAGATAGATGGCTCCTGGATGGACCATGCTCGTGGCTCGGCCGCTGTCGACCGTGCCGATCAGCTGTCCATCCTCATCGATGATCCGGACCTCGCCACCCGAGGCCGACCGCAGGCTGATGGTGCTGAACGGGATGCCCCTGCCGGCCCAGAACGCCTTTGGCACGTTGCGCGGGTCGGGTCGCAACTTGAGTTCGTCGTCGATCACGAGCCGTCGGATGCCGTCGTCGAGTTCGGTCCACCATTGATCGTCGCTGTGGCGGAGCGGGAGCTCGTACGCAGCACATGTGAGGTGGGGATCCATGATGTTCGGGTTCTCGATGTTGACCACCGCCGGCTCGGGTGGTCTCGAGAACAGATCGTGAGGATGGGTGGCGAACCATTGGTCGAGTTGGTCGTCGCCCGCGATCAGGACGGCCAGTGACTCCTCGCCACCTCGCCCCGCTCGCCCGATTTGCTGCCAGAACGATGCAATCGTGCTCGGGAATCCGCACAGAACGGTGGCGTCGAGCCCGCCGATGTCGACGCCGAGTTCGAGCGCACTCGTGGCGGCGACAGCGCGCACGCGACCCTCGGCGAGGTCGTCCTCGATTTCGCGTCGTTCGCTCGCGAGATACCCGGACCGGTAGGAGCGAACCGTGTCACCGAGCTCGGGCGGAAGCGCGCGTATGACTCCGGAGGCGACTCGTTCGGTGAGCGACCGGCTGGAGCAGAAGGCGATCACGCGACGGTCGTCCGAGACGAGGTCGGCCACCATCCGGATCGTTTCGGTGGCCGGAGACTGTCGGATCCCTCGTTCAGGATCGACGATCGCTGGTTGTACGAGGGCGATGTGGCGAGGAGCGCACGGCGAACCGTCGTCAGTGACGGCTTCGACCTTCTTGCCGCACAGGTCCTCGGCGAGGATGGCCGGCTCACCGATGGTGGCCGAGCAGAAGATGAAGGTGGGATCCGATCCGTAGAGCGCGCACATCCGGCGCAGCCGGCGCAGCACGTGCGCTACGTGCGTTCCGAAGATGCCACGCAACACGTGGAGCTCGTCGATCACGACGTATTCGAGCCGCTTCAGGAAGGTCGCCCACTTCGCATGGTGCGGTAGGAGTCCGTAGTGCAGCATCTCCGGGTTGGTGAGCACGACGTTGGCATTGTGGCGAGCCCAGGTGCGTTGGTCTCGCGGCGTGTCGCCGTCGTAGGTGACGGCCTGCAGCCGATCGACGCCGAGCTGAGCGAACGAGCGGAGCTGATCCTGGGCAAGCGCCTTGGTCGGATAGAGCAGAAGGGATGTCCCGGCACGAAGGCCTCGATCGACGGCCTCGGCGATGGGAACCTGGAAGACCTTGCTCTTGCCAGACGCCGTCCCGGTCGCGACGACCACCGACCGGCCGGCTCGGGCAAGATCGATTGCTTCTGCCTGGTGCGACCAGAAGCCTTCCAGGGGGCGAAGTCCGGCGATCGAGTCGGAAAGGGGGTCGGCGAGCTCAGCGAAACGGGCGGAACGCTCTGGGAGCGTTTCGGCGTGCACCAGTCGCCCATCACTCTCGAGCCGATGCAGGAACTCGGCGATCGATGGTGTGGCGAGGACCGACACGATGCGCCATCGTACCTGGACCCGAGGTACTCGAACGAACGTTCGTCGCGAGTGGCGTTCGGCGGCGCAGAAACGCGGCTCACAGTCGGCACTGATCGGCCGATGAGACCACCATGGGTTCGTTCTCCTCCGTGCAGGCCGAAGAGGCACTGCAGCAGATTCGTCCACCGGCGCTGGGACATCGTGCAGCGCACGAGTGTGCCGCAGCTCTGGCTGTCGGTGATGTCTCGACCAGCTACAAGGTCTACTCCGAGGCTGGTACCTGGGAGGACCGATGGTTTTGCCTCGAGCACGTTGCCGGCCAACCCATCGATCGATCGTTGATCGACGCGTGGGTCGATGGCTGGCCGGATCACCCGCTTCCGCTGATGGTGCGGGCCGCCGTTGACGTGTTCGCACACCGGAGCGGATCCGCCGATCTGGCGAGTGCGCTCGCCGTTGAACCCAACGACCCGGTCGCGCTGGGGCTCCAGGTGATCGACCTGGCCGGAGCCGGTGCCGGTGACATCGAGGGCTCGCTGGGCGCCATGCTGGCGACCGAGGCCCTTTACGAGCCGCACGTCCGCTTGTTGCGGGCCGAAGGGCCAAGGGGTGGTGGCGACGTCGCCTCCCTGCTGGGTTTCGCCCGATCCGTGATCGACGTCGTGCCCGCCGGTTCGCCGCTGCGGGCGATGATGCCGCTGGCGGCCGTCGAAGTGATGCTCGCGGAGAACCCAGAGGACCATCTCGCCTGCCTCGAGAGCCATGGGCTGGTGGATGACATCATGATGGCGGCCGGCCAGTCCGTCTTCCATCCGTCGTTCGAGGGACCGCCGTCGATTCCTGCGATCAAGGCGATGACGGCCTTCACCGTTGCCCTCGTCCTGCTGCGGCAGGAAGATCTCGCGCTCATGTTGCATCGGCGACTCGATGGGCTCTTCGCCGACTGGCCGCTCTCGTTGCTCGTACCTCCGTCGACGACGTCGTGGATCCAACTCGGTCGCCATATGGCGGAGAACGCTTCGAGCGCAGCACGGACTGGTAACCGGGCCTGACACCGGACATCGACACCCGAGACTTGGTAGACATCACCCAGCAAGTTCGGCCATCGAGTCGTCGATGAACGAGGGCCGGACACGACATCCTCGACTCGAGACATCGTGACATCTCTGCCGCTTCCACAACCCGGGCAATCCGAGGCCGTTGGGTTCGTCGCGGCGCACCTGCGCCATCTGGTCGACGACGATGTCGCCCCCTCGCTCCGATTCGTCGGCGGCCAGAGCAAGGCAGACTCGGCCCTTCGTGCGTTCGACGTCACCGGGTACGCCGCCAACCGCAACGAGGTGTATCCGCAGCCCCGCCGGGGCGCGTCCGGTCTGTCTCCCTACATTCGCCACGGCCTGCTCCCTCTCCGCGAGGTGTGGGATCACGTCGAAGGCGGTCCGGCCCGCGACGTGCAGAAGTTCCGCGATGAACTCATGTGGCAGGAGTTCGCTCGTCACTGGTACGCCCGTCTCGGGTCACGAACCAGGACGGGTGTGCGCCATGAGCTCGACGGGTCACCCGGCAGCGACGCGTGGGACCGGGACATGGCCTGCATCGAGCTGCCACTCGACGAGCTCGAAGAAGACGGATGGTTGGTCAATCAGACCCGGATGTGGTTGTCGAGCGAGTGGGCGGTCCGCCGTGGCGGCGTGTGGCAGGACGGAGAGGACTACTTCTTCCGTCACTTGCTGGACGGATCACGTGCCGCCAACAGACTCGGCTGGCAGTGGAGCGTCGGGGTCGGGTCGAACAAGGCCTACGGGTTCAGTCGATGGCAAGTCGAGAAGCGGGCCAAGAATCTCTGTGCATCGTGTGAGCTCGTGCTCTCGTGCCCGATCGAACACTGGCCGGATGATCCGAGCTTCCTCCCCGTCGACCCTCCGGTGGAGATCGGATCGAGCTCGGATTCGCAGGCCGATGCCGGCCCAGGGAGCCCGGTGTCCATCGGCGAGCCGGAGGCAGTCTGGATCACCGCCGAGTCGCTCGGACGGTCGGACCCGGCGCTCGTCGCACACCCGGATCTCCCCGCGGTGTTCGTCTTCGATGAGCCATTGCTCGCCTCGCTTCGTCTGTCGGCCAAGCGGCTGGTGTTTCTCGTCGAGACCCTCAGCGAGATCGGTGCCGAGCGCCCTGTCGAGCTCCACCTCGGCCGACCAGCCGAAGTGCTCTCCGGTCGTTCGGTGGCGGTCACGTACGCCCCTGTTCCCGGATTTGGCGCTCGCGCTCGCCGGATCAAACCTGTCGTGACCCATCCGTGGCCCTGGCTCACTCGTCCGGCGAACGGAAGTGTGGCGAGCTTCAGTGCCTGGAAGAAGTCGGCGAAGGGTCCTCGATGAGATTGTCCACGGCTGCTCGGCGTTCGGTGAACTCGGGCCTTCCGATCCAGACGGCGAGGAGACCAATGGCGGTGATCACTCCGGCCAGGCGAAGGTTGCCGCTCGAGGCGACGAGCGCGCGGGCCACCCAGACGATGAGGAGCGATGCGAGCCCGGCGAGTGGGATGCCGGCGGCATCGGGAAGATCGCGGGTCCAGGGCCGGACGGCGGCGTAGAAGATCATGAGCGCGATGATGAGGAAGCCGTAGACCATGGCCCGCAAGAGCTGGTCCAGGGGTTCACAACCGCCTGGGTCGCAGACGAGATCCCATTGCTCCCAGATCGTGTTCACGGGCGTCACCGTAGCGAGGCCTGGTGTGACCGGCGAGGCTCTTCGGTCCGGGCAGCGACGATGGCAGGGCACCGGCGGGGCTGTTCCGACAGATCGCGTCGGTTCGGCTAACTTCGGAGAACGATGAGTACGTCACCCGGCGGGCAACTCCACGCTGCCGGAAGCACCACCGTGGAGATCGACATTCCTGCCCGCACGGACCTCGTCACCGTGGTGCGGATGATTGTCGCTGCAGCGGCAACGGCGGCCGACATTCTCGATGGCGACCGTCTGGACGATCTTCGGTGGGTCACCTCCGAAGCCGTCACGAATGCGATCGAGGCCGATCAGCGGGTGTCGTCGAACGGCCGGGTGCGCATCACCGTCCGGATGTTGCCCGATCGGGTGCATCTGACCGTCGTTGATCAGGGTGGCGGCCTGCCCGACATGGTCGACGTGCCCGACATCGAGCACCCTGACCGGTTGCTCATCGAGGGGGGATTCGGTGTTCCGCTGATGCAGCACCTCAGTTCCGGTGATGTGCATTTCACGTCCACCCCCGAGGGAACGACTGTCGATCTCGAAGTCCACGGCTAGGCTCGCTCGCCAATGTCAGGTGAGAATGGTCTGCCGGTTCGACAAGAAGCGTGGAGTGGGGGTGACACCCGTCTCGCTCGCTCCGTAGCCCGTCCGATGGTTCGGTTCCTCGCGCAGGAAACCGCCTCGGGTCTGTTGCTGCTGGTGGCGACGGCCGCCGCCTTGATCTGGGCGAACTCTCCGTACAGCGACAGCTATCACCAGTTCTGGGAAACTGAGCTCGACTTCGCCATTGGTTCGTGGATTCCCTTGCAGCACAACGGCCACGGTCTGAGCCTCGAGCTCGTGGTCAACGACATCTTGATGGTGTTGTTCTTCTTCGTGGTCGGGCTGGAGATCAAGACCGAGCTCGTCACCGGTGAGCTGTCGTCACTGAAAGCTGCAGCGCTGCCTGCGGTCGCCGCGCTCGGAGGCATGATCGTTCCGGCGGGTATCTACGCCGTGATCAACATCGGCGGCGAGGGCTTCCACGGCTGGGGCGTCCCGATGGCCACCGACATCGCATTCGCCGTCGGGGTTCTGGCACTCCTGGGACCGCGGATCCCGTCGAGGTTGAAGCTCTTCCTGCTGGCGCTCGCCATTGCCGACGACATCGGAGCGATCCTCGTGATCGCGGTGTTCTACAGCGAAGGCCTGCAATTCGGCTGGCTCGGGCTCGCCATCGCCGGTCTCGTGCTCGTGCTGATCATGCAGCGCAATCGGGTGTGGTTCACCCCGATGTACGCGATCATCGGCGTCATCATCTGGTACGCGACGTTCCGATCCGGCGTACACGCGACGATCGCCGGGGTCGCTCTCGGCCTGCTCGCTCCGGCCCGGCCGTTGCTCGGCCAGCGAGCGTTCGAATGGGTCGAGGACTTCATGTCCGGCGACACCGCGACGTCGAATGATCTGCGCAATGCTGGGTGGAAGATCCGGGAATCGGTGCCCGTCACAGGGCGGCTGATCAGTGTGCTTGCCCCGTGGACGAGCTTCGTCATCATCCCGATCTTCGCGCTGGCCAACGCCGGGGTGACGTTGTCCGGTGAGGCAGTGGCCGACGCAGCCACCTCGCGGGTTGCGCTCGGTGTCGTAGCCGGTCTGGTGGTCGGCAAGCCGGTCGGTATCTGGCTGGCCTCCATGCTGGCCACCCGCTTCACTTCGGTCGAGCTTCCTCCAGGCCTCACTTCGCGCCACATTCTCGGCGCAGGAGCCGTGGCCGGCATCGGCTTCACAGTCGCGCTGTTCATTGGTGCTTTGGCGTTCGAGGATCCGGCCATCGGGGAACAGGCCACCATGGGTGTATTGGTCGCCTCGGTCGGTGCAACGCTCCTCGGCTTCTTGATTCTCCGTGGCGTTCCGGGACCGGCCCCGGCGCCCGATCTCGAGGAGATCAAAGCCTGAGATCGGCTCTGGGTCTGGCGGGCTCTTTGCTGACATCGGCTCGCTGATTCGGCGCCATCTGGCCGATTTGCGTTTGGAGTTCCTACCCTGCCGGACGTGGCACAACCTCTGGTGATTGTCGAGAGCCCAGCGAAAGCGGTCAAACTCGCGGAGTATCTCGGCGACGATTACATGGTCGAATCGTCGATTGGACACGTCCGAGATCTCCCTCGGAATGCGGCCGATGTCCCGGCGACCCACAAGGGCGAGAAGTGGGCCCGCCTCGGCATCGACGTCGACAACGACTTCAAACCGCTCTACATCGTCACCGCCGAGAAGAAGGATCAGGTCCGAAAGCTCAAGGCGATGATGAAGAATGCGAGCGAGCTCGTGCTCGCAACCGATAAGGATCGCGAGGGAGAGGCCATCGCCTGGCATCTGCTCGAGGTTCTGAACCCAACGGTTCCGGTCAAGCGAATCGTCTTCACCGAGATCACACCAGAAGCCATTCAGCGCGCCATCGACTCGCCCGGCGATCTCAACCGCCAGCTGGTCGATGCCCAGGAAGCACGACGACTGCTCGACCGGCTCTACGGCTACGAGGTGTCGCCAGTTCTCTGGAAGAAGGTCATGCAGGGGCTTTCTGCCGGCCGAGTGCAGAGCGTCGCCACCCGGATCGTCGTGGAACGTGAACGGGAGCGCATGGCGTTCCGGTCGGCCAACTACTGGGATCTCAAGGGCACCTTCGATGCAGATTCGGCCGACAAACCCTTCACCGCCATGCTCCTCGAGGTCGAGGGCAAGCGTGTGGCGAGTGGGCGCGACTTCACCCAGCAGGGTGTGCTCACCCGTGCCGACGCTGTGCATCTCGACGAAGCGGCGGCGGCGGCGCTGGCTGAGTCACTCGAGAATCGTCCAGCCGAAGTGCGGTCGCGTGAAGCCAAGCCTTATCGACGCCGACCAGCGGCTCCGTTCATCACGTCCAGCTACCAACAGGAGGCGTCTCGGAAGTTGCGTCTCTCGTCGGCCCAATCGATGCGAGTGGCGCAGGGTCTCTACGAACGAGGGTTCATCACCTACATGCGAACCGACAGCACGACGCTGTCGGATACGGCGGTCACCGCGGCTCGCAACCAGATCCTCGAGCGTTACGGCAACGACTTCCTGCCGGACGAACCCCGCACCTACAAGAGCCGCGACAAGGGCGCCCAGGAAGCTCACGAAGCCATCCGCCCCGCCGGCGACCGCTTCCGGACGCCAGAAGAGGTGGCAGGAGAACTGAGCACCCAGGATCGTCAGGTCTACGAACTCATCTGGCAGCGCACGGTCGCCTCGCAGATGACCGATGCCACCGGTGAAACGGTCACGCTCCGGCTGGGGGTCATCGCAGCCGACGGTCGCGACACGGTCTTCTCGACCGCCGGCACCGTCATCAAGCATCAGGGTTTCCTCAGTGTCTATTCCGAGTCGAAGGACGAGGACGCTGACGACGACGACGCCAAGGAACAGTTGCTGCCTCCGCTCGAGCAGGGCGACAGCGCGCAGCTCGGCACCATCGAGGCCGCCGGCCATGACACCCAGCCGCCGTCGCGCTACACCGAGGCATCGCTGGTGGCGAAGCTCGAGGAGCTGCGCGTTGGTCGCCCGTCGACCTACGCCTCGATCATGGGCACGATCCAAGCTCGCGAATACGTGTGGAAGAAGGGCACGGCGCTCGTCCCGAGCTTCAAGGCGTTTGCCGTGATCACCTTGCTCGAACAGCACTTCCCCGATCTGGTCGACTACGCCTTCACTGCCCGAATGGAGGACGACCTCGACTCCATTGCTGATGGCGTGGCCGAGACCATCCCGTACCTGAGGGACTTCTACTTCGGCGTCGGCGATGAGCCGGGTTTGCACGACAAGGTCAACGATCGCTTGGGTGACATCGACGCTCGCGCCGTCAACTCGATCCTCGTCGGCGCCGATGAGGACGGGGTCGCCGTCGTGGCTCGCGTCGGTCGCTACGGGCCTTACCTCGAACACGGCGAGGACCGGGCGTCGATCCCCGAAGATCTGCCGCCGGCTGATCTCACGCTCGAAAAGGCGCTCGAACTGATCAAAGCACCGAAGGACGATCGCGTCCTCGGACAACACCCGGACACCGGCCTCGACGTAGAGGTGAAGGCGGGACGCTTCGGTCCATACGTTCAGATGGGCGATCACGACGACGAGACCGGTGAGAAGCCGCTGACCGCCTCGTTGTTCAAGACGATGGAGCCGGCTGCGGTCACGCTCGAGCAAGCCGTCAAGCTGCTCACGCTGCCCCGACTCATCGGTACCGATCCGGCCGACGGCGGCGAGATCACTGCCTACAACGGTCGCTACGGGCCGTACATCCAGAAGGCGATCCCCCAAGAAGACGGCACGATCAAGAACGACAGCCGCAGCCTCGATGTCGAGGAGGATCTGCTCACCATCGACTTGCCGAAGGCAGTCGAAGTGATGGCCCAGCCGAAGCGTCGTCGCGGTCAGGGTGCGGCCAAGCCGCCACTCAAGGAGATGGGTATCGATCCTGCCTCCGACAAGCCCATGGTGCTCAAGGAGGGCCGCTTCGGCCCGTATGTCACCGATGGTGAGACGAACGCCAGCCTGCGCAAGGGCGACGAGATCGAGACCCTGACCGACGAGCGGGCGTCCGAGTTGCTCGCCGATCGCCGAGCAAAGGGACCGGCCAAAAAGAAGAAGAAGGCCACCAAGAAGAAGGCGACGAAGAAGAAGGCCACCAAGAAGAAGGCGACGAAGAAGAAGGCGACAAAGAAGGCCGCGTCGTCGAAGGCCAACGCCGCCAACGCCGTCGAGCCGACCGGCTCGGTGAAATCGGCGATCGACTCGGTCAGCTCGTCGGACGACGACGCCTTCTAGGGCGTCGCCTCCTAGAGTTCGACCGTGGCGCTCTACATCGCATTCGAGGGGGGCGAGGGATCGGGGAAGAGCACCCAGGTCCGCCTGTTGGCGCGTGCGCTCAGCGAGCTCGATGCCGAGGGAAATGGCTCGCCTGTCGTCACCCACGAGCCGGGTGCCACCGCTCTCGGCCGCGAGCTTCGCCGGTTGTTGCTCGACGTCGATCAGGCGCCAGTCGGAGAGCGGGCCGAGACGCTGCTGATGGCAGCCGACCGGGCCCAACACATGGACGAGGTCGTCAGGCCGGCCCTTGTCGCGGGTCACCACGTGATCTCGGACCGAACGGCGTACTCGTCGTTGGCCTACCAGGGTGGAGGTAGGGCCCTGGGCGTCGACGCGGTGCGGACGGTGAACGACTGGGCACTCGACGGTTTGTGGCCGGATCTGGTCCTTCTGCTCGATTGCCCGGCTGATGCGGCGGCAGCGCGTCGGTCACGCGCTCTGGATCGTCTCGAGTCCGAGGTCGACGAGTTCCACGCTCGGGTTGCGTCCACCTTCGATGCATTGGCAGCCGACGATCCCCGCGGCTGGGTCGTGATCGATGCGACGCGTTCCATCGACCAAGTGGCTGCGTCGGTCTGGGCCGCCGTGACCGCCCGGTTCGACGAAACCTCGGACCCGGCCACGGTCGGTCGGCCATCGTGACTCTCGTCGACGACGCAGGGACGCTGCCGGACGTCTGGTCAGAGGTGGTCGGTCAGGACGTGGCCACCGCCCGGCTCGATGCCGCAGCCACGGCCCCCGTGCATGCGTACCTGTTCCTCGGGAGTCCGGGTGCCGGGACCACCAGGGCCGCGCTGGGTTTCGCTGCCCTGCTCCTGTCGAGCGATGCCGTAGCAGCAGGCGACACGGCGGCGGCCTCTCGACATCGCCGTCTCGCCCTGGCTGCGAGTCATCCCGATCTCGTGATGATCGATCCCGAGAGCGCGTTCCTCACGGTCTCCGACGCCGAGGAGATCATCCGCCAAGCGTCGACCTCGCCGGTGGAGGGCGCACGCAAGGTGATCGTGGTGCCGTCGATCGAGCTGATCAATGAGGCGTCGATCGGCAAGGTGTTGAAGATCATCGAGGAGCCACCGGCAACCGCGATCTTCGTGCTCCTCGCGCAGGAGGTACCACCCGAGATCGTCACGATCGCCAGCCGCTGCGTTCCGGTGGAGTTCTCGCCGATCTCGACCCAGATCATCGAGACGTCGCTCTTTGCGGCCGGAGTGCCGCCGGGCAGAGCGAAAGCAGCAGCAGCGGCGGCCAATGGCGACTTCGAACGGGCCAAGCTGCTCGCCACCGACGACGCTCTCGCCGAACGAGCCGAGCTCTGGCGCACGATTCCCGATCGCCTCGACGGCACGGGTTCGATGGTGGTCGAGCTCGTCCAGCAAGTTCGCGAGGCCATGGATGCAGCGCAGGAGCCGCTCGAGGTCCAACACCAGACCCAGCTGGAGGAGCTCGATGCACGCGTCGAGCTGACCGGCGAACGTGGATCAGGGCGCAGCACCCTCGTGGCCAAGCAGAAGCGAGAGATACGCAAACTGCGGGTCGATGAGCTGATCTTCGGTTTGGCCACACTGTCGCATCGATATCGCGACCGCTTGATCGAGTCCAGCCACGACGCGTCAACCGAATCCCTCGCGGCAGTACAACGCGCGGTCGAGGCCATCCGTCGCAACCCGAACGAACCCCTGATGCTCCAGTCGCTTCTTCTTGATCTCGCGTCGCTGCGTGGCTGATTCGACTCGACGACGGAACGGCATTTCGCAAGCGGTCCAACACCGCTAGAGTGCTCGGCTTGCCCGGATAGCTCAGTCGGTAGAGCGTTTCACTCGTAATGAAAAGGTCCCGAGTTCGATTCTCGGTCCGGGCTCGTCAGCACTGCCCCGCACGCATCGCTGCCTCGCTCGGTGCCTGGGGTGTCACTCCGGTTCGGTAGGGTCCACCAGTGGCTGATCGCGCGACGTTTGTCGAGGACACCGAAGAGTTCATGCCGGCGTTGTACTCCCACGCCCTCCGGCTCACGAGAAATTCGGCCGACGCCGAGGATCTCGTTCAGGAGACCTACCTCAAGGCGTTCCGCAGCTACGAGTCCTACACCGCGGGAACCAACTTGCGGGCGTGGCTCTTCCGGATCCTGACCAACTCCCAGATCAATCGCTATCGGGCGAAGCAGCGGCGCCCTGAGGAGACAGAACTCGACGACATCGGTGATCTCTACCTCTACAAGAAGCTCGCGACGCCCGGCACGCTTGGCCGCAGCGCCGAGGACGAGCTCATGGATCTGTTCTCCGAGGCGGAGGTCGTGGCGGCGATGGACGCCTTGTCGGACAATTATCGAGCCGCCGTGTTGTTGGCCGACGTCGAGGGATTCGCCTACAAGGAGATCGCCGAGATGCTCGACATCCCGATCGGCACCGTCATGAGTCGTCTCCATCGTGGAAGAAAAACGCTGCAGCGAGAGTTGTATGACTTTGCCGTCGCTCGAGGGCTTGCCGATCCTCCGGATCCTGAGCCCACTGTCGACAGTGTCCCCGAAAGCCACTCCACGATGCCGAGCTCATGACCCAAGATCCGTGTTCTGCAAACTCGACCGACTGCAAGGCGGCCGTCGAAGAGCTGTACGAGTTTCTCGATGGTGAGCTCACCGATGCCAAGCGGGCGTCGATCAGCAGCCACCTCGATGCCTGTGCACCCTGTCTCGATGCGTTCGAGTTCCACGGTGAGCTGAAGACCGTCGTGAGCCAGAAGTGCCGTACCGAACTGCCGAGCGGCCTTCGAGATCGCGTGCTCGACGCGCTTCACGCGCTCGACAGCTGAACGCCTAGACTCACATGATGCTCGCTGTCATCTGGCATTTCTGGATCGGCCTCTTCCTCGCCATCGGTACGTTGGCGACGATTCTGGCTGTGGTCGTCGGCTACTTCGCCAAGGTCGAGAGCCCCCGCTACCCGAAGAAGCAATAGATGGGCGTCTCGGTCGATTGGGGCACCGCCCGCCGAGTCGCGGCGAAGATCGGAAACTCCGACGCCGATGTCGACCGCGGCGCGCTCGAGACGCTGGCAACCGACATGATCTCGCTCACCAGCCAGGCAGAGGACCTCGTCGCAGCGGAGACCGGTCTCGTCTCACTGGCCGGCCCGGCTCGTGGTCGTGTCACTGACCGTGCCGGTTGGGTCGACGCAAACCTGGCGAGCTTCGATCGACTCACACGCCCGTTGCTCGAGAAACTCAACCAGCCCTCTGACGATGAGCCGTCGCGGATCGGGGCAGCGATCGCGAGCGTCCTCGAACCAGTCTCAGAGAAGGTCGGCCCGAAGTTCGCCGGTGCCGAGGTCGGTGCGCTGCTCGGCTGGATGTCCGGCCGGGTCATTGGTCAGTACGACCTGCTGATCATCGAGGACGAGAACCCCGAGTCGCAGGACCTCGTCTACTACGTCGGTCCGAACGTGCTCTCCATCGAGAAGCGCTACGGGTTCCCGCCGAAGGAGTTCCGACTCTGGATCGCGATCCACGAATGCACCCATCGGGCGCAGTTCACCGCAGTTCCCTGGCTCCGTCCGTACTTCCTCTCGCTCGTCAACGAGCTCATGGATGATGTCGATCCCGATCCGAGCCGCTTCATCGACGCCGCCAAGTCGGCCATCGAGAAGAAGCGAGCCGGTATCGAAGGACTCACCGACGGTGGTCTCCAGCAGCTCCTGGCCTCGCCGAAGCAGCGCGAGACGCTCGACAAGGTCAGTGGGCTGATGAGTCTGCTCGAAGGTCACGGCGACGTCACGATGAGCCGGGCTGGCCGCGACCAGATTCCGTCGCAACCGCGTTTCGCTCGTGTTTTCACGAAGCGCCGCAACGCCGGATCCGGACCGACCAAGATCATCCAGCGCCTGCTCGGGTTCGAGGCCAAGCTGGCGCAGTACGAAGAGGGCCAGAAGTTCATCCACGCCGTCGAGTTCGCTGGTGGGCGAGAGTTGTTCGATCAAGTGTGGACCGGCCCGGATGCCTTGCCGGCCATCGACGAGATCCGGTTGCCGGAGCTGTGGATCAGCCGCATGACCGCCTCGACCGGCTCCTGACCGAGCCCGTGTCTGGCGATGCCCTGGTGGCCTCGCTGCTCGATCGTTGCGACTTCCCGGAGGCAGGGACCTCCGTCGTCTGTGCGGTCTCCGGTGGCGCAGATTCGACGGCCCTTCTCGTTCTGGCCGTGGCCGTCGATCTCGACGTCACCGCCGTTCATGTCGACCACGGCCTTCGACCCGAAGCGACTGGCGAGGCCGGCATCGTGAGGGCCGTCGCTGATCGATTCGGCGCGTCGTTCCGCGCCGAGCGGGCGCAGGTCCCTCCTGGTGGCGACCTGGAGGCCAGAGCTCGTCGTGCGCGCCACGACATCCTCGGCCCTGATGCAATGACGGGCCACACCGCCGACGATCAGGCCGAAACGGTGCTGGTCAACATGATGCGAGGGGCTGGTCTCGACGGTCTCGCAGCGATGACACCGGGTCACCGTCACCCGATTCTCGCGCTGAGGCGTCGCGAGACAGCGCGGCTGTGTGCTGAGTTGTCGATCTCGACAGTCGACGACCCGTCGAATCAGGACATGCGGTTCGTCCGCAACCGGGTGCGCCACGAGCTGTTGCCGTTGATGGCGGACATCAGCGATCGAGATGTCGTCCCATTGCTGAACCGGAGTGCCGACGTGGCTCGTGAGGGCGCCGACGAATTCCGTCGATTGGCAGACGGTGTCGACCCGACCGACGCTGCGGGTCTGCGAGCACTTCCGGCTGTCATTGCCGCAACGGCGCTCAGGCGCTGGCTCACCAACGAAGAAGGGTACGCCCCTTCTGCAGCCGAGCTCGAGCGAGTTTTGGCCGTCGTCCGTGGTGGCACGACGAGCTGCCAGATCAGTGGTGGACGGACGATCAGGCGGACCGCTGGGGTCCTGCGAGTCGAATGATGAAGCTCGTCACGGACCCTGATCGTCGTCGTCCTCTCGTCCTCGGGATCCTCAACGTCACCCCTGATTCGTTCAGCGATGGAGGAGCCAACCTCGATGTCGACACTGCCATCGCGCGGGCAAGGGCGATGGTCCTCGAGGGGGCCGATCTCATCGATGTCGGAGGAGAATCGACACGTCCGGGAGCGGCCCCGGTGCCCATCGAGATGGAGCTGCAGCGAGTGGTGCCTGTCATCGAGGCGATCTCCGAGTTCTGTCCCGTTTCGATCGACACACGCCACGAGGCGGTGGCCCGGGCCGCAGTGAAGGCCGGGGCGGTGGTCCTCAACGACGTGTCGGCGTCGCTGGCGGAGGTGGCAGCCGATGTCGGAGTCGGATGGATCGCCATGCACATGCGGGGGGTGCCGGAGACGATGCAATCCGACCCGTCGTATGTCTCGGTGGTCGACGACGTATTGGCGTATCTCGTTGATCGAGCGGACAGTGCCCGGGCATTCGGCGTCGATCACGTGTGGATTGATCCAGGATTCGGATTCGGCAAGAAGCTCGAACACAATCTGGCCCTTCTCGCTTCGATCGGCCGATTCGTCGACTCCGGCCATCCGGTCGTGGTCGGCACCAGCCGGAAAGCGATGCTGGGCACGCTGCTCGCAAGATCGGACGGCGTCGAGTCAGTGGCTGCCGACAATCGCCTCGAGGGTTCGGTCGCGACCGCCTGCCAGGCCGCTCTGGCCGGTGTCGACATGGTGCGAGTACACGACGTTGCGGCGACGGCGGAGGCCCTTGCGGTGGTCGAGTCGCACCGCTGAACGGACTCCTTGCTGAACAACCCGTGGCGAGGTGCTTCATTCGTCGAGAAATCCGGCATCCTCTGAAGTCACGATCGAGGCATTCGGAAGGCGAGTCAGATGGCGAAAGGCAAGTGGGCGCAGGGGATCGAACCTCGCCACTTCCAATGGGTGATCGGCGAGCAGTTGGCCATCTCCGAGCGACCAGGTGGGTACGGAACGAACCATCGCAAGGTGCGCCGGCAAGAGGAGATCATCTGGATCCGGGAGCAGCACTTCGACTTCGTTGTCTCCATGATCACGTCGGATCACAACCTCCACAGCTACGACGAGCTGGGTGTCCGCTGGAAGCATTGGCCGTTTCCGCGCTCCCTCGACACCGAGATCGCGCTTGCTCAGATGTACCCGGAACTGCAGGCCCTGTTGACCTCGAAGTCCCGGATCCTGCTGCACATGGAGGAGATCTCGGATCGCCTCGCCGGGCTTCTCGGTGGCTATTTCCGCTGGTCCGGCATGGTTCCGGAGACGGCAGAGGCGATCGTGGTGACCGAGCGTCTCCTGGGCCGTCAACTCGGTCCTGACGGTCGCGAGCTGGTGTCTGCCGCTGCCCGCATCGCCGATGGCACCGCGCAGACATGATCGACGATCTCTCCATCGCTCGATGAGCATGCCGGGCTCGCTCGAGGATCGGATCGAGTTGCGAGGTATCGAGCTCCTCGTCTTCTGCGGTGTGCTCGATGAGGAGCAGGCGAGGAAGCAGCCCTTCACGTTCGACATCGACATCTATCTGGACCTCGCCGCCGCGGCGGCCACCGACGATCTCGACAAGACCGTCAATTACGGCGCCACGATCGAGCTGATCTCGTCGACGCTCGGGAGCGAGCGGTTCCTCCTGCTCGAACGAATGGCCACCCGCGTTGCGGATCTGGTTCTCAGCGACCCGAACGCCGTGTCGGTCACCGTGACGGCTCGGAAGGTACGTCCGCCCGTGCCGTCGATTCTCGCGTCGACCGGCGTTCGGATCCATCGATCGCGGACGTGATCCCGCTGGCCCGCCGGGCGTTCCTCGGTCTGGGGACCAACCTGGGCGACCGTCGTGAGTATCTTGCCGCCGCTGTGGCGTCGATACCGGACCTCGTGGTCTCGTCGTCTGTGTACGAGACCGAACCCGTTGGGGGACCGGAACAAGGCGCCTACCTGAACATCGTGGTCGAGCTCAGCACCACACTGCGGCCACGGGGGTTGCTGGATCTCTGTCGATCGCTCGAGCGTGCTGCTGGACGCGAGCGACGAATCCGATGGGGCCCACGGACGCTCGACGTCGATGTGTTGTGGATCGACGGGATCACGGTCGATGAACCCGAGCTCACCGTGCCCCATCCACGAATGTTCCAACGCAACTTCGTCGTCGTTCCCTTGCTCGAGATCGCTCCCGACCTGGCCGACGAGATGGCTGCTCTCGGCTATGACTCCGCTACGGCCTTCGGTGCAGTGACGTCGCTCGGTCCGCTCGATTCCTGATCGAGGCCATGGTCACCGGTGTCCCGAGCGCTCCCGATCCGGCATGGTCGGAGGTGCGGAACGCACCAGGGGTAGCCTTCGCCGATGCGTCACGACCTGCACCCGCCGATCGCTGATGTCCGATTCCTGGTGGAGCGAGCACTCATCGAGGACCTGACACCGTTCGGCGATCTGACGTCGTCCCTGCTCGACCCGACGATGCAGGCAACGGCGGAGTTTCGAGCCCGTGAGGCCGGTGTTCTGGCCGGCACGTTGTGTGTCGACGAGACGTTCCGCGCGGTCGACCCGCTCCTCTCGATCGAATGGAATCTCGGTGACGGCGAGCACGTGGCCGCCGGTGATGTGCTCGGGGTGGCCTCCGGTCCCTTCGCCAAAATGCTCACGGCGGAACGGACAGCGCTGAACTTCCTCAGCCACCTCTCCGGGGTCGCCACCAATGCCGCCCGCTGGGTGTCGATCGCTGATGGGCGGGTCACGGTCTGGGACACGAGAAAGACGCTCCCCGGCTATCGGTCGCTCCAGAAGGCAGCCGTGAGGTCAGGCGGTGCCGCCAACCATCGGGGAAGTCTCTCGGATTGGCTGATGCTGAAGGACAATCACCTGGTCGGCCTGACGATCACTGAGGCAGTCGAGCGGGCCCGTACCCTCTGGCCGGGTCGGACGATCCACGTCGAAGCCGAGCGACAGGACCAGATGGTGGAAGCCCTCGAGGCCAACGCATCGATCATCCTGCTCGACAACTTTGCTCCGGCCGAGCTGGTCGACCTCGTAGCCGTCGCCGACGCGTGGGCTACCCAGCATGGTCGAACCCGTTCGCTGCTCGAGGCGTCGGGTGGTATCACCTTGGACACCCTCGACAGCTACGCCGCAACGGGCGTCGACCTCCTCTCCTCTGGATCCATCACCAACTCGGCGCCTGTGCTCGACATCGGTCTCGACGTCGTTCCTCGCTAGCTTCCCGCTCGTCCCTCGTCCCTCGTCAAAGGCAGCCCACGCCGACATGTCTCGCACCATTCCCCACCGTTTCGCTCCGACTGCCAGCGCCGCATCGCTGCGGGCCGAGTACGACTCGATCGAAGACGGCACCGAGACGGGTGTCGAGGTGACCATCGCCGGACGGCTGATGCTGCGCCGGGTGCAAGGCAAGCTGGCCTTCGGCACTCTCCAGGACAGCGGTGTGCGAGTGCAGCTGTTCGCCCCGAGCAAGGTCACACCCGACTTCGACGACTTCTGCGACTTGAACCTGGGCGACTGGATCGGGGTCACCGGCGAGGTGATGAAGACCCGCAAGGGCGAGCTGAGCGTCAAGGTGCAGAAATGGGTTCTCCTGGCCGAGGCCAGGCGACCGTTCCCGGACAAGTTTCACGGGATCACCGATCCGGACACCCGTTACCGCCAGCGGTACGTCGACCTGTGGGTCACCCCTGAGAGTCGAGAGGCCTTCATCCTGCGGTCGAAGACCGTGTCGTTGATCAGACGATGGTTGGAGGAGCGCGACTTCATCGAGGTCGAGACGCCGGTCTTCCATCCCATTCCCGGTGGTGCACTGGCCAAGCCGTTCACGACGCATCACAACGCATTGGATCTCGACCTCTACCTCCGCATCGCCCCCGAGCTCTACCTCAAGCGGTTGACGGTCGGCGGACTGAATCGGGTGTTCGAGATCGCCCGAGTCTTCCGCAACGAAGGCATCAGCACTCGCCACAATCCCGAGTTCTCGATGCTGGAGCTCTATCAGGCCTACGCCGACTACCACGACATCATGGAGCTCGTGGAGCAGCTGGTCGAACACCTGGCGATCGAGCTTCATGGCACTACCGAGCTCCAGTACGGCGACCGCACAATCAGCTTGGCCGCTCCCTGGCGCCGGGCGTCAATGCTGCAGCTGATCGAGGAGCACACGGGCCGGGCCCTTCATCTTGACATGCCGATCGAGGAGCTGCGGTCGGTGGCCGACGAGTTCGAGGTCGGCTACAAGGACAGCTACGGGCCGGGCAAGATCGTGCTCGAGATCTACGAGAAGATGGTCGAGGGTGTGTTGTGGGACCCCGTGTTCGTGGTCGACTATCCCAAGGAAGTCTCGCCGCTGTCGCGCGACCACCGCGAGCTGGCCGGATTCACCGAGCGGTTCGAGGGCATCGTCGCGGGGCGCGAGTTGTGTAATGCGTTCAGTGAGTTGATCGACCCGGTCGAGCAGCGGCTCCGCTTCGAGGAGCAGGCCGGCCAGAAGGCAGCGGGAGACGACGAGGCGATGGTGGTCGACGAGGACTATCTGCGTGCGCTCGAATACGGGCTTCCGCCGACGGGCGGCCTCGGGATTGGCATCGACCGGTTGGTCATGTTGCTCGCGAACGTGCACACGATTCGCGACGTGGTGCTGTTCCCGACCCTCCGACCCGAGGCCTGAGCCGGCCGAAGGCCAACACTGAATTGCGGCTCTGAGCCCTCAGAATTGCGGGTTGAGTGCCGCAGTCGAGGGGGAATGGTCAGCCGAGCAGGCCCTCGATGAAGAATTCGGCCCGTCGGTTCATCTGGGCTCCCTCGGCATTGTCATTGCTGGCGATGGGATCGAGTTCGCCTCGGGCATCGATGATGATCTGTTCGATGGGAATGCCCCGGTCAACCCAGTACTGGGCGACGGACTGGCCGCGTCTGAGTGAGAGCTGCTGGTTGAATTCCTCGCTGCCGTCGGCGTCGGTGTGGGTGATGATCGTGACCGTGACCTGCGGGTTCTGGCTGAGGAGCAGGAGTCCGAGGTCGAGCAGGGGCGTGAATTGCAGATCGAACGTCGGTGACCCATAGGCGAACAACACGACGTCGTCGACGTACAGGGGGGCGCCTGCGGGCACGGGGGCGTCGGGATCGACCACGTACTGGTCGACGATCCTGTCCTCGCCGACGACGGCGGCTGCCCGCTCGATGATCTGATCGGCTACGGCTCGGTTCGGAACCGCACCGCCGAGATAGAGCACGCCGCCGCGTAGGACTGCGCCGCGGGTCTCACCGTCGGCCACTGCGACCACGACTTCGTCCGGCTCCTCGGTCGAGGGTGCGGTGGTCGAAGGCGCAGTGGTGGGCGGTGCGGTGGTGGCTGGTGCGGTGGTGGCTGGTGCGGTGGTCGATGAATCTGCTTCCGTCGTCGTGGTCGCCTCGTCGAGCGGCACGGAGGTCGCTGAGAGGATGACCGTGGTGTCGGTGACGGGCGCGTCGGCTTGGGCATCGACTGCGTCGTCGTCGCCAATGCTCCCGAGCAGGTATCCACCTCCGCCGATGAGGCCGAGCAGCGCGACGACGCCGGCAATCGGCAGCCACTTCGAGCGTCGGTCGTCGTCTTCAGGGCGAGGCGGTGTGGCCGATCGGCCGGCCCAGGTGGTCTCTGTCATGGTCGAATCTCCTGCGTTGGGGTGTTCTTGAGGCGGGCAACAGAGCCTGTGAGGTCGATCCCGGGAAGGTCTCGCATGTCGAGTACGCCGTTGCCGCCGCGCTGCCTGACCTCGACAAGATCTTCGATGCTCGTCTCGATCCACACCAGGAACGAGGCCGACGGGGACTCGGCGAGCATCGTGGATGAGGCAGCCAGCGGGACTTGTTGCATCTTGGCGACAACGGCGTCGATGCGGTCGGCGAGATGTTCGTGGCCGGTTGCCCGGTAGAAGGCGATCGTGGTCCAGAGGTCGGGCGCGAGCAGGAGGCCGGATTCGGAGTCGGGATCGGCGGTGGCCGCGGCGAGATCCCAGATCAGCTGATCGACTCCGTCGACCTGGTCGATTGTCACGTAGCTGGCGCACGATTCGAGCTGCGCCAACCGGATCAGGGCCCGATCGCCGCGATCGAGGATGTAGAGGGCTCGGCCAGGATGCATCCCGGCCTGACGAATCGCGGCGGTGGCGAGAACATCCCGATTCTTGGAGTGGTTGGTCCCAGTCACGAGCAGGCGGTCGGTGTCGAAGACGGCGAGATCGAGCATGGCCGACCGGTCGACGGTCGGCTCGACCAAGCAGCGCTGGTCAGTGCGCACCGGATCGAGGATGTCCCCCTCGTCACCGAGCTCGATCGCGTGCTTGGGCTCGGCCAAGAGTTGCTGGACGTCGTCGGCATGGTGTGCCGTGATGCCGTGCGGCACGAATCCGGATCCGCCTCCGCCGTCAGCGGTGGTGATGGTGGCTCGGCCTTCGTCGTCGATCACCATGACATGGCTGAAGTCCACATGACTGAGGTGGACGCGTCGGCCGTCGTCGGTGGCGTCGTGAGCGATATCGACAGGGTCGGTGTTGTCGACAGCGAACCTCGTGCGCAGGGACTCGATCGAGTCGGCGAGCACGACTGTTCGTGGGCCGAGGTCGCCACCGACGTGGTCGAGGACTCGGATCGAGCTTCGCTCGGCGGCGTGCAACCAACGCCAGTCGGCGGGCACGTCGGTGCTGATGGTGGCGCCGCCACCCTCGACGCACATGGTCGTCGTGACGAGATGACGAGCAACTGCCAGGGTCGCCGGCCGGGGGCCGACCACGGCCAGCGGGCCCACGTCGAGGTCGACGGTGAACGGGATGGCGGGCAGAAACGAGAGCTCCTCGACGATGGCGGTGTGGTCCCATCCTGGGTCGCGATGAACGACGACGGGTGGCTCCCACCCGCGGTCGCCAGACGCAATGGTGGCAAGAACGTGTTGACCCTGAGACGGCGAGCTCGAGCGATCGTCGGCCCGCCTGGCGATGGTGGCTGGTGTGTTGGTCGCAAGGCGCAGCTTCTCGGCTGCGTTCTTGCGTGCTGCGACGATCTCGGAGAAGAAGAGCGATCGGGCGTTGTCGACGGCGACACGATGGGCCTCCGACGCCAGCTGGCGTCGTCGCGATCGAACCATGAGCGTGGCGACGATGCCGGCGAGGCCGAGGAGAGCGAAGCCGAACAGGCGCCCGTCGACGACGCCGGCCGCGGCACCGAGCAGCGTGATCGTGCCGAAGAGGGCCAGCCATTTCGTCATGCTCGGCGACGCCATGCGATGGATCGGGCGTGGCTCGACCGTCTGGTGGTGGCGCCGCCCATTCGTGGATGCCGCTGTCTCGAGGACGAAGTGGTCGGTCGTCAACTGGACGACGTCGCCGTCCTCCAGCGCGACGGGACCGTCGATGATCACTCCCTCGACAGCGACCGGCTCTCGGCCGGCCGAGAGCAGCGCAGATCCATCATCTTGGATGCTGAGGTCGAAGCTCACGACCTCGGGGGTGCCGCTGACCAGGCCGCCCTCATTCGAGCGCAGCGGTCCGAATCGGAAGCGGCCGGAACTCAGCGGGAGTGTCTGGCCCGCCGTCAGACCTGCCTCATGGCGCAACTTCGTCACGGGGGGCTCGCCCCCCGCCGTCTCGTCCATCACAGCATCATCACCTTGTGCGGTTGCGCCCACCAGGGAACGGTACGTTCATCGCCGATGGATCGCCCAGAGTGAACGTCCTCAGCGATGCTCACCTCTGTGGGTTGATCGACTGGACGGGTGCAGGTAAATGTGCCCGACCACTCGTGTCCGGGCGGATGCCGGACTACTCGATTCCGTGCTCGATGGCGAAGCGGATCAATTCCTGTTTCCGACTGAGATGGAGCTTGCCGAGGATGTTGCGGACGTGGTTCTCGACCGTCTTCGGCGAGATGAACAGCTCTTCGCCGATCTCTTTGTACGTGTGACCCCTGGCCACATGCTGGAGGACCTCCCGTTCGCGTTCGGACAGGGCGTTTGTCGGGCCCTGGTCTTTCGACATCTTCCGGAACTCTCCGAGCACGAGACTGGCCAGTGCAGGGGAGAAGACGGGCTCACCCTGCGCAGCCTTCCAGAGCTCGGTCCGGAGCTCGTCAGGTGGTGTGGACTTCACCAGGTAGCCGATGGCTCCGGCCGCGACAGCGTCGAGAAGATCGCGCTCGGCTTCCGACACGGTGAGCATGACGATGTTGGTGAGCTCTCCGCACTCCTTGGCGACGCGAAGTCCGCCGCCGTTTGGCATGTTCAGGTCGCAGACGACGAGGTCGGGTCGGTGCTTGGTGATGGCCTCGATGGCTTCGGTGGCGTCGCTCGCCTCGGCCAGGACGTGGAAGTTCTCGCCGAGGTCGGCGCGAACCCCGGAACGCCAGATCGGGTGATCATCAGCGAGCACGACCGTCA
Source organism: uncultured Acidimicrobiia bacterium (assembly GCA_965530755.1). Lineage (GTDB taxonomy): Bacteria > Actinomycetota > Acidimicrobiia > Acidimicrobiales > SZUA-35 > SZUA-35. The sequence continues at coordinate 12,115 of CBESNA010000018.1, read as the reverse complement.
CATGGCTGGTGAAACTCATGGCAACGAGTTTCGCACAGGAGCTCGACAGGTCGGTCCATCGCTTCGAGTCGCGTCGTCAGACACGCAGCGTCACCTCGGTTCCCCTCCCCGGCTTCGACGTGATCTCGACCGAGCCCCCGGCGTCTGCGATACGGCCTCTGATCGAACCGGTGAGGCCTTCACCGGCCGAGTGATCGAGCAGGTCGAAGCCGGTGCCGCGGTCTCTGATCGAGACGAAGAACGTGGTGTCCTCGCCGGGTTCGGCGTAGACAGTCGCCGTCTCGCTCGCTCCGTGCTTGGCCGCATTGGTGAGCGCTTCGGTCACGGCGCCGTTCAGAGCGTGGATCTGTCGCTCGTTGCCTTGGGGGAGATCGGGGGCACAGATGACATCGACTCGCATGGAGTATCGCTCCTCCGCCCTTCGGGCCGCGGCCCGAAGCGCCGCCGCCAGATCGGCGTGGACCTCCGCTCCGCCGAAGAGGTAGTCCCGCAACTCGAGCTCCTGAGTTCGCGCGAGGTGGACGAGTTCGGTGTCGTCGCTACGGCGTTGGATCACGGCCAGGGTCTGGAGCACTCCGTCGTGCAAGGTGCGGGCGACCTCCTCGCGAGCTCGGAACGCGGAGATCGAGCGATCGGCTGATGCCTGGGAGTCGAGGAGGTAGCCGGCGACCCAACCGGCGACACCGAAGAGGACGGTGCTGGCGATGCGAGCGAGGCTCCACCGGCTGGTGTCCTCGTAGGGGAACAAGAGCCATCCGGCGTAGCGGATCAGGCCGAGACCGATGCCGGTGACGACCGCTGGCCGAGTGCCGGCGGCGATGGCGACGGTGAAGACGACAGCCAGCGGCCACACGGTGGGCAGCGCCTGGGAGTGAGGCGAGCCGTAGACCCAAGTGTCGAGGCCGAGGAGAACAGCGGCGATCCCGATCTCGGGGAGGATTCGGGCGGGGGCGAGGACAGAGTCGGCCGACCGGACGTAGGACAAGCCGATGACGGCGGTGACCGACCAGGCGATGGCCATCAGAACGGCGCCGCTGACGGGGTGGGCGACGTCCGGTTTCACGTCGAGCGGGTCGTTTCCGCTGCGTTCCCAGATCTCCCAGGCGAAGACGATCGTCATCCAGACGCCGACGATCGCGCGGTAGGCGAGCACTCCGCGCAGCAGCGAGTGCCGGGTGGGAGGCGAGATTCTCGGTGCCTCGAGTGCTCCCAGGATCCCAGCCATTCCCGCACGCTACTTCCAGCCTCGGGTTCAGGCGTGTGTCTGGGACTCGGTCCGGTCGAAGGGGATGCTGGTCAATAGGTGGTCGGCTGCGCCGGCCAGGGCGGTTGCCGCCTCGTTGGTGCTGACGTCGGCGAGTACCTGCTTGGCCTCGTCGATAAAGCGCTGGGCCACTGCCAGCGAGGACGCGACACCGGGCCCGTGTCTGACGATGTCGATCGCCTGATGGCGCTCGGCCACTGCGAGACCATCGGTGAGGAGCTCGCGCAGCAGACCACCTTCCGGCCAGGCCAGCGTGTGGATGACGGGAAGGCTGTACACGCCTTCGATCATGTCGTTGCCAGCCGGTTTGCCCAGCTGCTCATCGGTGGCGATCACGTCGAGGATGTCGTCGACCACCTGGAAGGCCATGCCGTACAGCCGACCGAACTCGGTGAGTCGGTCGATGTCCGCTCGGGGCTGGTCGCTCACGATGGCGCCGATCCGACACGCCGCCGCGTACAGCGACGCTGTCTTTCCTGCGATCGACGGGAAATACTGCTCCTCGGATCGGTCGACGTCGTACATCGTCTGCAGCTCTCCGACCTGGCCCCGGCAGAGATCGGCAATCGTCGAGGCGAGCAAGCCGGCGACCTCGACGCCGAGGTCGGCTGCGATCTCGGATGCCTTGGCAAGCAAGTAGTCACCGCTCAGGATGGCACGGAGGTTGCCCCACCGGGCGTTGACGCTGATGACCTGACGTCGCATCTCGGCCTCATCCATGACGTCGTCGTGGTAGAGCGACCCGATGTGGACGAGTTCGACGGCGACACCGCCGCGGACGACGTCGTCGTCGACCGCCGAGCCGTCCTCCATCGATGCGGCAGCAGAGGCGATGGCGAAGAGCGGACGCAGCCGCTTTCCACCGGCCTTGATCAGGTGGGAGGAGATCTCGGTGAGGTACGGATCATTGTCGATCCGGACCACATCCAGAAGAGTGCGTTCGACGCGTTCCTTGTCGGCGGCAGCGGTTGGAAGGAGCGACAGCGGGTTCGTGGCCACGGAACGAGGCTAGGACACGCGTTGCGCGTCCGCTCAACCGCGGGTTTCAGCCAATCCCTCACGACCGGACCGCCGGGGCCGACTTTGGGAACAGGACCCGCTGTAGGCTTGTGCCCATTGTTCTGTCGACGTCACGCAGCCGGCGTGACTCGAAACCGAATCCCCCATCCGGGAGGAGCCCCATGTTCGAACGCTTCACCGACCGTGCCCGCCGGGTCGTTGTCCTTGCCCAGGAGGAAGCCCGCCTCCTGAACCACAACTACATCGGCACCGAGCACATCCTGCTCGGCCTCATCCATGAGGGCGAGGGCGTTGCCGCCAAGGCGCTCGAATCGCTGTCCATCTCCCTCGAGGCCGTGCGAAGCCAGGTCGAGGACATCATCGGTCAGGGGGGCTCCTCGCCGAGTGGCCACATCCCGTTCACGCCGCGCGCCAAGAAGGTCCTCGAGCTTTCCCTTCGTGAGGCACTGCAGCTCGGTCACAACTACATCGGTACCGAACACATCCTCCTCGGCCTCATTCGCGAAGGCGAAGGAGTTGCCGCCCAGGTGTTGGTCAAGCTCGGCGCCGACCTCAGTCGGGTCCGCCAGCAGGTCATCCAGCTGCTCAGCGGCTACTCCGGACCATCGGGCCAGGGTGGCTCGGGAAGCTCGTCCTCGAGCGGCGGCGACAAGACCTCCGCCACGTCGGGCGGCAGCGGCGGTGAGACGCAGTCCGGTTCGCTGATCCTCGATCAGTTCGGTCGCAACATGACGCAGCTGGCTCGCGAGAAGAAGCTCGATCCCGTGATCGGTCGTATGCGTGAGGCGGAGCGCGTCATGCAGGTCCTCAGCCGTCGGACCAAGAACAACCCCGTCCTCATCGGCGAGCCCGGCGTCGGCAAGACCGCCATCGTCGAGGGCCTGGCGCAGATGATCGCGGCAGACGAAGTGCCGGACACCCTCAGCGGGAAGCAGCTCTACACGCTCGATCTCGGCGCCCTCGTCGCCGGTTCGCGCTACCGCGGCGATTTCGAGGAGCGTCTCAAGAAGGTCCTCAAGGAGATCAAGACTCGCGGCGACATCATCCTCTTCATCGACGAGATCCACACCCTCGTCGGCGCCGGAGCGGCCGAGGGTGCCATCGATGCCGCCAGCATCCTGAAGCCGATGCTTGCTCGCGGTGAGCTCCAAACCATCGGTGCCACCACGATCGATGAGTATCGCAAGCACCTCGAGAAGGACGCAGCACTCGAGCGTCGCTTCCAGCCGGTCAAGGTCGAAGAACCTACCGTCGAGCACACGATCGAGATTCTGAAGGGACTTCGCGATCGGTACGAGAGCCACCACCGGGTCACCATCACCGATCAGGCACTCGTGGCGGCGGCAAACCTCGCCGACCGCTACATCGCCGACCGTCACCTCCCCGACAAGGCGATCGACCTCATCGACGAGGCCGGATCCCGCCTTCGTATCAAGCGCATGAGCACGCCGCCGGCGTTCAAAGAGCTCGAGTCCGAGTTGGCCGACGTGGTCAATCAGAAGAAGTCGGCGGTCGAGAACCAGAACTTCGAAGAGGCCGGCAGCCTCCGCGACAAGGAGAAAGAACTCCTCGCTCGCAAGGAGGAGATGGAGTCCGAGATCAAGGCCAGCGGCGTCGATCTGTTCGACGAGGTCGACGAGGAGTCGATCGCCGAGGTGCTGTCGATCTGGACCGGTATCCCCGTCTACAAGCTCACCGAGGAGGAGACCGAGAAGCTTCTCCGCATGGAGGACGAGCTGCACAAGCGGGTCATCGGTCAGGAAGACGCCATCCACGCCGTCTCCCAGTCGATCCGGCGTACCCGTGCCGGTCTCAAAGACCCGAAGCGCCCCTCGGGCTCGTTCATTTTCCTCGGCCCGACCGGTGTCGGCAAGACCGAGCTGGCCAAGACGCTCTCGGACTTCTTGTTCGGTGACGACAAAGCCCTGATCACGCTCGACATGTCCGAGTACATGGAGAAGCACACTGTCAGCCGCCTTGTCGGTTCGCCTCCCGGCTACGTCGGCTACGAGGAGGGCGGCCAGCTCACAGAGGCCGTTCGGCGTAAGCCGTTCTCCGTGGTGCTGTTCGACGAGATCGAAAAAGCCCACCCCGACGTCTTCAACACCCTTCTCCAGATTCTGGAGGAGGGACGTCTCACCGATTCACAGGGCCGCTCCGTCGACTTCCGCAACACCGTGTTGATCATGACGTCCAACCTGGGCACGCAGGATCTGCGCAAGGCCACCCTCGGCTTCTCCAAGAACGACGAGGCCGTGACCTACGAGCGGATGAAGGAAAAGGTCAACGATGCGCTGAAGGCGCACTTCCGGCCCGAGTTCCTCAACCGTGTCGACGAGACCATTGTCTTCCACGAGCTGAGCAAGGCCGAGGTCACCGAGATCGTCGACCTGCTCATCAAGCGCACGGTCGGTCAACTCGAAGGCCAGGGCATCGGTCTCGAACTCACCGTCGACGCCAAGCACCACTTGGCCGACGCCGGTTATGACCCAACGATGGGCGCTCGTCCCTTGCGTCGAGCGATCCAGCGCCTGGTCGAGGACACGTTGTCCGAGAAGCTGCTCTACAAGGAGTTCCGGGCCGGCCAGATCATCGTGGTCGACCTGGGCACCGACGACGAAGGTCAGCCTCAGCTGACGTTCACGGCGCACGAGGGCTTCCAGCCCCCGTCGACCCCGGAGCTCGCCGAGACCGAGTGAACGCTCGGGCCCTTGGGGGCCCTTGCGTTCCCCGAGTTGCTCGCTGACGCTCTCAACTCGCGTTTGGGCCGACCGATGAACTCCACCGAAGCACCGTTCCACTAGCTTGGGGCGGTGCTTCGGGCCTTTTCGACCATTGTTCGACGATTGTCGGTCGTCGCGGCCCTCCTCTTCCTGGTCGGGTGTGACTCGGCGGTTCTCGTCGACGTCTCTGTAGAGGAGGACGGTTCGGGTCTTGTCCGCACCGAGATCGTCCTGGACGGGGCGGCCAGCAGCGCCATCATCGACCTCGGCACGGTCGGGCTCGCGCTCGGTGACCTCGACGACGCAGGTTGGCAGACCGATGCGCCTCAGCGCCTCGACAACGGAGGCCTTCAGCTGTCGGCGACAAAAGCCTTCGGGACCCCGGAACAACTCGACGAGATCATGCGCGAGATCTCCGGCGAGGCCGATCTGTTCAGGGATTTCCGGCTCGAACGGACGAAGGGGTTCGCTCGGGTCGACTACTCGATCGATGGCTCGATCCATCCGGCCGGTCTCGAGCCGTTCGGTGATTCCGAGCTGGTGGCAGCGCTCGGTCGGTCGATCGAGGAGCTGGCCACTCGCTACGGGGCGTCGGCATCGGATGTGAGCGTCCGCCTCGAGATCGAGCTTCCGGGTGACCCGGTCCTCGTCGATGAGTCGACGGGTGAGGCCATTGCCGGCGACGACACCACGGTGCGGGTCTGGGAGACAACGCTTGCCGACACGAGTGCTACGACAGTCTCGGTTGCGTCGTCGACCCGAGCCGTGACCGCTCTCGTATGGCGCGGTGTTGCGATCCTGGCTGCCGTCCTCGCCGGCTTGGTGTTGTTGGGTCAAGCCCTTCGTCTGGTCCGCCCCCAGAATCGTCGGAAGAAGAAGCCGAGCGAGACGTCGCGGCCGAAACCGAAATCGAAACCGAAGCAGCGGACGGCACCGGTCATCCCTGCCGCGAAATCGAACGTCGACACCGACGGGGTCTCGACCACGCCGGTGGTCGTCGCCCTCGACGGAATGGGTGTCGTCTACCGCGAAGGGAACGACATCCACGACATTCTGGTGCCATTCGCTCGCGAGATGGGGTCGACGGTGACCGAGGACGAGATCGTGGCCCGGTCGCGCTCCCTCAGCCTGGGGCGGATGACCACGGCCGACTTCTGGCGCGCCATCGGCATCGAGGGTGAACCGAACGAACTCGACGATGCCTATCTCAGCCGATTTCAGTTGAACCCGGGGGTGATCAAATTCCTCCGAACGTTACGCGACCAGGGCGTACAGGTCGCCTGTGTGACAAACGACGCCACCTCGTGGGCCAACAAGCTGAAGACCAAGCACAGTCTCGGCGGGCTCATCGACCCATGGGTGATGAGCGGCGCCGTGGGGGTGCGCAAGCCCGATCGCCCTATCTACGAGGTGCTTCGCCGAGTCACGGGTCAACCTCCGAGCCTGATCATGGTCGTCGACGACGACCTCGCCAATCTCGATGCGGCCCGGGAGTATGGATACCAGACGGCGTGGTTCGCGCCGGGCGCCACCGTGGAGGAGTCGAACGGTCACGCCATCCTTCGCAGCTTCGATGTGTCGACCCCCGCGGAGTGACCTGCGAGATGACGACACGAGTGCGTTTCGGATGCCAGTACGCCCGCCAGGACGGCCTCGGCCCACGGGAGGTTGCGCAGCGGGCCGAAACTGCCGGATTCGATGTGTTCTGCGTGTCAGATCACGTCGGCCAGGGACCGGCTCCGCTGCCCGTGTTGGCCGCCGTCGCCGAGCGGACGTCGAGCATCCGGCTCGGCACGTTCGTGCTCAACGCCACGATGCGGAACCCCGTTCAGCTGGCCTGGGAGGCGTCGACGCTCGACCATCTGTCGGGCGGTAGATTCGAGCTCGGTCTCGGTGCTGGCCACACACCTCACGAGTACGACGAAACCGGGATCGAGCGACTGCCGGCTGCGGTTCGCAAGTTGCAACTGGCCGAACAGGTCGAGATCCTCCGGGCGCTGCTCGACGGGCAGACGGTTGATCACGACGGCCCCCAGCATCGCATCAGCGGCGCCAAGATCGACCGCTCGGTGCAAGAGCGCCTCCCGATCCTGGTCGGAGGCAACGGGCGAGCACTTCTTGGTCACGCCGGCGCCCACGCGGACATCATCGGGTTGCAGGGCCTGGGTCGAACCCTCGAGGACGGCCACCGACACACGGTGACGTGGACGACGGCACATCTCGATGGCCAGCTCGAGGAGGTCCGCGCCGGAGCCGGTGAGCGATTCCCCGAGCTGGAACTCAACGCCCTGGTGCAGGTGGTCGACATCACCGAGGATGCCGACTCGTCGATCGCCGAGCTTTGCGGACGCGTTGATGGACTCACTCGCGAGGACGCCGCTGAGACGCCGTATGTCCTGATCGGCACGGTCGACGAGATCGCCGAGAAGATCGAGCGTTGCCGGTTGCGTTGGGGCATCTCGTATTTCGTGGTGCGGTCACTCGATGACTTCGCCCCGGTGATCGACGCCGTCAACGGCGGCTGACCTCGAAGCAGGCTGTCACACCCCGTTGTCATGATCCATCGCATGGCAAGACAACGACGAATCTTCGTGTGCCGATCGTGCGGTGCCGAGACACCAGCATGGATCGGGCAGTGCACGTCATGCGAGGGGTGGGCGACCATCGAGGAGGTCATGCAGGTCCGGCCACGATCGACAATGGCGGCGCGGGCTGTTGATCCTCTCGGCGGATTCGACGGTTCGACCTCGGTTCCGAACCCGGTCGGTCTTGCCGAGGTCGATCGTGTCCTGGGCGGTGGCCTCGTGGCAGGTTCGGTCACGCTGCTGAGCGGTGAACCCGGTGTCGGCAAGTCGACGCTCACGCTGCAGATCGCATGCTCGGTGGCATCGACCGGGGCCGGCGTCCTTCTCGTCACCGGCGAAGAGGCGCCGTCGCAGGTGGCCGCTCGTGCTGCTCGTCTCGGTTCGATTCCGCCGTCGCTGATGGTGCTCGACGACACCACGGTGGAGACCATCGTCTCGACGCTCGCCGAGGAGCGTCCCGCTGTGGCCGTCATCGATTCGATCCAGACGCTCCGTGTCGCCGCACTCGATGCGTCGCCGGGATCGGTCACCCAAGTGCGAGAAGCAGCGGCGCGTCTCGTCGCCGTGGCGAAATCCACCGACACCTCGCTGATCATCATCGGTCACGTCACGAAGGACGGCGCCCTGGCGGGGCCCCGCCTGCTCGAACACGTCGTCGACACCGTGCTGTCGTTCACTGGCGATCGGCACCACGACATCCGTTTCCTGCGAGCAGTGAAACACCGTTTCGGGCCAACGACCGATGTCGGGCTGTTCGAAATGACTGGCCTCGGACTCGAAGCGATTGCCGACCCGAGCGGTCGCTTTCTGGCCGATCGTCGGCTGGACACGGCCGGGTCGATCGTCGTGCCTGCCCTCGATGGTCACCGTCCTGTCCTGGTCGAGGTCCAAGCCCTGGCCTCGCCCCACGGCGAGCGCCCGGCCGCAGTGCAGGCCGAGGGATTGAGCGTCAGCAGGGTGAAGTTGGTGTGTGCGGTCCTCGAGCAGCGTGCGGGAGTGTCGACCTTCGGGCAGCAAGTGTTCACCTCCGTTGCCGGCGGCGCATCGGTCGTCGAACCAGGGGCTGATCTCGGGATCGCCCTCGCCGTGGCTTCGGCCATCGCCGATCGCCCCTTCCCAGCTGGGCTCGTTGCCTGCGGTGAGCTGGGACTCTCTGGTGAGGTGCGCTCGGTGCCCCAGCTCGAGCGTCGCCTGGCGGAGGCCCACCGGCTCGGCTTTCGGGCAGCCATCGTGCCGACCTCGGCGGCCGACGGTCCCGCCGGCATGCGCCTCATCAGGGTCGGGACAATCGCCGATGCCGTCGCCGAACTCCCCGCCCCGGTCGGCTCGCCCTTCTGACGCCACCCCGAGTAGATGAACTACGATGCTGCGATGGAGTTCGACCTCGATGGCGTGATGGCGCGTGCGCTCACTCAGGTGGCGCCTGGTACACCCCTGCGCGAAGGCTTGGACCGCGTCCTCCAATCAGGACGCGGTGGCTTGATCGTGTTCGGTGACGGCCCGGACGTCCTGAACATCTGCTCCGGAGGCTTCCTGCTCGACGCGGCGTTCACACCCCAGCGCCTGTCGGAGCTGGCGAAGATGGACGGCGCCATCATCCTCGCATCGGATGGCAGCCGGATAGCCCGAGCCAACGTCCACCTCGTCCCGAACCCCAACGTGCCGACGGCCGAGACCGGCACGAGGCATCGCACCGCTGAGCGAGTCGCCCGCAGCCTGCACGTGCCGGTGATTGCGGTGTCGCAGTCACGCAAGGAGATCCAGGTTTACGTGGGAGACCAACGGCACTCTCTCGAACCGGTGAGTCGATTGCTCGAGCGCTCGAACCAGGCGCTGCAGACACTCGAGCGGTATCGCAATCGCCTCGATCAAGTCACCCACACCCTTGCCGCCCTCGAGATCAACAATCTCGTGGCGCTCAAGGATGTGGTCGAGGTGCTGCAGCGAGCCGAGATGACGGTCCGGATCGCGTCGGAGATCGAACGAAACCTCTTGGAGCTCGGTTCCGATGGCCGCCTCGTTCGGCTCCAGCTGAACGAGCTGATGGGCGGTGTCGCCGACGATCGGCGCCTGCTCATCCGCGACTACTTCCAGGACGACACCACGTTCCGTGTGGAGGAGGCCATGACGGCGCTTTCGGCGCTCGATGACGACGCCCTGTTCAACGAGGAGATCATGGCCAAGACGCTGCACCTGGCTTCGGCCGGCACCGATCTCAATGCATCACTGAACCCGCGGGGGCTCGGCCTGCTCACGCGAGTGCCCCGCCTGTCCGGTGCCGTCATGGAGAAGCTCGTCGAGCACTTCGGCACTCTCGACGTCTTGCTGGCGGCAACGCCGGATGAACTCCAGCTGGTCGAGGGAATGAGCGAGCGTCGCGCCGCAGAGTTGCATCTCGCCATCTCGAGCGCGGCGTCGGCCGCCCGCCGCAAGAGCGGGTCAGTTCGTCGCTTCTGATCAGCGGGATCGCAACTCCAGCTGATCCCGCTTGACGATGATGTAGCGCCGATCGCGCTGCTCGAGCCAGCCGAGACGGATGAAGCTGGCGATCGCCTTGTTGACTCGTTCGCGACTGGCACCAACCATGCCGGCCAGCTCCTCCTGTGTGACGGGAAGGGCGAACTCGTCGTGATCGCCGGCGATCTCGAGCAGCCGCTTGGCCGTTCGGCCTGTGACGTCGAGGAAGACCGAGTCGGCGAGCACGCCGTCCATCGCCCGCAGCCGCTTGGCCAGCAGTGCCACGACCCGCCAGAGCTGTATCGGATTCGCCTCGTAGATCGATCGAAGTGGGCCGTAGGGAATCGAGATCGCCGTGGACGGTTCCAGGGCACGGGCGTCGGTGGACCGCTTCTGCGAGTCGAACAGGGGCATCTCGCCGAAGAGGTCGCCGTCTTCCATCAGGGCAACGACTGATTCGCGACCGTCGACGGATCGGTTGACCATGGCGATTCGGCCGCTGAGCGTGACGTAGAGCTGATCGGATTGGTCGCCCTCGGCGAAGAGTACGTCACCCCGTTGGAGGTCCATCGTGGCGCAATCCCCGGCGAGGCTCCCGAGTTCCTTGTCGCTGAAGTCTGCGAACAGCTCGATCGTGCGGAGCAACTCGGGATCAACCATCGGGCTACCGTACTCACCCGGAGTGCTATTTGTCACATGGCGCGGAAGGCGACCCGATCGTGGATCGCGCTCATCGCCGCATGGCTGCCGGAAGACCTCTCGGACCTGGTTGGAGCTATCGTCGGCGCTCATGGATGTCTGGGGAATCGTCGTCGCCGGTGGCTCCGGACGTCGATTCGGGGCTCTCAAGCAGCTCGAACCGCTTGCCGGTCGTCGGGTGCTGGATTGGGCTGTGGCTGCGCTGAAGGACGGCGGCGTCGACGGCGTCGTGCTCGTCGTGCCCGACGCGGTCATCGACCGAGGGTCTCTTCCCGGCGACGTGATCGTCACCGGTGGATACACGCGATCGGATTCGGTACGGGCCGGACTCGCCGCCGTCCCGAACACTGCGTCGCACGTCCTCGTGCACGACGGCGCTCGACCTCTCGCCTCGGCGGGCCTCGTACGGCGGGTGATCGCCGGGCTCGATCACGCAGCTGCCGTCATCCCGGTGGTACCCGTGACCGACACACTGAGGAAGATCACCGGTGGTGCGGTCGATCGGTCCGAGCTGGTCGCGGTTCAGACACCCCAGGGTTTCGATCGCGACATTCTGTATCGAGCCCATGCCGGAGGTGGTGATGCAACCGACGACGCATCGCTCGTCGATGAGCTCGGTCATCAGGTGCTGCACGTCGACGGTGAGCCCTGGAACCTCAAGATCACCTCCGTGGACGACCTCGTCGTCGCCGAAGCGTTCCTGTCACGCTCCGCCGCAGTGGACGGGGCCGGGGCATGACCGCTGCGTCGTTCCGCATCGGCCACGGATTCGATGTCCATCCTTGGTCCGATGATCCCGATCGACAGCTGGTCCTCGGCGGGACGGTGTTCCCTGACGTTGCCGGGCTGGCCGGTCACAGTGATGCCGATCCGATCGCTCACGCCTGCACCGATGCCCTGCTCGCCGCCGCCGGTTGCCCCGACATCGGACAGCTCTTCACTGACACCGATCCTGCGAACGCAGGCGCCGACAGCGTCGACCTCCTGCATCAGGCAATGGCGCAGGTCTGGGCTGCCGGCTGGACGGTCGTGAATGTCGACTGCACGGTTGTGCTCGATACGCCGAAGCTGGCGCCGCACAAGATCGAGATCGAGCAGCGCCTGACCGCCGTCGTCGGTGGTCCGGTCGCGGTGAAGGGCAAACGAACCGAGGGTGTCGCAGGCCTCCAGGGCGGCGTGCAGTGCCATGCTGTGGCACTGCTGACCAGATCAGACGCGATGAAAGAAGAGTGAGTCGATGAGCGGGCAACGCAAGAGTGGTGGCGGCAAGGCGGGGGGCGGACGTCGAAACGCGATCCCGGCTCGAAGCGGGCCGAAGTCCGGCGGGTCGAAGTCCGGCGGGTCGAAGTCCGCTGGTCCGAAGTCCG